>NZ_CAUM01000067.1 GCF_000350085.1 Mesorhizobium metallidurans STM 2683
TGACGACTGTCCTTATCTTGAGGAGACCATAGCGCCGGCTGTCTGAACGCGCGCCGAAGCGTCGGTTCATCTGCCGTTCATCGAAACATGGCCGGCTTTTTTAGCGGGAGGCAAAATCTTGAAATGCTTTCGCCTGCTCCCCAAATGTCGGATGCGGCCGCCAATGTCGGGGCCGCTGGCCCATCCGGAACGCCTCAACGGGTTTCGCACCGGCCATACGCAAACCATGTTGCTCAACAGGAGAACACACCATGCGTCACGTTGATTTTTCCCCGCTTTATCGTTCGACCGTCGGTTTCGACCGGCTGTTCACCATGCTCGATACGCTTGCGCAGCCCGACGGCGCGCAGACCTATCCGCCCTACAATATCGAGCGCACCGGTGAGGATTCCTACCGCATCTCGATGGCTGTCGCCGGTTTCTCGGACGAGGAAATCTCGATCGAGGCCCACCGCAATGTGCTGACCGTCAAGGGTGAGCGCAAGGAAGAGGGCAATGGCGAAGGTTCCGAGCTGCTCTACCGCGGCATCGCCTCGCGCGCCTTCGAGCGCCGCTTCCAGCTTGCCGACCATGTCGATGTCGTCGGCGCCACGCTGAAGAACGGCCTGCTCTTCGTAGACCTCAAGCGCAACATCCCCGAGGAGCTGAAGCCCCGCAAGATCGCGATCACCGCGTCTTCGGCCAAGGCCAAGCAGATCGAGGCCAAGACCGCTGCGTAATCGCAGTTCAGCGTAAAGTCTCTGAAGCGGCGCCGAAAGGCGCCGCTTTTGTTTGCCTTGGTGCCCGTGCCACCCCCAACCGATGGTACTGGCCCTCACCGTGTCCACAATGGCGCTGGCCGCCGGCCCTACCTCACATGGAGCCTTCCAGGTCGAGCATATCGCGCTGTCGTCGTTGGCCGTCGCACCGGCTTTGCGCGGCATGTGGCTCGGCCAACTGCTCAGGCAGCGGATCAGCCCGGCGATCTTCCGGCGCTTGGTTTCTGATCCTGCTTGGCCTTGAGCCGCTGGCGCGCCCTTTTTGGGTTAACCGCTTCGCTTTCCGGCGAGTAGGTGACCAAGGTGATCAACCTCTTCCGCCGTGGTCTCGAAGCTAGCGACGAAACGGTAGATCGCTTCATTGTCGCCGAGGTGACCATCGAAGCCGTCCGGCACGCCCCATTCGTAGAATTTCGCGCCGGCCGCCTGCAGCTTTTCGGCCTTGGCGCGGTCGAGGATCGCGAAAACCTCATTGGCCTGCGGCAACCAGGCCAGCCTGCCGGCCGGCGCGTCTTCGATCGTCTCGGCCAGCCGGGCCGCCATTCCGTTGGCGTGGCGGGCCATCCTCAGCCATAGTTCGTCGGTGAAATAGGCTTCGAACTGAGCCGAGATAAAGCGCGCCTTGGAGAAGGTCTGCCCGGCGCGCTGGCGAAGCAGGCGCAGTTCATGCCCGACATCGGGGTTCAGGACGACGACCGCGTCGGCCATCCAGCAGCCGTTCTTGGTGCCGCCAAAGGAAATGATGTCGACGCCGCTCTTCCAGGTCATTTCCGCCGGGCTGATGTTCGTCGCGGCAATCGCATTGGCGAAGCGCGCGCCGTCCATGTGCAGAGGCAGCCCGTGGCGTCGGCTCACTTCAGCGATCGCCTTGACATCCTCGACCGTATAGACGGTGCCGACCTCGGTCGCCTGGGTGATCGTCACCGCCATCGGCTGGCCGGCGGGGACGAGATCCTGTGAATAGCGCGTGATGGCCCGGTCGAGAGCCTGCGGATTTATGCGTCCCAATGGCCCGGGAACGGGCGACATGCGCGCTCCGCCGGTATGGAAGCCCGCCGCGCCGAACTCATCGACATTCATATGCGCTTCGGAATGGCAGAAGGCGACGCCGCCAATACGATTGCACGCCGCCATGGAGAGCGCGTTGGCAGCGGTGCCGGTCGCGACGAAGAACACCGCCACCTCCTTTTCGAAAATCTCGCTGAAGCGCCGGTAGATGGCACGGTCGAGCTCGCCGTCGCCATAGGCGGTCGCGATGCCCGCGGCATGCCGGGATAAATTGGCCGAGATGTCGGGATGGACGCCCGCCCAGTTGTCGGATGCAAAGAACATCGGGAAGCCTGTAAATCGGTTGCAAAACGGGCGCGACCTTGACCGCTTTGGCCTCTGGCGCGCAAGGGCCACGCGCCGAAAAAGCGGTAAAGCCAGGCGGCAGCGGAAGGCTGCTTGCGACCGAAGCTTACGTTTCGCAATCTTCTCACGAAATTTTGTGTCGCAAGATGCCTAAGATTTTTGTGAATCGGTCTTGTGCCCGTCCAGGATTTCTGTCATAAAAATTTAGGACAGTAGTGCTGTCTTATTTTGTCGTACAAATCAGGCTGGAGTGGCGTATCATTGGCCTCTCCGGCTATAGCTGCGAGCGACAGGTAGACGGCCCGGCTCTGGCCAGTACGAATACCATATGCGAAGCATGCGGAAAGTCGCATGGTTCGGCAAGGATTTCGCAAGACGTGCCGCAAGGATGAAGGGGAAGCCACGCGCTTCCCGACGCAAACCAGCGCCCTATGGGGCGCGGAATGGAGGACAGGATGATGACGGAATTGACGCCATCTGCGATCAACGGCCAGGCCGCGCAGACGAAAGCGGCAGCCGTCAAAAATACGTCCATCACCACTGGCCTGACCAAAATTGGGCGAACCGCCAACGGCTTCGCCGCCCAGGGCCTTTACGATCCGCGTAACGAGCATGATGCCTGCGGCGTCGGCTTCATCGTCAACATGAAGGGCGTCAAGTCGCATCAGATCGTCAAGGACGGGCTTGCGGTGCTTGAAAACCTGACGCATCGCGGCGCCGTCGGCGCCGATCCGCTCGTCGGCGATGGCGCCGGCGTGCTGGTGCAGCTTCCGGACCGTTTCTTCCGGGAGGAAATGGCAGCCCAGGGCATCGAACTGCCGCCGGCGGGCCAGTACGGCGTCGGCCACTGGTTCATGCCGCAGGACGCGGCACTTCGCGCCCATATCGAGGACATCATCGCCGAATCGGCTCAGTCCGAGGGGCTTCCGTTGATCGGTTTCCGTGACGTGCCCGTCGACAATTCGTTGCTGTCGAAGGCTCCGGACATCGTGGCATCCGAGCCGTTTCACCGGCAGGTCTTCATCGGCCGCACGGCCGACATTACCGATGACGAGGAGTATGAGGCCAGGCTCTATTTGCTGCGCAAGGTCATATCGGGCCGCATCTACGCCGAGAACGACAACAAGGACATCGGTTCCTACTGCGTGTCGCTGTCGGCGCGCACCATCGTCTACAAGGGCATGTTCCTGGCGTATCAGGTTGGCGCCTACTACAAGGACCTCACCGATCCGCGCTTTGAAACCGCGCTGATCCTGGTCCACCAGCGCTTCTCGACCAACACTTTCCCGTCGTGGAAGCTGGCGCATCCCTATCGCATGGTTGCCCACAATGGCGAGATCAACACCGTGCGCGGCAACAACAACTGGATGGCGGCGCGTCAGGCGTCGGTCGATTCCGAGCTGTTCGGTAACAATATCTCGAAGCTCTGGCCGATCTCCTATGACGGCCAATCCGACACCGCATGCTTCGACAATGCGCTCGAATTCCTGTTCCAGGGCGGGTATAGCCTCAGCCACGCCATGATGATGCTTATCCCGGAAGCGTGGGCCGGCAACAAGCTCATGGATCAAGACCGCAAGGCTTTCTACGAATACCATGCCGCGCTGATGGAGCCGTGGGACGGACCGGCTGCGGTCGTCTTCACCGATGGCCGCCAGATCGGCGCTACGCTGGACCGCAACGGCCTTCGTCCGGCGCGCTACATCGTCACCGATGACGACCGCGTCATCATGGCTTCCGAAGCCGGCGTGCTGCCGGTGCCGGAGGAACGGATCGTCAAGAAGTGGCGGCTGCAGCCCGGCCGCATGCTGTTGATCGACCTGGAAAAGGGCCGCATCATCTCGGACGAGGAGATCAAGTCGGAAATCGCGACCAGGCACCCCTACAAGAGCTGGCTCGCCAATACGCAGCTCATCCTGGAAGATCTGAAGCCGGTCGAGCCGCGCGCACTGCGCAAGGATGTCTCGCTGCTCGATCGCCAGCAGGCCTTCGGCTACAGCCAGGAAGATACCAAGCTGCTGATGTCGCCGATGGCGACGACCGGCCAGGAAGCCGTCGGATCGATGGGCACCGACACGCCGATTTCGGCGATGTCGGACAAGTCGAAGCTGCTCTACACCTATTTCAAGCAGAACTTCGCCCAGGTCACCAACCCGCCGATCGATCCGATCCGCGAGGAGCTGGTGATGAGCCTGGTCTCCTTCATCGGGCCGCGGCCGAACATCTTCGACCTCGTCGGCAATTCGCGCCGCAAGCGCCTCGAAGTGCGCCAGCCGATCCTGACCAATGGCGATCTCGAAAAGATCCGCTCCATCGGCCACACCGAGGACCGCTTCGACACCAAGACGATCGACATCACCTATGGCTCGAACGAGGGCGCTGCGGGCATGCAGGGCGCCATCGACCGGCTGTGCGAGCGCTCGGAAGCGGCGGTCGCCGGCGGCTACAACATCATCATCCTGTCCGATCGTCAGCTCGGACCGGACCGCATTGCCATACCGGCGCTGCTGGCCACGGCCGCGGTGCACCACCATCTGATCCGCAAGGGCCTGCGCACCTCGGTCGGGCTCGTCGTTGAATCCGGCGAGCCGCGCGAGGTGCATCATTTCTGCTGCCTCGCCGGCTACGGCGCCGAAGCGATCAATCCCTATCTCGCCTTCGACACGCTGCTCGATATGCACAAGCGCGGTGAATTGCCGAAAGAGGTCGACGCCTATGAAGTCGTCTCCCGCTACATCAAGTCGATCGGCAAGGGCATCCTCAAGGTGATGTCCAAGATGGGCATCTCGACCTACCAGTCCTATTGCGGCGCGCAGATATTCGACGCCATCGGGCTGAAGTCGGATTTCGTGCAGCAGTATTTCACCGGCACCGCGACGCTGATCGAAGGCGTCGGGCTGGACGAGATCGCGGAAGAGACGGTCAGCCGCCACTCCGACGGCTTCGGCAACGACCCGGTGCTGCGCAACAGCCTCGAAGTCGGCGGCGAATACATGTACCGCATGCGGGGCGAGGCGCATATTTGGTCGCCCGATGCTGTCGCCACCTTGCAGCACGCCGTGCGCCAGGGCTCGTGGGAAACGTTCAAAGAGTATTCCGCCCAGATCGATAGTGTGACGGCCCGCGCCCAGACCATTCGCGGCCTGTTCAAGATCAGGCTCGCGGAGGAGACAGGACGCAAGAAGGTCGGGCTCGACGAGGTCATGCCGGCAGCCGACATCGTCAAGCGGTTCTCGACCGGGGCGATGTCGTTCGGCTCGATCTCCAGGGAGGCGCACACCACGCTGGCGCGCGCCATGAACGCCATCGGCGGCAAGTCGAATACCGGCGAGGGCGGCGAAGAGGCCGACCGTTATCTGCCGCTGCCCGGCGGCGGCAAGAATCCCGAGCGCTCGGCGATCAAGCAGGTCGCCTCCGGCCGGTTCGGCGTGACGGCGGAATATCTGGTCAACTCCGATGTGATGCAGATCAAGGTCGCGCAAGGCGCCAAGCCCGGCGAGGGCGGCCAGCTGCCCGGCCACAAGGTCGATGCCACCATCGCCAAGGTCAGGCACTCGACGCCTGGCGTCGGCCTGATCTCGCCGCCGCCGCATCACGACATTTATTCCATCGAGGATCTGGCGCAGCTCATCTACGATTTGAAGAACGTCAATCCGGCGGCGGATGTCTCGGTCAAGCTGGTGTCCGAAGTCGGCGTCGGCACCGTCGCGGCCGGCGTCGCCAAGGCGCGCGCCGACCACATTACCATATCGGGCTATGATGGCGGCACCGGCGCTTCGCCGCTGACCTCGCTCAAGCATGCCGGCAGCCCGTGGGAAATGGGTCTTGCCGAGACGCACCAGACGCTGGTGCTCAACGGCTTGCGCAGCAGAGTGGCGCTGCAGGTCGATGGCGGCCTGCGCACCGGCCGCGACGTCATTATCGGCGCGCTGCTTGGCGCCGACGAGTTCGGCTTCTCGACCGCGCCGCTGATTTCGGCCGGCTGCATCATGATGCGCAAGTGCCACCTCAACACCTGTCCGGTGGGCGTGGCGACGCAGGACCCGGTGCTGCGCAAGCGCTTCAAGGGCACGCCAGAGCACGTCATCAACTTCTTCTTCTATGTGGCGGAAGAGGTGCGCGAGCTGCTCGCCGAAATGGGCTACACCCACATCGACCAGATCATCGGCGACACCGACCTGCTGGAGAAGCGCGACGTGATCGAGCACTGGAAGGCGCGCGGGCTCGATTTCGGCAAGATGTTCTTCAAGCCGGATGCGCCGCATCACGCGGTGCACTGGACCGAGCGGCAGAAGCACCCGATCGACGATGTGCTCGACCGCAAGCTGATCGAGCTGGCCAAGCCGGCGCTCGAAAGCCGGCAACCCGTCAGCATCGAGCTGCCGATCCGCAATGTCGATCGCTCGGCGGGCGCGATGCTGTCGGGCGAAGTGGCCAAGCGCTTCAAGCATAAAGGGCTGCGCGAGGACACGATTTCGGTGAAGCTCACCGGCACGGCCGGACAGTCCTTCGGCGCCTTCCTGGCGCGCGGCGTCTCGTTCGACCTGGTCGGCGCCGGCAACGACTATGTCGGCAAGGGCCTGTCGGGCGGGCGCATCGTCATCCGTCCGCCGGAAGAGGCCAAGATCGTCGCGGCCGAATCCATCATCGTCGGCAATACGGTGCTCTATGGCGCGACCGAGGGCGAGGCCTATTTCGCCGGCGTCGCCGGCGAGCGTTTCGCGGTGCGCAACTCCGGCGTGGCCGCCGTCGTCGAAGGCGTCGGCGACCATGGCTGCGAGTACATGACCGGCGGCATCGTCGTCGTCATCGGCCAGACCGGCCGCAACTTCGCCGCCGGCATGTCGGGCGGCGTCGCCTATGTGCTCGACGAGGCGGGCGATTTCGCCGAGCGCTGCAACATGGCGATGGTCGAGCTGGAGCCGGTTCCGGAAGAAGACGATCTGATGGAAAAGCTGCTCCATCATGGCGGCGACCTCGACCACAAGGGCCGCGTCGACGTGTCAGGCGACATGACCAGCCATGACGAGGAACGGCTCTACCAGCTGATCTCGAATCACGTCCACTATACGGGTTCGGTGCGCGGTCGCGAGATCCTCGACGACTGGACGACTTTCCGGCCGAAATTCCGCAAGATCATGCCGGTCGAATACCGCCGCGCGCTGATCGAGATGGAACGCATGCGCATGGGCGTGGCGGCGGAATAGATTTTGCGGCTGCCGGGAAGCCTGGCTTCCCGGCACGGGCCTCATCGACAATCCTGACCTCGTGCTGAAGGTTGCCATGGCTGCCTCAAGAGGTTAACGGGTGCGGCGAAAACCGCACCATCTGGACAGCAGGAACTGGACTATGGGCAAGGTAACAGGCTTTCTCGAGATCGACCGGCAGGTGCACAAGTACCAGCCGGCCTCCGACCGCATCCGGCATTTCCGCGAATTCACGCTGCCGATGTCGGACAAGGAGGTCGAGAAACAGGCGGCGCGCTGCATGGATTGCGGCATTCCGTTTTGCCATGGGCCGACCGGCTGTCCGATCCACAACCAGATCCCGGACTGGAACGACCTCGTCTACAATGGCGACTGGGACAACGCGATCCGCAACCTGCATTCGACCAACAATTTCCCGGAATTCACCGGCCGCATCTGCCCGGCGCCGTGTGAGGAAGCCTGCACGCTGAATCTCGAGGACATCCCGGTCGCCATCAAGACTGTCGAGCAAGCGATCGCCGACAAGGCCTACGAGACCGGCCATATCCGGCCCTATCCGCCGGAGAGGAAGACGGGCAAGCGCGTCGCGGTCATCGGCTCGGGGCCGGCCGGCATGGCGGGCGCCCAGCAGCTCGGCCGCGCCGGCCATGACGTGCATGTCTATGAGCGCGAGAGCCGGCCGGGCGGGCTGATGCGCTACGGCATCCCCGACTTCAAGATCGAGAAGCACTATATCGACCGGCGCATCGAGCAGATGCAGGGCGAGGGCGTGAGCTTCTACTGCGGCGTCAATGTCGGCGTCGACAAGAAGGTGGCGGACTTGCTCGCCGAATATGATGCGGTGCTCTATTGCGGCGGTTCGGAAACGCCGCGTGCCGCCGACATTCCCGGCGACGATCTTGAGGGCGTGCATGACGCGATGCCCTATCTGGTGCAGCAGAACAAGCGTGTCGGCGGCGAAGCGATCCAGTCGGTCGCTTGGCCTTCGCCCCCGATCGTCGCCGGCGGCCAGCATGTCGTCGTCGTCGGTGGCGGCGACACCGCTTCCGACTGCGTCGGCACCGCCTTCCGCCAGGGCGCCGTGCGCGTCACCCAGCTCGACATCCGCCCGCAGCCGCCGGAGAAGGAAGACAAGCTCGCGGTCTGGCCCTATTGGGCGACGAAGATGCGCACTTCGTCCTCGCAGGCCGAGGGCGCGGAACGCGAATTCCAGGTGGCGACACTGGAGTTCATTGGCGAGGACGGCCAGCTGACCGGCGTCAAATGCTGCGAGGTCGATGAAAAGCGCAAGCCGATCGCCGGTACCGAATTCGTCATCCGCGCGGATCTGGCCTTTATCGCCATCGGCTTTGCCGGGCCGGCCGCGGCCGGCGTGGTGCAGGAGCTGGACGGGCAGATGAAGATCGCCACCGACAGCCGCCGCTCCAGGAATGTCGAGGCCAACGACCGCGATTACAGGACCAGCGTCGACAGGCTCTATGCAGCGGGCGACGTGCGCCGTGGCCAGTCGTTGGTCGTCTGGGCGATCCGCGAAGGCCGCCAGGCGGCGCGTGCGATCGACGAGGCGCTGATGGGATCGACCGTCCTGCCACGCTGAGATCGTTTGGAAACCCTACTCCTGCGGGCCATCTGCGGGCGTTTTCTGCGCTTCCGGCCTTCGCCGGCCGGAGCACTTATGAGCCGTCGTGGTAGTTAAGGCTACGGCCGGCGTAGGCCGGTGCTCACGTACTCAAATGTACGCTCCGCTCCGGTTCTCGAAAACACGCTCATATGACTCACAGGAGCGAGTTTCGAAACGATCTCCGGGAGCTTGTCGTATCAAGGATTGATGGCCGTCGTCGTGTCGTTTCCAGCGGCTGCCGTCGCGGGCTGGACCTTGGGCGGCCAGGAAAAATCGTCGGCGCGGCCGGGCGATGCATCGGGTGCTTTGCCCTTGATGACCAGCTTTTCGCCGGACCTGTCCGCCTTTTTCAGCGGGACGGCGCCGAGAAGTTCCGAGCCGCCATCGAGCGCGGGATCGCTGAGCAGCATCGGTACGGTTCGGTCGACTTCTATGGGCGCGGCCGCAGCCGCCGGTGCCTCAACGGGAGCGCCAGCCGGCGCGGCGGCGGTCGTGACGCCTCCCGGTGCACTCAGCCCCAGGATCTTCAGCAGCGGTTTTTCGGCATAGAAGGCGAGCTTGCGTTTGCCGGCTCTCGTCACATTGATGCCGTCATCGGTGCGCAGCCGCACCGCCTGGCCGTTGATGTCGGGCCCGCTGATGACGAAGGCGCCGTTCTCGTCGACGAAACCGTCCCACACGTCGACGAATTCACCACCGTGACCTTCGGCCGCCGACCGGTAAATGTCGTTGAAAGCCAGCATGTCGGAGGTCATCTTCGCCACCCGGAATGCCGGCATGCCGACCCACAGATAGGGAACCTTGGTCGATGCGATGGCCTTGCCGAGCGCCTCGGTCCGGCGCTCGTACTCCTTGGTCCAGTTCTCCGACCGCGGTTGTTCGCGCGTATCGTCGATACGCATTTGCTGCCGGTCGTTGGAACCCAGCATGACGACCACGGCGGCGGGCTTTTCAGTCTCGATCAGCGATTTGATCTGTTCGGGCCAGTTGTAGACGTCGTCACGCACGAGACCGGACGAACCATTGCCGCGAACGACGATCCTGACGCCAGCGTTTTCGGCAAAAGCGGCATCCAGGCCTTCGGCCAAACCGGAGGCAATGAAATCGCCCACCACCAGGACGGTGCGGGCGTCCGGCGCTTTCTCGACCACAGGGGTTGTCGGCTCGGCCGGCGCCCGGGGAGCCGCACGAGGCTTTCTTGCCTTTGGCTTGGGCGGCCTGGCTCGCTGAATTCGCCGGGGCGGTTCGATCCGCAGCGGCGGTTCCAACCGCTCGCTCCGGCGTGGAAACAACAGGTCGCGCAGAGACCAGCCGCGACTTTCTTCCTGCGCCATGGCCGGCGTGTGAAAGGCGCCGGCGATGCCCGCCACCAGGACGACAATGGCCAGAGCGAGTACCGGCACGCGACGAAGGATCACCCGGATGCGCGCAGCCGAAACCAATCACCCTCTCCATCCCTGTGCGCGCATGGCCCGAAAGCGGATTTTCGGAAGGGGCCATGCACGCGAATTAACGTGCTACAGCGTCCTCTGCGCGTTCGAAGGGACGCGCGCTGTAGACGGCTCTAGTTCTTTCTGAGCCATTTGAGCACTTCCATGCTCGGATGTCCGTCCTGGGTCAAGCCGGCCTTCGCCTGGAAGGCCATGATGGCGGCTTTCGACCCGTCGCCGATCTTGCCGTCGAACTTGCCCGAATAGTAGCCGTGCTCGGAAAGCCTCTGCTGGAGCTCCTGCCTTTCTTCGAAGGAGAGCTTGGTGAAAGGCCGCTTCCAATCCTGCACAAGTCCACCGTAGCCGGCGATATCATCGGCAAGCAGACCGACGGCAATCGCGTATTTGTCGGCATTGTTGTAGCGCTTGATGACCGAAAAATTCTTGATCATCAGGAAAGTCGGTCCACCGCGTCCGCCGGGCACTTTCAGCGTCGCCTTGTCCGCGCCATTCCTGAACGGCTTGCCGTTGGCACGCGTGACACCCAGCGCCTGCCATTGCGACAGCGACATCGATCCCTTCGGGAATTTCTTCCCGTCCGGAAGGACGACTTCATAGCCCCACGTCTTGCCGGCCTGCCAACCGTTCTTTCTAAGCAGATTGGCAGACGTTGCCAGGGCGTCGGGAATCGAATTCCAGATATCACGCCTGCCGTCGCCGTCCATGTCGACTGCGTAGGACTGGTAGCTGGTCGGAATGAACTGGGTATGGCCCATCGCGCCTGCCCATGAACCGACCAGCTGGCTTTCGTCGATGTCGCCCCTTTGCAGGATCTTCAAGGCAGCGATCAACTGGGTGCGGGCATATTTCGACCGTCTCTGATCGGCATAGCCAAGCGTTGCCAGCGAACGCACGACACTGCGGATGATGTCGTCGCGCTTGAGGGTTTCGCCATAGTTCGATTCCATCGACCAGATGGCCAGCAGGATGTTGCGGTCGACGCCGTACTTGGCCTCGATCCTGTCCAGCCACGGCTTCCATTTCCTTGCCATCTGCTGGCCGATGGCGATCGACTGGTCATGGACGCGATTGTCGAAATAGTCCCAGGCGGGCGCCGTGAATTCGGGCTGGAAGCGCGCTTTCTCCAGCACCTCCGGGTCGGCATCCCTGATGTCCCTGAATGCCTGGTCGTAGACAGCGCCGGAAACGCCGTTCTGCACCGCGGTAGCGCGGAAGCTGGCAACCCATTGGCGGAACCCGGCGTCGGCAAAAGCCGACCCGGCGGGCAACAGCAAGGCAAGTGAGAGGCCGGCGGCCGCCATGACGCTTGTCAGGCGCCTTGCTGCATTGCGTAGGGACATATTTTCCTCCTTTTTCATCACAGGAAGATCATTCATCGCCGAACCCGGTTAGGATTTAGTTTACCATAGGCGTCGTTGGGAACGAAAAGACGCTTCGGTGCTTTAGTAACCGCAAATTTTCATCTGGCTGGTCAGTAATCCTCGATTCCGGCATGAAAATGTCTCGAAGCGGGATTGCCGAACGGGCTCGCAAGCGGATAATTGGCTGCATGAAGAGAGTTCGCAAGGCAGTTTTCCCGGTCGCCGGCCTCGGCACGCGGTTTCTCCCGGCCACCAAGGCCATCCCCAAGGAAATGCTGACCGTCGTCGACAGGCCAGTCATCCAATATGTAGTGGACGAGGCGCGCGAAGCCGGCATCGAGCATTTCATCTTCGTGACCGGCCGCAACAAGGCGGTGATCGAGGATCATTTCGACGTCCAGTTCGAGCTCTATGACACGCTTGCTCAGCGCGGCAAGGACGACCAGCTCGCCCGCCTGCAGCGGTTGCAGCCCGCGCCGGGGCAGACCAGCTTCACCCGCCAGCAGGTACCGCTGGGCCTTGGTCATGCCGTCTGGTGCGCCCGCGAACTGGTCGGCGACGAGCCTTTCGCGCTGCTCTTGCCCGACATGATCATGCAGTCGGAGAAAAGCTGCATGAAGGACATGGTCGAGCTCTATGCCGAGACCGGCAACAACATCATCGCGGTCCAGGAATGCGACCCGGCCGAAGCCCATAAATATGGCATCGTCGGCCGCGGCGAGGATACGCATCATGGTTTCCGCATCACCGAGATGGTGGAGAAGCCAAAGACGGGCACCGCGCCCTCCAATCTCTACATCAACGGACGCTACATCCTGCAGCCGGAGATATTCGGGATACTCGAAAGCCAGGAGAAGGGCGCCGGCAACGAAATCCAGCTCACCGATGCGATGCTGAAACTGGAAAAACAGCAGCCCTTTTATGGCTACCACTATCAAGGACGCACCTTCGATTGCGGATCGCCGGAAGGCTTTGTCGAGGCCAATGTCGCCTTCGCGCTGTGGCGCAGCGACATGAATGCGAGCATGGCGGGCGTCATCCGCACGCTGCTCGACGAGTTGAAGCCGTCGGAGCGACGGGGCGCTGCTTTTTAGGCCGCTTGTCGATGCCGGTCGGCTTGCCTTACCGCTGAACCTTCACGCCAAGGAATATGCTGTTGGCCGTGTAGTCGCGGCCCTCCAGGTTGCTGGTCTGCTTTTCGGTCCTGACGCGGGTGGTGAGGCCGGCATAGCGATTCAGCCACCATGTCAGCTCCGCCTCGGCGCTCAGCGTCAGATCATGGCCGTCGGACCCTGCATAATCGCGCCAATCCGCGCCAAGGGCCGCGTTGCCGGTCAGGTTGGCACGGATTTCCCGCTCGCCGGTAAGGCGGCCGGAATAAAGGATGTCGCCGCTTTGTCCAGCGGTCGTCGTGCCCTCGACGGTCGTCTGTCCGGTAAGGCCGATCGTGGTGCCGCGTTCGGGCGACCATTTGAGGTCGGCGTTCACCGTGGCGCCCGAAATCGCCTGCAGTCGGTCGTCGTCGATGGCTTCCCTGAGCCAACCGGCGGAGAATTCGCCGGCAAGCTTCTCGCCCATGTCGAGTTCGACGCCGGCCCGGGCGCCGAGCCGTGTCGAGGATCGTTCGAAGCCGCTGGAGTCGATACGCTGATCATAGAGCCGGCGGCCGACCTCGACCTCGGTGAAGGGTGTGATGGCGGGCGAGATCTCGTAGCCAGTGCGCAAGGTCGCCGTATAGAGCGTGGAGTCGCGGTCTTTCTGCGACAGCGATCCACCCGTCGAAAGCTTGGCATCGCCATAGATGTCGTGCTCGACCGCGCCGGTCAGGGCAAAGCGCATCTTGCCGGCATCCTTCTCGACCGCGAGACTGCCGTCGATGGTCTGGCGCACCGGCTGCTCGGCGGTGCCTTCGATGACGACCGGCGACGAAGCCGATTCGGGCGCCGCCTCGTAACCGAGCTTGGCGATGGCGCGCAGCTCGTTGTCGAGGTCGACATTGAGCGTGCCTTCGACACGGCCCCGCGCCTCCTGAACCTCGTCGCCCGATATGGTCTTGAGAAAGGTGCCGTAGCCGTCGATGACAGCTGAATTCTCCGCCCAGTCGGAGACGGCGTTGAAGCGCAACGTCGTTTCCGACAGCAGCGCCGGCTTGCCGCCATTGCTCGAATCGGCGTTCGACGTCGCCGTCAGGCCTTGCTCGAGCGTCGGCCTGATCACGAAGGAGCCGAGTCTGATGCCGGTGGCGGCGAAGGGGTCGTCCTCTGCCTTCTTGTCCTGACCCTCGATGGCCTCGGCACGCTCGGCGCCAGGGTCAAGCTGCAGCCTGTCGGCGGAATCAATGGTCACGGCACGGCGATTGGTGTCCTGATCCGTCTCGGCGGTGTCGGTGTCATCCGTCGTGGCCGTGCTTGTTGTGTCGACGCTGGTTTTCTTTGTCTTCTTGCTGTCGCCGGCCTCGTCCTCCGCCTTGTCTTGATCGGCGGCGCGTTGTCTGGCGCTTGCCGAGCGGCGCGGCGGGACGGGGCCAGGGTTGTCGGCAAACGGGTCGTCGGTGGCGGCGGGCGGATCGAAAATACTGCCGGTCGTGGCTGCCGTGCCCGCGTCGTCCGGTACCGCGCCGGGACTGGCCGGTTTATAGGTGGGTGCCGGCGCGTCCCCCCGGGCAGTCGCGCCGGGCGTTGTCGCCAGATTCCGGGAACTGGCCATTTGCCTGGTTTTGCGCTGCTGGTCGTCCAGGATCGCCGATTCCGAAACCTCGCCACGCAACTCGGTCTCCTGGGCGTAAGGCAGCGCCGGCCGCAGCAAGGCAAAGACGCTGGTCGCCAGCAACAAGGCGCAGACCGCCTTGCCCTTGCGTCCTCTTTTCTTTTCGGGCCGGACCTTGGACATTGCCACCACTGCTTGCGCTGCGCCTGCGCGCTATACTTACCGAACCGTAAATGGGGATGGTTAACGGAGGGTTGAGGCGGCGGCTGATTAGCCCGTCGCGCGCCTACGATCTAAGGGATTCATGCGGTTCGCTGCATGGATGAGGCGGCAATTCCGTTGGACAGGCGCGCGGCAAAGCGCTAATCGCATCAGCCATGCATGCGGGATCCCCAGAGAAGAAGCCGCTGGACAGGCAAGCTTCAATCGCCTCGGCGCTCAGAACGGTGGCAACCGAGCAGGCCGGTGTCGCAGCACTGGCGTCCGCGCTCGAAAACGGGCTGGCCGAGCCATTCGCGCGCGCCGTCGACATGGTGTCGCAGATCGACGGCCGCGTGATCGTCACCGGCGTCGGCAAGAGTGGCCATATCGGCTCCAAGATCGCCGCGACGCTCGCCTCGACCGGCACGCCCGCCTTCTTCGTCCACCCTGCCGAAGCCAATCATGGCGATCTCGGCATGATCGCCAGGGATGACGCCATCATCGCCATGTCGTGGTCGGGCGAAAGCAGGGAACTCATGGGCATCGTCGCCTATTCCAGGCGTTTCTCGATCCCACTGATCGCGGTCACTTCCGGGGAGACGTCGGCGCTGGCACGCGAGGCGGATGTAGTGCTTCTGCTGCCGCGTGCACCGGAAGCCTGCCCGCACGGCCTGGCGCCGACGACATCGACGCTGCTGCAACTGGTGATCGGCGACGCACTGGCCATCGCGCTGCTCGAAGCCCGCGGTTTTACGCCGGACCATTTCCGCACCTTCCACCCCGGCGGACAGCTGGGCGCCAATCTGACGCAGATCCGCGACATCATGCATGTCGGCGACCGGTTGCCGCTGGTGTCCTCCGGCACCGGAATGCAGGAGGCGATCCTCGAACTGTCGCGCAAGGGATTTGGCTGCGTGGCGATCACCGGCGCGGACGGCGCGCTGATAGGCATCATCACCGATGGCGACATCAGGCGCCATATCGGCAGCAATCTCCTGGCGATGAGCGTCGATCAGGTCATGACCAGGGAGCCGAAGACAGCCGGACCCGATACGCTGGTGGCGACCGCGCTGCAGACGATCAACAACTCGGCCATCACCAGCCTGATGGTGGTGGAAGGCAAGCGTCCGGTCGGGCTCGTCCACCTGCATGACCTACTACGCATCGGCGCGGCCTGAAAACCCTCAGACAGCCTCTACGGTCAGCTCCAGATCCGTGTCGGCGGCGCCTGTCACGCGCACTTGTGTGCCCGCCGGCAGATCCGGGCCGGAAACGCGCCACAGCGTGTCGCCCAGCCTGATGCGGCCGCGGCCGTTCTTGATCGGTTCGGCCAGCGTCGCCATTCTGCCGACCATCTGCGCGGCGCGACGGTTGAGCAGCGGCTGGTCGGCGTCGCCATGACGCCCGCCGACCAGCTTCTTGCCGACAAAGGCCGAGACCAGCGATAGCGCAAGGAAAGCCAGCACCTGGACCTGCCAGGTCCAGAAACCGGCATCCCAGGCAAGCAGCGACACGGCGCCGATGATCAGGGCGGCGATGCCGATCCAGAGCATGAACACGCCCGGCGCAACGACTTCCATCACCAGGAGGATGAAGCCGAGAACCATCCAGTTCCATGGGCCGAGTTCGGAAACGATGCGTTCGAACATGGGAGAGTGGCCTCAGTTTTCGCTCGATCGAACCACGGGCGGGCGGCCGCCCTGCCGCTGCGTGCCTGTGGAACCATCGCCTTTGAAGACCTCCCTGGCGATCTCGCCGATGCCGCCGAGCGTACCAATCAGCGACGAGGCCTCGATCGGCATCAGCACCACCTTGCTGTTGGTGGCGGAGCCGATCTTGGCCAGCGCTTCGGTGTATTTCTGCGCGACGAAATAGTTGAGTGCCTGCACGTCGCCCTTGGCGATCGCCTCCGACACCACTTGCGTGGCGCGGGCTTCCGCCTCGGCCGAGCGTTCGCGCGCCTCGGCGTCGCGGAAAGCGGCTTCCTTGCGGCCTTCCGCCTCGAGGATCTGCGACTGCTTGAGGCCCTCGGCATCGAGGATCTGCGCGCGCTTGTTGCGCTCCGCCATCATCTGGCGGCCCATCGATTCGATGAGGTTGGCCGGCGGGTTGATGTCCTTGATCTCGACGCGGGTGATCTTGATGCCCCAGGGGTGCGCGGCCTCGTCGACGACGCGCAGCAGGCGCTCGTTGATGGCGTCGCGGTTCGACAGCAATTCGTCGAGGTCCATGGAGCCCATCACGGTGCGGATGTTGGTCATCGTCAGGTTGAGGATGGCGTTCTCGAGGCCGGCGACCTGGTAGGCGGCCTGCGCGGCGTTGAGCACCTGGTAGAAGGCGACGCCGTCGACGGCGACGATGGCGTTGTCGCGAGTGATGATCTCCTGCGTCGGGACATCGAGCACCTGCTCCATCATGTTCATCCTGGCGCCGACGCGCTCGAAGATGGGGTTGATGATGTTGAGGCCGGGGCTCAGCGTCTTGGTGTAACGGCCGAAGCGCTCCACCGTGTAATTGTAGCCCTGAGGCACTGTCTTGATGCCTTTGAAAAGAAGGATAATGACCAGGAAGACAAGAACAACGATGGCAATGTCGAAACCGCTAAAGCCCATTTCGTTTCTCCCTCAATAGGCGCCGACTTCACAGAATCACTTAAGTGTGTTTCCGCAGCGTTACAATCAGGTGATCATGAATATTGGTTAGCGAAGGTTTTTGCACACGGGTTTTCGGACGCAGGCCTGATGGCCGGTCAAACCCAGCCGGAAAGCTCGCGCCGTACCATCGCTTCGATCACCGCCATCCCCTCGGCACTGTCGTTGAGGCATGGTATATGCGCGAAGTTCCCGCCGCCGGCGTGATGAAAGGTTTCGGCCGCCTCGCGGCCGATCTCGTCCAGCGTCTCGATGCAATCGACGGAAAAGCCGGGGTTGACGATGGCGATCGATTTCACGCCTTCCCTGGCCAGTTTCTCGACCGTCTTGTCGGTGTAGGGCTGCAGCCATTCCTGCGCGCCGAAGCGGGACTGGAAGGTGGTGATCAGCCTCTTCTCGTCCCAGCCGAGCTTTTCGCGCAGCAGCCGCGTCGTCTCCAGGCAATGGGCCTGATAGGGATCGCCCTTGTCGGAATAGGGTTTCGGTATGCCGTGATAGGAAGCGATGACCACCTCCGGCTCGAAATCGAGGCCTGCCAGATGCCGCTCGATCGAATGGGCGAGCGCTTCGATATAGACGGGCTCGGCAAAGTAGGGCGGCACGCTGCGGACAGCCGGCGCGCGGCGCATCTTCATCAGGGCGCGAAACAGCTGGTCGTTGGCGGTCGCCGTCGTCGTCGCCGAATATTGTGGGTAAAGCGGGAAGGTGAGAATACGGTCGCAGCCCTGCTCGACCAGTTTCTGGGCGATGCTCGCAGTCGAGGGATTGCCGTAGCGCATCGCCCAGTCGACGACGACGTCAGGCAGGTCGCCGAGCGCCCCGGCAAGCTTTTCACCTTGAGCGCGGGTAAAAGTGCGCAGCGGCGATTCATTGCGCGCCCGGTTCCAGATCCTGGCGTAGTTGGCGCCCGACTTCTTCGGCCGCGTGGTCAGCACAAGTCCGTAGAGGATCGGATACCAGATCGCCTTGTTGAGTTCGATGACGCGTGGGTCGGAAAGGAATTCCCTGAGATAGCGCCACATCGGCTTGAAGTCGGTGCCATCGGGCGTGCCGAGATTGACCAGCATGACGCCTATCCTGCCGGCTCCGTCCGGCCGCAGTCCTGCAGGCAGCGGGCCGAGGGCCTTCGCAGCTTTGGGTTCGACAGGGCTGGAAAGCGGCATAAGGGGTCTCCGGACATCCGCGAAACTAGCGATGCCGCGCCGGTTTTCAATGCAGCGTCTGGCCGCACCTTGCCTTGAAAGCAAAACCCGCCCGGCTTGCCGAGCGGGTGCTCCTGAATTCGACTCCCGAGATTCCTATTTGCCGGCCGTTGGAATGACGAGGCTTGCGCCGATCGGGAGATGGTGTGGCTCATAGCCCTTGTTGGCGCTGGAGATCAGCTTCCACTTGGTGCCGTCGCCATAGGCCTTCACCGCCAGATCCCAATAGGTGTCGCCGGCAACGATCACGTGGCTGCTTTCGGCTGCCTCGGTTGGCTTTGCAGGTTCGGCAGGCGTGGGTGCTGTCTCTGCGGGCGCTGGGGCAGGGGCCGGTGTTGCGGGGGCCGGTGCAGGTTCCGCTGGAGCAGGTGCCGCCTCGGATGGCTTTGCAGGCTCGGCAGGCGCCGGAGCTGTCTCAGCCGGCACACTTGGCGGCGTCGTGGCGATATCGCCGGAACCGGCCGGCAATGCAGGCATCGCCGGTTCAGCGGGTGCGGCCGGGGCCGCCTCCGCCGGTTTTGCCGGCTCGGCCGGAGCGGGCTCGGCCGGCTTGGCTGGTTCAGCGGCCGGTGCCGCGGGAGCCGCCGTAACGTTCGCCGCGATCTCGGTGATGCGGCCATCGAGCTTCGGCGTATAGGGCCGGTGCACGCCGAGATAATCGGCGACCACCTGTTCGAGGCCCGGACCGTAGTCGTAGGCGTTCCTGGCCTTGTCGGCGAAGATCTTGTAACCGTCGCCGCCCTGGCGGACAAAGTTGTTGGTGGCGACCAGATAATCCTTGTCCGGATTGATCGGCGTCCAGGCGCCGCCTTCCATGACCTCAACCGACTTGACGCGACCGGCATTGGGCGCGACCGATTTGTCGAACGCGTATTTCAGGCCGGCAACCTGCGGGAAGCGGCCGGCGCCGTCCTCGACCTGGCTGAGGCCGCTTTCGAGCCCGGCGACCAGATCCTTGCCGGAAATCTGGAAGGTCGCCAGCGTGTTCTGGAACGGCAGCACGGTCAGCACCTCGCCCATGGTGACGGTGCCCTGGTCGATCGAGGCCCGCAGGCCGCCGCCATTCGAAATGACGATCTCGACGCCCTGGCCCTTGACGCGGTCGAGGATGGCGTCGGAGACAAGATTGCCCATCTCGCATTCGCGGGCGCGGCAATTCTGGCGGCTGCCGTCGATCGCCTTGGTGGTCTCGGCGACCTCCTTGTTCTTCAGCGCCTCGATCGGCGCGCCGAGCTCCTTGATGCGGGCAAGCACGGCGGGATCGGGGGTGATCGACTTGTCGAGATAGATCGGGTCGCCGCTGGCCTCTTTGACGAGGCCGTTGTCGTCGAACACGACCTTGAACTCGCCGAGATATTTCGAATAGGAAGCGGCCTGGACGACGGGTACCTTGTAGCCGTCCGGATTGTCGACCATCGTCGGATAGGAGCCTTCGGCCTTCGGGTCGGTGTTGGACAGCAGCGAATGGCTGTGGCCGCCTACCACCACGTCGATGCCCGGGATCTTGGCGATGACATCGCGCTCGCGCCTGTAGCCGATATGGGTGACCGCGATGATCTTGTCGACACCTTGTGCTTTCAGCTTCTCGACCTCAGCGGTGATCGACTTGACGTCGTCCTCGATGGTGATGTTCGGCCCGGGGGAGGCCAGTTCCGGCGTGTCGTTGGTGACCGC
This sequence comes from Mesorhizobium metallidurans STM 2683, assembly GCF_000350085.1. Taxonomy (GTDB): domain Bacteria; phylum Pseudomonadota; class Alphaproteobacteria; order Rhizobiales; family Rhizobiaceae; genus Mesorhizobium; species Mesorhizobium metallidurans. The sequence continues at coordinate 20,186 of NZ_CAUM01000067.1, forward strand.
TCCGATGATGCCGATCTTCTGGCCGCCGACTTCGACGACGATCGACGGCTTCACCCGGTCGCCGAGCTTGGACTGCGCATTGGCCTTCACATTGGCGCCAAGCACCGGAAACTTGATCATGTCGAGGAACGGCGCGAGTGCGGCCTCGCCATCGTCGAACTCGTGATTGCCGAGCGCCATGGCGTCGAACTTCATCTGGTTGAGGAACTCGCCTTCGACATTGCCCTTGTAGGTGGTGTAGAAGAGCGAGCCCTGGAAATTGTCGCCGGCGCTGAGCAGCAGCACGTTCTGGCCTTCCAGCTTCTTGCGTTCCTGGGCGATTGCCGTGATCAATCGCCCGGCGCCTCCGATGCACTCGCCCTTGGTCTCTTCCTCGGCCGAGCAGGTCGATTCATATTTGTTGTTGCCTTCGATGCGGCTGTGCCAGTCGTTGATGTGCAGGATGTTCAGCGTGTAGTCGGCAAAGGATGCTTCGGCCGACAGGCCGAGCGTGGACGCAGACAGGATGGCAATAGCTGCGATCTTCTTCATTTTGTGTCTCCCGGGTGACCTAACCAGAGGCGCTTAACGCTCTTGTTTGACTGGGCTATAACAGCCCAGCTTTTGGCCATGTTCACACTGCGTTGGGGTCGAGGCAAGCGGAATCGGAATCAGTTTTGCCGGCGCAAAAAAAGGACGGCGACCTAGGCCGCCGTCCTTTTGCAAAGCAATTCAGTGCAGCGCTCAGGTGCGTCTGGTCAGCACGAAGTTCTGTCCGCTACCACTGGTGCAATTGAGCTGCGAGGTGGAGATCAACAAGCAGTTGAAGCTGATCGGCGTCTGGCGGATCAGCGAGGTGCCGCGGATCTCGACCGAGGTGCCGCCGGTCATGGTGTAGCTGCCATCGGCAAGCTTCTGGCCGGTATCGGTGGCGACAGTCTTGAAGCTGCCGCCGGCAAAGGTCGACAAGCCCGTGCCCTGCGCGTCGATCCAGGAGCCTTCGACCCCCTTTGCCGAGATTGCCGGCGGCTCGTTCGGGCCGGTGGTGGTGCAGGCCGCCAAGGCGACGGCCGTGGCCGCGGCAATGCCGGCCGAAAGCAATTTTCGCGCGATCGTCATGAAAAATCCTCTCCTCGAGCATCGGACCGAAAATCTGTTCGATTTCGGAAAACACGATGGGTCCATTCAAAGTGCTAGAGCGTACTTTCCAAATAGACGCACATCGCTCCAGGCCGCTTCCTTCAATCGCCCGATTTCCGGGCGATTGCAAGGCGGTGCGGCATGCTCGCGGGACCGCTATCGAACGAGGATGTTGCGGAATTGCCACGGGTCGTTTTTGTCGAGGTCTTCCGGGAACAGGCCAGGGCGGTTATCGAGCGGCGTCCAGTCGGTGTAGTAGCCCTTGACAGGTCCGAGATAGGGAGACTGCACTTCCAGGCAGCGCTTGTAATCCATTTCGTCGGCCTCGACGATGCCGGCTTCCGGATTTTCCAGCGCCCAGACCATGCCGGCCAGCACCGCTGAGGTAACCTGCATGCCGGTCGCGTTCTGATAGGGCGCCAGCTTGCGGGCTGCGGCCAGCGACAATTGCGAGCCATACCAATAGGCGTTCTTGTCGTGGCCGTAGAGCAGCACGCCGAGCTCGTCGACGCCGTCGACCAGCTCATTCTCGTCGAGCACATGATAAGCGGCCTGCGGCTTGCCGGCGGCGCCGAAGATCTCGTGCATCGACAGCACGGCATCGTTGCAGGGATGGTAGGCGTAGTGGCAGGTGGGGCGGTAATGCACCTTGCCCTTCTTGCCGCGCACGGTGAAGAAATCGGCGATCGATATCGCTTCATTGTGCGTCACCAGGAATCCGTATTGCGGGCCCGGCGTCGGGCACCAGGTGCGCACACGGGTGTTGGCGCCGGGCTGCTCCAGATAGATCGCGGCCTTGGAGCCATGCTTGTGCTTTCTGGCGTTCTTGGGCATCCATTTCTCATGCGTGCCCCAGCCGAGCTCGGCCGGCTGCATGCCTTCCGAAACGAAGCCTTCGACCGACCAGGTGTTCCAGAAGACATCCATCGGCTTCGGCTTCTTGGTGCGCTGGGTGTCGCGCTCGGCGATGTGAATGCCCTTGACGCCGGCCTTCTTCATCAGCTTGGCCCAGCCCTCGCGATCCTCCTGCCCCGGCTCCGAAAACTCCAGGCCAAGATCGGTGGCAAGGTTGACCAGCGCCTGCTTGACGAACCACGAGACCATGCCGGGGTTGGCGCCGCAGGTGGAGATCGCCGTCGCGCCGCCGGGCTTGTCGTGCTTTTCCTTGATCATGGCTTCGCGCAACGCGTAGTTGGTGCGGCTGGCATTATCAGCCTTGGCGTCGAAATAGAACCCAAGCCATGGTTCGACGACGGTGTCGATGTAGAGCACGCCGAGCTTGCGGCAGAGCCGCATCAGGTCCACCGAGCCGGTGTCGACCGACAAGTTGACGCAAAAGCCCTGGCCGCCGCCCTTGGTCAGAAGCGGCGTCAACAGCTTCTTGTAGTTCTTCTGTGTCACCGCTTCCTGGACGAAGGCGATCCCGCGTTCGTCGAGCAGCTTGCGGTCGGTATCGCGCGGGTCGACGACCGTCATGCGCGATTTGTCGAACTTGAAATGGCGTTCGATCAGCGGCAGCGTTCCCCGTCCGATCGAGCCGAAGCCGATCATCACGACAGGGCCGGTGATTTCACCGTAAACGGGCCAGTTTTCATTCGCCATTTTATCGAACACTCCTAAAAACACAGGGAAAATCCGGCATTTCCTGCCGGACGACCAAGCGCTACACCACAGATCATTGTCACAAACCAGTGAAAAGCGCCAACCGCAGGCTAGGCCGCATTCGCCATTTGGTTAAGGAAGGCAACCAGCCGGTCGCGGTCCGAAGTCATGCCCTTGTAGTCGAGCTGGGCCTCGTCGAGCGCCAGAAGTTGCGCGGCGAAAGACGCTGCCAGCCTTGCACGATCGGGATGGCGCGCGAGCACAACGAGCGGGTCGAGATGGATGCGAATGGTGAACAGGACGTCACGCGAAGCGGGAAGTTTCCTGAGCGTCTGCCGCTCGACACGGATGAAGGCACGGGCATCGATGTCGCCGTCCGAAAATTTGGAAGGGCGGTGGGTGGCGCGGTCGATGCGCTGAAGGTTCGAGAGTGGATGGTAGAGCGCATCGCCCGCCTGGATCGACCAGTTGCAGCGCTCGACGGCCTGGCCCTGAAGGCCGTCGAACATGCGGTTGATAAGGTCGGCGGGGCGCGTTCCCGGGCCGAAGCCGGGCACCGGCGCATGGATCTCCTGCAGCGGCCTGCCGAATTTTTCGATCAGCGACCATGACGAGGGAAAGCAGAGCGAGCCGGCGACCAGCCGCCAGCCGCTCTCGTCGCGGCGCATCAGGATCAGGTCTTCCTGGACAAGCAACGAGGCTGCGACAAGCGGCGCATCGCTGAAGCCGCCGGCGGTTCCGGCCTCAGTGCCGATCACCTCGATCCTTGTGCTCGAGCGCCGGTAGATGTCGGGATATTTCGCCGGCAAATGCGCACCGAGCAGGTCGAGCACTTCGCGCTGGGCGTCGCGCGTGCCGTCCTCCTCGACAAAGACGCTGCCGGGGATTTCGGTATACAGCCGGCGCTTTTCGGCGAGATAAGGCAGCAGATGCCCATCGACCTCGATCCATCCGTCGAAGTCGAGCGGCTTCAGTCCGATGGAAAAAAGCTTCGACGAGCCGTCATAGGGCGTGTGGGTGGGGATGCTCATGCCTCTATATGGGAGTCCAATCAGGTTGCCTGTCAGCCCAGCCGCGCCGGGATCAGTCCGCGCAGCGAATTGCCGACGAACAGCGCCTTGGCCGACTTCAGATCGTCCAAGGTGTAGATCGCTTCGCGGGCGCGGCCTTGATCCAGCAGCTCACCGCGCAGGACACCAGGAAGCAGGCCGCAATCCAGCCGCGGCGTCACCAGCGCGCCGTCGCCGAAATCGGCGAAGAGATTTGATATCGTGCCCTCGCAGATTTCGCCACGTTCGTTGGCCAGCAGCACCTCGTCGGCGCGGCTGATCAGATATTCGGCGCGCGCCCGCTGGTAGGTTTCCCGGCGACTGGTCTTGTGGCGCAGCAACGTGTCGTTCGAATCGAGCCGCACCCGCGCCAGTTGCAGCCGCCAGACCTTGTCGGCGGCGAGCGGCTCGAAGGGTACGGCCGACGCCGTCGCCTTGCCGTTGCGCGACAGGACGAGGCGTGTGCGCAAGGCGATGCCAGGCCGGTCGATGACGTTTGTCAGCACCTCGCCGACCTTGCGCGGATCGCAGGCAAAGCCCAGTTCGCTTGCCGAGCCGTAAAGTCGCGCAAGGTGGCGGTCGAAACGCAGGAAGCCCGGGCCGGGCTCCCAGCGCATGGTCTCGATCAGCTCGAAATCGGCGGCGTTCCCGTCGCGAAGCGCGCTTTCAGCAGACACTCCTGATACTCCTCCTCGGCCGTCGAATCGAAGACGACGCCGCCGCCGATATTGTAGACTGCTTCGCCATTGGAAAAGAGCGAGATGGTGCGGATCGCCACCGAAAAGCGCATCGTGCCGACCGGTGCGATCCAGCCGATGGCGCCGCAATAGACGTCGCGTGGCGCGGTTTCCAGATCATGCAGGATTTCCATGGCGCGGATCTTCGGCGCGCCGGTGATCGAGCCGCAGGGGAAGAGTGCCGCAAAGACCTCGCGGATTGTCAGACCGGGCAACAGCCGCGCCCGCACGCGGCTCACCATCTGGTGGACGGTCGGGTAGGTCTCGATGCGGAAAAGCTCCGGCACCTCCAGCGTGCCGACCTCGCTGATCAGCGAGATGTCGTTGCGCAGGAGATCGACGATCATCCGGTTCTCGGCCTGGTTCTTCTCGTCGTTGGACAAGAATGCCTTCAGCCGCTTGTCCTCCGCCCTGGTCGCGCCGCGCGGAGCGGTGCCCTTCATCGGATGCGTTTCGATCATGCCTTCGGCGTCGATCTCGAAGAACAGTTCCGGCGAACGCGACAGAACGATGGGATCACCGAGCGCGACCAGCGCGCCGTATTTCACCGGCTGGCGTTCGGTCAGCGCGTCGAAAGCGGCCAGGGGATCACCCGACCATTGCGCATGAACTGGAAAGGTCAGATTGCCTTGGTAGCAATCGCCTTTGCGGATGTGGTCGTGGAGCCGCGCAAAGCGCTCCGCATAGTCTTGCGACGACCAGGCAGCTTTTGCGTCGAAGATCGGGCCGTTGGTTGCCGCCGCGTTGCTGCGCCCGACCGCCTGTTCGACAGGCGCATCGAAGACGCCGAAGCAGACAAGCGGGGCGCGGCGCCAGCCCGGCAGCAGCGGAACGAGCTTCGGTTCGAGCAGATAGCCGGCTTCGTAGGAGACATAGCCGGCCAGCCATTTGCCGGCGTTGTGCGCGGCCTGCGCGGCTTCGAGCGCCGGCAGGAAATCCTGCGCCTCATGCGCCACAATGATGTCGGCCGGATCGTCGAAGACGAGCTGAATTGCGCTCTTGTCGTTGCGAAAAATTGCAGAGGGCAGGGACATGAGGCTCGGATGCTGCGGCCAATGGCGATCATCGATCGCTCTATATGGGGCCTCGATCCCGCGCAATCGAGGGAACGGCGTCTCAGGACGCAAAGACAGCCTTGGATAAAAAGACGGTCTTGGGCAAAAACAAAATGGCGGCGTCCCGAGGCCGCCGCCAGTTGTCTTGGGTTCGATGCCGGCAGGCAGGTCAGGTGTTGCTGGCGGTCCCCGCGGTCGGGAAGCGGCGCGCGAATTCCGTTTCGTCGCCGGCGGCGAGCAGCTTGGCCTGCTCGATCCAGCGCTCGCGTTCGATGCGGCCGTCGAAGTTCAACGTCTTCTCGATGCGCGCAACGTCGGCGGCCGTCCATGCGGCGATCTGAGCATAGGTCGTGACCCCCAGCCCCTTGAGCAGCTTCTCATTGGCCGGGCCGATGCCGATCAGGCGGCGCAGATCGTTGGCCTTGCCGGCTGCCGCTGCTGTCGCCTTGCCTGCCGTGGCTTTCTTTGCCGCCGGTGCGGCCTTCCTCGCAGTAGTGCTCGTCTTCGCGGCGCCCGCCGTTGCCGCCTTCGATGCGCCTGCTTTGGTCGCACCCGCCTTGGAGGCACTTGCCTTGGTCGCACTTGTCTTCGATGCCGCTGCCGCGGGTTTGCTTGACGCCGGCGTCGACATCAGTGCCGCCGGCGCCTGGGCAGCAGCCTTGGCCGGGCCGGTCCTGCCGGCTTGCGCCTCGGCCAGCCGGCGCTCGAGATCGGCGCGGGTGCGGCCGCATGCATCCAGTTCACCGGTCAGACGATCGGAGTCGGCGCGCAGCCTGTCGCGCTCACTGCGCGTACGGTCGAGGTCGCCGCGCAGGCTGTCGAGTTCGCCACGCAGCCGTCCCCAGATGAACCAGCCAACCAACACACCTACCAGGAACGCCAGGAGCATGTAGAAAAAAGTGCCCATTGTCTCTCTCTCCAGTCCGATCCATCCGCCGCGGCCAGGAGTAGCGACCTTGGCGAAGGACCATTCGATGGTGGTTCCGCGGTTCGCGGAACAGCCGGCTTCGATCGAGCTGTCGGCAACCGGCTTTTTCCCGCCATGGCCAACGGCCGCTGTCGCATTCGCCGAAGCGCCATGGCCGGCCGGAGAATCTCCCGGTCCGAGCCGCGCGCCCGGTTGAGCTTGAGGCGGGACGCTATCATACAGCCCCCGGAAAGCTAACGGAAAAATTCCATAGAAAGTTATTCAAGAACAAATATTCAGTGCAAGAATAGAATGGTTTCAATATGCATCGCGGCTAAACTGTTCTGCCTACCCCGCGCGTTCGTCGGCGGCCATCAATGTCCAGCGCTTCCAACTCGTCGATCAGGCCGCTGATCACGCCGAGCCCGATCTGCCAGAAGGCCGGGTCTGTGGCATCGAGGCCGAAGGGCGCCAGAAGCTCGGAATGATGCTTTGTGCCGCCGGCGCGCAGCATGGCAAAGTACTTCTCCTGAAAGCCGCGCTCGGCATTCTGGTAGACCGCATAGAGCGAATTCACCAGGCAGTCGCCGAAAGCATAGGCATAGACGTAGAAGGGCGAGTGGATGAAGTGGGGGATGTAGGTCCAGAAGACCTCGTAACCTTCGCGCAGCTTGATCGCCGGCCCGAGGCTTTCCGCTTGCACTTCCAGCCAGAACTGGCCCAGCCTGTCCGACGTCAGTTCGCCGTTCTTGCGCTCGGCGTGCACCTTGCGCTCGAATTCGTAGAAGGCGATCTGGCGCACGACCGTGTTGATCATGTCCTCGACCTTCTGGGCGAGCATGGCCTTGCGCTCTCGCTTGTCGGTTGTCTGCTCGAGCAGCGAGCGGAAGGTCAGCATCTCGCCGAAAACGGATGCCGTCTCGGCCAGCGTTAGCGGCGTCGACGCCATCAGTGCGCCCTGGCCGCCGGCCAGCACCTGGTGCACGCCATGGCCGAGCTCATGCGCCAGCGTCATCACATCGCGCGGCTTGCCCATGTAGTTGAGCAGCACGTAAGGGTGCGCCGACGGCACGGTCGGATGTGCGAAGGCGCCCGGCGACTTGCCGGGCCTGACCGGCGCATCGATCCAGTTGCGATCGAAGAATGTCCTGGCGATTTCCGCCATGTCGGGGGAGAAGCGCTGATAGGCTGACAGCACCGTGTTCTTGGCCTCGCCCCAGCCGATGACCGCTTGCGGCGTCTCGGGCAAAGGTGCGTTGCGGTCCCAATGGTTCATCACGTCCATGCCGAGCCAGCGCGCCTTCATCGCGTAATAGCGGTGCGACAGGCGCGGATAGGCCTCGCGAACGGCAGAGGCCAGCGCGTCCACCACACTGCGTTCGACGCGGTTGGCGAGGTGGCGCGAATCGGCGATGTCCTCGAAACCGCGCCAGCGGTCGGAAATCTCCTTGTCCTTGGCCAGCGTGTTGGTGATCAGCGTGAAGGTGCGCAAATTCTTGCGGAAGGTCGTGGCCAGCGCCTCGGAGGCCCGGCGGCGCACTTCGCCATCGGCGTCCTGCAGCCGGTTGAGCGCCGGCTCCAGCGTTAGTTCCTCGCCATCGATGTCGAAGCGCTGATCAGTCATCGTCTCGTCGAACAGGCGGTTCCAGGCGCCGCGCCCGGTGATCGACTTCTCGTGGAAGAGCTGCTCGACCCGATCCTCGAGCTGGTAGGGCTTGTCCATGCGCAGATCGAGCACCCACGGCCGGTAGTGGGCGAAGCCGGGATCGGCGGCGAGCGCGGTCGCGATCGCGGCATCGTCGATGAGGTTCAGTTCGAGCGCGAAAAACAGAAGATGCGCGCTGGCGTCGGTCATCTTCTCCTGGACGTCGCCATAGAGCTTGGCGCGTTGCGGATCTGCTGTGTTGCCGGCATAGACCAGCCCGGCATAGGAAACGATCCGGCCGATCAGTTCCTCCAGCGCTTCATAGGCTGCAAGCGCCTCGCCCAGCCTGCCGCCCTCGCCGCGCCCGGCCTCGGCGGCGAGCGTGCCTTTCCAGCGGCTCTCGAAGCTGATGGCATCGGCGGCCGCCTTGGCGATGTCACGTTTCAACTCCGGGGCGTTCATGCCCGAATAGAGATCGGCGAGGTTCCATTCCGGCAGGTCGCCGAGCTCCGCCGCGCCCTGACCGGACGCCGCCGCAAGCTGCCGACCAAAAACCATGCGCATTGCCATATCTTTCAGAACCAAGATTTCGTGGGGTCAGAATTCGAGAGGCCAAAAATTCAAGGAGAATGAGAAGCCGGTCAAATCCTAAGGAATTCGTTCACCGGGTTTTTTGAAACCTTATTTAGAACCCTGTGCCAAGATGATCCATAGGGCGGGGTCTCCCCTTTCGGTGAGCACATTGGGGGGTGGGCAAATTGGGCGAGCATAGTTGATCCAGTCATGACAGGTTCCATACTCATAGTCGATGACGATCCCGTGCAGCGCAGGCTGATCGAGGCGGCGGTGACGAAATTCGGCCATACCGCTGTTGTCGCGGACAGCGGCGAGGCTGGTCTCGACGCGCTCGACGGGCCCAATGCGCGCGACGTCTCGGTGGTCATCCTCGATCTCGTCATGCCGGGCCTCGACGGCATCGGCGTGCTGAAGGCGATGCGCGAACGCGGCATCCATGTTCCGGTCATCGTGCAGACCGCCCAGGGCGGCATCGAGACCGTCGTTTCGGCGATGCGTCACGGCGCTTTCGATTTCGTCGTCAAGCCTGCCTCCCCCGACAGGTTGCAGGCGTCGATCGGCAATGCGCTCAAGGTCGAGGCGGTGGAGGGTGAGGTTAAACGCACGTCGCGGCGGCGCGGCGACCATCTGACCTTCAAGGACCTGATCACGCACAGCCCGGCAATGGACCGCGTGATCCGTCTCGGCCAGAAGGCGGCCGCTTCCAACATTCCGATCCTCATCGAAGGCGAATCGGGTGTCGGCAAGGAATTGGTGGCGCGCGCCGTCCAGGGCAGCAGCGACCGCCGCTCGAAACCCTTCGTCACCGTCAATTGCGGCGCCATTCCCGACAATCTGGTCGAATCGATCCTGTTCGGCCACGAGAAGGGCTCGTTCACCGGTGCCACCGAAAAGCACAGCGGCAAGTTCGTCGAAGCGCATTCGGGCACGCTTTTCCTCGACGAGATCGGCGATCTGCCGCTCGACGTGCAGGTCAAGCTTCTGCGCGCCGTGCAGGACGGCGAGGTCGATCCGGTCGGCGGGCGTTCGACCGTCAGGGTCGACATCAGGCTGATTTCGGCGACGCACCGCAATCTTCTGCAGCAGGTCAAGGACGGCAAGTTCCGCGAGGATCTGTTCTACCGGCTCAATGTCTATCCGATCTTCGTGCCGCCGTTGCGCGATCGCCGCGACGACATCCCTTACCTTGTCGACCACTTCATGGAAAAGGTCGCGCCCGCCGATCCGCGCCGTCGTCTCAACGGCATCTCGGCCGCGGCACTCGCCATGCTGCAGGCTTATGACTGGCCGGGAAACATCAGGCAGCTCGAAAATGCCGTCTTCCGCGCCTCGGTGCTTTGCGAAGGCGACGTGCTCACGGTGGAGGAATTTCCGCAGATCCGGGCGCAGGTCGATGGCACCGTCAATCTCGATGCGCATAGCGCACCCCTGCCTCACGCATTGCCTGGACTGGCCATCGAATCGCGTGGCCAGGGGCCGGCGGCCGAGGACGGCATCGCCGCGACCGAGTTCGATGCGCCGGCCAGGCTGCAGCCTCGCTTCGGCACGCTGCGGGCACTCGACGAACGCGGCAATGTACGCGCTCTGGCCGACGTCGAACTTGAAATGATCAAGCTCGCCATCGACCACTATAACGGCCAGATGAGCGAGGTCGCCCGCCGCCTGGGCATCGGCCGTTCCACGCTCTACAGGAAGCTCAAGGAATACGGCATCGACCCCGAAACGGGCCGTATCGACCGGCTCGCCTCCTAACGCTGCCAGCGAATCCGCGCATGACAGCTGCCGGAGTTGCATGTCGGCGGCCCGTTCACGGATTGCGGCAACTCGTAACAGATCGTGTTTCTGGCAAAGGCCGAAACATGATCTAAACCAGCAGTTTACCAAGAAACCCTGCGCAATAATTTTGACGGGATATCGCCACGGTGTTACCGCATTTCGGCTTCAATAAGTGATGATTAACCATTAGGATCGATATTCGGATGTGACAACAACGCATCCGTTTGGGCAAATCCGGGGACAAACGGCAGCCTGCAAGGCCTTTTGATTTGAACCAAGTCGAACGACACACAAACGGGCGGCACGATCACATGAGCGCCTGGCCGAAATGGCTGGCAGCGGTGATTTTTGCCTGTGGATTCCTCGCCGCTGCCGCAACCGGCGCCAGCGCCGAGACACGTTCGCTCAAGCTGTACCACCTCCATACGAAGGAGAAGGCGGAGATCGTCTACAAGCGCAATGGCCGCTACGATCAGGCGGGTCTGAGGAAGCTCAACATCATCCTGCGCGACTGGCGCCGCAACGAGCCGACCAAGATGGATCCGCGCCTGCTGGACCTGGTCTGGGAGGCTTATCGGCAAAGCGGCGCCACCGACTACATCCAGGTCGTCTGCGGCTACCGTTCGCCGTCCACGAATTCGATGCTGCGCAGTCGTAGCAGGGGCGTCGCCGAGAAAAGCCAGCATGTGCTCGGTAGGGCCATGGACTTCTACATTCCGGGCGTGCCGCTGAAGAAGCTGCGCGACATCGGCCTCAAGATGCAGGGCGGTGGCGTCGGCTACTATCCGTCGTCAGGCTCGCCCTTCGTCCACATGGACGTCGGCAATGTGCGCCATTGGCCCGGCATCAGCCGCCAGGAACTGGCGCGCGTGTTCCCCAATGGCAAGACGCTGCATGTGCCGAGCGACGGCAAGCCGCTGCCCGGTTATGCGCAGGCGCTCGCCTCCTACAAGGCGCGCAAGGGCGCTGGCACTCCCAACATCGAATTGGCCAGCGCTGGTGGCGGGTCTAAAAGATCCGGTGGCTTGCTTGCCGCTTTCTTCGGCGGCGGTGATGACGAGGCCGATGACGGCGCCGATGTGGCGTCGGCCGCGCCCGCGCCGAAGTCGAAGAGCATAAAGCTGGCGAACGCAAAGCCGGCCGCCAAGAGCGGCAACCTTCCGGGCATTGCCATCGTGTCGCCCAAGGATGCGAAGCGCGCCGAGATTCCGCAGATCGCCGATGCGCCTGAGCCAGTTCCGGAGCCGGAGGAGGATACGCCGGAGACAATCATCGCGGCGCTGCCGGCGCGCAGTGTGCCGCTGCCTGATTTCGCGCCGCGTCCGAAGGCCGATGTCGGCGCCCAGCCACCCGAGGACGTCCCCTTCGGCATGGCCGATGCCACCGCCACCACCGAACAGACGGTGGCGACCGCGCAAGCGCCGGCAAGCGTTCCCTTCGGCATGGCGGACCCGTCCGCTGATCCGTCAACTGTCGGCGATCCGGCTCAGATTGCGGCCAACAACATACCGCTGCCGACCTGGCGTCCCGATCATTCGCTGCCGGTCGACCTTGCAGGGGACGACCTGGCGCCGCAGGACAAGGATGTGCTTATGGCGCTGGCCGACACCGCCGGGCATGGCGAGGCCGCTACCGACGCGTTCTCGGTGCTGCCGACGGCGCGTCCCGACGCCGCCCAACCGGACGCGGTCAAGGCGGTTCTCGAAAAGGTCAGCGTAACCGACGGATACCAGGTGGCTTCGCTCTCCGAGCCGGCCCCGGTCTTCAACGATGCGGCAAGCGCCGACGCGGCATCGCCGCGCGAGGCTGTCGTTGGCCGGCCGGCCGGTTCCGATCCGGCAGCGGCGATCGGCGCGGGTGTGAAGACCACCCGCAAGGAAGCCCGGGCAACCGCCCGCGATCTGAAGCCCGGTCCCAAGGCCCTGGTGGTTGCCGCCGAGCCGCAGGCCGCGCGCTGGGCACTGAACAGCGGCGAGCAGGTCGCCACCGTTTCCAGCGCAACGACGGCGCCGCGCTACGCCTATAATATCGTGCACACGCCACCGAGCGAGGTCTATACCGCAGGCTTCCAGTCGGACGACCAGATGGCCGACGCCAACCGGTTCACCGGCAACGCCGTCAAGTTCCTGTCGGTCGCCCGCTTCCAGACCAAATAGCGGATCGACCAAGCCACATAAAAAGCCGCGCCGGGCGACCCGCGCGGCTTTTTGCTGTTAATCTGCGAAAAGCCGATCGGTTTTTTTCATCCTGGCGTTATCGCCCGAGTTGGCTCGCCGCGCGTGCGAGAGCCTCGATTTCATCCCATCTGCCGGCCTTGACCATGTCGTCCGGCGCCACCCAGGAGCCGCCGACGCAGATGACATTGGGCAGGCTGAGATAGTCGGCGGCGTTCTTGCCGGTGATGCCGCCGGTCGGGCAGAATTTCACATCGGCGAGCGGCGAGGCGAATGCCTTGAGCGAGGCGATGCCGCCCGACTGCTCGGCCGGGAAGAACTTCAGGAAACGCAAGCCTGCTTCGCGGGCGGCCATGATCTCACCGGGGGTGATGGCGCCCGGCAGCAGCGGAACCGGGCTGTCTTTCGCCGCCGCCAGAAGCTCGTTTGTGATGCCGGGGCTGACGATGAACTTCGAGCCGGCTGCCGCCGCCTCGTCGAACTGGCGGGCATCCAGAATGGTGCCGGCGCCGACAATGGCGCCCTCGACTTCGCCAGCCACGCGCCGGATCGCCTCCAGCGCATCGGCGGTCCTGAGCGTGATCTCGATCGCCGGCAGGCCGCCACGCGCCAGCGCGCGGGCCAGGGGCACCGCGTCAGCGACATTGGCAATCTTCAGTACCGGAACGACCGGCTGGCCATTGAGGAGCGACAGGAGTTTCTCGGTCTTGGCTGACATTGGCTTGTCTCTCCGGTATCGATGATTTCAACCGATTAGCAGAAGGCGGATTCCGAGTCCACGAAGGCAGGCGTGTCGCGATGTCACGCACGCCGGCAGGCAAGCCTCCAACGCCCGTGCTTCATCCGCGCCGCCTTGAAATGGCTTTCAGCAGAGTTTAGTGGCTTGGCGATGACAATTTCCACCCACGATCAACCTGTCCGCGTCGCCGCGCTCTACCGCTTCGCCCGGTTCGATGCCTTCGAGGCGCTGCGGGCACCGCTTGCTGCCTTCTGCTGCGGGCGCGGCATCAAGGGGACGCTGCTTCTGGCGCATGAGGGCATCAACGGGACCGTCGCTGGCAGCGAGGCTGATATCGCGGCGCTCATCGACCATCTGGAATCGATCGAAGGTCTTGCCGGTCTTGAGGTCAAATACAGCAGCGCTGCCGAGATGCCATTTCACCGCATGAAGGTGCGGCTGAAGCGCGAGATCGTCACAATGGGTATCGAAGGTCTCGATCCGGCGGCAAGCGCCGGTACCTATGTCGCGCCGGCCGACTGGAACGCATTGATCTCGGATGTCGACACGATCGTCATCGACACGCGCAACGCCTATGAGGTGTCGATCGGCAGCTTCAAGGGGGCGGTCGATCCGGCAACGAGCAGCTTTCGTGAATTTCCGGCCTGGGTCGAGCGGCATCGGGCCGAACTCGATGGCCGCAAGATCGCCATGTTCTGCACCGGCGGCATACGCTGCGAGAAGGCGACGGCCTATGTTAAGTCGCTCGGTTTCGAGAATGTGTTCCATCTCAAGGGCGGCATCCTGAGATATCTCGAAGAGGTGCCGGCCGAACAAAGCCTCTGGCAAGGCGAGTGCTTCGTCTTCGACGAGCGTGTTTCGGTATCACACGGCCTGGTCGAGGGCGAGGCCGAACTCTGCCGCGCCTGCCGGCATCCGCTGACCGGGCACGACCTGTTGTCGCCGCACTATGCCGCCGGCATATCGTGCCCACATTGTTTCGATGCCCGTTCCGACGAAGACCGTGCGCGCTATGCCGAGCGCCAGCGCCAGGTCGAACTGGCGCATGCGCGTGGCAGAGGCCCGCATATCGGAGGTTAGAGCCAACTATACATCGCGCTTTTCCAAAGGTCAGCACAGCAAAAATCGATTCCGATTTGCGACCGACGCGCTAGGACAAGGTAAATCCTGACGTCACCTTGTTTCGACCGTCACTGGCAAAGCGTTCATCCGTCATTGTAATGTCGCTATGCGGGGCCTACGTCTTTGACGTCCGCAACCTGCCCGTGCACGTTCGGCCGGGCCAATTCTGGAGGCATTGATGCTCGATCCCAAGAAGCTTCTCGACGATCTGCTTGGCTCGCAAGTTCCCGGAACAGGGTCGACCGTCCGTGACAAGGCGGGTCAGGCTGTGCAGATGGCCAAGGACAATCCGCTGGCCGCTGGTGCTCTGGCCGCGGTGCTGCTTGGAACCGGCGCGGGACGTCAGGTCACCGGCGCCGCGGTCAAGCTTGGCGGCCTGGCCGCGATCGGCGGCCTCGCCTACAAGGCCTACCAGAACTACAAGAACGGCAGCGCGCCGGCGGAGGCACAAACGGCCGGCGAGCCGGAATTGCTGCCGCCGCCCACCGACACCAGCTTCCACCCCTCGCAGGCGCCGCAAGGCGAGGACGCCTTCACGCTGACGCTGGTGAGGGCGATGATTTCGGCGGCGAAGGCCGACGGCCATATCGATGACGGCGAGCGGCAAAAGATCGCCGGCAAGCTCAGCCTCGCGGGCATTGGCCCCGATGCGGAGAAGTTCCTGATGTCGGAGCTGGAGACGCCGCTCGATCTGGACACGCTGATCGCCGGCGCCCAGACCGACGCGCAGAAGCTCGAACTCTACACCGCGTCGCGCCTCACCATCGATCCCGACACGCGTGCCGAGCGCGGCTATCTCGATCTGCTCGCCGGCCGCCTCGGCCTGCCGGACGCGCTGGTCGACCATGTCGAGGCGACGGTGTCGGCGGCAAAGGTGCCGGCATCGGACAAGGCGGCCGGCAAGACAGCAAAGGCGGCCAGCAAGACCGCGCCCAATTCGCGCTGGTAGGCTGCAACCGTAGAGCGCTGACCGGCAAGATTTCGCGCTAACGTATCGTTAACCCGGCAAGCGCATGATTTTAGGCAGTCGGATCGGCTTTCCTCCTCCCAAGCCCGGTTCAGATCAGGGCGGCCGCCAATGGCCGCCCTTTTTGTCCGGTCCTGCCTCGGCAGCTTCGGCTTGCCCTGGCAGCTTCGGCTTTGCCCTGGCAGCTTCGGCTTGCCATCGGCGCCGTCATTTGCGATGGCACTTCCAGCCATGACCTCGGGAGGACGGCGATGACAGCCAAGACAGATTCCAGAACCGCCATCGTCACCGGCGCCGGCACCGGTATTGGCAAAAGCGTCGCCACGACACTGCTCAGGGCCGGCTGGAACACGGTGTTCTGCGGGCGCCGCAAGAAGGTGCTGGACGAGGCGATCGCCGAGGCCGGGTCGACACAGGCCAAGGCATTGGCTGTCGCCTGCGATATCAGCAGGGCCGACCAGGTCGACGATCTGTTCGAGACGGTGGCGGAGGCCTTCGGGCGCGTCGATCTGCTCTTCAACAATGCCGGCATGAGCTACAAATCGACACCGATCGACGAGATCCCGGTCGACGTGTGGAACGACATTGTCGGGGTCAATCTCACCGGCTCGTTCCTGTGCGCCCGCGCCGCGTTCGGCGCCATGCGCAAGCAGCAGCCAATGGGCGGCCGCATCATCAACAATGGCTCGGTGTCTGCCTATGCGCCGCGGCCGGGCTCAGTGCCCTATACGGCGACCAAGCACGCCATTACCGGGCTGACCAAGACGCTGGCGCTGGATGGCAGGCCCTATGACATCGCCTGCGGCCAGATCGACATCGGCAACGCGCTGACCGACATGGCACAGGCGATGACGGTCGGCGTGCCGCAGGCCAATGGCTCCGTCGCCGCCGAAGCGGTGATGGACGTCCAGCATGTCGCCGACGCCGTCGTCCACATGGCCAACCTGCCGCTCGACGCCAATGTGCTGTTCATGACCGTGATGGCGACGAAGATGCCGTTCGTCGGGCGGGGGTAACTGCTCATCCCTGCGATAGGGGCACGCCGGGAAGATACAGTGAAATCGGGCGGATTTCGTAGACGGCCGTCGGATTGACGCGGCGCAGGTCGCGCGCGATCGCGATCGCTTCATCGCGCGCGGCGCAGTCGACGACATAGAACCCCAGCAATTGCTCCTTGGTCTCGGCGAAGGGGCCGTCGATGACCAGTCCGTCGCCCGGTCCGCGCAAGGTGCAGGCATCCTGGGTCGCTCCGAGCCGTGCCGCCGGTCCAAGGACGCGTTCCCGGTAGAGCCGATCGTTGATCTGGAGCAGATCGGTCATCAGCGCCGCATCCTGCTGCGGCGTCAGCGCCTCAATCGCTTCTTCCACGTGATAGGCAAGGATGGCGTAAAACATCGAGGTTCCCTTCTTCGGTCGTGAATATCCAAGGACGATCGGCCGGAGCGTTTCCCGACAGGGTCAGCCCGATTCCCGTTCTCACTTGCCCAGGAAGGCCTCGATCCGCTCCAGCGCGCGCAGGATGTTCTCTTCGGAATTGGCGTAGGACAGCCGGACATAGCCTTCGCCGAGAATGCCGAAATCCGGGCCGCCGATCAGCGCGACGCCGGCATCGTCGAGCAGCGCCGAGGCGAGTTTCTTGGCTTTCCGGCCCGTCTTGGAAATGTTGGGGAAGGCATAGAATGCGCCTTTCGGCGTGATGCAGGAAACGCCGGGCAAGGCATTCAACCCCTCGACCACGACCTTCCTGCGACGATCGAAGGCGCGCATCATCTTGTCGACGTCGTCCTGCGGGCCATCGATGGCGGCGATGCCGGCATACTGGCTCGGCGCGTTGACGCAGGACCAGCAGTTGACCGCCAGCTTGCGCACCTTGTCGTAGAGATGAGCGCCGCTGTCGCCGTTCGGCCAGATCGACCAGCCCATGCGCCAGCCGGTCATCGCCCAGGTCTTCGACCAGCCGTTGAGGATAATCAGCCGGTCGCGGATCTCGGGAAAATTGAGCAGCGAGCAATGCGTCTCGCCGTCATAGGTCATCACGTCGTAGATCTCGTCTGAAAGGATGGCGACATGCGGGTGCGCTTCGAGCCCCTTCACGAGCTTCTCGATCTCGGTACGGGGCGTGACGCCGCCGGTCGGGTTGGCCGGCGAGTTCAGGATCAGGAGCCTGGTCTTCGGCGTGATCAGCGCCAGCGTCTCCTGCGCCGAAAAGGCAAAGCCGTTTTCCTCGCGCATCGGTACCGGCACCGGCGTGGCGCCGGTGAATTCGATCATCGAGCGGTAGATGGGAAAGCCGGGATCGGGATAGAGGATCTCGGCGCCCGCTTCGCCGAACATCAGGATCGCGGCGAACATCGTCGGCTTGCCGCCGGGCAGGATCATCACTGCCTCGGGCGACACTTCGACACCGGTGGTGGCCAGCGTGCGGCGCACCACCGCCTCGCGCGTCGCCAAGAGGCCGTTGGCCGGTGTATAGCCGTGATGGCCGTCGCGCAGCGCCTTGATCGCCGCCTCGACAATGTGCTGCGGCGTCTTGAAGTCGGGTTGGCCGATGCCGAGATTGATGATGTCGCGGCCTTGCTGCGCCAGTGATGTCGCACGCGCGAGCACCGCGAAGGCATTTTCCTCGCCGAGACGGTCGAAGGCCGCAATCGTGTGGAGCATTTTTCCCGTCCCTGTGGTTCTTACTGTGGGCGAGCGTTTTTGTGAGCGTCCGTTGCCAAAAGTCAAACGGATTGGAGCCCAAGTGTCGGAAAAAATTGGGGTGTCAGAAAATATTGGAGTGTCGGAAAATCTCGAGAATTGGCAGCCGCGACCGCGGCCGGTACGCAGGATCATTGAAGGCCGCCATGTCAGGCTCGAACCGCTGAGCGCGGCAAAGCATGGCGACGGCCTCTACGAGGCGTCGTCGGTGCCTGACGTCGACGGCCGCTTTGCCTGGCTGCCCGATTATCCGCCGGAGACCCGCGCCGCCTTCCAGCCCTGGCTTGACAAGGTCGAGGCCAGCGAGGATCCGCTGTTCTTCACCGTCATCGACAAGGCCAGCGGCAAGGTCGCCGGGCGCCAGACGCTGATGCGCATCGATCCGGCCCATGGCGTGATCGAGATCGGCAACATCTATTGGGGGCCGCTGATCTCGCGCAAGCCGGCGGCGACGGAAGCGCAGTTCCTGTTCATGAAATACATCTTCGACGAACTCGGCTATCGCCGCTACGAATGGAAATGCAACAACCGCAACGAGCCTTCGAAGCGCGCGGCGGAGCGTTTTGGTTTCAAGTTCGAAGGCATTTTCCGTCAGCATCTTGTGGTCAAGGGTGAAAACCGCGATACCGCGTGGTATTCGATCATCGACAAGGAGTGGCCGGCGTTGCGCAGAGCCTATGAGGCATGGCTCGATCCGGCCAATTTCGACGGCGATGGCCGACAGAAGCGACGGCTCGAGGATTTCCGCGCGGAGTTCGGGGCGTAGAACCATGATCCCGAAAAGGGAAACCGGTTTTCGGACAAGATCATGGTCAAACAAGAAGATAGAAGTTCGTCCCGATTCCATCGGGATGGAAATTCTAGCAGGAGCAGGCGGATGGCGCATAGCCACGACCACGGCTCGCAAGGGCACGACCACAGCCACGCCGGCCATGTGCATGGCTCGACCGACAAGAAACGCGTGCTGATCGCGGCTTGCCTGACCGCAGGCTTCATGGCCGTGGAAGCGCTTGGCGGCATCCTCACCGGGTCGGCACCGCATGGTGGCCACTATCACTAATCCAGGGAACCCCATGGCATTGGCAATGAGCTTGATGAACCCCTTGCGCTCCGGGTTTGCGTGATGGATCGCGATACGCGCAATGCGGCGATCGGCGCCGCCTGGGTCCTGCTCTTGTTCGGCATTGCCGCCTACTATCTGCCAACAGTGATGCTGGCGGTCGGCAGCGTCTCGACCGTGCTTGCCGGTGTCGTCGCCGCCGTCTTCATGGTGGCGATTTTTGTCGTGTTCTGGCTGCGCGGCCGCAGCCAGCGCAAAAAGGGTCTTTGACATGCGCATTCTGATTACCGGTGCCGCTGGCATGGTCGGCCGCAAGCTCGTCGCCCGGCTGGCGAAGGATGGAACGCTCAACGGCCGCAAGATCGCCGCGCTCGACCTCCACGATATCGTGCCGCCGCGGGTGCCGGTCCTGGAAGGCGTCGACGTCGCCATCCATACCGGCGATCTTGCCGCGCCTGGCGCGACGCAAAGGCTGGTCGCGTCACGCCCCGATGTAATCTTCCATCTTGCCGGCGTCGTGTCGGGCGAGGCTGAAGCCAATTTCGACCTCGGCTACCGCGTCAATCTCGACGGCACGAGGGCGCTGTTCGATGCGGTAAGGTTGGCGGGTTTTGCACCGCGGGTCGTTTTCACCTCGTCGATCGCGGTGTTCGGCGCACCGTTCCCGGATGTCATCCCCGACGAATTCCACCCGACGCCGCTGACCTCATACGGCACGCAGAAACTGATGGGCGAGGCGCTGCTTGCCGACTATTCCAGGCGCGGCTTCCTCGACGGCATCGGCATCCGGCTGCCGACCATCTGCGTGCGGCCCGGCAAGCCGAACAAGGCGGCTTCGGGCTTTTTCTCGGGCATCATCCGCGAGCCGCTGAATGGCAAGGAGGCGACACTGCCTGTGCCGCGCTCGGTGGTGCATACCCATGCCAGCCCGCGCTCGGCGGTGAATTTCCTGATCCACGCGGCAGGGATCGACGGCGGCACTGTGGGGCCGCGGCGCAACCTGACGATGCCCGGTGTCGCCGTCACCGTCGGCGAACAGATCGAGGCCCTGGAACGCATTGCCGGCGTCGAGGCGGTGAAACTGATCCGCGAGGAACCGGACGAGACGATCTGGGCGATCGTACAGGGCTGGCCGACGCGGTTCGAGGCCCGGCGCTCGCGGGAGCTTGGCTTCGCCGCAGAAGAAAGCTTCGACGACATCATCCGCGCCCATATCGAGGATGAGCTGGACGGCAAGATTTGCGCTTAAGGCGGACCACTATGCGTCCAGTCGTTGACGCGAAAGGGCGTCACGCGCTGCCCGTCAGGCTTGCCGACAAAAGCAGCAGTCCGAACAGGAAGACGAAGGCGGCGCCGCCAATCTCGACGATCGAGTGGATGCGGTTGCTCAGCACCACTTCGAGGCGGGCCTCCGCGAAGACGTGGGGGTGCGCTCCGGCTGGCCCGGCCACGGCAAACATCGCCGCCAAGGCCGAAGCCAGCATGATTGCTTGCCGTTTCAGGTGCATTATCGGTCGCGCCATTCCATCGGCTTCGGTAACTGTCGAGAGTTACCAGAAAGGGGGCGAAATTCGGACCACGACGCGGCTGGAACGCATCAAGCGCTTTCACGCGTCTTGAACCACTGCACCAGGAAGTCGACGAAGACACGGACCTTTGCCGGCAGATAGCGGCGGTGTGGATAGACGGCGAAAATGCCAGCGCCCGACAGGATGCGGTCGTCCAGCGCGGTCACCAGCCGACCACTATCGAGGTCGGGCGCAGCGATGAAATCCGGCAGTATGGTGAATCCCAGCCCCGACACGGCGGCAGCTCTTGCCGCCATCGGGCTGTTGACCTCAATCGGACCGGAGACCGAAACGCTCACAGTGTCGCTGCCGTCGCCCTTGAATTGCCAATTGTTCAGCCCGCGACCGTTGGTGTCGACGATACAGGGGATGCGAGCAAGGTCCTGGGCCCGCGCCGGCATGCCATGCTTGGCGATCAGCTCAGGAGATGCGCACAGCCGCACCGAAAACGGCGCCAGCCGCCTTGCGATCAGCGAGGAGTTTTCCAGCCGCGAAATGCGTACGGCGAGATCGAAACCTTCCTCGACCAGATCGACGAAGCGGTCGTCGAGATCAATATCGAGCACGATGTCGGGATACTGCTTGGCGAAGTCGATCAGCGACTGGCCGATCGGTGCGTCGGCAAAGGTGCGCGGCGCCGAAAGCTTGATCCTGCCGCGCACGTCGCCGGAGGATTCGCGTACCGCATCGGCCAGGCTGTCGACCTCGCGCACGATTTCGGAGGCGCGCCGGTAATAGGTGTGGCCGGCCTCCGTCATCGAGAATTGCCGCGTGGTGCGGTTCAACAGCAGCGCGCCGAGTTCGTCCTCCAACTCGCGCACATATTTCGACAGCAGCGCCTTGGAGCGGCCGATTTTGCGCGCGGCCGCCGAAAAGCCTTCGGCCTCGACCACGTCGATGAAGGCGCGCATGCGGGTCAGCGTGTCCATGTCATGGGCTCCCCATATTGTTCGCTCCCGGAGGTGGCAAGGATGCGCGCGGCGAGCGCCAGCAATTGCCGGTCGCTGTTCTTCGGCCCGAGCAATGAGAGGCCGAAGGGCGCGCCGTCGACCTTGCCCAGCGGCAACGTGATCTGCGGAAAGCCCGACAGGCCGGAAAGGCACAGCAACCTCAGCGCGCGCTCGCGATAGGTCTGCAAATCGTCGAAGGCAGCGGCCTTGAGCGGAGCGGCACTGGGGACGGTCGGCAGCACGAGCACGCCGTCCTCGCCAAGGCGCTCGGCAAGTTCGCGGCGGAAGGCATCGCGCCGCTCCGTTTCATGTCGCGCCGTCGCGGCGTCGATGGTCGCGCCGTGCTCGAAGCGTTCCTTGACGAAGGGGCCAAGCATGCGGCCGCTCCGCGAAATCCAGGCACCGTGGCTTTGCCAGGCCTCGTATCCCTGCAGCTTGCGGAAGCACCAATAGAGATCGTCGGTGGAATGCGACAGCGGCGTGATCGTGCGCGGTGCGCCCGTCACCGAAGAGATGCGCTGGACCATGCCGGCATATTCATCGGTCTCTTGCTGGCCGAGCACGAGCCCGTCCAGCGCATCGAGCGCAAAGGGGCGCTGCAAGTCGCGAGGCTGCGGATCGTCGCCGAGCAGCACCGCGCCGACCTTGTCATAGGTGGCCATGTCCCTGGCGAACCATCCAAACGTATCGAAGGAAGGGGCGAGCGGCATGGTGCCGGCGAGCGAGATGCGGCCATGCGTCGTCCTGAGGCCGATCAGGCCGCAGAAACCTGCCGGCGCGCGGATCGAGCCGCCGGTGTCGGACCCGGTGGCGATGTCGGCAAGACCGCCGGCGACCGCCGAGGCGGATCCGGACGACGAGCCGCCGGTGATACGGTCGGGTGCGGCCGGATTGATCGGCGAGGGGAAATGCGCGTTCAGCCCCATCAGGGAAAAGGCGAGCTCGTCGGTCTGCGTCTTGCCGACGAAGCGCGCGCCCGAATCAAGCAGCGCCTGGACTGCGGGCGCGGTTGCCGCGGCGGGCGAGGCTTCCTCATATTTTTGCGGATTGCCGCAGCCGGTGCGGTAGCCGGCGACGTCGAAAATGTCCTTGACGGCCAGCCGCAGGCCGGCAAGCGGGCCTGATTGCCCATTCGCAACTGGGATCTGGTCGAGGTCGAGAAAAGCGTTCAAAGGGCCGCGAGTGCCTGTCATGCGTTCAATATCCGGATACAGTCTGTCCAACATTGTGCGCTGCTGGAAATTTTACAACCTTGCCCTACGATTTTTATTGATTGTGAAACCCTTCGCTCTTATATCGCGCTTGCCCAAAGTCGCACGTGCCTGTGGGTGTCCGCCGATCCTCGAATGGTGAGGGCAATCGGTAAGGTAACTGGAGCCAACCCCTCCAGTCGGTTTAGTGGCCAACCACCAAACCGAGGACACCTTGAAGCAACGACGGTGCGGGCCTTTCTGGTGTTCTGCCGGTCGTCCAAAGACCGGGGTTACTGAAGAGGCACACCTTCATTGCCGGCAGTGCGGACGGGTCTCCCATCCAAGCCAAGGCAGACAAAGCGAACCGAGGCCGGGCAAGGCCAAGGTTCACCGCCGCGAGACGGCGATTCGTGGTTCCGGGGTCTCCACCGGCTGGTTCCATGGATTTTCGCCCCGCCTTTGTTTGACCGCGTGTTCGCGAGGCCGAGAGCCCGTGTCCCGCAGCCTTTGTGCACGCCGCAAGGCGTGATTGGAGAGACCCCGATGGCTACCCAGCGCATCCTTGACTTCCTCGCCACCCGACGTCCGAGCGGCCCCTGCCTCGTCGTCGACCTCGATGTCGTGCGCGACAATTTCCGCGCCTTTCAGAAGGCGCTTCCCGATTCCAAGATCTACTATGCGGTGAAAGCAAACCCGGCGCCGGAAATCCTGCGCCTCCTTGCTACGATGGGCTCGTCCTTCGACACCGCCTCCGTTGCCGAAGTCGAGATGGCGATGGACGCCGGTGCGCCGGCGCATCGCATCTCCTTCGGCAACACCATCAAGAAGGAGCGTGACATCGCACGCGCCTACCAGCTCGGCATCCGGCTGTTCGCGGTCGACTGCGTCGAGGAGGTCGAGAAGATCGCCCGTGTCGCGCCAGCCGCCCGCGTGTTCTGCCGCGTGCTCACCGACGGCGCGGGCGCCGAGTGGCCGCTGTCGCGCAAGTTCGGCTGCGTGCCGGCGATGGCGGTCGACGTGCTGCGCCATGCCAAGTCGCTCGGCCTCGACGCCTATGGCGTGTCGTTCCATGTCGGCTCGCAGCAGACCGATTTGAACGCCTGGGACCGCGCGCTCGGCGACGCCAAGAAGGTGTTTTCGACGCTCGCCGAGGAAGGCATCGTCCTGAAGATGGTCAATATGGGCGGCGGCTTCCCGACCCGTTACCTCAGGGACGTGCCGGTGGCGCAGGACTATGGCCAGGCGATCTTTTCGGCGCTGCGCAGGCATTTCGGCAACGCGATCCCGGAAACGATCATCGAACCGGGCCGCGGCATGGTCGGCAATGCCGGCGTCATCAAGTCGGAAGTCGTGCTGATCTCGAAGAAGGCCGACAACGACAATGTGCGCTGGGTGTTCCTCGACATCGGCAAGTTCGGCGGTCTCGCCGAGACGATGGACGAGGCGATCCGCTACGCGATCACGACTGCCTATGACGGCACCGAGACCGCGCCTTGCGTGCTCGCCGGCCCGACCTGCGATTCGGCCGACGTGATGTACGAGAAGACGCCGTATCCGCTGCCCTTGTCGCTGACCATCGGCGACGACGTGCTGATCGAGGGCACCGGCGCCTACACCACCACCTATTCGGCGGTCGCGTTCAACGGCTTCGAGCCTCTCCGATCCTACGTGATCTGACGGTTCGAAAGAACCGATCAGATCATCCCAGGCGGGCGCTATCGCCCGCCCGGGCTCGCCTGTGGAACAGATCTCCGCTCGTGAAGGATCGCGGAAATGGAAATGCCAGTTGAAATTGTAGGCCGCTCGCCGGCTTTTTTGATCGTCGCCGAAACCGCTGCCGATATCGCGGCGCGCGAGGCTTTGCTCGACCGCGCGATGGGACCGAAACGCAGGAAGAAATCCTCCGAAAAGCTGCGGCGCGGCCGCCGGCCTTCGGAAGGCCTGGCCTTTGTCGCGCGCGATGCGTCGGGTGCGGTCACCGGCACCGTTCGGATGTGGGACGTGGTGCTGGGCGAGGGCGGTCAGGCGGCGCTTCTGCTCGGTCCGCTCGCTGTCGATCCGGCGCTCAAGAATGCCGGCATCGGCTCGGCGCTGATGCGCCATGCCGTGGCGGAGGCCGCGCGGCTTGGCCACACCGCGATCCTGCTCGTCGGCGACGCTCCTTACTACGGGCGTTTCGGGTTCTCGGCCGCAGAGACCGGCGCGCTTGCCATGCCGGGGCCCTATGAGCGGCATCGCCTGCTGGCGCTGGAGCTGGCGGACGGCGCGCTCAACGATGTTCAGGGCACGCTGAAGGCGGCGGGACGGAAGCTGAAGGCGCCTGTGGCGCTGACCGTCGCCGCCTGAAGAATGTAGATGCAAAAACGCCGCCCATCGGGCGGCGTTCTGCTTTCATCCGTGACTAGATCAGCCGATCAGCTGGCTCAGCGCCATGGCGACGCTCATGTCGCCCTCGACCTTTATCTTGCCGCTCATGAACGCCATGGTCGGGTTGAGATCACCAGCGATCAGGGAATCCAGATCGTCGAGCGAAAGCTTTATGGTGCAGTCGGCCGGTGCGTCGGCGGTCGAGACATCGGCGCCGTCGATGACGATGACGCCGTCAGCGCCGGTATCGAATTTCACGGAACGATCGAACCCGGCACTCGCCACGCGCGATCTGATCTTGTCGGCAATTTCCTGAACGCTCATGCCGTTCTCCTCGTCTCGTTGCGTTTGTCGCGCATTGGCGCTGGCGCATATAGCTTCGGGTTGACGTTTACGTCAACGCAGTTTCCCATGACGCGGTGGTCTTATCGACGCAGTGAGCCGCGCTGTCCGCGCCGCCTTCCGGCGGCCGGCATGGCGGTTGCCATGCGATGTCGCCGGGCGTATCAGGCTTTCACTTTCCCTAGATATCGGCGAGCCGCTCCGGTGCTTTCCAGAAACCACCCGCAAGTCTATGCCCGCCGGATGCGCGCGGTGCTGATCAGGTCGCTGCCGCTGCTCGAGGCGCGCGGCATCGCAGTCGTCATCCTCGCCGGCGTAGTCGGTGTGATTGCGGGCATATTCGTCACCGCGATGAGCCAGATGGTGCTG
Source organism: Mesorhizobium metallidurans STM 2683 (assembly GCF_000350085.1). Taxonomy (GTDB): domain Bacteria; phylum Pseudomonadota; class Alphaproteobacteria; order Rhizobiales; family Rhizobiaceae; genus Mesorhizobium; species Mesorhizobium metallidurans. The sequence continues at coordinate 46,203 of NZ_CAUM01000067.1, forward strand.
GACCTGCACGGGCTGCTGTTCGGCGTTCAGCCGGGCGGGCGGCTTTCGGCGATGTTTTCGCTGAAGAGCCCGGTGCAGGCGCTGATCCCGGCGATCGGCGGCATCCTGCTCGGATTGACCGTGATCTGGTTGAGGATTCGAAAATTCCGCACGCCCGTCGATCCGATCGAAGCCAATGCGCTTTACGGCGGGCGCATGTCCCTGACCGACACGTTCATCATCGCCGGCCAGACGATGATCTCGAGCGGCTTCGGCGCCTCGGTCGGGCTGGAGGCCGGCTATACGCAAGTCGGTTCCGGCCTGGCGTCGCGGCTGGCGCGCGTCTTCAGGCTGCGCCGCAACGATGTCCGCATCCTGGTCGGCTGTGGTGCTGCCGGCGCGATCGCGGCCGCCTTCGATGCGCCGCTGACCGGCGCCTTCTATGGTTTCGAGCTGGTCATCGGCATCTACTCGGTCGCCAATGTCGCGCCGGTGATGACGGCGGCGATCGCGGCCTCGCTGACCGCCGAGGTCTTCGGCGGCGTTCCGTTTCCGCTGGAACTCTCCGGCCTGCCGGCGCTCACCGCCAGCCAGTATCTGCCGTTCCTGCTGCTGGGATTGCTGGGCGGTGCCGCCTCGATCGCCATCATGCAACTGGTGACCCTGATCGAGCGTGGTTTCGTGCGGCTGTCGATCGATGCCGCGCTGCGCCCCTTCATCGGCGGCTGCATCGTCGGGCTGCTTGGGCTGATCACGCCGCAGGTCCTATCCAGCGGCCACGGCGCGCTGCATCGTGAATTCGCGATGAATTACGGGCTTGCCGTGGTGACCAGCGTCTTCTTGCTGAAACTGGCGGCATCGGCGGTCTCGCTGGGCTCGGGCTTTCGCGGCGGACTGTTCTTCGCCTCGCTGTTCCTCGGCACCCTGCTCGGCAAGATGTTCGCCGAAATCATGGCCGTCGTTTCGCCGGCAACCGGCATCGATCCCGCCGTCGCCGCCGTGGTCGGCATGACGTCGCTCGCCGTCGGCGTCGTCGGCGGCCCGCTGACGATGACGTTCCTGGCTCTGGAATCGACCCGCGACCTGACGCTCACCGGCGTGGTGCTGGCGGCCTCGATCATGGCGGCGATCCTGGTGCGCGAAACCTTCGGCTATTCCTTCTCGACATGGCGTTTCCATCTGCGCGGCGAGACGATCCGCAGCGCGCATGATGTCGGCTGGATGCGCAGCCTGACGGTCGGCTCGATGATGCGCAAGGATGTCCGCACCATCGATGCCTCGAAAACGCTTTCCACCTTTCGCAAGGAAGTGCCGCTTGGTTCGGCCCAGCGCGTTATCGCGGTCGACGCCGGGCAGCATTATGTCGGTGTGCTGATCGTCGCCGAACTGCACAGCGACCTGTCCGACGGCGAGACGCCGGTGCTGTCGCTCGCCAAGTACAGGGATGCCGTCCTGGTGCCGACCATGAATGTGCAATCGGCGGCCGAGACTTTCCAGCGCGCCGGCGCCGAGGAATTGGCCGTGGTCGAGGATTTCACCGACCGCGTCGTCGTCGGGCTCCTGACCGAAGGCCATCTGATGCGGCGCTACGCCGAGGAACTCGACAAGGCACGGCGGGATTTGTCTGGTGAGGGGTAGGGGCGGCCGGGGAGGTTGCTAGCCTCCGGCAAGACGCGGCAGCAGAAAAATCTCCGCCCCCTGCGGCAATTCCTTCGACCAGGTATCGCGATAAATCGTCCCGTCGATCGCCACCGCAATGCCCTTCTCGATCAAGGGCTCGAGGCCGGGATACTGCTCAGCCAGCTTCCTGAACAGCTCCCGAATATCCTTCGCCTCGATCTCGACCTTGCTCTTGCCTCCGGCGAGCGCGGCGAGCGATCCCCAGAGCGTTACTTCGACCATCAGCCTTCCCGTTCCGCCTCGATCGCCGCCAGGATGCGCGGCGGCGACATCGGGATGTGCGTCATGCGCACGCCGACCGCGTTCGACACCGCATTGGCGATCGCCGCCAGCGGCGGCACGATCGAGGTCTCGCCGACGCCGCGCACCCCGTAGGGGTGGTTGGGATTGGGGATCTCGAGGATCTGCGTGTCGATCATCGGCAGGTCCGAGCAGACCGGGATGCGGTAGTCGAGGAAGCCGGGGTTCTGCAGCCGCCCGTCCTTGCCGTAGATATACTCCTCGTTGAGCGCCCAGCCGATGCCTTGCGCGGCACCGCCCTGGTACTGCCCCTCGACATAGGTCGGGTGCACCGCCTTGCCGGCGTCCTGCACGACGGTGTAGCGCAGCACCCTGGTGGAGCCGGTCTCGGGATCCACCTCGATATCGCAGATATGGGTGGCGAAGGAGACGCCGGCGCCGTCGGCGACGAGTTCGCTGTGGCCGGCGATGGGTCCGCCCGTCTTGCCCGACGCGGCCGCGATCTCCTTCAGCGACAGCGCGGCTAGGTTGCCGTACTTCTCGCCCTTGGCAATGGCGTGGCCCTTTTCCCAGATCACGTCGTCCACCGGGATGTCCCACGTCTGCGCGGCGCGCTCGCGCAGGACCTTGATCGCGTTGCGGGCGGCCGAGATCGTCGCCATCGAGGAGGAGAAGGTGCCGCGGCTGCCGTCCGTCATGTCGTTGTAACCCAGGCTCGACGTATCGGCGACCACCGCCTTGACCTGCCCGTAGTCGATGCCGAGCTCCTCCGCCGCCACCAGCGACAGCGACGCGCGGGAACCACCCACATCGACCGTGCCGACGGCAAGCGAGACCGAACCGTCCATGCCGATGTTGAGGTCGGTGCAGGTCTGGCCGCCGAAGTTGAACCAGAAGCCGCAAGCCATGCCGCGGCCCTGGTTCTTGCCGAGCGGCGCCTTCATGTGCGGATGGTTCTTCGCCGCTTCCAGCGTCGGGCCGATGCCGATCGGGCCGTAGACCGGACCGTAGGACGATCTGGTGCCTTCCTGGGCGGCATTCCTGATCCGGAAATCGACCGGATCCATGCCGATCTCCTTGGCCAGCTCGTCGACGGCGCTTTCCACCGCGAACGCCGCCATCGGCGCCGACGGCGCGCGATAGGCCGCGGTCTTGGGCCGGTTGACCAGCACTTCGTAGCCGACCGTCTTGACGTTATCGAGCTTGTAGCAGGCAAAGGCGGTCATGGCGCCGATCTCGGCCCACATCCCGGCATAGGGGCCGCAGCTATAGCGCAGCGTCGCTTCGGCCGCGGTGATCGTGCCGTCCTTGCGGGCGCCGATCCTGACGTCGATCGAGGTGGCGCTGGTCGGGCCGGAGGCGCGGAACACCTCGTCTCGCGTCATGACCAGCTTGACCGGGCGGCCCGCCTTGCGCGACAGCGCCAGCGCCACCGGCTCGGCCCAGACATGGGTCTTGCCGCCAAAACCGCCGCCGATCTCCGAGGAGGTGACGCGCAGCTTCGAGGCCTCCATGCCAAGCAGTTGGGCGCAATGCTGGCGATAGACGAAATGGCCTTGCGTGCAGACCCAGAGGTCGGCGGTGCCGTCGGAGCTGACATTGGCCACGCAGGCATGCGGCTCGATATAACCCTGATGCGTCTGCTCGGTCTTGAAGGAACGTTCGACGACGAAGTCGGCCTGGCCGAAACCTTCTTGGATGTCGCCATGGCCAAACTGGGTGCGCTTGGTGACGTTGGAAGGCTTGACGGGCTTTTCGTCAAGGCCCTCGGTGAAGATGGCGTCGTTGAGCAGGGGTGCCGTGTGCTTCATCGCCTCGTCGACATCGACCACATGCGGCAGCACCTCATAGTCGACCTCGATCAGCTTCAGCGCCTGCCTCGCCGTGCGGGCATCGACCGCGGCGACCGCGGCCACGGCATGGCCGTCATAGAACGCCTTCTCGCGCGCCATGCAATTGTCGAGGATGTCGTACATGGCGGCATCGCCATCGGTGAGGTCGGGCAGGTCGGCCGCGGTGATCACCGCCTTGACGCCGGCGAGCTTCTCCGCCTTCGACGTGTCGATCTTCCTGATTTTGGCGTGGGCGTGCGGGCTTCGGAGCACGCGCCCGACCAGTTGCCCGGCCATGTTGAAGTCGGCGCCATAGCGTGCGCGGCCCGTCACCTTGTCGACGCCGTCGGGACGGATTGGACGCGTGCCGACGGATGTGAAACTGCGTCCGGAGTAGCGCGGATCGAAATTCATCGTCATGCTCCCTTCATCACGCTTGCCGCGTCCTGGACGGCGCGCACGATCTTGTCATAGCCGGTGCAACGGCAAAGGTTCCCGGCAAGGCCGAAGCGGATTTCCTCTTCGGTCGGATCGGGGTTCTTGGCCAAAAGGTCCTTGGCCGCGATCAGGAAACCAGGCGTGCAGATGCCGCATTGAAGGGCGGCGTGTTCGAGGAATTTCTGCTGCAGCGGATGCAGACTGTCGCCATGCGCCATGCCCTCGATGGTCTCGACGCGCCGGCCCTCGGCCTCGGCGCCGAGCACCAGGCACGAGCACACCAGCCGGTCGTCGAGGATGATGCTGCAGGCGCCGCAGTCGCCGGTGCCGCAGCCTTCCTTGGCGCCCGTCAGCCCGAGGCGGTCGCGCAGGACGTCGAGCAGCGTCTCATCGGGCTGGCAAAGGTACTCGACGTCGTCGCCGTTGATTGTCGTTGAAACTGCTACACCAGCCATCATTTGCCTCCTGCACGCTTATAGGCGGCGATAGCGGCCCGCTTGGCCAGCACCCCCGCAACTTTCCTTCTGAATTCGATGGTGCCCCGCTTGTCGTCGATGGGGCGGCAGGCCCCCGAGCAGACCTTGGCGAGCCGCTCCAGCGTGGCTTCGTCAAGCTTGGAACCAACGAGAACCTCCGCAGCCTCCTCGACCAGAATCACCGTCGCTGCCACGGCGCCCAGCGCCAGTCGCGCCGATTTGACACGACCTTGCTCATCGAGCGTCAGGTTCACGCCGGCGCTCACCACCGCGATATCCATCTCCGTACGTGGAATGAAACGCAGATAGGCATCGCCCGCACGCGGCGGGCGACGGTCGAGCAGGATCGCCTCGATGATCTCGCCCTTGGCGAGCGACGTCTTGCCCGGCCCGGTCGGCACCGCTTCCACGGCAATCGTGCGCCGGCCTCCCGGCCCAACGACCACCGCCTTGGCGCCGGCGGCCACCAGGGCCGGCACGCTGTCGGCGGCCGGCGAGGCGTTGCACAGATTCCCAACGATGGTGCAGCGTCCCTGCACCTGCTTCGAGCCGATCAGGTTCGCGGCTTCGACGACGCCGGGCCACGCCTTCTTCAGGGCCTTGCTCTCGCCCAGCACGGCGCAGGGGACCGCAGCACCTATGCCAAAACCTTCCGACGTTTCCCGGATCTCGTTCAAGCCCTCGATCGCCTTGATGTCGACGATCAGGTCGGGTTCGATAAAGCCGCCTTTCATCCTCACCAAGAGGTCGCTGCCTCCGGCAAGTATGGCGGCCGTACCGGTCGACCCGGCCAGCAGGCCGGCGGCATCTTCAATTGAAAGCGGACGTATGTAACGCATCGTCTCCCCTTGGTGGTCATAATCACGTCAACCGTTATAGAGCGTCTCTTCATAATGGCCATCCTGTTCGTGCATTCGCGGATTAGGCCAGGCGCCGCAATTTCAGTCCCCAATGAACCAGGACTGACGGGCGTCGCTGCGGACGCACTCCGCCAGTCCTCCGGATCAATCGTTGTCGAGGCTGTCTAGTCTCAATGCTCGATCGGGCCTTTCGGCATGACCAGCGCGGTGCCGGCGGTGGTCGGGCGCTCGATCATGCGGCGGACGCGGGGCGGCTCGGCGCCGCTGTGCAGCGCCCTTATGCGCTCGCCGACCACGGCGTCGGCATGGGTCGCCCGCTTGTTGTGGCGGATATATTCGAGCCATGTCGGCGTGTGGTAGTGCTCGATCCACACGGATGGGTTTTCCAAGTCCCGCGCGAGCGTCCAGTTGCGGGCGCCATCCCTGCGGCGGATACGGCCGCGTTCGGCCATGGTGGCGAGGAATTCCGTAACATCCTCCTCGCGGATGATGTACTCGATCATGATGGCGATGGGGCCGCTGCGCGGCTTGAGGTCGAGCCCAAGATGCGGCTCCTTGAAGCGGTTCAGCGGATCGAGGTTGAGCACCGCATGCTGCGGCAACGGCAAAAGCAGGCCGATGGCGCCGCCCGCAAGCATCGCCACGCTTGCCGCGATCAGCGCGGTTTCGGCGCCATGGGCGTCGGCAACGACGCCCCAGATCCAGCTGCCGAGCGCGATGCCGCCGAAGGTCGCCGTCTGATAGACCGAGAGCACCCGGCCGACCACCCAGCGCGGCGTCGACATCTGCACCGTTACGTTGAAATGCGACAGCGCGAGCACCCAGCAGGCGCCGCCGACGAGCAGCCCGAGCGAGGTCTGCCAGGCGTTGTGGCTGACGGCGGCATTGAAGGCGCAGAGCGCGAAACCGGCGAATGCCATGCGCACCATCGTCTCGCTGGTCAGGAGCTGGCGCAACCGGACGCTGATCAGCGCGCCGCCGACCGCGCCGATGCCGAAAGCGCCGAGCATGATGCCGTAGGTCAAGGCATCGCCCTTGACGACGTCGCGCGCCACCAGCGGCAGCAGGGCGAGCACCGCGCCGGCGCTGAAGCCGAAGGCCGAACCCCTGACCAGAACCTTGCCGATATTGGGCGACATGGCGACATAGCGCAGGCCGGCGCCCATTGCCGCTCCCAGCGTCTCGCGCGGCAGCGTCGATGCCGGCAGCTCCGGTTTCCAGCGGGCAAGCACGATGATGAGGCCGACATAGCTCAATGCGTTTGCGGCAAAGGCCGCGGCAGCACCGGCAGCGGCGACGATGATGCCGCCGATTGCCGGGCCGACGCTGCGCGTCAGGTTGAAGCCGAGCGAATTAAGCGCCACCGCCGCCGGCAGCTTGTTGCGCGGCACCATGTCGCCGACGGCAGCCTGCCAGGACGGGTTGTTGAGCGCTGTGCCGCTGTCGATCAGGAAGGTGAAGGCAAGCAGCGTCCACGGCGTTATCAGGCCAAGATAGGTGAAGGCCGTCAGCAGCACCGAGACAACCAGCATGAAGGTCTGGGCGACAAGCATGACCTTGCGCCGGTTGAAGCTGTCGGCGATGGCGCCGGCGACGAGCGCAAACAGCATGATCGGCAAAGTGGTCGAGGCCTGGACGAGCGCGACCTGGTAGGACGAGGTAGCGATGGTGGTCATCATCCAGGCGGCGCCGACGCCCTGGATCAGGCCGCCGAAATTCGAGACCAGGCTGGCGGACCAGACGGCGCGGAAAATCCCGTGCCGGAACGGCGCCAGCGCCGAGACGCGTTCGCTGTCCGGCTCGTCGTCGATCATAAATGCTTTCCCGACTTCAAATGCTCTTTGTCTTCCGGTGAATCGGTCCTCTCACACCGCTCCTTCAAAGTAGAACATCACATCGCAAAGGGCGAACGCATTCTCGAAAAAGATCATGGTCCAACAACGAGATAGAGAGAGCGGAACCGGTCTGGCTGGAACTCGCCCAGCAGCAACCTCGACGTTTGCCGGGCAGCCTCAGCCGGTCATTGAATGCCGTCCCTGATAATCGCCGACACTTCGATCAGCCCTTCGAAATTGTCCGTGCGGCCCTGGCGGATGTCCTCGGCCTCGCGCAGCAGCCAGAGGCCAATGGAGATGAGGTTGGCGCGCAGCTCCCTGGGCAAGGCATTGTCACTGGAGCCGAGATCCTCGACGAAGGTTGTCCAGACGCTGTTGGTGAAATGCAGCGCCTCGATCGCTTCCGTCGAGCCGTGACCGGCGAGTGCGGCCGCCGACAACATGTCGATCGAGCGGGTGAGAAGCTGCCTCTCTCGGTTTCTTGCATCGGCCACGGAGCCGATCGGGATGTCGGCGTGGGAGAATTGATACATCGTTGGCGCTCTATCGTTCCGTTGAGAGTTATCGCGTCAGGCTGAGTTGCCGCAATTCCTGATGCCCGGCTGCTGACATCGCCAGCGGCCGGACCCGAATACGCATCACTTTCACGAAGGCACACACCAGACACGGGGGACCGCGTCCAATCGGACCCTTCCAGGGAACGCGAAGCTATCCGCATCCGGCCCCGGAACGGCTCCGGAGCATGAGACTTTGGGTGATCGCCGCGCCCCCCGAGGAACGGCTGATTCGGGTACAATCTAACCGCAGACGAATCCGACTTCAAACGCGATTTAATACTGTGGAATCTTATAGGGCGCCGGGACTTCGTTAGACGCGCCGCGTGCCTTGCAGTCACGAAAAGCTCGAACCCGTTACAACCGTGCCGTTACGGCAACTGCGCATCGTGCTGCCCTTATGCGCGACGCGTCAGCGATCCTCGAACCCCGTCAGCACGCCGACGGCGTTGATGCCGATCTCCTCGACGGCATAGCCGCCTTCCATGACGAACAGCGTCGGCAGGCCGAGCCTGGCGATGCGGCGGCCGATCTTGGGATAGTCGGCGCTTTTCAGCTTGAACTGGCTGATCGGATCCTTCTCGAAGGTATCGACGCCGAGCGAGACGATGACGACATCGGGAGCGTATGCGGTCAGCTTCGCGCAGCCATCCTCCAGGGAGGCGTTCCAGGCGTCCCATGACGTGCCGAACGGCATGGGGTAGTTGTGATTGAAGCCTTCGCCGGGGCCGGCGCCGCGTTCGTCGGCATGGCCGAGGAAGAACGGATATTCGGTCATCGGATCGCCATGCAGGTTGATGACCTGGATGTCGCCGCGGCTGTAGAAGATCTCCTGCGTGCCGTTGCCGTGATGGTAGTCGACGTCGAGGATCGAGACGCGCCGGGCGCCCTGGTCGCGGAACCATTGCGCGACGACGGCGGCGTTGTTGATGAAGCAATAGCCGCCCATGAAGGCGGCGCCGGCGTGATGGCCGGGCGGGCGGCAGAGCGCGAAGGCCGACGGCTCGCCGGCCTTGACCAGGGCGGCCGCGGTCAGCGCCACGTCATAGGAGGACTTGATCGCGTCCCAGGTGCCTTTGACGAAAGTGGCGCCGCCGTCGAAGGAGTAGAAGCCAAGCTGTGCATCGATGGTTTTCGGGCGCACGTCGCCGCGCAGGCCGCGCGTCGGCCAGGTGAAGGGGATAGCCGAGCCGGAACGGCCGGATGCTTCCCAGAGCGGCCACACGGTCGGCAGGAAATCGATATAGTCGTCCGTATGAACCTTCTTGGCGGCAGCCAGGTCGTGGCTCTCTGGTGGCAGGATCGGGCCGAGCTCTTCGCTCTCCACCCGCGCCTTGATGAACTCGGCGCGCGAGGGCTTTTCGAAAGCCGGGACGACGGCGCCCGCGATCAGTTCCACATTGCCGGCATGGCCGGCGTGAAGCGGGGAAAAAACAGTCTTCATGAAAATCCTTCCGTGGCGAAACCGAGCGACGGTAACCATGCGCCGCCGTTTTTAACAAGCCGCTGGGCCAAGCGGCTATGGCTTGCTGGCTCGGCGGCCGGTCGTCTAGCGTGCCGGAATCGCAATCAACCCGCAGGCAATCATGAGTTCAACCGCCGACCTGATCGTCATCAATGGCCGCGTTTTGACCATGGATGAGGACGATCCGGCGGCTGAGGCGGTTGCGATCGGCGGCGGCGTGATCCTCGCGGTCGGCGACCGCAAGACAATCGAGGCCCTGAAGGGGCCCTCCACCGGGATTGTCGATGCGCAGGGTAGTTCGGTCGTGCCGGGCTTCATCGAGGCGCATATGCATCTGTTTTCGGGCGCGGCCGAACTCGCCCATCTGCAACTCGCCGGCGTTGCCGGTTTCGATGCACTGCAAAAGGCGGTCCGCGCCTATGCGCAATCCCGGCCCGATGCAAAAATGCTGGTCGGGCAAGGCGTCGACTATTCCGTGCTCGGCGCCGAACGGGTGACGCGCCGTCATCTCGACGCCATCCTGCCCGATCGGCCCTTCTGCATGGCCGCTCCCGACCATCACACGATGTGGGCCAACACCAGGGCGCTGGAGATGGCCGGCATCCTGCAGGGGCGCACGCTCGGTCCGGGCAACGAGATCGTCATGGATGCCGATGGGCTGGCCGAAGGCGAATTGCGCGAAGGCGAGGCGTTCGGCCCGGTGCTCGATCTTGCCGGCGAAAGCCGGGTGCGGTTGGGGCTGGCAACCGGGGGCGAGCCGGATCCGCTGCCGACGCCGGCCGAGCGTGCGGCCGACCGCGATATCATGCGGCGCGGGCTTGCCTGGTGCGCGCGTCACGGCATCACCTCGATCCAGAACATGGACGGCAATCTCTACCAGCTCGAACTGCTTGCCGAGATCGAAGCGGAGGAAGGCCTGCCCTGTCGCGTCAAGGTGCCGTTCCACTACAAGAACTTCATGACGCTCGACATGCTCGACAAGGCGTCGCTGATGACTGAGCGCTACAACAGCGAATGGCTGTCGTCGGGCATGGTCAAGGTGTTCTATGACGGCGTGCTGGACTCCTGGACGGCTGTCATGGTCGAACCCTATGCGGACCGTCCGGATTGGGTGGGCGAGCCGCTGTTTACGCCGCAGCAGTTCGCCGAACTCGCCGTGGCGGTCGACAAGCGCGGGTTGCAGATCGCGGTGCACGCGATCGGCGACGGTGCGGTGCGCGCCGTGCTCGACGGCTACGAAGCGGCGATCACGAAAAATGGCGGGCGCGACAGCCGGCATCGGATCGAGCACATCGAGGTCACCACCGTCGCAGATGTGCCGCGTTTCGCCGCGCTCGGCGTCATCGCCTCGATGCAGCCGCCGCATCCGCCCGGCGCAATGGACTTTCCGCTCGAGCCGACCGTGTCGCGCATCGGGCCGGCGCGCTGGCCGCTGAGCTATGCCTGGCGGACGCTGAAGAATGCCGGCGCGCGCGTCGTCTTCGCGTCGGACTGGCCGGTCGCGCCGATCGATCCGATCCTGGGCATTCGGGCGGCAGTGCTGCGCAAACCGTGGGCAGAGGGCGATCCGGACCAGAGCTTCTCGCTTCAGGAGTCGCTTGCAGCCTATACGGTGGAGGGCGCCTATGCCGAATTCGCCGAACATCGCAAAGGCAGGCTGAAACCGGGATACATGGCTGATCTGGTGGTGCTTTCGAGCGATATCGAGGCTATTGCGCCGGAAACGCTGCATGAGGTCCGGCCGACGACGACGATCTGCGGCGGGAAAATCACCTATCAGGCATGACATGGTACAGGGCTTGCTAAGCGTGGATTGCTATCTGAACTGTGATTCAGTGCCGGGCTTGCCAACATCCCGGCCATGTGGTCACATCCAAAAGGGGACAAACTCCGCCACCAAGAGCGGGGCCAACAGTGAGGCGTAATCGTGCCGGACAAACCGGGTCGGAATGCGATTGAAGTAAAAAACGTCAGGAAAATTTTCGGAACAGGTGAGGCGCAGGTTGCCGCTCTCGACACGGTCTCCGTGTCAATCCGTGAAAACGAATTCTTCACGCTGCTCGGGCCCTCTGGCTGCGGAAAGACGACGCTGCTTCGGCTGATCGCCGGTTTCGATTTCCCGAGCGCCGGCGAAATCCTGCTGCACGGCCAGGACATCGCGTCGCTGCCGCCGTTCAAGCGGCCGGTCAACACCGTGTTCCAATCCTACGCGCTGTTTCCGCACATGACGGTGGCCGAAAATATCGGCTTCGGCCTGGAGATGCTCGGCAAGCCGAAGGCCGAGATCAAGGCGCGCGTCGCCGAGATGCTGAAGCTGGTCAAGATGGAGGCGCTGAGCGGCCGCCGCACCAGCCAGATCTCGGGCGGCCAGCAGCAGCGCGTGGCGCTGGCCCGGGCGCTCGCGCCGCAGCCGAAGGTGCTGCTGCTCGACGAGCCGCTGTCGGCGCTCGACTACAAGCTGCGCAAGGAGATGCAGATCGAATTGAAGCGGCTGCAGCACGAGACCGGCATCACCTTCATCTTCGTTACTCACGACCAGGAGGAAGCGCTGACGATGTCGGACCGTATCGCGGTGATGTCGTCGGGCAAGATCCTGCAGGTCGGCACGCCCTGGGACATTTACGACAAGCCGGCGGAGCGCTTCGTCGCCGACTTCATCGGCGAAACCAATTTCCTGACCGCCGCCATCGCCAATATCGGCAATGGCAAGGTACGCGCGACGCTCAAATCCGGCGCGACGATCGATGCGACCGTGGCCGAAGGTTTCCAGCCGAAGGACAATGCCACCGTGGTGGTCAGGCCCGAACATGCCAAGCTGACCAACGGCAAGGGCGAGCTTTCGGGTGCGGTCGAAAACATCGTCTATTTCGGCACCGACACGCATATCCATGTCCGGCTCGACAGCGGCGAGGCCTTTACCGTGCGCCAGCAGAACACGCGCAGCGCCGGCTGCGGCTTCGAGCGCGGCGACACGGTCGGCATCTCGATCGGCAATGACGCCGCGCAAGTGCTGAGGGACTGATGGCGAGCGCGGAGGAAGTCGCCAGGGAAGCAGAACGGCGCGACATCCGCACGCGCTGGCTGTTGTCGGCGCCGGCCCTGCTGGTCATTTTCTTCGCCGCGACCGGGCCGTTGCTGATCGTGCTCGTCTATTCGTTCCTGACGCCCGGCCCCTATGGCGACGTGAAATGGCAATTCTCGCCGGAAGCCTGGATTTCGGTGTTCATGGAACGCGACATCTTCGACGATACGCTTTCGCTTGCCGCCGCCCATGTCACCATCTTCTGGCGCTCCATCAAGCTGGCGATCATCACCACCATCGCCACGTTGGCGCTTGGTTTTCCGACCGCCTACTTCATGGCGACACGCAGCGAAAAGACGCGCGATCTCTGGCTGTTCCTGATCACGATACCGTTCTGGACCAACCTTTTGATCCGGACCTTTGCCGTGCTGCAGATCATCCGCAACGAAGGTCTGATCAACACGGTGCTGCTGAAGCTCGGCATCATTTCGGCGCCGATCCAGATACTGTTCACCGACACCGCGATCCTGATCGGCATGGCTTATGTCTACCTGCCGCTGATGGTGCTGCCGATCTACGCCAGCATGGAAAAGCTCGATTTCCGTTTGGTGGAAGCCGGCTACGACCTTTATGCGACTCGCTTCCAGGTGCTCAGGCGCATCATCTTCCCGCTGGTCAAGCCGGGCGTCATCGCCGGCTCGATCCTCGTCTTCATTCCGGCGCTCGGCGCCTATGTGACGCCCATCGTGCTCGGCGGCGGCAAGAACATGATGCTCTCCAACCTGATAGAGCTGCAGTTCGGGCAAGGCCGCAACTGGCCGCTCGGTTCGGCGCTGTCGATCGCCGTCATGGTGATCGTCATGGTGGCGCTGCTCGCCTATGTGCGCAACGCCGGCCGGTCGGAGGTGCGCCATGGCTAGAAGCTTCGCAATCAAGCACCAGCCGGGATTCACCGCGATCGCGGCGACCTGCTTCGTCGTGCTCTATCTGCCGATCGTCGTGCTGGTCGCCTATGCCTTCAACGCCGCGACATCGACATCCGAATGGGGCGGTTTCTCGCTCAAATGGTTCCAGTCGGCATGGCAGAATTCGCAGGTCATCGACGCCACCTTGCGCTCCTTCCAGATCGGCGCCGTCGCGGCGATCCTGGCGACGATCTTCGCCACCATGGCTGCGCTCGCAACCACGCGCACCGCGCCGTATCGCGGCCTGACCTTCAAATACGCGGCGATCAACCAGCCGCTGATGGTGCCCGAGATCGTGACCGGCGTGGCGCTGCTGATCTTCTTCTCGCGCATCAAGATTTTCACCGGCTATTCCGGTCTGGGCTATCTGATCGCCGCGCACACGGCGTTCTGCATTCCCTTCGCCTATCTGCCGATCCGGGCGCGGCTGGAGAACATGGATCTGACGCTGGAGCGGGCCGCGGCCGACCTCTACGCCACCCCATGGCAAACCTTCCGGCGCATAACGCTGCCGCTTCTGTGGCCCGGCATTCTTGCCGGGCTGATGCTGGCCTTCGTCATCTCGCTTGACGATGTTGTCATCACCGAGTTCGTCAAGTCGGGCGGCCAGGACACGCTGCCGACCTACATGCTCGGCCAGATACGCCGAGGGATAACGCCCGAGATCAACGCGATATCGACCGTGTTCCTGCTCTTGTCGGTCGTCATCGTGACTTTGTTTTTCTTCATCAGCAGGAAACGGGACTGAGTATGAAAATGGGAGCTAAGAGCATGAACTGGAAGACAACAGCAACCGCCATCGGCTTGGCGTTGCTCGCCTCGACGAGCCTGGCTCGCGCCGACGGCGAACTGAACATCTACAATTGGGGCAACTACACCAGCCCCGACGTGATCAAGAAGTTCGAGCAAAAATACAACGTCAAGGTGACCATCACCGACTACGATTCCAACGACACCGCGCTGGCCAAGGTTCGCCAGGGCGGCACCGGTTTCGACATAGCGGTGCCTTCACAAACCTTCGTTCCGATCTGGATCCAGGAAGGCCTCGTTCAGGAAACCGATCCGGGCAAGATGGAGAACTTCAAGAACGTGGCGCCGGAATGGGCCAATCCCGATTTCGATCCCGGCCGCAAATACTCCGTGCCGTGGGCCTGGGGCACGGTGGGCGTCGTGGTGAACACCGATGCCTACAAAGGGCCGTCGGACAGTTGGGGCATCATCTTCAACACGCCCGACGAACTGAAGGGCAAGGTCAACGTCGTGCCGGAGATGAACGACGTCATGTTCGCGGCGACAAAATATGTCGGCGGCGCGCAATGCGCCAGCGACAAGGAAACGCTGAAGAAGGTGCGCGACACGCTGGTTGCCGCGAAGCCAAACTGGATCGCGATGGAATACAACACCATCGAGAAAATGGGCGCCGGCGATTTCAAGGCGACGAGCGACTGGAACGGATCGGCCCTGCGCCAGCGGTTGGCGAATCCCAAGATCCACTATTTCTATCCCAAGGAAGGGTTTGGCCTCTGGAGCGACAATGTCATGGTCCTGAAGGAGGCCAAGAACGTCGAGAACGCCAAGCTGTTCCAGAACTTCATCATGGATCCGGAAAACGCCGCCGGCCTGTCCGCCTTCCACCGCTACGCCAACGGCATTGCCGGTTCGGACAAGTACATGCCGGCCGACATGAAGGACGCGCCGGAGGTGATCATCCCGGAAGACGTCAAGGCGCATGGCGAGTTGCAGAGATTGTGTTCCCCCGAGGTGCAGGACATCTACAGCAAGATCTGGACCGAACTGCAGAAGTGATCCACATCCAGCCGAACCCGGCGGCATTGCCGCCGGGTTCTTTTCCGCGATCGGACTGCCCATGATTTCCTATCGCAACTCAGAACCGCGGCCGCCGATCATGCAGGGTTCGCCGCCACGAATGGTGCCGCCGAGGCTGGATTGGGACAGGGCACCCTGGAACCGCTGGGCGTTCCAGCATATCCGCGAGCTCCTGCCGACCGTTGAGGTCTGGCGCGGCAACGGCCATCGCCACCGGCTCGAGCGGGCCAAGGTCGATCTCGATCAACTGCCGGTCAGCGACAGCACCGGCGCGCCGACGACACTGGCCGGTCTGCTCGATGAGACCTATACGGACGGTTTCCTGGTGCTCAGGGACGGCAAGGTCGCCTATGAGCACTATTTCAACGGCATGACCGACCGCACGCTGCATCTGTCGCAGTCGATGGCGAAGTCGGTCACCGCTTCGGTGTTCGCCATATTGGTCGGGCGCGGCCTGATCGATCCGGCAGCACCGGTAATGAGTTATCTGCCGGAACTGGCCGCAACAGGCTGGACCGGCGCCAGCGTGCAGCATGTGCTCGACATGACAACGGGCGTGCGTTTTTCCGAGGAATACACCGATCCCTATTCCGATGTCGGCCAGGTCGATGTCGCCTCCGGCTGGAAGCCGGTGCCGCCGGGCAGCGATCCGGCCTTCCGGTGGCCATCGCACATGTTCGAATTGATCCTCGGGCTCAAGGAGACAAGCCGGCCACACGGTGCGGCCTTCGAATATCGCTCGATCGAGACCGATGTGCTCGCCTTCATCATGGAGCGGGTGAGCGGCAAGCGGCTGGCGCAACTGATCTCCGAAGAGCTCTGGCAAAAGCTCGGCGCGGACGAAAGCGCCTGCTTCACCGTCGACAGCGCCGGCTATGCGCTGGCCGATGGCGGCTTCAACGCCACGCTGCGCGACTATGGCCGTTTCGGCCAGCTGATCCTCGACAATGGCGGCGGCGTGGTGCCGGCCGACTGGATCGAGGCGACGCGCAACGGCAGGCACGGGCCGGATTTCAATGACAGCCTGCCGGAAGGCAGCTACCGCAACCAGTTCTGGATCGAGGATCCGCGCTCGCGCGCGCTGATGTGCCGGGGCGTGTTCGGGCAATTGATCCATATCGACTGGGACACAAGAATGGTCGTGGTGAAGCTTTCGACCTATCCGGATTTCAGCAACATCGCCTATTCGGTGGCGACGCTGAAAGCCGTGCACGCCATCGCCAAGGCGTTGGCCTGAGCCCCAAGAAAATTCGTAAGGACCATCATGATCGGCAAGACCGTGTTCGAGACCAGGTATGGCTTTGCCCGCAACAAGGTGCTGCTTGGCAATTGGCGGGAAAGTCCGTTCAGCCGGTGGTCGTTCCAGAATGTTGGCGAGCTTGTGCCGAGCGCGCCTGTTGCAGCGGCTGCGGGTGCGAGCGAGGCGCCCGCGCAAGATATGACCGGACTGCTCGGTGAGAAGGTCGCTTTGGCGGGCGGACCGGAGAGCGTTGCCGCCTTCCTGAAGCGCTCCGACACGGACGGGCTGACAATCATGAAAGGCGGCAAGATCGTCGGCGACTGGTTGGCGCCGCATATGGATTTCGGCGCCCGCCACATCATCTTCTCGATCAGCAAATCGCTGACCGCCATTGTCGCCGGCATATTGGAGGGCGAAGGGATTTTCGATCCGGACGCTCCGGTGACGCAGTACATCCCCGAAGCCGCCGGGTCGGCCTATGGCGACGCCAGTGTGCGCCATGTGCTCGACATGAGCGTCAGCCTCGATTTCGAGGAAGCCTATCTCGAACCCGAAAGCGCCTTTGCCCGCTATCGCCGCGCCACGCTGTGGAACCCGGGCGGTGGTACGGAAAGCCTCCGCGAATTCATCTTGACGCTGCAACGTCTCGCAGAGCCGCATGGCCAGACCTTCCGCTACCGTTCGCCCAATTCCGACCTGCTCGGCATGTTGCTCGAACGCGCGTCCGGCCAGCGCTTCACCGAGCTGTTGCGCGAGAAATTGTGGCAGCCGCTCGGTGCTGCCAGCGAAGCCTCGGTCACGGTCGACATGCAAGGCACCGCGCGCACGGCCGGCGGTATTTCGGTGACGCCGCGCGATCTGGCGCGCGTCGGCGAGATGATGCGGCAAGGCGGAACCGTCAATGGCCGCCGCGTGGTGCCGGAAGCCTGGGTGCGCGACACCGTAGAGACAGGCGGCAGTTCCGAAGCCTGGCAGCGCGGCACGATGGCGTTCCTGTTTCCGCAAGGACGCTACCGCAACAAATGGTGCCAGACCGGCGCGCAAAGCGGCGCCTTCTGCGGCATCGGTATCCATGGCCAGTGGCTCTATGTCAATCCGAAGGCAGAGATCGTCATTGCAAAGATGTCGTCGCAGCCGCTGCCGGCCGACGATCCGCTCGATCTCGATATGGTGACCTTCTTCGAGGCGCTGGGCAGGATGGTCTGACCCTGGCACCATAGCTTTCCTGTGGACCCGCCGTGCTGGTGAAAACGTCGCGGTTGGCGCAGGGAGTGTCTGCGCCTATGGTCGCCGCTCTTTTCGACAAGGCATCGGGAACGACATGGCATCCGACATCAAGCGCATCGCAACGATCATAGCGGCCGAGATCGGCGCACGGGCCGAACAGGCCGCGGCGGCGATCGGCCTGCTGGACGAGGGTGCGACGGTGCCGTTCGTGGCGCGCTACCGCAAGGAGGTCACCGGCGGGCTCGACGATACGCAATTGCGCGACCTTGCCGAGCGGCTCGCCTATCTGCGCGAACTCGACGCGCGCCGCGATACCATCCTCGGCTCGATCCGCGAGCAGGGCAAGCTGACCGAGGAGCTTGAAGCCAAGATCGCCGCCGCGGCCACCAAGGCCGAGCTCGAGGACATCTATCTGCCCTATAAACCAAAGCGGCGGACGAAGGCCGAGATCGCGCGCGAGCGTGGGCTGGGACCGCTGGCCGAGACCATCCTCGCCGACCGCGCATTGGTGCCGGCGGACGTGGCGCTGGCCTATGTCGGCGAGGAGATTGCCGACGCCAAGACGGCGCTCGAAGGCGCGCGCGATATTCTCTCCGAACAGCTCGCCGAGAATGCCGATCTGGTCGGCAAGCTGCGAAGCTACATGAAGGAACGCGCCTTTCTGCGCGCCCGGGTCGTCGACGGCAAGCAGGAGGCCGGCGCCAAATTCTCCGACTATTTCGACCATGTCGAACGCTGGGCCAATGTGCCCGGCCATCGCGCGCTGGCGATGCTGCGCGGACGCAACGAGGAGGTGCTGTCGCTCGACATCGAGGTCGATGCCGATGATGTCTCGCCGGTGAAACCGGTCGAGCGCATGATCGCCAATGCCTATGCCATCGGCGGCAGCCTGCCCGGCGACCGCTGGCTGATGGAAGTCGCCGGCTGGACCTGGCGCATCAAGCTGTCGCTGCATCTGACGCTGGACCTGATGCGCGACCTGCGCGAGCGAGCCGAGGAAGAGGCGATCCATGTCTTCGCCCGCAATCTGAAGGATTTGCTGCTGGCGGCACCCGCCGGCTCGCGCGCCACGATGGGGCTCGACCCCGGCATCCGCACCGGCGTCAAGGTGGCGGTGGTCGACGGCACCGGCAAGTTGGTGGCGACGACGACGGTCTATCCGTTCCCACCGCGCAACGATGTGCGCGGGACGCAGGCCGAGCTGGCGAAGCTGATCCGCCTGCACAAGCTCGAGCTCATCTCGATCGGCAATGGCACGGGCAGCCGCGAGACGGAAAGGCTGGTCGCCGACATGCTGTCCGACATGCCGGCGGATGCCGGCCCGAAGCCGCTCAAGGTGATCGTCAGCGAGGCGGGCGCCTCGGTCTATTCGGCTTCAGCGACCGCGGCAGCGGAATTTCCCGGTCTCGACGTGTCGCTGCGCGGCGCGGTGTCGATCGCCCGGCGGCTGCAGGATCCGCTCGCCGAACTGGTCAAGATCGAACCGAAGTCGATCGGTGTCGGCCAGTACCAGCACGATGTCGACCAGTACCGGCTCGGCCGCTCGCTGGAAGCCGTGGTCGAGGACGCCGTCAACGCCGTCGGTGTCGATCTCAACACGGCGTCGGCGCCGCTATTGGCACGCGTGTCAGGCCTTGGCGCGTCGCTCGCCGAAGCGATCGTTGCGCATCGCGATGCCACCGGGCCCTTCGCCAGCCGCCGCGATCTGATGAAAGTCTCCCGTCTTGGACCCCGCGCGTTCGAGCAATGCGCCGGCTTCCTGCGCATTGCGAACGGCAGCGAGCCGCTCGATGCCTCGTCCGTGCATCCGGAAGCCTATGGCGTGGCGAAGAAGATCGTCGCCGCCTGCGGGCGCGATGTGCGTTCGCTGATGGGCGACAGCGCTGCGCTCAAGTCGCTCGATCCGCGCGTCTTCGTCGACGAGCGCTTCGGCCTGCCAACCGTGCGCGACATCCTGGCGGAACTGGAAAAACCCGGCCGCGATCCGCGCCCCGGCTTCAAGACCGCGACCTTCGCCGACGGCGTCGACGACATCAGGGATCTGAAACCCGGCATGCTGCTCGAAGGCACCGTCACCAATGTCGCGGCCTTCGGCGCCTTCGTCGATATCGGCGTCCACCAGGATGGGCTGGTGCATGTCTCGCAACTCGCCGATCGCTTCGTCAAGGACGCGCATGAGGTGGTGAAGGCCGGCGACGTGGTCAAGGTGCGCGTCGTCGAGGTCGACATCAAGCGCAAGCGCATCGCGCTCTCCATGCGTAAGGATGGCGGCGAAGGCGGTGCGAGAGCTGGGGCGCGCGACAATGGCGGCGGCAAGCCGGCGCCACGCTCGCCAACGCCACAGCGCCAGCCGGAGCGGCCGGCCCAGCAAGGCGCGTTTGGCGCCGCATTGGCCGATGCGCTGAAGCGGAAGTAGCTATTTCTACCAGTCTAAGACGGACCTCGTTTCTTCCAATGACCTTGGGCGCAGGCACCGGCATTTCGTGCCACGAGCTTGCCGTCGCGGAATCCTGCATCTTATTTGAGGCTGTGCTAATATAAATGACCGCGCACCTTCGTGCGTAGTTGATATATGGGAGGATGCGATGAAAACCATGAGTCGCAGGTCTGCAATTGCTCTCGGTGTGACGGCCGCGGCGGTAACGCCCTTGTTCACCTTCGCGGCATCCGCAAAAACCAAGAAATACGGCCCGAACGAGGGCAAGGAGATTTCGCCCGGCGTCAGAGTGGTTGAGGTCGGCACCGGAAATGCCGACATTCCCGCCTACAAGAGCATTTCGATTGTCGATGTGGTCTTTCAGCCTGGAGCACACGCGCCTCAAAGCGTGATGGACAACGACATGGTATGCACCATTACGTCAGGCGCATTCACCATCAAGAAGGCGGACAAGGAATTCAAGCTCAAGGTGGGTGATATGTACACCTGCGCCAAGGGCAAGACCGACGAAGCGACGAATACGAGTAAGGAGGTCGGCGTGCACCGCATCGCCGTCCTGATACCTGCCTGAAAAAACGGGTTCGGGCCGGACAATCGGCGCCTGATTCCACCGTGAGTCCGGCCTGACCTGAGATCAATTCGCATTGGGGGCGATGTGCGTCACCGCTGGTCAGGTAGCGTGGCGCAACGCAACAAGCGTGAGCAGCCAGTCGCGAAAGGAGGCGACCGGCGGATGGCCGCGCTTGTCATGCGGCACGACCAGATAATAGGCGCTGCGGCTCTGCATCGGCCGGCCGGGCGCCGGCACGAGCTGGCCGCGCTGCAATTCGCCCGATATCAGGATCAGCGGCAGCAGCGCGACGCCGAGCCCGGCCATGCAGGCCTGGGCGGCGGTGCCGAACTGCTCGAACTGCATGCCGGGTCCCGTCGGCGCACTCAGGCCCTGATGTTCGAACCATTCGGTCCAGGCGCCGGGGCGCGTCGCCATGTGCAGCAGCGGCAGGCGACCGATGTCGGCCGGCGTGGCAATGGCGCGGCCGGCCAGGAATTCGGGCGAGACGACAGGCGCCACCGTCTCGCGCACCAGCAGCGTGGAGTCGGCGTCCGGCCAGTCGGGCAGGCCGTAATGGATCGCGGCATCGAGCCGCTCGCGGGCGAAGTCGAAGCGGCCGATGCGGGTGACGAAATTGATGGTGATATCGGGATTGTTTTCGACGAAATCGGGAATGAGCGGCATCAGCCAGCGCGTGCCGAAGGTCGGCAGTATGGCGAGGTTCAATATGCCACTATGCCGATTGCTCATCAATCCGAGCGCCGCGTCACGCAACTGGCCAAGGGCGGCGCGCACCGCTTCGGCATAGATTTCGCCTGCCGTCGACAGCCTGACGTTACGGCTGTCGCGGTCGAACAGCCGTTTCCCGAATTGTTCTTCCAGCAATGCAATCTGCCGGCTGACAGCACCTTGGGTCAGATCGAGCTCGCGCGCGGCGGCGGTGAAGGAGCCGAGACGTGCCACCGCCTCGAAGGCAGCAAGGGCGCCTATGTTCGGCAAGAGGCGGCGCTGGACGTTCATAATCCATTACTAGCGCTCATTGATCGGCGATGCAATTTCGTTTGATTTTTTCGAGGTAGGGGTCGATAAGCCGGGCACTTCAAGATTTTGTGGAACCGAGAGCCATGGCCGCCGAGAAGAACGTCTTCGTCTGGAACGATCCTTTCCTGATCGAAGAGCAGCTTTCAGAGGACGAGCGCATGGTGCGCGATGGCGCGGCGGCATTCGCCGCCGACAAGCTCGCGCCCAGGATCGAGGAAGCCTATCTCGAGGAAAAGACCGACGCCGGCATCTTCCGCGAGATGGGCGAGGCCGGTCTGCTCGGCATCACCATCCCCGAGGAATATGGCGGGCTTGGCGCCAACTATGTCACCTACGGGCTGGTGGCGCGGGAGGTCGAGCGCATCGATTCCGGCTATCGCTCGATGATGAGCGTGCAGTCGTCGCTGGTGATGTACCCGATCCACGCGTATGGCTCGGAGGCGCAACGCAAGAAGTACCTGCCGAAGCTGGCTTCCGGCGAGTGGATCGGCTGCTTCGGACTGACCGAGCCGGATGCCGGCTCCGATCCGGGCGGCATGAAGACACGGGCCGAGAAGACGGCCAACGGCTACAGGCTCTCCGGTTCGAAGATGTGGATTTCCAACGCGCCGATCGCCGACGTGTTCGTCGTCTGGGCAAAATCGGCGGCACACAACAATGAGATCCGTGGCTTCGTGCTGGAAAAGGGCATGAAGGGGCTGTCGGCGCCGAAGATCGGCGGCAAGCTGTCGTTGCGCGCGTCGATCACCGGCGAGGTGGTGATGGAAGGCGTCGAAGTCGGCGAAGACGCGCTGTTGCCCAATGTCTCCGGCCTGAAAGGGCCGTTCGGCTGCCTCAACCGGGCGCGCTACGGCATCTCCTGGGGCGCGATGGGCGCGGCCGAGGATTGCTGGCACCGGGCGCGGCAGTACGGCCTCGACCGCAAGCAGTTCGGCAAGCCGCTGGCCGGCACGCAGCTTTTCCAGAAGAAGCTCGCCGACATGCAGACCGAGATCGCGCTTGGCCTGCAGGGCTCGCTGAGGGTCGGGCGGCTGATGGATGAAGGCAAGATGGCGCCGGAGATGATCTCGATCGTCAAGCGCAACAATTGCGGCAAGGCGCTCGATATCGCCCGCCAGGCCCGCGACATGCATGGCGGCAACGGCATACAGATCGGCTACCACGTGATGCGCCACGCGCAGAACCTGGAAACCGTCAACACCTACGAGGGCACGCATGATGTGCACGCACTGATCCTCGGGCGGGCGCAGACCGGGATACAGGCGTTTTTCTAAAAGGCGTTGGACTGTTCGGCGCTGCTTAAATTAGGTGCACCGCAACATCTCTGCTTGGAGAATGGCCGGCATTTGTGTCAGGGTTCGGCGAATTCGTTTTGAAACGCCGACTTCCGGGGCACCATGGCAATTCTGGCAGCCGTCTACCACCTGACCCATTACAAATACGACCGGCCGGTGGTGCTTGGTCCCCAGGTCATCAGGCTGCAGCCGGCGCCGCATTCGCGCACCAAGGTGCTCAGCCACTCGCTCAAGGTCGAGCCGGCAAACCACTTCGTCAATCTGCAGCAGGACCCGTATGGCAATTTCCTTGCCCGTTTCGTCTTCCCTGAGCCGGTGAGCGAGCTGAAGATCGAGGTCGACCTCGTCGCCGACATGACGGTCTACAATCCGTTCGACTTCTTCGTCGAGCCGTCGGCCGAGACGTTTCCGTTCGAGTACCCGGAAGAGATCAGCGACGATCTCGCCATTTACCGGACGCCGGAGTCGGCTGGCCCCTTGCTGTCGTCCTTTCTCGCTACTATCGACCGCAGCCCGAGGAACACGGTCGATTTCCTCGTCGACCTCAATGCGCGGCTGCAGCGCGAGATCGCCTATATCGTGCGGATGGAAACCGGCGTCTTCTCGCCGGAGGAGACGCTTGTCGCCAGGAAAGGCTCATGCCGCGACTCGAGCTGGCTGCTGGTGCAGATCCTCAGGAATCTCGGCATCGCCGCGCGCTTCGTCTCCGGCTATCTGATCCAGCTCAAGCCCGATCTCGTCGCGCTCGATGGACCGCCGGGCACGGCGATCGACTTCACCGATCTGCATGCCTGGTGCGAGGTCTATCTTCCCGGCGCCGGCTGGATCGGCTTCGACCCGACCTCCGGCCTGCTCACCGGCGAAAGTCATGTGCCGCTGGCGGCGACTCCGCATTTTCGCAATGCAGCACCGATTTCCGGCATGGCGAGCTTCGCCAATGTCGAGTTCGGCTTCGACATGCGGGTCGACCGCATTGCCGAACACCCGCGCATCACCAAGCCGTTCTCCGACGAAAGCTGGCAGGCGCTCGATGCGCTCGGCAACAAGGTCGATGCGGCGCTCGATGCCGGTGATGTCAGGCTGACGATGGGCGGTGAGCCGACCTTCGTCTCAATCGACGATTTCGAGGCAGACGAGTGGAACACCGCCGCCGTCGGCCCGACCAAACGCGAAAAGGCCGACGCGCTGATCAGAAAACTGCGCGAGCGCTTCGCACCCGGCGGTTTTCTCCACTATGGCCAGGGCAAATGGTATCCGGGCGAAAGCCTGCCGCGCTGGACCTTCTCGCTCTACTGGCGCACCGATGGCGAGCCGGTGTGGAGCGACCCGTCGCTGATCGCGCGGGAAAAGAGCGAGGCGGATGTCGGGCCGAAACAGGCGGAAAGCCTGCTGACGACGATCGCCGGCGAGCTCGGCATCGACAAGGCGATGGTCAGCGAAGCCTATGAGGATCCGGCCGAGTGGCTGCTCAAGGAAGGCAAGCTGCCGGACAATGTCGACCCCTCCAATTCGAAGCTGGAAGACCCTGAAGAGCGCAGCCGCATGGTAAAAGTGTTCGAACGCGGCCTGACCAAGCCGTCCGGCTACGTGCTTCCGGTCCAGCGCTGGAACAGCCAGGCGGCGGGGCAGCGCTGGCGTTCGGAAAAATGGAAGACGCGGCGCGGCCGGCTGTTCCTGGTGCCGGGCGATTCACCGGTCGGCTATCGCCTGCCGCTCGGCACGCTGCCCTATGTGCCGCCGGCGCAGTTCCCCTACATCGTGCCGGTCGACCCGTCGCTGCCGCGCGGGCCACTGCCGGCGCGCGGGGCCATCTTGCCCCAAGCTGCTCCGGCCGAACTGGAAGGCGCCAATGAGGCGGCGCGCCGCCAGCAGGCTGCGTCGTTTACTGCCGCGACCGCGCAGCAGGACCGCGTCGAGCAGGAGATCACCGAGATCGGCGGCGCGGTGCGTACAGCACTTTCGGTCGAGCCCCGCGACGGGCGGCTTTGCGTGTTCATGCCACCGGTCGAGGCCTTGGAGGACTATCTCGAACTCGTCGCAGCGGCGGAAAACGCGGCAAGGACGATCGGGGTGCCGGTGCATATCGAAGGCTACGGCCCGCCGCACGATCCGCGCCTCAACGTCATCAGGGTGGCGCCCGATCCCGGCGTCATCGAGGTCAACATCCATCCCGCTGCGAATTGGCAGGATTGCGTGGCGACGACCACGGCGATCTACGAGGAGGCGCGGCAGACTCGGCTTGGCGCAGACAAGTTCATGATCGACGGCCGCCACACCGGCACCGGCGGCGGCAATCATGTCGTCGTCGGCGGGGCGACGCCCGATGACAGCCCGTTCCTGCGCCGCCCGGACCTGTTGAAAAGCCTGGTGCTGCAATGGCAGCGGCATCCCTCGCTGTCCTATCTGTTCTCGGGCCTGTTCATAGGTCCGACCAGCCAGGCGCCGCGCTTCGATGAGGCGCGGCACGATTCGCTCTATGAACTCGAAATCGCGATGGCGCAGGTGCCGCATCCGGACAACGGCAATGCAGGCCAGGGCAGCGCGCCGTTGCCGTGGCTGGTCGACCGGCTGTTCCGCAATCTTCTGGCCGACGTCACCGGCAATACGCACCGCTCGGAAATCTGCATCGACAAATTATTTTCGCCCGACGGTCCGACCGGCCGTCTCGGCCTGGTCGAGTTCCGCGGCTTCGAGATGCCGCCCAATGCGCGCATGAGCCTGGCGCAGCAATTGCTGGTGCGCGCCATCATTGCCCGCGCCTGGAAGAACCCGCTCGACGGCCGTTTCGTGCGCTGGGGGACGTCGCTGCATGACCGTTTCATGCTGCCGCATTACGTCTGGGCCGACTTTCTCGACGTGCTCGACGACCTCAAGCTGAACGGCTTCGAATTCCGCCCCGAATGGTTCGATGCGCAGCTCGAATTCCGCTTTCCGTTCTGCGGCGAGGTTCAGCATGCCGGCATCAAGCTGGAACTGCGGCAGGCGCTGGAGCCTTGGCACGTCATGGGCGAACAGGGCGCCATCGGCGGCACGGTGCGCTTCGTCGATTCCTCGGTCGAGCGGCTGCAGGTGAAGACCGAAGGTCTCAACCCGGAACGCCATTCTGTCGTCTGCAACGGCCGCATCGTGCCGCTGAAAGTCACCGACAACAGGGAGATCGCGGTTGCCGGCGTCCGCTTCAAGGCCTGGCAGTCGGCCTCGGGCCTGCATCCGGCACTGCCGGTCAACACACCGCTGGTCTTCGACATCTACGATCGCTGGTCGGGCCGGGCGGTCGGCGGCTGCGTCTACCATGTCGCGCATCCCGGCGGGCGCAATTACGACACCTTCCCGGTCAATGGCAACGAAGCTGAGGCGCGTCGGCTTGCCCGCTTCGAGCCGCGCGGCCATACGCCGTCAGCCTATGTGCTGCGCGACGAAGAAGCCGCCGAAGATTTCCCGATGACCCTTGACCTCAGGCGACCCGCAAGACTCTGATCGGCCATGGCAAAGGGGAATCAGAAGAAAATACGCGGCAAGCCGCTGGTCCACAGTCTGCTGGAACACTACCGGCCGATCGACGGCGTCGTCGACGAGATGGTCGATGCCTCGGGCAATCCCCGCCCGGTCTGGAAGGCCTTCATCGAGGCGCTGGAGGAACTGGGTCCGGAAAAGCTCGCCCAGCGCTTCGCCCGCGCCGACCAGTATCTGCGCGACGCCGGCGTCTATTACCGCGTCTATGACAAGGCCGGCGCCAATGAGCGGGAATGGCCGCTGGCGCATGTCCCCCTGCTGATCGAGGAGAGGGAATGGGCCGACATCAGCGCCGGCCTGGTCCAGCGGGCCGATCTGTTCGAGGAAACGCTTGCGGACATCTACGGGCCGAACCGGCTGGTCGAGAAAGGCATCCTGCCGGCAGGGCTGATCGCGGCGAGCCCGGAATATTTGCGGCCGGTGGTCGGCGTCAGGCCTGCCAGCGGCCATTTCCTGCATTTCTGCGCCTTCGAGCTCGGCCGCGGTCCTGACGGCCGCTGGTGGGTGCTGGGCGACCGGACGCAGGCGCCGTCGGGCGCAGGCTTTGCCCTGGAAAACCGCGTCGCCACCACGCGCGCGCTGTCCGACATCTATGGCGAGATGCATGTGCATCGCCTTGCCGGCTTCTTCCGCCGCTTTCGCGATGCACTGATCGGCATGGCCAAGATATCAGGTGGCCGCGTCGCCATCCTGACGCCGGGACCGCTCAACGAAACCTATTACGAACATGCCTATATCGCGCGCTATCTCGGCATCATGCTGCTTGAAGGCGAGGATCTGACCGTCTCCGGCGGCAGGCTGATGGTGCGCACCGTTTCGGGCCTGATGCCGGTCAGCGTGCTGTGGCGGCGGCTCGACGCCGCCTTCGCCGACCCGCTCGAACTCAGGCCGGAGTCGCAGATCGGCACACCCGGGCTGGTCGAGGCGATCCGGCGCGGCGCCGTTTCGGCGGTCAATGCGCTCGGTTCCGGCCTGATGGAAACGCGGGCGCTGCTCTCCTTCCTGCCGAAGGTTGCGCGCGAGCTGCGCAATGAGGATCTTTTATTGCCAAGCATCGCCACCTGGTGGTGCGGGCAAAAGACGGCGCGCAAGCATGTGCTGGCCAATCTCGACCGCATGGTGATCGGCCCAGCGCTGTCGACGCGGCTTGCCTTCGAGGATGACAATTTGACCAGGCTCGGTTCGGCGCTGTCCGAGGAACAGCGGGCAGAACTCGCGGCATACATCGAACGGGAAGGCGGCGATTTCGTCGGCCAGGAAGCGGTGACGCTTTCGACCACGCCGGTCTATGTCGGCGGCCGGCTGGAGCCACGGCCGGCAAGCCTGCGCGTCTATCTGGCGCGCACGCCGGAAGGCTGGACGGTGATGCCGGGCGGCTTTGCCCGGGTCGGCTTTTCGCTCGATCCGACGGCCATCGCCATGCAGCGCGGCGGTCAGGCGGCGGATGTGTGGGTGATCAGCGACAGGCCTGTCGAGC
Organism: Mesorhizobium metallidurans STM 2683; assembly: GCF_000350085.1. GTDB lineage: Bacteria > Pseudomonadota > Alphaproteobacteria > Rhizobiales > Rhizobiaceae > Mesorhizobium > Mesorhizobium metallidurans. The sequence goes on from NZ_CAUM01000067.1 coordinate 74,159, forward strand.
GTGAGACGCTGCTGCCGCAGGAGCACGACAGCTTCACCCGCACCCTGCCGGGCAGCCTGCCCAGCCGCTCGGCGGAGAACCTGACATGGCTCGGCCGCTATATCGAGCGATCGGAAGACACGGTGCGCATCTTGCGCGCCTACCATGTGCGGCTGGCGGAGACCTCCGATCCGGACATGCCCTTGCTTGCCGATGTCAGGGACTATCTCGAACCCTTCGGCATCGACGTTCAATCGGCGATTCCGTTGGGGCTGATCTCCACGCTGGACAGCGCCGTCTACAGCGCCGGGCAGATCCGCGACCGCTTTTCGCCCGACGGCTGGCTGGCGCTGAAGGATCTGTCGAAGACCATTCACCAGTTCGCGGAGACGGTGGCGCCGGGCGACGATGCGACGCGGGCGATGACGGTCATGCTGCGCAAGCTCGCCGGATTTTCCGGCCTGCTGCATGAGAACATGTATCGCTTCACCGGCTGGCGTTTCCTGGAAATCGGCCGTCGCCTGGAACGCGGCATCCAGATCGCCCGCACGCTCGCCCGGCTGACCAGGGCCGCGGCGCCGGACGGCGCGCTCGATATGATGCTGGAGATCGGCGACAGCGTCATGACCCACCGGCGGCAGTATCCGGTACAGGCAGGCCGGCGCACGGTGATCGATCTCCTGGTGCTCGATCCGCTCAACCCACGTTCGATCCTGTTCCAGCTCGAGCGGCTGAAGGCCGAAATCGCGCTGCTGCCCGCTGTCGGCGGCGAGGGGCATATGTCGCTGGCGGCGAAAGAAATCCTGCAGCTCAACACGGCAATCGCCATCAAGGAACCCTCTGACATGACGGCAAAGGCGCTCGACGATCTCGCCAATGAGATAGGCGGCCTCTACAACAGCCTCGCCAAGGCCTATTTCGGGTAAGGTATGCTCTACGACATCAGGCTTCATCTCAGCTACGACTATGATGCGGCGGCCGGTGGCGGCCGCCATCAGGTCCGCGTGCTGCCGTCGACGATATCAGGCGTGCAGCGCGTGATCGCCGCTTCGCTGTCGTTTGCGCCGGCGCCGGGCGAACGCTCGGACTTTTCCGATTTCTTCGGCAACAGCGTCACCTCGATCGCCTTTCGCGATGTGCACGATGCGCTCGACATCAGGATGAGCGCGCGGGTTTCGGTCTCGCGTCCGGAGATTGGGCTGGACGTATCGCCCGACATTCGCCGGCTGAGAGAGGAACTCGATGCGGTGCGATCGCTGTCACCTGATTCACCGCATCACTTTCTGGCGGCCAGCGATCATGCAGGCGTCGACGCGGATATCACGGCCTACGCACGCGGCAGTGCCGGCAGTTCGGCTGTCAGCACGGCTATGGAGTTGTGCAACCGCATCCACCACGATTTTACCTATGACGGCGAGGCGACCACCGTTCGGACCAAAGCCAGCGACGCATTCAGTCTGAAGCGGGGTGTCTGCCAGGATTTCTCGCACATCATGATCGCCGGCCTGCGGGGTCTCGGCATTCCCGCCGGCTATGTCAGCGGCTTCCTGCGCACCATTCCGCCGAAGGGCAAGCCGCGGCTTGAAGGCGCCGACGCCATGCATGCCTGGGTGAAGGTGTGGTGCGGGCGCGATGCCGGGTGGCAGGAATTCGATCCAACCAACGGCATGCGAGCCAGCAACGACCACATCACCGTCGGCTATGGCCGCGACTATTCGGATGTGGCGCCGATCGTCGGCGTCCTTAAGACGACAGGCGGACAGGTCGGCGAGCAAGCCGTCGACGTCATCCCTGTCGTGCTCGAGAAGGCCTGACAGCAATCCAACAGCCAGGAGCCGGAACCAGCGGCCGGTCCGGCGCTTATCTATGGGAAATTTCCATGGAGAGGACATGCTGGACAAATCGGGGTCGCCGTCAGGCCGATTGGCCGCAGTAAAGCTTCTACCGGGCAACGGGACGAAGAATGGCGCGCCGAGGAACGGTGGGGGAACCTCCGCCGATCGAGCTTCGCTTACCTATGTCAGCGACGCCGAGCCCGGCATCCGTCGTGTCAGGACCGGTAAGGGATTTTCGTACAGAGGGTCGAACGGACGAGCGGTGGGCGAGGATGCCGTCGCGCGCATCAAGGCGCTCGCCATACCGCCAGCCTGGACCGATGTGTGGATTTCGCCAGACGCCGATGGCCATATCCAGGCAACGGGCAGGGACCAGCGCGGACGCAAGCAATACCGCTATCATCCCGCATGGGCCGAGGAACGGGACGGGGCAAAATATTCGAGCCTCGTCGCCTTTGCCGAAAGCCTGCCTGGCTTGCGCGCGCAGATCGATGCCGATCTGCGCCGTCACGGCCTGCCGCTGGAACGCGTGGTGGCGGCGGTCGTCTGGCTGCTCGACAACACGATGATCCGCGTCGGCAACGCCGCCTATGCCCGCGACAACAGGAGCTTTGGGCTGACCACCCTGGGCGATCGCCATGTCGACATCAAGGGCTCGAGCCTGCGCTTTGCTTTCAAAGGCAAGTCCGGCAAGGAATGGAAGCTGAAGCTTGTCGACCGCCGGATCGCGCGCATCGTGCGTGGCGCCCAGGACCTGCCGGGCCAGAAGCTGTTCCAGTATCTCGACGAAGACGGCAACAGGCGACCGATCCGTTCCGACGACGTCAACCGCTACATCAGGGATGCTGCCGGCGCCGATTTCAGTTCCAAGCATTTCCGCACCTGGGGCGGCACCATCCATGCCGCGTCGCTGCTTGCGCAAACGGAGCGGCCTGAAAGCCAGGCACAGCAGAGGCGGGTGATCAATGGCGTCGTCGACAAGGTGGCCGAGCGGCTCGGCAATACGCGCGCCGTCTGCCGCAAATGCTACATCCACCCGCAAGTCTTCGACGCCTGGTCCGAGGGACGACTGCTCGGCGAAATGGCCGAGGCGAACAAGCGGAAGCGGTCGATACACGGCCTCGATGACGAGGAAGACCTCGTCCTCAGATGGCTGAAGGCGCGGGAAGGCTGACGCAAGGTTCGGGCTGCCACCGGCTTGCGTGTCCATCGCGGGCGATTTTTTTATCGACGCACTGTCGGGATCGGTCCTAGTGTTTCGTCCTTTGACGGAGAAAAGGACATCCCATGCTCTACGCTATCCTCTGCTACGCCTCTGAAGACGTCGTCTGCTCCTGGAGCAAGGAACAGGATGAGGAGGTGATGACGAAACTTCTGGGTGTGCAGGAAAAATACGCCAAAGCCGGCCGGCTTGGCCCGGTGGCGCGCCTGTTGCCGACGACGGCGGCGACAACGCTGAGGAAGGTCAAGGGCGAATCCATCGTCATCGACGGTCCGTTCGCCGAAACCAAGGAACAATTCCTCGGCTTCTACACGCTCGAATGCAACGATCTCGATGAGGCGGTCGATTTCGCGCGCGAGCTTTCCGAGGTCAATCCCAGCGGCGGCTCCTACGAGATACGGCCGGTTTCCGTCTTCAATCCTACCCGGGTTTCCGCATGACCGAACTTGGCTGGATCAGCACCGCGATCAGCACCGCCCGCCCGCAGGCGATGGGCGCGCTGCTGCGCTACTTCCGCGATCTCGATGCGGCGGAAGAGGCTTTCCAGGACGCTTGCCTGAGAGCGTTGAACAACTGGCCGAAGAACGGCCCGCCGCGCGATCCGGCGGCCTGGCTGATCTTTGTCGGCCGCAACAGCGGCATCGACGCGGTGCGCAAGCGCGCAAAGCAGGCGCCGCTGCCGGAGGAAGACCAGATCTCCGACCTTGAGGATGCCGAGACCGATATCGCCGAGCGGCTGGACGGCGCGCATTACCGTGACGACATCTTGCGGCTGCTGTTCATCTGCTGCCATCCGGATCTGCCGGCGACGCAACAGATCGCCGTGGCGTTGCGCATCGTCTCCGGCCTGACCGTCAAGCAGATCGCCCGCGCCTTCCTCGTCGGGGAAAGCGCCATGGAGCAGCGCATCACCCGCGCCAAGGCGCGCATCGCCGATGCCGGCGTGCCGTTCGAGACGCCCGGTGCGGTCGAGCGCTCGGAACGGCTCGCCGCGGTCGCCGCCATGGTCTATCTGATCTTCAACGAAGGCTATTCGACCAATAGCGGCGAAGCGCCGGCGCGCGCGCCGCTTTGCGAAGAGGCGATCCGGCTGGCACGGCTGCTTCTGCGGCTGTTCCAGACCGAGCCGGAGATCATGGGCCTCACGGCACTGCTGCTGCTCCAGCACGCGCGGGCGCCGGCGCGTTTCGACGAGAACGGCGAGATCGTGCTGCTCGAGGACCAGGACCGCGGCCTGTGGAGCCGCAAGATGATCGACGAGGGGCTGGCGCTGGTCGACAAGGCGCTGCGCCACCAGAAACCCGGCCCCTATCAGGTGCAGGCGGCAATTGCCGCTCTGCATGCACGGGCGGCAAAGCCGGAGGACACGGACTGGACCGAGATCGACCTGCTCTACAGCCTGCTCGAGCAGATGCAGCCGTCGCCGGTGGTGACGCTCAATCGCGCCGTCGCTGTCGCCAAGGTGCGCGGGCCTGAAGCTGCACTTGCCATGATCGAGCCGCTGGAACAGAGGCTCTCCGGCTATTTCCACTTCTTCGGCCTCAAGGGCGGCCTGCTGATGCAGCTTGGCCGGGGCGAGGAGGCACGCACCGCCTTCGACCGCGCCATCGCGCTTGCCAATACGGCCGCCGAGGCCGCCCATATCCGCATGCATATCGACCGGCTGATGAAGGAAGGCGCGGCCCAAGGGGCTTCCCGAAAGGCGCACTGATCCTGGTTCAACGGTCTGATCCCGGCTTAGACCATGCCGGGGTGGCGATTTTTCCCCGAAACGCGTAATGCCACGTCATGACAGCGCCTGATGCGTCCGATGGCGCATGGCCCAAGGCTTTGACCTCCGTCCTGTGAGCGACGGATCTGAAAGGGAAAAACATGACGATTGCGAAGGAAACAGCCGGGCTCCTTGCGAAACTGGGCGTTGCCAAGGACGCGCTTGTCGGTGGTGACCTCATCGTGCGCAGCCCGGTGACGGGCGAGCAGATCGCGGCGCTGAAGACGGTCTCGCCGGCCGATGCGGTAAAGACCATCGAAGCCGCCCACAAGGCCTTCCAGGCCTGGCGGCTGGTGCCGGGGCCGAAGCGCGGCGAACTGGTGCGGCTGCTCGGTGAGGAGCTGCGTATGCACAAGGCCGAGCTTGGCCGGTTGGTCTCGATCGAGGTCGGAAAAATCCCTTCCGAAGGCCTCGGCGAAGTGCAGGAGATGATCGACATCTGCGATTTCGCCGTCGGCCTTTCCCGCCAGCTCTATGGCCTGACCATCGCTACCGAACGCCCGGGACATCGCATGATGGAGACCTGGCATCCGCTCGGCGTGGTCGGCGTCATCTCGGCGTTCAACTTCCCGGTCGCGGTGTGGTCGTGGAACGCGGCACTGGCGCTGGTCTGCGGCGACGCGGTGGTGTGGAAGCCATCGGAAAAGACGCCACTGACCGCACTTGCCTGCGAGGCGATCTTCAAGCGCGCGGTCAAGCGTTTCGGCGATGCGCCCGAAGGTCTGGCTCCGGTGCTGATCGGCGCCCGCGCCGTCGGCGAGATACTGGTCGATCATCCGAAGGTGCCGCTTGTCTCGGCTACCGGCTCGACCCGCATGGGCAGGGATGTCGGTCCGCGCCTGGCGAAGCGTTTTGCGCGCGCCGTGCTGGAGCTTGGCGGCAACAATGCCGGCATCGTCTGCCCGACGGCCGATCTCGACATGGCGCTGCGCGCCATCGCCTTCGGCGCCATGGGCACGGCCGGCCAGCGCTGCACGACGCTGCGGCGCCTGTTCGTGCATGACAGCGTCTATGACGCCTTGGTGCCGCGCCTGAAGAAGGCCTATGAGAGCGTTTCGGTCGGTAATCCGCTTGAGACATCGGCGCTGGTCGGCCCGCTGATCGACAAGGCCGCTTTCGACAATATGCAGAAGGCGCTGAAGGAAGCGGTTTCGCATGGCGGCAAGGTGACCGGCGGCACGCGGGTCGAGAACGGCCATCCCGACGCCTATTATGTGCATCCGGCGCTGGTCGAAATGCAAAGCCAAGTCTCGCCGGTGACCGAAGAGACCTTCGCGCCGATCCTCTACGTGATGAAGTATTCGGATTTCGACGCCGTGCTCGACGAGCACAATGCGGTCGGCGCGGGGCTTTCGTCGTCGATCTTCACCCGCGACCTGCAGGAGTCCGAGCGTTTCCTCGGCGTCGACGGTTCGGACTGCGGCATTGCCAATGTCAATATCGGCACGTCGGGAGCCGAGATCGGTGGCGCCTTCGGCGGCGAGAAGGAAACCGGCGGCGGCCGCGAGTCGGGCTCCGATGCGTGGAAGGCCTATATGCGCCGCGCCACCAACACGGTGAACTATTCCAAGGCGCTGCCGCTCGCGCAGGGTGTGTCGTTCGACATCGACTGAGGATCGGATTGAGCGATCATGGCGGCGATGCTGGCGACATCGCAGCCCAATTCCCGGTCCTCCACCAGAGGAGCAACCCGTTCGCGCAGCGTCCTGTACGCCTCATCGGCGCCACAGCCCAATTTGTCCGCCACACCCCGGATCTCGGCTGCGTAAGCCGAGGAGATCAGCTCCATGGCGACGAGGTAGCGGAACCGTTCGATGATCTGGTTCACCTTGGCGATGACAGCCGGCGCCATCGACGACTGATCCTCGACCCAGTCCGAAACCGCGATCGGGGTCAACGAGATCGGGCTGGCGAGAAAGCGGATCTCTGCTTCCATCGCTGAAACAGGCTTCTGCAAAATGGCAAAGCCCATGCGGTTCTGGCCGTTTGCCGCCAGGAAACGCGGCAAGCCGGCTACAGTAGGGGACATGAGTTTGATCGTCCGGTTGGCAACGCCTGCCGCCGCATGAGCCAGTGCCTGGCTGAGCCCTTCCCAGGACAGGACGAAAGCGGTCATGTCGAAATTGCCATGCGAGACGATCCGGTCCTCCCCGGCCAGGACGACCGGATTATCGCCGGAACTGGCCAATTCGATTTCGGTCGCGGCTCGCGCCTCGTCGATCGCATGGCGAAGCGCGCCCCAGACCTGCGGCACGCATCGATAGCTCAGCGGATCCTGGATCCGCCGGGCGGCGCCTTCCGTGAACAGCGTGCCGCCCGACAACAGCTCACGCAGCCGTGCTGCCACCGCTCTCTGGCCGAAGGCGGGCCGTGCCGCCATGGCCGAGTCGTCGAGCGAACTGACATTGGCGCGGAACGCCTCCAAATTCAGTGCGACAGCTCTAAGCGACCACTGGAAAGCCTGCTCGATGTCCTCCAGCGCCAGGCAGGCCTGGGCGACAGACAGGCTGTTGGCGACGATGATGGCATGGCCGTCCTTGGCATGGATGTCGAGCGGCTTCAGCCCGGCGCGTTCGAGCGCCTCGGCCGCCGGCATGGTCTCGCCGCCATATTCCGCCTGGCCGTGGCCAAGCAGGCCCAGCGTCATATGGGCGAGCGGCGCGAGATCGGCCGCGCCCAGCGAGCCGAGCGATGGCACCACGGGGTGCACACCGGCGTTGAGCGCGGCGACAAGCCCCTCGAAAACGGCCGGGGAAATGCCGGTGCCGCCGACGGCCATGCCAGCGATCCGCACCGCCATCATCGCGCGCACCGCCTCTTGCGGCAAAGCCGACCCGAAGCCGACCGCATGACCGAACGAAACCCGCCGCTGATAGGCGATCAGATCCTCCCCGCTCAGCGGCGTATCCACGGCAGCACCCAGCGCGGTGGTCAGCCCGTAGACCGGACGGTTTTCTGCCGCATGGCGTTCGATCACCGCGCGGCTGGCCCGGATCAGGGCGTCCGCCTCGGGTGAGACCTCGACCAATGAATGGCGGCGGGCAATGGCGGCAATGTCCTGCGTTCGGAGCGGCGCGGCGGTCAGTCGGACGGGCGTCGATGTCATGGATGCTTCCCCCAATTCGGCAATGCAATTCCTTGGTGTAGCCGGGCAACCTGTTGCCCGGTAGTGTCCTGCTCATGCCAGCCTGAAAATAGGAAGGTTGCGTTGTTTGCGTTGAAGCCGCTTAGAGCGTCGGATCCAAAATCGGAAACCGGTTTTGGGTCCGGCGCTCTGGCAGGGAACAATTTTCGAAGGCCGCGTCGATGATGGCGAGCTTCACGGCCTGGGCGGTCACATACTCCTGATGGAAAGCGTTCGACACCCACATCACCGAATGGCCCCGCTGACCCAGCCAGCCGATGCTGCCGAGTTGCTCGGCGTCGCGCAATTTGCGGGCAAGGTGGGTCCGGGAAAGCTTCAGCCAATTTGCGAACTCTGCGATCGAGACGATGCCGGTCGGGATTTGGCCGAGCCCGGCATGGTCGGGATCGACGCCTGACATGAGCCAGTCCATGACGACGCCACCATTGTTGAGCCAGGTGAACAAGGAAAAGGTCTGTTTCGGTTCGCGCACCGGATGGGACGAAAGCAGGCCGTCCGCCACCAGCGGCTGCAATTCGCCAAGAGCATCCGGTCTTGCGGCAAAGGCGGCCAGTCGACGTCCGTCGTCGAGACTGTCCAGCGTCGCAAGATGGGCCATGACCCAGCCAGCCACGGCCTCCTGAGTGGCCACTGTTGGCAGCAAGGGGCGGCTACGCCCGTCCCGGCTCGGAAGATGCTGGACGAACTTGTAGTGCAGCATCTCCTTGATGAAGGCATCTGCGGTGTTGCGGCTGGCCACCGAATGTCGGCATGTCATGTCGATGAAACGGGCCGCCGTCAGTCCCGTGCGGTCGTCATTTGCCTGCAGCCTGAAATGCAAAGCGAGGCCAACATGAGCCATCAGCCAGCGCTGCTGCGTGGCGAACACGGAAGCGAGCCGCGGATTGGCTTCATAGGCCTGGAGCAACGCCTGCGATTGCGCCCGCACAGAGCGATGCAATGCCGGATGGCCGGCAATATCTTCCACGTCCAGCGCCATCCTGCCCGAGCCCAGTCCAGCCTTCCAACGGCAAAATCACCGATCCAGCCTTCGCCGGCTGTGTCCAAGCCGTGAACGAGACCGAGCCTGATTGACAGCCGACCATACATGCAAAGAGTCGCCGACCGTTTGCAATAGCCTGCCGGACACCGCTCGTCGGGACGCCAGCAAAGACCCAGCAAGCGGTATTTGCGGACCGGCATCAGAAAATCACATACATTGACGTTAATTTAACACCATAGTATGGTCAATTCCATTGGTTCGGTATTCCCGCCGCTGTGTTCAGCCACGGCTTGTTCGCCGCCTGTGTGTTCACAGGGCACCGCAATGAAAAGGGAATCCATGCCATCGACAGGGATGAAGCGGCAGCCTTCTCCGCCGGCGTCAAAGCGCAGCGCACCAGGATCCTGCTCGTGTGGCGGGATGGCAGGAGTGGTGTTGCGGTCGCGGCGGCTGCCCGACGAGGGATGGTTCCATGATACTCCAGCGGCGCGCAGATGGTTCAACTTGGACATCCTTTGCTCTAGCCAGCCCGGGGACGAGTTTGTGACGCATATCGGCACGCGCTGAGCCAGAGGGAACCATGTCCAGCCTGCTTGGGATCGACAACGGCCTGACGGTGACGAAGGCGGTGATCTTCGATGCCGACGGCTCGCAATTGGCGGTGGCGCGGCGGCGTGTGCCGCAATCGATGCCGCATGCGCGCTGGGTTGAACGCGACATGGCCGGGCTCTGGCAGGCGACCGCCGAGGCGATCGGCGAGGCGATTGCCTTGAGCGGCAGGCCGGCCAGCGACATCAAGGCGGTGGCGGCGACCGCGCATGGCGACGGCGTCTACCTGCTCGACAGGGATCGCCGGCCGCTGGGTCCCGGCGTATTGTCGCTCGACAGCCGGGCAGGCGAAATCGTCGACAGATGGTCGCAAGGTCCGGTCTTCACCGAGGCGCTCGCCGTGACGGGCCAGGTACCGCATGCTTCCTCACCGTCGTCGCTGCTGGTCTGGCTGAAGGAGAATGATCCGGAGCGCTTCAACCGGATAGCTCACATATTCGCCTGCAAGGATTGGCTGCGTTTCTGCCTGACCGGCACCATCGGCACCGACCTCACCGAGGCGAGCACCTCATTCACCAACATACGCACGCAAAGCTACGCGCCGGAGGCGATGCGCATCTTCGGCCTTGAGGCACTGTTCGAGGCTTTGCCGCCGGTGGCGCATTCGGCGGATATCGTCGGCAACGTCACCGCAGATGCAGCGGCGCTCACCGGGCTTGCCGAAGGCACGCCGGTCGCTTGCGGCCTGCACGATGTCACGGCCTCGGCGCTTGGCATGGGCGGTCATGAGGAGGGCGTCGTCAGCATCGTCGCCGGCACTTATTCGATCAACGAAATCGTCTCCGCCGACCCGCGTGTCGACCCGCGCTGGTTCTGCCGCAACGCCATCGACCGCAGGCGTTGGAACAACATGTCGATCTCGCCGGCCTCGACGGCGAATTACGACTGGTTCCTCGACACGCTCTGCCGCTCGGAACAGGACGAAACCAAAAGGACTGGCGGCTCGATCCACGAGATGCTGGCGGCAGAGATCGACGTGGCGCTTGGCAAGACTTCGACCATCTTCTTCCACCCCTATCTGTTCGGCTCGCCCTACGGCAATGCCGCCAGCGCCAGCTTTCTCGGCCTGCATGGCTGGCACGATCGTGGCGACATGCTGAAGGCGGTGCTGGAAGGCATCGTGTTCAATCACCGGACGCATGTCGAAGCGCTGCGCGACGGCTTTGCCGTTCGCGAGGTGCGGCTTACCGGCGGCGGCTCGCGCAATCCGGCCTTCGCGCAGATGTTTGCCGATGTGCTCGACATGCCGGTCATCGTCACCTCGACCGACGAGGCGGCGGCCTTCGGCGCAGCCCTTTGTGCCGGCGCCGCGGTTGGCCTGTTTGCCTCGCCACAACAGGGGGCGCGGGTCGTCAGCAAGGTGAGCCGCGAATATCTGCCGGACAGAGCGCGCAGCGCTGTTTTCGAGGACCGGTTTTCTCTTTACTGCCGCATTGCCGAATCGCTCAAGCCGCTATGGCCTAAGATCGAAAGGCTGGCAGGGCAGGGCACTGGAGGGGCTGCATGATCAAGGCCGACGAGCGGCGCGAGGAGATCGCCGACTATGTGATCAAGCTTGGCCAGGTGCGCATCGACGATCTGGTCGAGCATTTCGGTGTGTCGCGCATGACCATCCACCGCCATATCGATCAGTTGGCGCATCAGGGCGTGCTGCGCAAGCTGCATGGCGCGGTGACCGTGCAGCCTTCCGGCCTCTATGAAAGCGCTTTCCGCTATCGGGTGACGGTCGGCAGGGCGGAGAAGGATGCGCTGGCGCATGCGGCACTGGACTATGTCGAAGCCGGCCAAGCGATTATGCTGGACGATTCGACGACGGCGAACGCGATCGCGCCGCTGTTGCTCGACATCAAGCCATTGACCGTGATCACCAACAGTGTGGCGACCGCGGCACTGCTGACCAATGTCGACGACATCGATTTCATCTGTCTCGGTGGTCAGTACCACCGCACCTACAATGCCTATATCGGCATCGTCTGCGAGAATGCCGTGGCGCAACTGCGCGCCAATCTTTTGATCTGCTCGGCTTCGGCGATCTCCGGCACCACCGCCTTTATCCAGGATCAGCATGTGGTGCGGGTCAAGCAGGCGATGTTTGCCGCCTCGACCAAACGCATTCTTGCCGTTGACCATTCCAAGTTCGACAAGGTCGCCCTGCATGTCTTCGACGATCTGACCCGCTTCGACGCAGTGCTGACGACCGACGGCATAAGCGATGCGCAGGCGCAAAAGCTCGAACAGGCCGGCGTAAAGCTACGCGTCGTCAACATGGCCCGATCATGAACCCTGCCGACGACGCCGGCCTGTTGCACTCCGCTGTACCGGACCACTCCGTACCGAACCACACCGGGCGCATCGCCGCCACGGCCAGGACGGGCGACGTCGACGTCGTCATTCTTGGCGCCGGCATCAATGGCGCCGGCCTGTTTCGCGATCTGTGCGCGCAAGGCGTCAGCTGCCTGATCGTCGACAAGGGCGATTTCGGATCGGGCACCAGTGCGGCGCCCTCGCGGCTGATCCATGGCGGTCTCAAATATCTCGAAACCGGCGAGTTCGGACTGGTGGCGCAGTCGACGCTGGAGCGCAATCTCTTGCTGAAGAACGCGCCGCACTATGTCAGCCCGCTGCCGACGGTCATCCCGATCTTTTCCTGGAGCAAAGGCATGTGGGCGGCGCTGCGCACGCTGCTGGGCTCGACCAGTGCGCCGCGCAGCCGCGGCGCCATCCTGATCAAGATCGGTTTGGCGATCTACGATTTTTATGGATCGCGGCACAGGGTGATGCCGCGCCACCGGCTGGTTGGACGGCGGCGGGCGCTGCGCGACATACCAGCGCTGACCAAATCGATCGTCGCCACCGGCACCTACTACGACGCCAAGATCAGTCATCCCGAAAGGCTCGTGCTCGAACTGATCACCGACGGGCTGGCGGCAAATATGTTCGCCGCGGCCGCCAACTACACGGCGCTGATTTCGTCGTCCGACGGCGTGTTGACTTTTCAGTCAGAAGGCGAGGGCCAGTTAAAAGGCGGGAGCCAGTCAAGAGACAGGGGCCGGTCCGAGGATGGTGGCGTGTTTTCGGTGCGGCCGAAACTGGTCGTCAATGCCGCCGGCCCGTGGATCGACGATGTCAACGCCTTGCTTGGCGCGCCGTCGAAAATGATCGGCGGCACCAAGGGCTCGCATATCCTGTTGAAACATGACGAACTGGTGCGAAGCCTGGCGGGCCGCATGCTCTACTTCGAAGCCGATGACGGCCGCATCTGCCTTGTCTACGACTATCTCGGTCTGGCGCTGGTCGGCTCGACCGACATCCAGGCCGACAATCCCGACACCGTGCGTTGCGAGCCGCAAGAGATCGATTATCTCCTCGAAAGCGTTCGAGCGCTTCTGCCCGGCATGAGCTTCGAGCGCGACCAGATCGCCTATGCCTATAGTGGTATCAGGCCCCTGCCTGCGTCCGACACCTCGGTGCCTGGCCTGATCAGCCGGGATCATTCGGCGCCGGTAGTCGAGCCGGAGCCTGCACGTCCGTTTCCGATCATCTCCCTGGTCGGCGGCAAATGGACGACGTTTCGCGGCTTTGCCGAGGAAGTCGCCGACACCGTGCTCAATCGGCTGGGGCGCGGCCGCAAGGTGTCCACACGATCGATGCCGATCGGCGGCGGCAAGGATTTTCCGACAGAGGCTGCGGCGCGGGCCGCCTGGCTGGCCGAGGCTAGGTCGGCTTCGGGCGCCGACGAGCGCCTTCTCGACCAGCTTCTGTCGCGCTATGGGACCAAGGCGCTGCAGATGGCCCGCCACCAAAGCCCGTGGAGCAATGAAGATCGCCTGCCGGGGGCGAGCGACTACGGCACGTCCGAAATCGACTACATCGTCCGCAACGAATTCGTCGAGCATCTCACCGATATCGTCATGCGGCGCACCACGCTCGCCATTGGCGGCTCCCTGACCATGGCCGATTTGAAACAGATCGCCGCCATTGCGGGCCGGGCAGGGAATTGGGGTCCGCAGCGGATTTCCGATGAGCTCGACGCCACTGTCGCGCAACTCAGCGACAGAAATCTCGTGCGATTGTGATCTGCTTCCCGATTGCGGCACATGCATCGCCGCAACATCCTCTCTTCGAAAAATGCCACATAAAAACAGTAGGTTAATCTTCTCTGCCGTTCTTCGCTTCTCCGGATATGCTGGGGAGTGGGGTAAAATATCACATATCTTGACGTGAACTTAACACTATCGTATGGTCGATTTGGGCTTGGACCGCCGAACACCGGCTGTTGATCCCGGCCACGATCAGCTGCTGCGTGGCAAGGGTCTCTCAATAGCCGTTTGCACGCGGATACTTTCGAAGGCCGATTGACAACGACACGAACGCGTGAAAAATTTTTCAACTGAAGATAATAATATCATCTCGGGAGGAGATGGGATGAAATCAAGAAGCGCCGCCAATCGTGGTCGTGAGTTGATTGTGGTCGTCGCGCCATGAGCTCGCAGTCCACGATCAATCGGCGCGGGACGCCGGGCGCTCGATGGCCGGGCGTTCGCTGGATTGTCGCAGCGGCCGCGATCCTCGTCTTGCTGGTCGCGATGGCACTCGACACCATGGTTGTCGTGATCGGTTCGGCGGAAGACGCACGAAAGGCTGCGTTTTCGCCGGAGGCATTCGGCAAGTCCGAATTTCCGAATGTCCAGTCCGCCGTCGACCAGCGCGCGGTGGCCGCCGGTGTCCTGGCGTCGGCCATCGCCAAGGATAAGGCCGCGGCGGAGAAGCAATACGGCGTGCCGGCCAATGTCGGGACCGAGTTCTCCGTCAAGTTCACCGGCTTGGTCGGCGAAGGGAAGTCCGGCATCTATGCCGTCAAGGTCGACGATGTTCCCAGCACCCTGGTCATTCGGGTGCAGACCGGGCCGGCTATCAACGGAACCGACCTGCGCGATGCCACGGGTACGATCACCTTCGGGCAATTCACCAACCAGATCGAGTATCAGAACGCCGGATCGGCCTTGAACAACGAGATGAAGAAGCAGGTTCTGTCGACCATCGACAACACCAAGCTCACCGGCAAGACGATCTCGGTCGTCGGCGTCTTCAAGCTGGTCAACCCCAAAGGCTGGCTCGTCACGCCCGTGAAGCTGAGCGTTCAATGAATGCGGCACCTCAATTCGAGCCGGCTCCAGCGGACACCGTGCTCGCGGCGCGCAACATCGTAAAATCCTATGGCGGCACGCATGCCCTCAAAAGCGTCAATTTCGACATCCGCCGTGGCGAGGTCACCACGCTGTTCGGAGAAAATGGCGCCGGCAAGTCGACGCTGATGAAGATCCTCTCCGGTGTCGAGACGCCGACATCGGGAAGCATCGAGCTCGATGGCCGTCCCGTCGCCTTCTCGTCCACCGTCGACGCGCGAAACCGGGGCATCTCGATAATCCATCAGGAATTGAGCCTCGCACCCAATCTGAGCGTACGCGACAACATTTTCATGGGTCGCGAGTTGCGTGGCGCCACCGGCCTCGACTTCGCGGAGGAGGCTCGCCAGACGCGACTGCTGATGGCCGATCTCGAAGAGGACATCGATCCGCTGACCCTGGTGCAGGATCTGCGCCTCGGGCAGCAGCAGATTGTCGAGATCGCGCGCGCGCTCTCGGTGGATTCGCGTATCCTGATCATGGACGAGCCGACGTCCGCCTTGAGCGCGACCGAGGTCGAGGTGCTGTTCCGGGTGATCCGCGACCTGACCGCCCGCGGCGTCTCGATCGTCTACATCTCCCATCACCTCGAAGAGGCGCTGCAGATCACCGACCATGCGGTGGTGCTGCGGGACGGAACGATCACGGCCACGGCCAAAGCGAAGGACATCGATCTCGAATGGATTGTCCGCAACATGGTGGGCGAGAACTTCGACCTCGGATCGCCGCCCGCCGGCTATGCCTTTGGCGAGGTTGCCTTGTCGATCGAGGATGTGAGCATCGCCGACAGTTCGGGTTCGGACCGATTGGTCGTCGGCCGGCTGTCGCTGGATGTCCGCGCCGGCGAGATCGTCTGCATCTACGGGCTGATGGGCGCCGGGCGCACGGAACTGCTGGAATGTGTCGCCGGACGCTTACCGGCGGCGGGCGGACGGGTCTTGCTGGAGGGCGACGACATCTCCCGCCTCAGCATCGCCGAACGCATATCAAGAGGGCTGGTGCTGGTGCCCGAGGACCGCCAGCGCGACGGGCTGGTCCAGACGATGTCCGTGGGGACCAATCTGTCGCTGGCCAGCATTGGCGCCTTCGTCACGGGGATGTTCTTGTCGCGGTCACGGGAGCGCTCGCTGGTCGAAGGCTCAATACGCGACGTGCGTGTCAAGACCGCGGGCGGAAGCGCGCCCATCGGGTCACTGTCCGGCGGCAATCAGCAGAAGGTCGTCATCGGCAAGATGCTGACGACCAACCCCAAGGTCATGCTCTTGGACGAGCCCAGCCGCGGCATTGACGTCGGCGCCAAGGCGGAAGTGTTCCGGCTGCTCGGCGAGCGGGCCACGCAAGGGCTCGCGGTCGTGTTCTCGACTTCGGAAGTCGCCGAATGCCTTGGTATCGCGCATCGGATCATCGTCATGCGCCGGGGCAGGATTTCGGCCGAGTTCGGCGCCGGCGTCACGAAAGAGCAGATCATGGCCGCCTCGGGCGAAGCCGTGATCGCCTCGTCATGAAGAATACAGGAGCCCAGACCGTGACCGACGTCAGCCACAACCGCAGCCGCTCCGGCCCGAAAACATCGAGCGGTGGCTTCAGCCTGGCCAAGCTGTTGCTGGAGGGTAGGGCGTTCCTCGCGCTGGTCGTGATCATCGTCGTCTTCTCGATGCTGTCGCCCTATTACTTTTCGCTGGCCAATTTCCTTACCATGGCCTCGCATGTCGCCATCTTCGGCATCCTGGCGGTCGGCATGCTGCTGGTCATCCTCAATGGCGGCATCGATCTTTCGGTGGGGTCGACGCTCGGGCTGTCGGGGGTCATCGCCGGATTCCTGATGCAGGGCGTGCAGTTGCAAACGCTCGGCATTTTGCTGTTCCCTCCCGTCTGGGTGGTTGTAGTGCTGGTATGCGTGCTGGGCGCGCTGGTCGGCCTGGTCAACGGCGTCCTCATCGCCTGGCTGAAGGTGCCGGCCTTCGTGGCCACGCTGGGCATGCTCTATGTGGTGCGCGGCGCCGCGCTGCTGATGACCAACGGCCTGACCTACAACGACCTTGGCGGCAAGCCGGAACTCGGCAATACCGGCTTCGACTGGCTGGGCTTCAACCGCCTGTTCGGGGTTCCGATCGGCGTGTTGGTCATGGCTGTCATCGCCATCATCGGCAGTATCATCCTCAATCGCACCGCCTTCGGCCGCTGGCTCTATGCGTCCGGCGGCAATGAGCGCGCCGCCGAGCTCTCCGGCGTGCCGGTGAAGAAAGTCCAGGTGGCGGTGTACATGCTTTCCGGCATCTGCGCCTCGGTGGCCGGCCTCATCCTGTCCTCGGAACTGACCTCGGCGGGGCCGACCGCCGGCAATTCCTACGAACTGACCGCCATTGCGGCCGTCGTCATCGGCGGCGCGGCACTCACCGGTGGTCGAGGTAATATCCGCGGAACGCTGGTCGGGGCCTTCGTCATCGGCTTCCTTTCCGATGGTCTCGTGATCATCGGCGTGTCCGCCTATTGGCAAACAGTGTTCACCGGCGCGGTCATCGTGTTGGCGGTGCTGCTCAACGCCATCCAGTATCGCCGTCGCGTCAGGCTGCCTAGCCCGACCGACGGCCCTTCGACTTCTCCGCAACAAGGCAAGGCCCGAACGGCCGATCCCGCTCACGAGAAGATTGCCGGTTGACCGGCACCATCAACAACCAAGGAGGAAATTTCATGTACGGCAAGGCAAGAATTCTGATGCTGACGGCCTTTGCGCTGGCCGCTCCGGTGCTCGCAGGATCCGTGACGGCAGCGTCGGCCGAAGGTCTCATCTCGATCATCGTCATCGATCCCGCGAACCCGTACTGGCTGACCGAAGGCAATGTCGCCAAGGCCGAGGCCGAGAAACTCGGCTACACCGCAACGGTCGGCGCCTCGAAAGCCGACACCAACACGGAGAGCAAGCTGATCGATACGGCGATCACCAACAAATCCGTGGCCATCATCCTAGATCCTGCCGATGCCAGCGGGTCGATCGGCGCGGTGAAGAAGGCCATTGCCGCAAACATCCCGGTCTTCCTCGTCAACGCCGAGATCAATCAGGAAGGCCTGGCCAAGGCACAGCTCGTTTCCAACAACGCGCAGGGCGCCGCCCTGGGCGCGCAGCAATGGGTGACGAACATCGGCGAGAAGGGCAACTATGTCGAACTTCTGGGCGCCCCGTCCGACAACAATGCCGCCACGCGCTCAAACGGCTACGAAACCGTGATCAGCCAGTATCCGGACCTCAAGAAGGTCGGCTCTGAAGTCGCCAACTGGGACCGTACCCAGGGCCGTGACAAGATGCAGAGCCTGCTGCAGGCCCATCCCGATATCATTGGCGTGACCAGCGGCAATGACGAGATGGCGCTCGGCGCGATCGCCGCGCTGAAGGAGGCCGGAAAGCTGTCGAGCATCAAGGTCGGCGGCTTCGACGGCTCCCCGGACGCTGTCGCCGCGATCAAGGCGGGCGAGCTGCAATACACCGTGCTCCAGCCGGTGGCCGTCTACTCGGCGAAGGCCGTGCAGCAGGCCGACTCCTTCATCAAGACCGGCAAGACCGGGGCCGCGACCGAGAAGCAGTTGTTCGACTGCCTGCTCATCACCAAGGACAATGTGGACAAGTACACGGCGCCCTTCACGCTCTCGGAATAGAAAGGCTGGAGGAGTGTCCCCTCGGGGGACGCTCCTCGGCCGGCCGGCGATCGCGACGGATCGCATGTGTCGGTGGCTCTATGGAGTGGCTGATGTGGCCTACCCCGCGTCGTTGAAACGTCACATGTGCTGACCCATATAAGTGTTGCGTCGGATGTCTCCTCCCATTGCATCCGATGCGTTCCCCTCTGGAGGTTTTAAACCTTCATTCTTGGCCGGACTTAACAGTCCGGCCTTTTTCTATTTGGGGATCCGCGCGGCCGATATGCGCCGATTTCACCGCTGCTGTCTGACCCGAAAAGGAGTTGAGTGATATCAGCGACTTGTGATTCAGTCGGTGTTGCGAAGCATCGACGGAGAGGCACATGTGGACCGATATCACCCGGGCGAAGCATGCCCGCAAAGGGCTGCGGTATTCAAGCGATTTGACGGATATGGAGTGGGCGGTTCTTGAGCCGGTCATTCCGTCTCCGTCACGACTTGGGCGGCCGCCGAAATGGTCGCGGCGGGAGATCATGAATGGACTGTTCTACGTGCTGCGCAGTGGCTTGCCGTGGCGGATGCTGCCCAGGGACTTGCCGCCGGTGTCGACGCTGCGCGCTACTTCTACGCTTGGCGCGACAGCGGCCTTTGGAGCACGATCAATCACCTGCTGCTCATGAGCGTCCGTCTGGCCGCCGGTCGCCAAGCCTCCCCAGCGCCGGCGTGATCGACAGCCAAAGCGTGAAAACCACGCAAAGCGGCGGGCCTTGCGGTTACGATGCCGGCAAGAAGGTCAAGGGCCGCAAGCGCCATATCCTCACCGACACCTTGGGTTTGCTGGTCGGCGCGGTCATCCATACCGCCGATATCCAGGATCGCGACGGCGCCCCCGACGTCCTGGCCTCCATTCGAGCCAGCTTTCCGTGGCTGCGCCACGTCTTCGCCGACGGTGCTTACGCCGGTGAAAAGCTTGAGACCGCTCTCCACGGGAAAGGCGACTGGACGCTCGAAATCATCGAACGATCCGACACCGCCAAGGGCTTCGAAGTGCTGCCACGTCGATGGGTCGTGGAGCGCACCTTCGCCTGGTTCGGACGAAACCGACGCTTGGCCAAGCGCCACGCAACTGTAAGAAAGGGATAAGGGCGCCTTCTGTAGGGTATTGTAGTTGTAATCTGTGCTCCAGAACTTATCTTCGTCGTTAGTTCGGGGGGGAGCACAACGATGACCGCGTCTTTTTCAAATCCAGTCCTTTTCTCTACTCACTTCAAGATCAGCCCCGCCGCTTTGGCGAAGGAAGGGCTGATCGACCCTTTCCTAACAGTTGATACGCCGCTGTTCGTTGATCCAATTCTGTTGGACAAGTCGGGCAAGAAGCTCATTCGAGAAGATGCTTATGCCGGTTTGCGTAAGCATTTCGAGAACGTCGTGCGGCTCCTTGTGATTTCAAAAGCTGAGGGCGATGCAGCTTGGAAGGGCGCGCAGGTTCAATTGAGCCTTCGGGAGCCTCCGGCGAATGGACTTGGATTTGGAACATCTGACCGTCCCGGAACCTCACGTCCGAATGACCTTCGGGATACCGTCCTTCGCACGACT
>NZ_CAUM01000066.1 GCF_000350085.1 Mesorhizobium metallidurans STM 2683
AAGGCGTCAGCGTCGTCTGCAACTGGTCGGGCGCGACCACGATGTGGTCGACCAGCACGCCGGGCACGCGCACGTCATGCGGTTTCAGCGTGCCGTTCTCGACGACGCGCTTGACCTGCGCGATGACTATGCCGCCATTGTTGCGGGCGGCAAGCGCCTGTTCCAACCCACCGAGATAGGCGCCCTCATGCTCATAGGTCAGGTTGCCGCGCTCGTCGGCCGTCGTGGCGCGGATAATCGAAACATGCGGCACGATCGAGCGGAAATAGAGCCATTCCTCGCCGTCGAATTGCTCGACGGACACGATCGGTTCGCTGGCGGCGTCGTTCATGGCGCAGCCCTGATGGCGCGGGTCGGCGAAGGTGTCGAGGCCGACCTTGGTCAAAACGCCGGGCCGCTTGGCGGCGGCCTCGCGGTGCATGTCGAACAATATGCCTGACGGCACGTTGTAGGCGGCGACCGAATTGTCGCCGATCATCCGCCAGATCAGAGGCGGTTCCGAAGAGGAGGGACCGGAGGGATAGGATCCACACAGCGTGCGCTTCAACAGGCCGGGCTTGGCGAGATGGTCGATGCCTTTGATGCCGTACATGTCGCCGGCGGCGATCGGGTGCAGCGTCGTGATACCCTTGGGGTGGCCTTCCCCCTCGAAGCGCTCGCCGATCGCGGCAAGCACGGCGTCCGGGCAGCCGAGACCGCTTGACGAGGACACGGACACGACCATGCCGTCCTTGATCATGCCGGCGGCCTGCGCTGCGGAGACGAGCTTGCTCACGCCGCGTCTCCCATTCCTTTATGCCGATCAGGGCCACAGCTTTCCCTGATCACGAGGTTGACCGCGCCGATATGGTCCTCGGCGCGTGTGGTGCGCGACTGGATCATCTTCAACATGACATGGGCGGCGCGCTCGCCAAGGCCTGCTGAATCCACCGCGACGCTGGTCAGCGCCGGCATGTAATGCTGGGCCTCGATCACGTCGTCGAAGCCGACGACGGCGAAATCCGCCCCGGGTTCCAGTCCACGCTTGCGCAGTGCCAGCATGACGCCGAAGGCGACCGCATCGTTGAAGCACAGTGCCGCCGTCGGTGGTTCGGCCGCCGCAAGAGCCGTGTCCAGGCAGGCAATGCCGCCCTTGCGGCTGGTTTCGCCCTCGACGACGATCGTATCGCGTTTGGCGATGCCGAGCGCCTCGCACGCTTCGCGAAAACCGCCGAGACGTTCGTGATAAACCACCAGATCGGACGAGCCGCCGAAGAAAGCCAACCGGCGATGGCCCTTGCCGATCAGATGGGCAGTGGCGAGCCAGGCGCCGCGATGATTGTCGGGCGCGATCACGGGGATGCGGCTTTCAGGCAAGCGGCGCATGGCAAAGACGACCGGAAGGCCCACGGTCTCCAGCCGCCGGAAGGCGCCAGAGGTCGTGCCGCGCGCCGGTGAGACGATGAGGCCGGCGACACCTTGTTCCATCAGTGATTTCAGCACTTCTTCCTGGCGCACCGGATTCTCGGCCGTGTTGGCGATGAAGGGCACGATGCCGGCCGACTGGAAGACGCGTTCCATGCCGACAGCCATCTCGGCAAAGAAGGGGTTGGTGAGATCGTTGATGACCATGCCGATGACATTGGAATGGGCCTTGCGCAGATTGGCGGCGCCGCGGTTGTAGACATAGCCGACATCCTCGATCGCCTTGCGAACCTTGACCGCGGTCTCAGGCCGGATCAACCCGCTGCCCTGAAGCACGAGCGACACTGTCGACTTGGACACACCCGCCTCGCGGGCAATGTCGAGTATCGTCGCCTTGGCCCGGCTGGCCATCCAGATGCATCCTCCCGCTATTTTCTTGACCGAATTTGTTGGAACGTTCTAATCCCTGTGCCAGATTTGAGTCAACCGGGATTTTTCCTGATTTCGAAAAATTGGCGCGCGGCAGCTAAATGCGGCGTCGCTCAAGGCTTTCCGTGCTGCGGTGCAGCATCGGGCATTAGTGCGATCGATAATTGTAAAGGTTCTTGATTTATTGGAACGTTCCATTTATAGCGCCATCAACGGAGAGAGTCATGGATATTACCTTGCCCGGGAAGGGCGGCCGCAGCACCCGCTACCGCTTGGTCGGCCAGCCGGCGCAGCCAGTGATCGGCGCCAGGTTTTCGCGCATCGCCTATGCCGCCGCACATGTCGTCGCCGATCCTCTTGACATGACCGATCCGCGGTCCAGGCCGGCGGTCGACTGGGAGCGCACGATGGCGTTCCGCCATCATCTGTGGCGGCTCGGCTTTAGCATCGCCGAGGCTATGGACACCTCGCAGCGCGGCATGGGTTTCGACTGGGCAAACGCCAGGGAACTGATCCGGCGCTCTATAGCCGAGGCACGGACCGTGCCGGGCGCCGATCTCGCCTCGGGCGCCGGCACCGACCATCTGGCGCCTGGCGCCGCCAGGGATCCCGACGATGTCATCGCGGCCTATGAGGAACAGTTCGGCTTCATCGAGGGCCTGGGCGGCAAGGCGATCATGATGGCCAGCCGCGCGCTGGCGGCCGTGGCCAAAGGTCCCGAAGACTATGTCAACGTCTACGACCGCATCCTTCGGCAAGCCTCCGGCAAGGTCATCCTGCACTGGCTGGGCGACATGTTCGATCCGGCGCTCAGGGGCTATTGGGGCAGCAGCGATTTCGAGGCGGCGCTCGACACTGTCGTGGCCATCATCGAACGCCATGCAGGCAAGGTCGAGGGCATCAAGATATCGCTGCTCGACGCCGACAAGGAAATCGCGCTCAGGAACCGGTTGCCGGAAGGGGTGGTCATGTTCACCGGTGACGACTTCAACTATCCCGAACTGATCGCCGGCGACGGCGAAAGACACTCGCACGCGCTGCTCGGCATTTTCGACGCCATCGCGCCGGTCGCCAATGCAGCGCTGGCGAAGCTCGCCAACGGCGACCGCGCCGGCTATGACGCGCTGATGGCGCCGACAGTGCCTTTGTCGCGCAAGATCTTCGAGGTGCCTACCGAATACTACAAGGCCGGCATCGTCTTCACGGCCTGGCTGAACGGCCACCAGCAGCATTTCTCGATGGTCGGCGGCATGCAATCGGCGCGCGGCATCCGCCACTACGCCGATGTCTTCCGCCTTGCCGATCAGGCGGGATTGCTGGCCAACCCGGAGTTGGCCATCGCCAGAATGAAAAGCCTGTGCGCCGTATCGGGTCTTTGAGCGCCATATTGCATGGTTCCCGGCCGCTGATTTTGCCTTGTTTGGCGATTTGCCTTGTCTGGGTAAATACCTATGCGCTATGCGTCCGACGCAGGTCCAATGGCGTGCCGGCGCCAGATGGTTGCAGCGATCGCATAGGGATATGCCAATGAGTTTCGAACTTCAGGGCAAGCGTGTTTTCGTGGCTGGGCACCGCGGCATGGTCGGCTCTGCCATACTGCGCAGGCTGGCTGACGAGGATTGCGAGGTCCTGACGGCATCCCGCGACGAACTCGATCTTCAGGACCAGGCCGGCGTGCGGCGCTGGATGGCCGACCGCAGGCCGGATGCGGTGGTGATGGCGGCGGCCAAGGTCGGCGGCATCCTGGCAAACAACCGACTGCCGGTCGATTTCCTGCAGGACAATCTGGTCATGCAGACCAATGTCATCGAGAGCGCCTTCCGCAACGATGTGCAGAAATTGCTGTTTCTCGGTTCGTCCTGCATCTATCCGAAATTCGCCGCCCAACCGATCTCCGAGGACGCGCTGCTGACCGGTCCGCTCGAACCCACCAACGAATGGTATGCGATCGCCAAGATCGCCGGGCTGAAACTGTGCCAGGCCTATCGGCGCCAGCATGGCGTCGATTACATCTCGGCGATGCCGACCAATCTCTACGGCCCCGGCGACAATTTCGACCTGTCTACCAGCCATGTCGTGCCGGCCCTGATGCGCAAGGCGCACAAGGCCAGGCGCGCCGGCGACAAGACCCTGGAGGTCTGGGGATCGGGCACGCCGATGCGCGAATTCCTGCATGTCGACGATGCTGCCGGCGCCCTGGTCTGGCTGTTGAAAAATTACAGCGGCGACAGCCATGTCAATGTCGGCTCGGGTGAAGACATCACCATTGCCGAACTGGCCCGCACCATGCTCTCCGTCGTCGGCGCCAATGCCGTACTCACATTCGATTCGACCAAGCCGGACGGCACGCCGCGCAAGCTGATGGACGTGTCGCGCCTTTTTGCCACCGGCTGGCGCCCGCAATATTCGCTTCGCAGCGGCTTGGAACAGACTTATGCGTGGTTTCTCCAGCATATTGAGACAGGCGATCTCCGCCTCGGCGCGGCCTGATCCTCAATCAACGCTGATTGCCGCCACCAGGGATGACGGCTTGGGCGGCCGGCTTCTGGCGATGGCCAATGCAAAGGCGCTCGCCGACAGGCTTGGATATCGCTTCGGGTTCACCTGGAAGGCCATCGGAGACAAGGAGTTTCATGTCATCGACGGCGTCGAGAAGATATTTTCAGCCGATTTCATCGAGAAATATTGGCTGGGCGAGAAAATCAAAAGATCCGATTTTGCCATTCTCGAAAAGACCGCCTTCACACGGTCCAGCCTGGACGCTGCTGCAACAAAACGGAATTTCCGCGGCTGGATCTGCAACGAATTTCGCATTCTGGAAGCCTTTCGAGACGAGGGAGCTGAAACAATCCGAAGATCCGAGACCTTGCGCGGTTTTGGCTTCTCCGCGAATGTGAAACAGGCGCTCGACGCCGCCGACAAGTGCCGCTTTCCCGGTCCGATGGCCGCACTGCATCTTCGCAGCGGCGATATCGTCCGCGGCAAGTACCGCTCAAGTCTGGATTTTGCGGACAAGGTGGTTCCTTCCACCTTGGCCAAGTCGATCGTGTCGGAACTTTCGTCGAAGGGCCTCTCAACCCTGCTGATCGGCGAGGATCGAGCTACGCTCGAATATCTGAGATCCGAAACCGGAGCCTTGCTGACCGATGATTTCGGGGCGAGGGAATTCGAGGATACGACACTCAAGGCATTTTTTGAGATGAGGCTGATGGCGCGATGCCAGAAAATCTATGCCGGGAGCAGTGTCTTTGCGACGGTGGCGTCGGTGATGGGTGATATTCCCTCCATCACGACAACGACATTGTTCGACAGTTCCCGAGCCGCGGAAATCATCCTCGGCGAATTGGAAGGTCATCAGTCGGACTACCATCCGTTTGAGGCTGCCTTCGGCTACCAGGCCGCTTTCCTCAATCTGGAAGACCGGATCAGTTCCGCGCGGGCGAGAGAAATTCTCGAGAAAGCCCACGGGCTCGATCCGGAAAACGATGTCTACGCCCTGAAGATAGCTGCATCCTATTTTCGCGAAAATGACTATCGGTCAGGCGAGGCAATTCTGAAGTCGCTTATGACCAGGGAATTTCTCGTCTCTGCTGAAATGCCTCTGAGGGCCATGCGGGTTCTGACCGTCCGGCTGTGGCGCGGCCATGTCATGTCAAAAGATTTCGAGTCTTTCTTTGCTGCGGCACGGGCGGGCTTTCCCTACGCCGCGGCGTGTTCGGCGCATATTTTGCATCGCGCATCTGGGGAGTTGAAACCCGCGCTGCGGATGATCGCACAATCGTTGAGGACGGAACCGACAAATACATTGTTCAAGAAAATCAGAGGATCCATACGGCCAATCACCTCGCCCAAGTCCGGCCTGTTGCCGAAAGCACGGTCGGGGCTCTGGAAGGCCGGGATCAGGATCTAGGCCCCTCGGGTGCCCCAACTGGCCGGGGAGGTTGTGCTTCGGGACCGGCACGCGCCCGATGGACTCCGCCATTCTCCCGCGATATCTGCCAGATATGCCGAACAGCCCGCCTGAAAGCTGGGAACGACCTCGCAAGACGCTCATCATCGCGAGCACGCCGCGAAGCGGCAGCAACCTTCTTTGCAGCAAGGTTTCCAGTACCGGCGTGCTGGGCAATCCGGGCGAATATTTCCGTCATTGGGATGCCCCCGAGGTGACGACGGCGGATCGCTGCCTGCTGGCGGCCAGCGAGGGCAAAAGCCAAAATGGCGTCGTCGCCTTCAAGCTGTTTCCCGAACATTTCGACAGGCTGCAAAAGGATGTTCGTCTCACGGAATGGTTTCCCGATCCGGTATGGGTCCATCTTGAAAGACGCGACCTGCTCGGCCAGGCGATTTCGCTGGCCAAGGCCATGCAGGACGGGGCGTGGACCAGCGGCGAGAATGCGGTGAGGGACGCCGAATACACGGTGGAGGGGATAGAGGCCGCGCTTGCCAAGATCATTGCCGGCAACGGGCGCTGGTCAGCCTATTTCGCCAGAAGCGGCATCGAACCGTTGCATATCTTCTACGAAGACATCCGCGATGATTTCGACGGCGTCTGCCAGCGCATGGGCAGACTTCTGGATCTTGAAGCTCCCGTGCCTGCGACGACCCAGGTGGATATGCAGCAACAGCGCAACGCGCAAAACGATGATTGGCGGCAGCGGTTTCTCGCCCAGGCCGGCGACCGTAACAACTTCCCGGCGCCGATCAATCCGATGGGAAGCCGCGCACGCAAAAAATCCGGATGGAGGTTCTGGAGAAGATAGACCTGCGGCTTCGTCCAAGCCGAGTGGCAACCAAAACAGACGATGCAATGAAGGCTGGACCGGATGGTGGGCGTGACAGGGATTGAACCTGTGACCCCTGCAATGTCAATGCAGTGCTCTCCCGCTGAGCTACACGCCCATCCGAAGCCGCGCATACACCATTTTTGGTCCATCGCGTCAATAGTGGGAAAAGGGAAAGAATGCGCCGCTTGTCTCTTTGTTTTGACGCAATTCCCTAGGGAAAGCGCTACGCGCTTTTCCCGGGAAAACCGCTTCACACTTTTCCTGGAATTGCTTTCGTCGGCCGAGACGCGCCGAAAAGCGCGTCAGGCTGCCTGCAGCATCTTTTCGACCTCGTTGACGAGGTCGCGCAGGTGGAACGGCTTCGACAGCACCTTGGCGTCTTTCGGCGCCTTGGAATCGGGATTGAGCGCGACGGCCGCGAAACCGGTGATGAACATGACCTTGAGGTCGGGATCGATCTCGGTGGCGCGGCGGGCGAGTTCTATGCCATCCATCTCCGGCATGACGATATCGGTCAACAGCAGCGAGAACGGCTCTTCGCGCAGACGCTCATAGGCGCTGGCGCCATTGTCGAAGTCGCTAACCTGGTAGCCGGCGCGCTCCAATGCCTTGACGAGGAACCGGCGCATGTCGTCGTCGTCTTCCGCCAGTAGAATGCGTGCCATTGTAACCCGTCCGAATCACCCGCCCGAGACTGCCGTGGGGCAAGCCCGTTAACCATCCTGTATATGAGGAGGTGAGGGTAAACATCAAGTGAACGAAGACAGACGCGATCCGCATTTAACAAGGCGGTCCGGCTGCCGAAATGCTGGACATGCGCCCGGCGAGGTGGCACTTTCCAACGATGATGCATTGGTGTTTCCGGGTTCGTTCAAATTGAAAACGGCAGCCGAGGATTTTTCGATCGTTCCACCCTTCGAAGTCCGGTCGGGCGCCGAGCAGCGCGTTCCCTTTCTCTTCAACTCGCCGCATAGCGGGCGCTACTATCCGGACCGGTTCATGGCCATGGTGCGGCTCGACCGTAATGCCATCCGCCGGTCCGAGGATTGCTATGTCGAGGAATTGTTCGGCGGCGCCGTCGCGCTCGGCGCGCCGATGCTGGCGGCAAACTTCCCGCGCGCCTATCTCGACGTCAACCGCGAGCCGTGGGAACTCGATCCGCGCATGTTCGCCGAACCGGTGCCGTCCTTCTGCAACATCCGCTCGGCGCGGGTGGCCGGCGGGCTGGGCACCGTGCCCAAGCTGGTGGGAGAGGGGCTCGACATCTACTCCGGCCGGTTGCCGCTGGCGGAGGCGATCGCGCGCATCGAGGCCGTCTACAAGCCTTATCACACAACGCTGAAACGGCTGTTGACCAGGACCCATGCGCGGTTCGGCTATGCCGTGCTGATAGACTGCCACTCGATGCCGGCAAGCATCCGGGTCGGCGACAACGGGCTGCGGCCGGATTTCATCGTCGGCGACCGTTTCGGCATCTCCGCTTCGGCGGCGTTGACCGAGACGGCGATCGGCCTGCTCATCGGCATGGGCTATACCGTCGCCCACAACAAGCCCTACGCCGGAGGCTTCATCACCGAGCATTATGGCCGCCCCGCGCGCCATCTCCATGCGCTGCAGATCGAGGTCAATCGCGGGCTGTACATGAACGAGCGGACGTTCCAGAAATCCGCCGGCTTTGACGCGCTTGCCGACGATCTGGCGCGTTTCTCAGCCGATCTGATGGCGATGCCGGATCACCATTTCATCGATCTTCCGCTTGCCGCCGAATGACCAGATAAAAGCGCCGGAGTGCCGGTCGGGAAAGACGCTCGGTTCGTTGGACGCCGCCCTGAAAAAAAGACCGCATCGTTCGCACGACACGGTCGAAGTCTAGGGAGGAAACGCCCAAGGAGGGCATGAACAGGAAAACCTGTTCGAGAACAAATCTATTGTGCGCTGCACAAATGTCAAGCTATCTCCCGGGTTTTTAAATCACTCTGATGTGGAAATTGCATTTCGGTGTCGCCTGCGTGACATTGAGGCAACAGTTGTCGACGCGCAAACATCTCTGCACGCCCTTGTCTTGATGGAAAACCGCAGGCAAATGTCAGGTCCAGCATGCTGCAACGCGGGAGAATCAGTTGGACATCAGCATCGATTTCATGCGCCGCATTGCAGAGGCCGCCGCCGCCGAGACCTTGCCGCGCTTCCGCAGTCAAGGTGCTGTTGCCAACAAGGAGGCAGGCAGCTTCGACCCGGTCACCGAGGCTGACCGCGAGGCCGAGCGGGTCATCCGGGCGCTGATATCAGCGGAATATCCAGACCATGGCATTCTCGGTGAGGAGCATGGCAGCGAGAACATATCCAGCAGGCATGTCTGGGTAATCGACCCGATCGACGGCACGCGCGCCTTCATCTCCGGCCTGCCGGTGTGGGGGACGCTGGTCGGGCTGACGGTCGACGGCGACGCCGTTGCCGGCATGATGTCGCAACCCTTCACCGGCGAGCTTTTCTACGCCAATGGTTCGGGCGCCCACTATGAGGGGCCGGGCGGGCCGCGAAGACTGGCGACGCGCAAGACGACTGATCTCGCCGAGGCGACGCTGTTCACCACGACGCCGGCACTGTTCAAGGGCGAGGCGCGCCAGCGTTACGACCGGTTCGAGACAAGGGTTCGGCTCGCCCGCTACGGCACCGACTGCTATGCTTTCGCCATGGTCGCGGCGGGAAGTGTCGACATCGTCGCCGACCCCGGATTGAAACCCTATGATATCGTGGCGCTGATCCCGATCATCGAGAAGGCAGGCGGCGTCGTCACCACCTTCGACGGCGGACCGGCCGAGAAGGGCGGCGACATATTGGCGGCGGCGACCCCGGAACTGCATGCCGCGGCCATGACGGCGCTACGCGGCTAAAGCGCACCGCCATGACGCCTCTCCTGACAGCAAGATGTCGGAGCACTCTGCTATGGAATGGATGTCACCAGAGGGAGGAAGACATGCCAACGCAATCAGCAGCCGGCGGTTCCGGCGATGGCCCGGCAGATGGCCGGACCGACTTCGATTTCTTCTTCGGCCGCTGGGTCGTCAGCCATCGAAGACTGCAAGCGCGGCTTGCGGGTAATACGAATTGGGACGAGTTCGGCGGAACATGCGATGTGCGTCCGATCCTCGGCGGTCTCGGCAATGTCGACGACAATGTCATTGAATTGCCGGCCGGCGCCTATCGCGCCGCCACGGTGCGGACCTTCGATCCGGCGACGGGACAATGGTCGATCTGGTGGATCGACGGCCGTAACCCGCTGACCATCGATGTCCCGATGCGCGGCAGCTTCGAGGCTGAAATCGGCACGTTCCTGTGCGAAGACGTCTTTGACGGCCGCAACGTCCAGGTTCGTTTCCTCTGGTCGCGGATCACCAAAAAATCAGCGCGCTGGGAGCAGGCTTTTTCACAGGATGGCGGCAAGACCTGGGAGACCAACTGGATCATGGATTTCGCCCGTCACGCGTAATGCCAGACAGGGCTGATCACGTTGCGTCGTCGGTTCCAGGGATGAAGGCATCGAAGGCGGCGAGGAACTGCTCGCGGTAGAGGTCGGCCTCCTGCAGGATTTCATGGCGCGCGCCATCGATCATCAGCAAGGAGCCGAGACGCAGACGTCTCGTGTAGGCTTCGACGGCCCTGGTCGAGACGACCTGGTCGGCGCCGGCGGCGATCACCAGCAAGGGAACCTGGATCCTGGCCATGAAGTCCGGATCGCTGATGATTTCGGATGCTTCCGCCGCCGCTTTCAGCCAGCGGATCGTCGGGCCGCCGAGCGCCAGCTGCGGATAGGCTTCGTAGAGAAAGGTGTTGCGCCGATACCGCTCGGGATCCGATGTCACCTTGTTGGTGGCAAAGGGCGCGGTTTCCTTCGGCCGCTGGCCCCAGGCGGCATAGAGCCGGCCAAGGCCGAGGTAACAGAACAGCGTGCAGACGCGGCGAACGGTCGTTATCGATACCGGCAGGTCAGGTACGGTCAGGAACGGCGCGATCAGCACCATGCGCCGCACGCGGTTCACCATCGAGGGCGCGGCAAGCAGCGTGATCACGGCGCCGGCCGAATGCGCCAATATGTAATACGGCCCGCGGCAGTCGGGCAGCACGATCTCCTCGAAGAACTGCTCCAGATCGCTGGTGTAGTCGAAGAAGCTCCTGACATAACCGCGCTGGCGGTCGCCGATCAGCCGGTCGGAATCGCCCTGGCCGCGCCAATCGAGGGTCGCGACGCCGAGGCCGCGTCCGGTAAGATCGCGGATGGTCTCGAAGTATTTCTCGATGCACTCGTTGCGGCCGGTCAGCACGACTACGGTGCCCTTCATCGGGCGGGCGGCTGCGGCAAACAGGCCGTAGCGGATTTTCTTGCCGTCGTGTGCGGTGAAGAAGCCGCCGGCCGCATTTTCCGGTATCGGATTGCCCGGAATTTCGTGGAAGAGGTCCGTCATTCGGCGCTTCGTTGTTTGCTGTCTCGCCCGATCCTGCCGAGACGTCGGCATGGTGATAGACGGCCATGCGCCAAAAGCAAAGGCGTTGCGGGAGACGGAAAGGCAACGAATGAGGCCGGAAGCAGCCTGCGGCGGGCCTCCGGCCTCTGTCGATCCGGGAGGAAGGGACGTTACACCCGGTTCGGCCTCGTCGCGGCGCCTGGCACATTAATCCGGCGCCGCATGTTCTT
>NZ_CAUM01000065.1 GCF_000350085.1 Mesorhizobium metallidurans STM 2683
ACTAGTAAATGTTCGCTGTGGGCAAGCCCAGTGCTGTTGCTCCTGCATATTCAGCTTGTGGGCCGGTCTGGAGCGGGTGGTAGCGCGCGCCCTGTATGTCGCGGAATCGGCGCTCCAGCCCGTTCTCGCGATAGAAGCCCGCCCCGCCTGCCAACTCCATCGCGAGCTCGACGGCCTTGATCGCGTTTTCCGCCACGAGACTACGCCCGATCATCACCTCATTCACCGTATCGACCGATGGCGCGTTGCGCTCGACGATATCGAGCATCCAGCCATGGGCAAGCTGCGCGGTGCGCAGCGCCGTATCCATCCGGCCAGCCAACGCTAGCGTGTGCTGCGTCTGCCGCTTGTTCTTCGCCAGTCCGATGGCGATGTCGCGGGCACTCTCGGCGACGCCGAGATAGGCCGAATAAATCAGCGGAAAAGCTATCGTAGCAATCACCTGGAATAGCGGATGCCATTCGCCTGCCTTGCGCGACACCGCCACGCCGGCGTCCGGCACGAACAGGCCTTCGATCAGCACGTCGTTGGAGCCGGTACCGCGCATGCCGAGCGTGCGCCAGGTGTCGAGCACCGTCACTTCCGGCGCCTTCATCGAAACCGGGAAATGGATCACGGTGTCGGGCTCCCCCTCGCTCTGGACGACAGCGGTGGTCATCAGCACATCGCCCGCTTCGGCGCCCGAGGTGAAGATCTTGCGGGCCGTGATGCGATAGCCGCCCTCGACCTTCGCCGCTCGGCCCGAGCCGCCGATCCAGTCGGACCCGCCGCTGGACAGGAGGATGATGCGGTCGTTGGCTATGCGCTTCAGCAGCGGCTCGACGGCGGCAACTTTCTGATGACGCCAACGCCAAGCAGGGATTGCCACCTGGTGGGTGTGCATGGAAAAGGCGAGCGCGGTTGAGCCGCAGTGATACGCGAGTTCGCGCAACATCGCAGCCAGTTCACGCACCTCCGCGCCGCCTCCACCGAGTTCGGACGGAACACCCGCTTCAACCAGGCCGGCCTGCTTCAACGCTTGGTAGTTGTCGGTCACGAAGCGATCGTTTGCGTCCGCGTCGGCCGCGCGTTCGGCGAACTTGGCGCCCATAGCCCGCGCGATCGTCACGAGTTCGTCGCTGCATTGCCCTTGGGCTTCCACTTTCAGGGGACTGATCATGTTTCGGTTTCTCCAAGATGGTTAGTGAGAGAGGTCTGACTCCCACACCTGCGGCCCGGATTCCAGTTCACGAACTGTACCAGGCAGCAAGCCCGGCCAATCGAATTCACCCCGTACAAGTCCTTGGCATGCTGCGCTCGCGCCGGTAATCTATAGTGATGTGACAGTTGTCGGAGGAGACGGGCATGGAGGATCGCGGAGGATACGGACAGTTTTGCCCTGTATCCATGGCGGCCGAAATCCTGTGCACGCGATGGACGGCGCTGGTTATACGCGAGCTTCTTTGCGGCAGTACCAGGTTCAACCAACTTCGCCGCGGAGTGCCACGCATGTCACCGGCGCTTCTTTCCAAGCGCTTGAAAGAATTAGAGAAAATTGGTGTGATCGTAACCGCCCCGCGCGAGTCCGGTGCTGTCGAGTATCATCTCTCGCCGGCCGGCGAAGATTTGCGCTCGATCATCCTCGGCATGGGCTTCTGGGGCCAGCGCTGGGTAGAATCGCAGCTTTCGCTGAAGAACCTCGATCCGTCGCTGCTGATGTGGGACATTCGCCGAAACCTCAATCCCGAGCCGCTTCTACCCGGCCGCTGCACGATTCAGTTTCAATACCCCGAACTTCCCGAGCCGCAGCGCAATTGGTGGATGGTGATTGAAAAGGGCAAGGTCGACCTCTGTGGCTTCGACCCCGGCTACGAGATCAATCTGCTTGTCCGCAGTTCGCTCCGTACGATGACGGCGATCTGGATGGGCTTTGCGCCCATTCCGCACGAGCTGGCCGCGGGGCGCCTTGAGCTCCAGGGCGAGCGGCCGATTGCCAATGCCATACAGAAATGGCTTACCCTCAGTACCTTTGCGCCCGAGCCGCGGCGCGTTTCTTGATGACAGCGTCACGCAATCGTTCGCTTTGACGTTAACGCATTGGCGGTCCGGTCATGGCGCGACCGTCCCCTTCGTGCGGCAAATCGGCAGCAATTTAGCGGCTACTTCGCAGAATATCGCGCCATAGCGTGTAATCAGCGACGAATGGCGGAGAGAGCGGGATTAGACGCCAAACGGCTTTATCCCCTTGAAATCGTTGATTGTGCTTGGTAACCGCCGCTTGGAATTGGTCTAAGTGGATGGTCTAAGCATGGCAGGTTTCAAGGGCAGAGCGCGGCGGCACCTCTCGCTGAGGGGGCGGACGTGGTGGTTCAAGATGGCGATACCGGCGGCGGCTCGCCATGAGTTCAAGCGCCGCACGGCCATCGTAGAAAGCCTCGAAACTGGCGACATCCGGGTTGCAATGGAAAGGCGAGACGCGAGAGAGCGGGCAGCCCTTGACCTGTTTAAGGCCATCAAGGCCGGGGAAGCGGTGACACCCGAGCAGATCGACGCGACCTCCCGGGGCGCCATCGTTCGGGAAGCGATCAAGGCCCTTCAAGATGCTGGCGATACCGACGCGCTACACAACGCTGTGAGCGCCGCTGAGGACGAGCGTGACCATTACCGGGGCAAGGAACGGAAGCTGTTCGATGCTGCAGTGTCTGGGAAGGTGCCCGTCGATCAGCACCTTGAAGCCTACTTGAAGGAGGCCAAGCTGGCGGACAAGACGACCGCTGAGTGGCGGGGGCTGATCAAGCGGTTTGCCCGGTGGTGTGCCGAGAAGAGCCTCAGGCTTGTCGACATAGACCGCAGGAACGCCGGCAAGTACGTCTCGGAAGAGATCGCAGACATGCACCCTAAGACAGCCAAGAAGCACCTTTCGGCGGTGCGGGGCTATTGGGACTATCTGGCGCGGCGGGGCCTCGTCGATACGGAGCAGAGCGGCAACCCATGGGACCGCCAGCTACAGCCCCAGCGGCGCAAGAAGGGCTCTGCGGAGGCCACGCAGGGAGAACGACCATTTACCCCGAAGGAATTGAACGCGGTCCTGTATGGGCAGCAGCTCGACAGTGGCGACAGGATAGAGGCGGGGCAATTCGACCACCAGCTACAGGACGCGGCGTTGGTCGGGGCGCTGTCTGGAATGCGCCTGGAGGAGATCGTGACGCTTCGGGTCGGGCAATGCGCCGGGGGCTGGTTCGACATACGGGACGCGAAGACACAGGCCGGGGTGCGGCGGGTGCCGATACACGCGGGGCTGACCAAGCTGATCGGCAGACGGACGCGGGGCAAGAAGGCAGCGGATTGGCTGTTCCAAGAATTGGCCGACGAGCGGGACGCGGCAGCGGTGACGACCAAGCGGTTCACGCGCTACCGGGTCGCATGTGGTGTCGACGACAAGCGGGACGGCAGGCGCAGGAGCTTGGTCAACTTCCATTCGTTCCGGCGCTGGTTCGTCTCTCAGGCGGAACAGGCGGGCATACCTGAGACAACCGTGGCGGCTGTTGTCGGGCACGTCGAGGGGCGCAAGTCGATCACCTTCGGGGTGTACTCAGGAGGACCGAGCGATGCACAGAAGGTGGCATGTGTGAAGGCCGTGAAGCTGCCGGCGAAAGAACATTAAGCGATCTTGGTCCACCTCTTGAACGTTGCAAGGTCCGCCGCGCTCAGCTTGAACCACTCGCCGTTTCCCCGCTTGTCAGCGAAGCGACGGTGCCAGTACGCTTCAACGCCGGCAGGATCGTCAGTCAAAATGGCATGAACGAGAACGGTTTCATCAGGCAACTCGATTTGCACCTGCCTTGAGCGGCGCGCTATGGATGACGTGCGCCCTACCTTGAAGTCCTTGCCGTACTTGATGAGGTAGACGTAGCCGAGTGCGGGTTTGTCGGGCGCTTCACCGGCATCCGGGAGGGATTTCGTGGTGGCAAGAAAGTCGTCGCAATAGGCAACCACCTGATGGTCCCCACGGTCTGCCGCGAAGGTCCTCAACTCCGCCGCAAGGTCGCCAATGCGCCACCGCCTTTTGATCGCCGCTATGCTCACGAAATACGGGTTGTTGGACCCTTCAAAAGTGAGGTCGCCATAGTTAGGGAATGCCTCTAAGCGCCTCGCAAGGTCATTAACTTGCTGGAGGATTTCACTTTTGTCGTACCCGGCGAACCATTCAAGGGGCGCGAAACCTGCTTCGGCCAGGGCGTCGGTCCACTTTCGCCAGATACGATTTTTCCAAGTGTGATCGGTAATCCCGGTTTCCGACAGGAACTTTCGCTGGCCCGGTGGAACCCCTCCAGAAGCGGCTGCAATGGAACGGATCGCACGGATGATTTCTTGCTTCTGGATTTCTTTGTTCACGGGCTCGCCTCGTAAGCGACTGTTAGCTGAAGGTTTATCACACCAGATTGGCGAATGAAGCCAGCTTTGGTTTGGTGCGGAATATCTGATGAAAAAATGTCCGGGGGTGATCGGATAACAGGCACGCGCCCCGACCCCCCGTACCGCCTCAGGTCCCACGATGAGCGGCCCGACCGGTTTCGATGACGATGGCCGTTGTGATGCCTTGAACGAGGTGGCTGTGGCGCGACGGGGTCAGCTTGGTGGATCGTCGGGTGGTTTGCCGAGGGACAGGCAAGGCGGCTGATAGCCATACCCATCCCACTAGCACTATCCGACAGCTTTGCGCGCCACTATGCCGTTGATCTGTACCTTATTCTCAAGTACAAGGTACAAACAGCGAGCCTGAAGGCTTGCAGCGCAAAGGATTGGACCTCAGAGAATGACTACGGCAGTTGCTTACCTTCGGACCTCCTCACGGACCAATGTCGACGGCGACAGCGCACCACGGCAGCAGCAGGCTATCGAGGCCTATGCGAAGCGACACGGGATCACGGTGGTTCGGGAGTTCCACGACGCGGCTGTGAGCGGGGCTGACCCGATTGACACACGCCCGGGCTTCCAAGGCCTCCTTGAATACATGGCCGGCAATGGCGCTCGGGTGATCCTTATCGAGAACGCAAGCCGGTTCGCCCGTGACCTTGCTGTGCAGATCGCGGGGCACAAGCTCCTACAGGGTCTCGGCTATGAATTGATCCCGGTCGACGCGCCAGACAGCTTCACGAATGACACGCCGACCGCTGCGATGGTGCGGCAGATACTGGGTGCCGTCGCGGAGTTTGAGAAGGCGCAACTTGTGGTGAAGCTCCGGGGTGCCCGTGATAGGGCTTCTAAGGCCGCTGGGAGGCGCGTGGAGGGCAACCACGGATATCGAGTGTCCAACCCTGATGTGATCCGGCAAGCGAAGCGGTTGGCCCGCAAGAGCCCCAAGACCGGCAAGGCGAGGAGCCTACGGGAGATCGCGGCGGGGCTTGCCCAGCTTGGATACATGACAGTGACAGGTCAGCCGTTCTCAGCCTCACAGGTGCAGCGGCTGCTGGAGGCAGGCTGACCATAACCCTTCCACTAGCTACGAAGGCGAATAGGTGGCCCACTAGCTATGGCAGGCGAACATTAGACGCTGCTGAATAAGGTGACCACTGGCACTGCGGAGGCGAATAGGGCCTCCACTGGCATACCGAGGCGATTAAGGCCCCCACTGGCACCTACGCAGGGCCATAACCCACCCACTAGCACCTACGCAACGCAAGACCATCGGTCCGAGCCCTCGCTCCTCACCCAGATCGATCACCCTGTTGAAGACCCTGATAGGCACCCTCGTTGCTCCCTTCCGGGGGCGTCTGAAGGTGTCTCCGGGGTGGTCGGTCTTGGTGAGGTGTGGGCCTACGAATGTTCAGACGCGTGTCTGCCTATCCATGCATTTCCCGGTGGACAGGCTGAAACTGATAGCCGCCACAGCGCGGCCAAAGACCACAACAACAAGGAGTGAGAATGAGCGCGGGAGATCAACTTCAGGAATTGATGCAAGCCTATGAAGCAGGCCTTTCGGAGCAACTTATCGGGGCAGCCCAAGGTCCACCTGAGTTGCGCCTTCAGGACATCGAGACGGTGCCCGGATTGTTCCAGCCGAGGGGCGGGATCAGCGAGCGGCATGTGTCGGACCTGATCAAGGCGATCAAGGCAATCGGTCCCCTCGACCCTGTCACCGTCATGATGGTCGGGAAGAGGACCATTCTGATTGATGGACATCACCGGATCGAGGCATACGAGGCCGTTAAGTGGGCCACTCCGATGCCCGTCAGGTACTTCGAGGGCACACCTGAGGAGGCCGTCTTGGTGGCTGGTGAAGCCAACTCGAAGGCCAAGCTGCCGATGGACAACACCGACCGGCAGAACTTCGCTTGGCGGCTGGTGCTGATTGATAGGCACAGCAAGGCTGAGGTCGCCAGGGCGTCCGGTATCTCGGAAGCCCAAGTGTCCATCATGAGGCGCGCTAAGCGGACCTTAGGAGAACAGGCGGGGGATTTCTCGTCGTGGTTCCGGGCTCGCCTTGCGGCCAACGGAAAGGATCATGAGCCCAAAGGAGAAGACGAGCGGGAGCAATGGATGCAACAGGTTGCTGACAGGTACGCCGACGAGTTGACCAAGAAGTTCTCGACCAAGCTAGCACTCAACCCCGAGATCGCAGCCATGGCACTGGCGAGCTACTTCGGGCGGAAACTGCCCGAGGTCTATGGGTTCCTTAGGGAGCATCTAGGCGAGGATGATAGAAGGGCCATTGAGGTGGACAACGACGAGTTCTGAGGCCCGCCTGTGTAATCACTACGGGGTGCAATTTACATAGGGCGCTCCGGCAGCGGGGCGCTCTTTCCACATTCACGCATGAAGGAGACAATGAGCCTAGATGAGAAAGCGCTGGTCACGCTGAGGGTCCCCAGATGGGACCCTAACGACCATGTTGACCACTACGTCACCCATGAGGCCGTCACGGCGTTCATGGCGCAATACCTTGACCAGCACCCGGACGGGGCCTCGACCATCGAACACCGGTTAGGGCAGCCTTGGTGGGGGCCGGTGAGTGAGACCGGCGCTTGCGTCTATTGCCCGACCGCGTTCCAGATCATGCAGGTGCATGACGACCCCGTAGGGCTGACCGACCGGGAAGTCTTGTACTTGGTCATGACCTCGACCACGTCCGACAGCTACACCAAGGCCGATTGGGACGCGATGGTCGAAGGTAAGATGCTTGAGGCCAAGGTCAAGCGTGACGAGGACAGGCGTAACAAGCGTGACACCCTCGACAACGACGAGAGGGCCGAGCGAGGAGGCCGGGAACGGCTGACACTCGACCACATCACAGGCCAGCGGGTGATCCCCGACGAGGCCCTTCCACACCGCGCCAAGATGCGCCGAACGAAGTCACTGAAAGAAGCGAAGGCGAGACGAGACCTTAGGCGGAAGACTGCCGAGGGTGTCGTGATCCAGATGAAGAAGGAGGAATGGCGGGCGATGAACCCCGAGCAAGTGAAGCAGTACAAGACCACCCTCGACAGGCTGGTGGCCATGGGGACCATCGATCCGCACATGGTCGATGAATACGAGAACGCCGAGCGGTCACCCATGGCGCACCTCTATCGCATGGGCCGGATGACCTCGCGAGGGGACCGAGCATGAAGAAGGGGGACCGGGTATGACCCCCGATTGGATCAAGCGGCGCGATTGGGTGGCGACCTACCCGACGCGGGAAGCGGCCCTTGCCTTGGTCGAGTGGATCAAGGCGGACGACTGGGAGCGGGTGTCAGAACTCGACAAGAGGCTTGACGGGGTCGGCATCGGGTGGACCCAAAGTTTCCATGCCGCCACTGAGAGGTGCTTCGAGGTCTACGGCTATCCCGACTTGGAGGCCGTGGTGGTTGCCCGAAGGGTTGCCGAGGTGTCCCTGAGGCCCGCCCGCTCAGCGCCACAGGAAGGGGTCGCCGGAGGCAGAGACGGCCTTTCCAGAGCGTCTGCCCCAGCCACGCCCGACGCGCGTCCTGAGGGCTCACAGACGATGACCTACGGCTTCACACCACGCCGCTGACACCTCGTCCAACCACAACACAATCCAACCAGCGCAGAGCCTCGACCATGGTGGTCGGGGAGCGCAAGCAATGAAGGAACGAACAACATGACCGACTACATCGACAACCCGAACAAGTACCAGACCGATCAGACCGCCCTTGGTCAGGCCATGATACGGGCTCAGGTTGCACAGGCCGAAGCTGACAGGGCCAAGCAGGACGCACTTGCTGTTGAGGCGAAAGAGCGAGCCCAGAAGGAAGAGATCGATCGCGCGGTCGAGCTTTCTGTTAGGAACAATCCCCAGCTTCAGGCCGAGCGTATGGGCATCACCACCAATCGCGTGATCACATCGCAGAGCGCCGGGGTGATCCCGCCCATGGCAGAGGTCGAGAAGACCACGGTCAGGGTTCTCGGCGGCATTGAGGTCTCGTATCAGCAGGCCAAGGACATGGCCGAGGTCGGGCAGATCACGCAGGCCGAGTTCAACAAGGCCGTGGTCGACGGGCTGGCTGCCCGTGGCTACGCCGCGCCGAAGTCTTTCAGATAACCACGGAGGCCGAGAGTGACGAAGGGGCTTTGGCCCCTGAGTTGCCTGCCGTGGATGACAAGGTAGACGACGTTGAGGAGCTGACCGATGAAGAGAAGGAAGAGAAGCAGCATGCCGAGTTTGTGCGCATGGCCGACCAGAGCCTTGACCGCTTCAGGGACACTCACAGCGAGCCCCAACAGCAGTTCATTGTTGACGCCTACGTGGCGACTGGAGAAATCCTTACTGGCGAAGCCTACGGGATTGATCCTGTGGAGGCGGCTGTGGTCGAGACTGCATTCAGCCAGCACCTCGACCGCAACGTTCTGCGGCAGCATGGGCTGAACCTTCAGACCTACTTCGAGCATGTCGACGAGGCCGACTACCCCGCGCTCCGCAGGGCTGCGGCCAAGGGCGAATGGCACGTCTTTCAGAGGCATGCTCAGGCCATAGCAGCCGCTCGCAAGGACGGTTCGGCCTACAGCGACTAACCCCTTCCTGCTCCCGATGCATCGCCCCAAGAGGTGCGTCGGGAGCAGGGCCTTTCATTGCACGAACCCCTGTTCCGCCATGCAGGCTTTGAAGGTGCTGTTCGCTGCCATCGCCCCGGCAATCCAGAGCCGTCCCGCCATCACCTGCGTTTCGCCTGCGCGACCATTGCAAATTGCCTTGGCCCTCTCGAAACGGCTGTCTTTTGTTGTGGCCTGAACCTCACGCCACTGCCCTGACGACGTCGTATTGTTGCACCCGACAAGCGCCAAGCCGAGCGCGGCTATGAACATGGAACGCATCAATCCCTCCCGGTTTGGCGCAGAATGCTGGAAGTTGAAAACGAGGGCAATAGATCGACCCGCTCGCGGGATGGTTCCGCCAAGGGAACAGTTCCTCTAACACATTGAATTTATTTGATTTGACGGATTGTCGTGCGGTCTTCTACCCCACTGGGGCCGCGATGACGCGGTCACAATAGGAGCGGGACCAATGAGCATCAACTACAGCACCCTTGAAGCCGACGTGGCCGAGTGGATGAAGGGCCACATTGAGCGCGTCAAGGAATACTGTGGCGAGGGTGAAGCCTACGCCGAGGCGGTGAGGTTGCTTGAGGATGACCCGTGGCAGGCCCTGCAGTGGTACGTCGAGGACGTGAGGAAGGCCGCTTGAGGAATGATGCCAGATTGGTCTAAGTTATTGGTCTAAGCCGCCAGCAGCCGATCGGCCAAGACACTGATTTTGCTACAGAAATTCAGCTATTCTGTGGAATGGCGGAGAGAGCGGGATTCGAACCCGCGTTACGGTCTCCCGTAAACACACTTTCCAGGCGTGCGCCTTCAACCACTCGGCCACCTCTCCGTCTTGGCATGTCGCACGGCCGGTTTCGCCGCGCGGGTTGGGGAACATGCAACTCCCCTGGAAATCCGGTCCGGAATCTCCGCACCGTGGGCGCCGTCAACCAGCGGCATGCCCTTGGCGCCCAAGCCGTCAAAGCAACAGGCGCGGGGCTCATCTAGTCGATCCGGCGTCGAATGCCAAGCCATAACGGCGCTCTATTCGCTTTGCCGGGCAAAGGTGGTTTTGTCACGCCGCCGAGGCAGCGCCAGCGATGCGCAATAGGGCCAGCCGATCGATGACGCTGATTGATCAGAAGCTTCAATTTCGCGTGTCGCGATTGCGAACAAGGCGTGCGCGCACTATCTCTCAATCCGAAACAGACAAATCTGGCCGAAACAGACAAATCTGGCCGAAACAGACAAATCTGGCAAAAGTCCCTGGGGAGGGAAGGTCTGGATGCTCCGCTTTCTTTTCCGTCTCGCGGCGATGGTGGCGCTTTCGGTTTCCGTCATCATGGCAGTGCTCGATACAACGCGGTCGGTGGCGGCCTCCGCACTGGTGCTGACCCCGCTCAATACGAGTTGGCTCGCCGTCTCGCCCGATACGCGAAGCGCCTTCGAAAGCTTTGTCCGCGACAAGGCCGGGTCGCTGCTGTGGGACGGCGTCATCGGCTGGGTGCTCAATCAGCCAGGCTTTGCGGTGTTCGCGGTGCTTGCGCTCATTCTTTATATGATCGGCCACAGGCGGGAGCGGCCGACCGGGCGGTTTGCCCCGACATGACGTTGATGACCTTCTGGGCGTCCCTAAGCGAAGAGAAATCCCAAATAAGAGAAAGGGAGACTGCTTAATGTTTTTTCTCAGCGACGTGCTGAACAAGAAGCTCAATCTGCCGAAGGCTGCCGAGGCGCTGCCGGGCCGCGCCAAGGCGATCCCGACGGCATCCAAGCACTTTGTCTCGAAAAGACCGCTCAAGGGGCCTTATCCCGAAGGGCTGGAGACGGCGCTGTTCGGGCTGGGCTGCTTCTGGGGCGCCGAGCGCATGTTCTGGCAGGTCGAGGGCGTATGGGTCACTGCGGTCGGTTATGCCGGCGGCGTCACCCCGAACCCGACCTATCAGGAAACCTGCACCGGCCTCACCGGCCATGCCGAGGTTGTGCTGGTCGTCTACGACCCGAAGATCGTGCCCTATGCCGAACTGCTGAAGTTGTTCTGGGAGAGCCACGACCCGACGCAAGGCATGCGCCAGGGCAATGATGTCGGCACCACCTACCGTTCGGCGATCTACACCTTTGGCGACGCGCAATACCAGGCGGCTATCGCCTCGCGCGACGCCTACGAGGCCTCGTTGCGCGGCGCCGGCCGCGGCAAGATCACCACCGAGATCGCGCCGGCACCCGAGTTCTACTTCGCCGAGGAGGATCACCAGCAATATCTGGCGAAGAATCCCTACGGCTATTGCAACCTGCAGGGCACCGGCGTCACTTGTGCCATCCCGGCTGCTGTCTCCGCCTGATGGCCTTGGCGAAAGCCTGAGTCCTTTGGCGAATGGAATTTTGTCGTGGCGCCGATGTGCGGCGCCACGCTTTTCCAAGAGGTCAAAATTCCACGTGAATTTTGTTTCGGGCCGTGCCAGATTGGCCCCAAGCGGGAGGAAGACACTCCTGCCTGATGCCGCATGCCTGCCGGAGAACCGGGCAGGCAGGCGGTGCGTAACGGAAAAAATAACCGACAGGGTGTGGATCACATGAAACGTATCGTTCTCGGCCTCCTGGCCGCAGCTGCAATGGTTCTTCCGGCCTTCGCCGCGGACATCCAGCCCGCGATTCTCTACGATCTGGGCGGCAAGTTCGACAAGTCGTTCAACGAGGCGTCCTACAACGGCGCCGAAAAGTTCAAGACCGAGACCGGCATCCCCTATGTGGAATTCGAGGTCTCCAACGCCACCCAGCGCGAGCAGGCGCTGCGCCGTTTCGCCGAGGATGGCCGCAATCCGATCGTCATGGCGGGCTTTTCCTGGTCGGATGCGCTGGACAAGATCGCCACCGAGTTTCCCGAGACCAAATTCGCCATTATCGACATGGTCGTCGACAAGCCCAATGTCCGCTCCCTCGTCTACAAGGAGCAGGAAGGCTCCTATCTCGTCGGCGTGATGGCGGCGATGGCTTCCAAGTCGAAGAAGGTCGGTTTCATCGGCGGCATGGACATTCCGCTGATCCGCAGGTTCGGCTGCGGCTTTGTCGGCGGCGCCAAGGCGGCAGGTGCTACCGAAGTCTTCCAGAACATGACCGGCGACACGCCGGCGGCCTGGAACGATCCGGCCAAGGGCGGCGAAATCGCCAAGACGCAGATCGACCAGGGCGCCGATGTGGTCTACGCGGCGG
The DNA here is from genome assembly GCF_000350085.1 of Mesorhizobium metallidurans STM 2683. GTDB lineage: Bacteria > Pseudomonadota > Alphaproteobacteria > Rhizobiales > Rhizobiaceae > Mesorhizobium > Mesorhizobium metallidurans. Next base: position 12,211 of record NZ_CAUM01000065.1, read on the forward strand.
CAGGCGGCACCGGGGTCGGCGTGCTGCAGGCGGCGGCGGATGCCGGCAAGCTCGGCATCGGCGTCGATTCCAACCAGAACGGCCTGCAGCCGGGCAAGGTGCTGACCTCGATGGTCAAGCGCGTCGACGTTGCCGTCTACAGCACCTTCATGGACGCCAAGGACGGCAAGTTCACCGCCGGCATCAACGATCTAGGCCTCAAGGAAGGCGGCGTCGACTACGCCATGGACGACAACAACAAGGCGCTTGTCGACGATGCGATGAAGGCTGCGGTCGAAAAGGCCAAGGCCGACATCATCGCCGGCACCATCAAGGTGCACGACTACATGTCGGACAACGCCTGCCCGTATTGATCGACCGACACCGTCGATCCGATCGAAGCCGCCGGGTGAAAACCCGGCGGTTTTGCTTTGTGGCAGCCTTCGAACGCCGCTGCCTGACTTCATCTCAGGGCAGTGCCCCCGACCATACCCCCGCCACATAGCCCAGCGCGAAGGCTGCAATCAGCCCCATGGCGATGACAAATCCACGCCGGCCGCCTGATGTGTGCAGGCCGATGCCTTGGGGCGGCTGCCGCAAGCTGTCGATCACCGGCGGTTTCGCCTTGTCGTGGCCGATGCGGCCATTCTCATCGTCCATGGCCTTGCTCCTCCTCTACCAATGCGGCGGCTTGGTCACCGGCACGTCGGGAGCGGCCTGTTCCTCCAGCGCCAGGAAGCGGTCGGTCAGCGCATCGAGCTTGCGCTGCATGCGCTCGATCACCTTCCACTGCTCGGCGATCTGGCCGGACAGTTCCTCGATGGTCTTCTCCTGCTCGGCGGCGCGGATCTCCAGCGTCGTCAGCCGGTCGGCGGGCATGATCATTCGAAAATCCTCGGATCTTGGCTACGCAGCCCAAAGTGATGCGGAAGTCAACATTAGCGCGACGTGCGTCCGCTTGGACGCACAAAGTACGCTCTAACGCTTGCAATCGTCGCATCGTGCTTTCCGAAAATCGAATCCGATTTTCGGGCCGATGCTATAGCGAATGTGAAGGCTGCGGCCACGTTCGAAATTGACAAGCGCGCCGGGATTTGTCGAGAGTGGATGCCGTTCCGGCCAATTGGCACAGGCGGGGCGTCATGCTAGGCGTTTTGACCAAGCGATAAAAAATAAGAGTGGGACTGGCTGCATGGCGCAAGCCGCAATCGAGCTGATCGGCATCAACAAGAGTTTTGGCGCCGTTCGCGCCAACCGCGACATCAATCTGGAGATCGCGCGCGGCACCATCCATGGCATTGTCGGCGAGAACGGCGCCGGCAAGTCGACGCTGATGTCGATCCTCTATGGCTTCTACCAGGCCGACAGCGGCGAAATCCGCGTCGGCGGCAAGCCTGCCTCGATCAAGACGCCCAATGACGCCATCGCGCTGGGCATCGGCATGGTGCATCAGCACTTCATGCTGGTCGACAATTTCTCGGTGCTGGAAAACGTCATCCTCGGCGCCGAGAGCGATGCGCTCTTGAAGAAGAGCATCGCCAAGGCGCGCTCCGAACTGGAGCGGCTCGAGCGCGAATATGGGCTGGAGGTCGATCCCGATGCAATCATCGAGGAATTGCCGGTCGGCCTGCAGCAGCGCGTCGAGATCCTGAAGGCGCTCTATCGCGGCGCCGAGATCCTGATCCTCGACGAGCCGACGGGCGTGCTGACGCCGGCCGAGGCCGACCATCTGTTCCGCATCCTCAAGCAGTTGAAGGAGCAGGGCAAGACGATTGTGCTGATCACCCACAAGCTGCGCGAGATCATGGCGATCACCGACACCGTCTCGGTCATGCGCCAGGGCACGATGGTGGCGACCAGGGAGACCAGGAAGACCACGGTCGAGGAACTGGCCGAGCTGATGGTCGGGCGGCGCGTGCTTCTGCGGGTCGAGAAGGGCGAGGCGGAAGCCGGCGGCGTCAAGCTCGCGGTCAAGAACCTGACGGTGAAGGACCAGCGCGGCGTCACCATGGTCGACGATATCTCCTTCGACCTGCGTGCCGGCGAGATCGTCGGCATCGCCGGCGTCGCCGGCAACGGGCAGTCCGAACTGCTCGAGGCGATCTCCGGCATCAGGCACGCCGTGTCCGGCTCGGTCATGCTCGAAGGCAAGCCGATCGACCTCACCGGGGCCGCCGATCCCGGCGAGTTGCGTGACCGCGGGCTGGCCCATGTGCCGGAGGATCGCCACCATGTCGGCCTGGTGCTGGCCTTCGAGGAGAACGAGAATTCGATCCTCGGCTATCACGACGACGAACGCTATCTGAAGGGGCCGTTCCTCGACATCGATGCCATTCGAAACGACGCCAGGGACAAGATCACCAAATACGACATCCGCCCGGCCGACTGCCGGCTGAAGACCGCCAATTTTTCCGGCGGCAACCAGCAGAAGATCGTGCTGGCGCGGGAGATGGAGCAGCATCCGGGCGTGCTGATCGTCGGCCAGCCGACGCGCGGCGTCGATGTCGGCGCCATCGAATTCATCCACAAGCGGCTGATCGCCATGCGCGACCAGGGCAAGGCGGTGCTGGTGGTCTCGGTCGAGCTCGACGAGATTCGCTCGCTCTCCGACCGCATCCTGGTGATGTTCGCCGGCCGTATCGTCGGCGAGCGCGGCCCCGAGGCGAGCGAAGGCGAACTCGGCCTGCTGATGGCCGGCGTCGAGCAGCGGGAGGCCGCGGAATGAGCACGCCTTACGCCAAGCTGCCGGCCTGGGCCGATTACGGGTTGATCCCGCTGATCAATCTCGCCGTCGCCTTTATCGTCGCCGGTTTCGTCGTCATGCTCGTCGGCGAGAATCCGTTCCGCGCGGCCGTCATCCTGGTCGAAGGCGCCTTCGGCAAGGGGACGGGTATCGCGTTCACGCTTTTCTATGCCACCACCTTCATCTTCAGCGGGCTTTCGGTGGCGGTGGCGGCGCATTGCGGCCTGTTCAACATCGGTGGCGAGGGCCAGGGCTATATTGCCGGTCTCGGCATCGGCATCGTCAGCCTCGCCTTCGACAGCGTGCTGCCGTGGTGGCTGACTTTCCCCATCGCAATCATCGCCGCCGCGGCGATGGGCGCGCTGTGGGCGCTGATCCCGGCCTATCTGCAGGCCAAGCGCGGCTCGCACATCGTCATCACCACGATCATGTTCAATTTCATCGCCGCCAGCGTCATGGTCTATGCGCTGGTCGGGTTCCTGAAGCCGCCCAGCTCGATGGCGCCGCAGACGCGCACCTTCCTCGACGGCGCGCAGTTGCCGAAGCTCAACTGGGTCATCGAACTGTTCGGCGCCAAGATTCGCTCGGCGCCGCTCAACATCAGCTTCCTGCTGGCGCTGGTCATGGCCTTCCTGGTCTGGCTGCTGATCTGGCGCACCAGGCTCGGCTACGAAATGCGCACCTATGGCCACAGCCCGAAAGCGGCCCGCTATGCCGGCATTTCGGAAACCCGCATCATCATCATCGCCATGATGATCTCGGGCGCGCTGGCCGGCATGATGGCGCTCAATCCGACGATGGGCGACCAGCACAATGTCGCGCTCGATTTCGTCTCGGGCGCCGGCTTCGTCGGCATCGCGGTGGCGCTGATGGGGCGCCTGCATCCGGTCGGCATCGTGCTCGCCGCCATCCTGTTCGGCATGCTCTACCAGGGCGGCGCCGAGCTCGCCTTCGAAATGCCGGCTATTTCCCGCGACATGATCGTCATCATCCAAGGCCTGGTCATCCTGTTCGCCGGCGCGCTCGAGCACATGTTCCGCCCTTACGTCCAGGCGCTGTTCGCCTCCATCAGCCCGAGAACGGTCGGCATGGAAGCGGCCAAGGGGAAGGGTGCCTGAGATGGATCTGTTCAACGCCATCATCCAGATACTCGACTCGACCATCCGCCTGTCGGTGCCGCTGCTGCTCGCTTGCCTCGCCGGCCTCTATTCGGAGCGCGCCGGCGTCTTCGATATCGGGCTCGAGGGCAAAATGCTGGTCGGCGCCTTCGCCGGCGCCGCGGCCGCCTCGGTCTTCCACTCAGCCCTTATCGGCCTCGGCATGGCCATCCTGATCTCGGTTGCCTTCGCGATGATCCATGGCTTTGCCTCGATCACCCATCGCGGCAACCAGATCGTCTCCGGCGTGGCGATCAATTTCATCGCCGCCGGCTCTACCATCATGCTCGGCCAGGCCTGGTTCCAGCAGGGCGGCCGCACGCCGGCGCTGGCGCCAGGCGAGCGCTTCGAGGCGATCACCTGGCCGGGCGCCGATGCCTTGAGGGAGGTACCGATCCTCGGACCGATCTATGCCGAACTGATCTCCGGCCACTCCATACTGGTCTATATCGCCTTCCTGATGGTGCCGTTCACCTGGTGGGTGCTGTTCCGCACCCGCTTCGGCCTCAGGCTGCGCGCCGTCGGCGAGAACCCGGCGGCCGTCGACACCGCTGGCATTTCCGTCGCCTGGCTGCGCTACCGGGCGCTGATCTGCACCGGCGTGCTGACCGGCATTGCCGGTGCCTATCTGTCGATGGTGCAGAATGGCGGCTTCGTGAAGGACATGACCGCCGGCAAGGGTTATATCGCGCTGGCCGCGCTGATCTTCGCCAAGTGGAAGCCGGTCAACGCCATGTTCGCCTGCCTGCTGTTCGGTTTCCTTGATGCGCTGTCGATCCGCCTGCAAGGCACGCCGCTGCCTGTCATCGGCAAGGTGCCGGTGCAGTTCATGCAGGCGCTGCCCTATGTGCTGACCGTGATCCTGCTCGCCGGCTTCATCGGCAAGGCGATCCCGCCGCGCGCCGGCGGAGTGCCCTATGTCAAGGAACGCTGAACTGAACCCGAAAATGTGGATAGGCTCGCGGGAAGGAAGCGCCGGGTTTTGAACAAGATCATCGGAGAGAAGAACTGAATGTCGCATGATCTGTTCGAAGCGGCCAAGGCTGCCATGGCCAAGGCCTATGCGCCCTATTCGAAGTTCCCGGTGGGGGCCGCACTTCGCACCGAGGAAGGGCGGGTCTTTGCCGGCGCCAACATCGAGGTCGCGGCCTTTCCGGAAGGCTGGTGCGCCGAGACCACCGCGCTCAGCCACTACATCATGGGCGGCGGCGGCAAGATCACGGAGATCGCGGTGATTGCCGAGCGCATGGCCAAATGCTCGCCCTGTGGCGGCTGCCGACAGCGGCTGGCCGAATTCTGCCAGCCCGAAACCAAAGTTTATCTCTGTGACAATAGCGGTGTGGTCGAGACCATGACGATGGGCGACATGCTGCCCTACGGCTTTCAGGCCGACATCTTGAAATGAAGAACTGGCTGAAATGACGGAAAAAGCACTCGATCATCTCGTCGAAAGGCTGGACGGACTGGCGCCGACAACCGCGCTGGTGCTCGGTTCGGGCCTCGGCGGGCTTGTCGATCAGGTCAAGGACGCGGTTCGCATTTCCTATGCCGACTTGCCTGGCTTTCCCCGAAGCGGCGTCAGCGGCCATGCCGGCGAGGTCGTGGCGGGCCTGTTCGCCGGTACGCCGGTGCTGATGCTGTCCGGCCGCGCGCATTACTATGAGCACGGCAATGCTGCCGCCATGCGACCGGCGCTGGAGGTGCTCGCCGGCATCGGCGTCACCAAGCTGATCCTCACCAATGCGGCTGGTTCGGTCGATCCCGAGATGGGGCCAGGCTCGGTGATGCTGATCACCGACCACATCAATTTCTCGGGCTCCAATCCGCTGATCGGCGAGCCGAGCGACCGCCGCTTCGTTGGCCTGACCGAAGCCTATGATGCCGGCATTCGCAAGGCGATCGAGAAGGCAGCGGCGGCGACGGCTACCGCGCTGCACCAGGGCGTCTACATGTGGTTCTCGGGGCCGTGCTTCGAGACGCCGGCCGAGATCCGCATGGCGCGCATCATGGGCGCCAATGCCGTCGGCATGTCGACCGTGCCGGAGGTCATTCTCGCGCGCTTCCTCGGCCTGCGCGTTGCCGCCTGTTCGGTCATCACCAATCTTGCCGCGGGGATGACTGGGGCGGAGCTTTCGCACCAGGAAACCAAGGATATGGCGCCGGTCGGCGGCGCGCGGCTGGCGACCATTCTCCAGCGTGTGTTCCAGGACGGGTTGCCGGAGAGCTGATGCTTCCCCAGGAAATCATCCGCCGCAAGCGTGACGGCCAGAGATTGTCGCCGCAGGAGATCGCGGGTTTCATCGAAGGCCTGACATCGGGTACGGTCTCGGACGGCCAGGCCGCGGCCTTCGCCATGGCGGTGTTCTTCAACGGCATGAGCCGCGACGAGGCTATCGCGCTGACGCTTGCCATGCGCGATTCCGGCGGTGTGCTCGACTGGTCGGACCTGCCCGGCCCGGTCACCGACAAGCATTCGACCGGCGGCGTCGGCGATAATGTCTCGCTGATGCTGGCGCCGATCGTTGCCGCCTGCGGCGCCTATGTGCCGATGATTTCAGGAAGGGGTCTCGGCCATACCGGCGGCACGTTGGACAAGATGGATGCGATCCCCGGCTATGTCAGCCAGCCGGATGTGGCGCGCTTGCACAAGGCAGTGCTCGAAACCGGCTGCGCCATCATCGGCCAGACCGCGCATCTGGCGCCCGCCGACCGCAGGCTCTATGCGATCCGCGATGTGACGGGAACGGTCGAATCCGTGCCGTTGATAACCGCCTCGATCCTGTCGAAGAAGCTGGCCGCCGGCCTGCAGTCGCTGGTGCTCGACGTAAAGGTCGGCAATGGCGCCTTCATGGAGAAGTCGCGCGATGCCACCGCGCTGGCGAACAGCCTCGTCGAAGTCGCCAATGGCGCGGGACTGAAGGCTTCGGCGCTGGTCACCGGCATGAACGAGCCGCTGGCGTCAGCCGCGGGCAACGCGGTCGAGGTGCGCAATGCCGTTGACTTCCTCACCGGCCGTTTTCGCGACCGCCGGCTGGAAGACGTGACGCTGGCGCTGGCAGCGGACATGCTGCAGTCGGCAGGCCTTGTGTCGTCCAACCAGGACGGCATGCGTCGCGCCACCGAGACGCTTGCCGGCGGCCGCGCGGCTTCTGTCTTCGGGCGTATGGTGGCGTCGCTCGGCGGTCCGGCCGATTTCGTCGAAAAGCCGGAAAGATATCTGCCGAAGACGGCGGTGGAACTTGCGGTCAAGGCGACCGGAAACGGCTTTGTCACCGGCATCGCCACGCGTGACGTCGGGCTTGCGGTGGTGGGCCTCGGCGGCGGACGCAGGCATCCGGACGACAGGATCGACCACGCGGTCGGCATCACCAGGCTGTTGCCGGTCGGGGCGGAGGTGCGGGCCGGTGAGGCGCTGGCACTGATCCATGCCCGCACTACCGCGGCTGCCGAGGCGGCGGCAGCCACCGTGCTTTCGGCCTATGCGGTCGGGCCGTCGAAGCCGGCGGCGGAAAAAACCGTCATCCGGCGGATCCTGCCGCGCGGGTAATCTCTTTTGTTTTGACCATGATCTTGTCCGAAAACCGGTTTCCACTTTTCGGGATCATGGTCTACTGCACCAGCAGCAGCGCGCCGTTTTCGACCTGGTATTTTTCGAGCCGCTGGAGAAAATTCATGCCGATCAGGTTGGTGCGCAGCGCCCTGTCGTCGAGCACGACCGCCTGGACGCTTTCGACTGATATCTTGCCGATCTGCAGGCGGTCGATCGTCACCAATGCAGCCTTGATCGTGCCATTGGCGGTGTTGACCTGGTGGCGGAAGTCGGATGCGTTCAGCGAAATGCCGATCCGGCGCGCGGTGGAGGTGTTGAGGGCGACGAGCGTTGCGCCGGTGTCGATCATGCCGTCGACCTGACGGCCGTTGAGCTTGAATGTCGAGGTGAAATGCCCACGCGCGTCCGCCACGACGACGACCTTGCGGCCGAGCGGCTGCGATGTCGCCGGCTTGCTGGGAACGGTGGCCAGGTTCACGTCCGTTGGCGCTTCGACATCCGGCTTGAACCCGGCCGCCGATTTCAGCAGGCCGTCCAGCATTTGCGGATTCGACTGATAGAGCATCGGGATGGACGCCGATGTTCCGGCGAACACGCCTAGAATGAGAAGCTTGCGCAACATGGATCGGCCTTCGTGAACGCCGATGCCTAATCCCGATATGGTGTTTGCCGCTTTAACGGGGGCTGAAACCGCGCTGTTGCGTAAACGAGAGGTAAACGGCAGAAACCTGCGGCCGGAGGCTCCGATCACTTGGTCCCGTACATGCGGTCGCCGGCGTCGCCGAGACCTGGCATGATGTAGCCCTTCTCGTTGAGCTGGCGGTCGATCGAGGCGGTGAAAACCGGAACATCCGGGTGCGCCTTGGTGAAGCGCTCGATGCCCTCCGGCGCCGCCAGCAGGCACAGGAAACGGATGTTGGTGGCGCCGCGCCCTTTCAGCTTGTCGACGGCCGCGATCGCCGAATTGGCGGTGGCCAGCATCGGATCGACGACGATCACCAGCCGGTCGGCGAGATCGCCCGGCGCCTTGAAGAAATATTCAATCGCCTCCAGCGTTTCATGGTCGCGGTAGAGGCCGATATGGGCGACGCGCGCCGCCGGCACCAGGTCGAGCAGGCCTTCGAGCAGGCCGTTGCCGGCGCGCAGCACCGAGGCGAAGACCAGCTTCTTGCCCTCCAGCGTCGGCGCTTCCATCGTCTCGATCGGCGTTTCGATGGTGGTCGTCGTCAATTCGAGGTTGCGGGTGACCTCATAACCCAGCAATAGCGATATTTCGCGCAACAGCCGCCGGAAGCCGGCCGTCGAGGTTTCCTTCTTGCGCATGATGGTCAGCTTGTGCTGGACAAGCGGATGGTCGACGACGGTGACGCCCTGCATGGTGTTCTCCTAGCTGCGCAGGTGAATGGTGAATGGTGAATGGTGAATAGTGAATAGTGAATAGTGAATAGGTTTGCGAGTCCTTGGTTCAGCGGAAAAACTCGCGGTTGACGGACCGAAGCGCCGGGCGAACCATTCACCATTCACCATTCATCTGCCCTTGACGTCGAGCCGGCCCAGCAGCATCGCCTTGGTCTTCCTGTCGACGAAGGCGGCCTCTATTGCCGTTCTGGTGATGCTGGCCAGCGCCTTGTCGTTCATCGAGAAATGCTCGGCGGCAAGGTCGTATTCGCGCTTCAGCGACGTCCAGAAATAGGGCGGGTCGTCGGAGTTGAGCGTCACCTTGCAGCCCGCTGCCTTGAGTACGGGAAAAGGGTGGTCGGCAAAGCTGTCGAAAACCTTCAGCGCGATGTTGGAGCCGAGGCAGCATTCGAGGACGACGCCTTCGTCGGCGATGCGCCTGACCAGGTCGGGGTTTTCGATGGCGCGGACGCCATGGCCGATGCGGGAAGGGCGGATGTGGTCGAGTGCTGCCGCCACACTCTCCCAGCCCATCAGTTCGCCGGCATGGACGGTGATGCCGAGACCGGCCTCGCGGGCGATCTCGAAGGCCCTAACATAGTCCTCCAGGTCGCCGATCCGCTCGTCGCCGGCGACGCCGAAGCCGGTGACCAGCGGATGTCCGCAGCGGGCGGCGAAACGCGCCGCCTGCTCGATCGCCTCGACGCCGATGTGGCGCACGCCGGTGACGATCATGCGGCCCTCTATGCCGGTCTTGGCCTTGGCGCGGGCCATGCCTTCGCCAAGCGCGTCGGTGTAGGCCTTGGGCGACAGTCCGGCCTTTGTCGCGTGGTCAGGCGAAGTGAAGATTTCGGAATAGATGGCGCCGTCGCGGGCGAGGCTGGTCAGATAATGATCGGCCAGCCGCGCATAGTCCTCCTCCGTGCGGAACAAATCTGAGGAGAAATCATAGGCGGCGAGGAAAGAACTGAAATCGTGCCAGACGAATGAGCCGTCCTGGATGTAGGGCGAGGCGTCCTTGCCATATTTTTGTGCCTGGCTGATGACGAGTTCGGGCGCCGCTGCCCCTTCGATGTGGCAGTGCAGTTCCGCTTTCAAAGGCATTCAATCATCCCGTCAGGTCGGTCCAGGTCGTATAAGCCCACCACCTGGAAGCGCGGCCGAACACCGCGCCTTAAACAATAGCGCCCGCACCATCGATCGGCTATGGTTCCGCCGGTTTTATGACGGATCAAAATAATGTCAGTTGAGAGAACCACGGCTGCGGGCGGCATGGAAACCTCCTATGGTTTCAAGCGCGTAGGGGCAGGCGACAAGCAATCCCTGGTCAACGACGTTTTCCACAAGGTCGCCAACCGCTACGACGTGATGAACGACCTGATGTCGGCCGGGCTGCACCGTTTGTGGAAGGATGCCATGGTGACGTGGCTCAATCCGCCGAAGCGACCGGGCTGGAAAGTTCTCGACGTCGCTGGCGGCACCGGCGACATCGCTTTCCGGATCGTCGAGGCGAGCCGCGGCCATGCGCACGCCACGGTTCTCGACATCAACGCCTCGATGCTTGCCGTCGGCCGCGACCGGGCCGAGAAAAAGGGCCTGTCCGACAACACCGATTTCGTCGAGGCCAATGCGGAAGGATTGCCTTTCCCCGACGCCACATTCGACGCCTACACCATCGCCTTCGGCATCCGCAACGTGCCGCGCATCGATGTCGCGCTTGCTGAAGCCTATCGCGTCCTGAAGCCCGGCGGGCGCTTTCTCTGCCTCGAATTTTCCGAGGTCGAGATGCCGCTGCTCGACAAGGCCTATGAAGCCTGGTCGTTCAATGCCATCCCCAGGATCGGCAAGGCAGTCACCGGCGATGGCGAGCCTTACTCCTATCTGGTGGAATCGATCCGCAAATTTCCCAACCAGCAGAATTTTGCTGACATGATCACCCGCGCGGGCTTCGATCGCGCCTCGTTCCGCAACTATTCCGGCGGCATCGCCGCGCTGCATTCGGGCTGGAAGCTTTGAGGCTGGCCCGATCATGAGTTCCGTCGGCGCTGCTTTCAGGCTCGTACGGGCCGGCTGGGTGCTGGTCCGCGAAGGCGTCGTCGCGGCTCTGCCGGGCGACGAGCTTTCCGGCCTGCCGAAGTTCGGCTGGCGCCTGGCGCGGTTGTTCACGCGCCGCCGCGCGCTCGCCTATGAGCGCGGCGACCGGCTGGCCAAGGCGGTCGTGCGGCTCGGCCCCTCCTATGTCAAGCTCGGCCAGTTCCTGGCGACGCGGCCCGATGTCGTCGGCAACGACATGGCGCTCGATCTCGCCATGCTGCAGGACAAGATGCACACATTTCCGCAGGCCGAGGCCATCGCGGCGATAGAGGCCTCGCTCGGGCGCAAGATCGGTGATCTCTACTTCAGTTTCGGCGATGCCGTCGCCGCCGCCTCGATCGCCCAGGTCCATTCCGCCGAAACCGTCCATGGCGGCGTTGCTTCAAGGGTGGCGGTGAAGGTCATCCGACCGGGCGTGCGCCGCCGCTTCTTCCATGATCTCGAAAGCTATTTCCTCGCCGCCCGCCTGCAGGAGAAATACATCCCGTCGTCGCGCCGGCTGCGGCCGGTCGAGGTGACCGAGACACTTGCCCAGACCACCAAGATCGAGATGGATCTGAGGCTAGAGGCGGCAGCGCTTTCGGAGCTCGGCGAGAACACCAAGGACGATCCCGGCTTTCGTGTCCCGTCCGTCGATTGGGAACGTACCGGGCGCGACGTGCTGACCATGGAATGGGTCGACGGCGTCAAGATGAACGACATTGCCGGCCTCATCGATGCCGGCCACGATCTCAAGGCGGTTGCCGCCAACCTGATCCAGTCGTTCCTGCGTCATACGCTGCGCGATGGCTTTTTCCATGCCGACATGCATCCGGGAAACCTGTTCGTCGAGGCCAACGGCACCATCGTCGCCGTCGATCTCGGCATTGCCGGCCGGCTCGGCAAGAAGGAGCGCCGGTTCCTGGCCGAAATCCTCTACGGCTTCATCACCCGCGACTATCTGCGCGTCGCCGAAGTGCATTTCGAGGCGGGTTACGTGCCACGCCAGCACAATGTCGCCGCCTTCGCGCAGGCGATCCGCGCCATCGGCGAGCCGATCCATGGTCAGTCGGCCGAGACCATCTCGATGGCCAAGCTGCTGACGCTGCTGTTTGAGGTCACTGATCTCTTCGACATGGCGACGCGGACGGAGCTGGTGCTGCTTCAGAAGACCATGGTGGTGGTCGAAGGCGTCGCCCGCACGCTCGATCCCGCCTTCAACATGTGGAAGACCTCCGAACCGGTGGTCGGCGACTGGATAGCGGGCAATCTCGGCCCGCGCGGCCTGCTCACCGATGCCCGCGATGGCGCCAAGGCGATGCTGACGCTGGCTCGTCAGGCGCCGGACCTGGCCGCGCGCACCGAGCGGCTGTCGCGCGAGATCGACCTGATGGCCGAGCACGGGCTGCGCTTCGACGAAACAACCGCGCGCGCCATCGGCAAGGCCGAGGCGCACTATACAAGGTCCGGCCGGCTGGCGCTGTGGGTGATCGCGCTGACGCTGCTCTATATCGCCTGGAGGTTGTTGTGAAATGCAAGCAATGACAGCAGTGCTAGCGACGCTGTCATTGAAAGCATTCCTTTCATCGACTATGTTGGATGAGAAGGAGCAATGCCATGGGCACTCTTACCATTCGCAATCTTGACGACAGCGTGAAGCAGGCCCTTCGCGAGCGCGCCGCCGCGCGCGGTGTTTCGATGGAGCAGGAGGCTCGGGAAGTTCTTGCGAGAGAGGTTAAAAGCCCTGCACGACGAAGGATCGACGTTGACAAGGTTCTGGCGCTTGGCGTGAAACCAGCGGAGCCTTTCGACCTGAAGAAACTCACAGATGAAATGTGGGACGAAGGCCTCCGGTGAGCGCTCTTGTCGTCGATACGTCGGCATTGATTTCCATTCTGGGGCGGGAATCAGACAACGTGTTGTTTGCCAACGCCATCGCCCGATCGGAGTTGCCGACGATCAGCTCTGGCACGCTATATGAAGCATACTGCGTCGCCTTGCGAGGCAGATATCCGGAGGGAACTGCCCGACTTGAAGCGATAGTCTCGGAGCTTCAACTCGAAATTCTAGCCTTCGATTTGGTGCAACTTTTCGCAGCTCGCCTTGCCTATTCAACCTATGGCCGCGGCACCCGCCACCCCGCCAACCTCAACATGGGCGACTGCTTCGCCTACGCTCTCGCCAAGACCCGAGATCTGCCACTGCTTTTCAAGGGCGATGATTTCATCCATACCGATATCACGCCGGCACTGAAGCCAGCATGACGTTGGACAAGAACTGGTCTCGGCCATGACCCTCTCCGGCAAGCGCATCCTGCTCATCATCGGCGGCGGCATTGCCGCCTACAAGGCGCTCGATCTGATCCGCCGGCTGCGCGAGCGCGGCGCCGCGGTGCGGGTGGTGATGACCTCCGCCGCACAGGAATTCGTCACCACGCTGTCGGCCGGGGCGCTGTCGGCCGATCACGTCTTCACCGAACTTTTCGATCGCAATGACGAGCACGATGTCGGGCATATAAGGCTGTCGCGCGAGGCCGACCTTCTGGTCGTCGCGCCGGCCACCGCCGACCTGATGGCGAAACTTGCCAATGGCCACGCCAACGACCTGGCTTCGACCGTGCTGCTCGCCACCGACAAGGCGGTCCTGCTGGCGCCGGCCATGAACCCAAAAATGTGGTCGCATCCGGCGATCCGCCGCAATCGTGCGACGCTTGCCAAGGATGGCATCGCCTTCATCGGTCCGGCAAAGGGCGAGATGGCCGAGAGCAACGAGGCGGGCGAGGGCCGCATGGCCGAGCCACTGGAGATCGTCGCCGCCATCGAGGCGTTGCTCGATACCAGGCCGAAACCGCTTTCAGGGCGAAGGATCATCGTCACCTCCGGGCCGACACATGAGCCGATCGATCCGGTGCGCTATATCGCCAACCGCTCGTCCGGCAAGCAGGGCCATGCGATTGCCGCTGCGCTGGCAAGGCAGGGCGCCGATGTGCGCCTCGTCTCCGGTCCGGTGTCGATTGCCGATCCGGTCGGCGTCACCACACTGCATGTCGAAACGGCGGCCGAGATGAAGGACGCGGTCGAACAGCTTCTGCCGGCGGATGCGGCGGTGTTCGTCGCGGCGGTCGCCGACTGGCGCACCGCAGGTACGGCCGGCGAGAAGATCAAGAAGGTGGCGGGCGAGGGACCGCCGGCGCTGCAGATGGTCGAGAACCCGGACATCCTGGCAGGGGTCGGCCATCACAGGCTGAGGCCGGGGCTGGTCATCGGCTTTGCCGCCGAAACGCAGGATCTGGTCAGCAACGCCGAGGCCAAGCTGAGGAAGAAAGGCGCCGATCTCATCGTCGCCAACGACGTGTCGCATGAAAGCGGCGTCGGCCCTCCGGGCGTGATGGGCGGCGACCGCAACAAGGTGCGGATCGTCTCGAAGGCCGGCGTCGAGGAATGGCCGGAGATGAGCAAGGACGAGGTGGCGGCGCGGCTTGCCGCCTTGATCGCGGGACGGCTGAAGACGATCGTCGTCTAACGCTCTACGTGACAGCTTCCTGTGGCCTATCGGTCGCCACCGAAATCCTCAGCGCGGCAAGGCATCCCAAGATCCCGAGCGGCACGAAGGCGAGGAACAGCCAGCTTGCGACGTTCGCCGCCGCCTCGCGGTCGAGGCCGTCGGAAAAGCCGCTCGCATTGGCGATGATGCCTGCAAGTGCCGCACCCACCGCATAGCCAATGCGCTGCATCGTCGGCACCGCAGCCGACGCGATCGTCTGCTCGTCGGCCCTGGCCGATGCCACGATCACCCGCGTGACGAAAGGCCAGGCAATTCCGAAGCCGCCACCCTGCAACAGGGCGCAAAGCAGGATCAGCGGAATCGAGCCCAATGGCACAGTATAGGCGAAGCCGGCGATGCCGGCCGCGATCATTACCGCGCCGCCGGTGATGATCAGTCGTTCGCGCTCCGGCGGCGCATTGGCGACGAGGATCGACAGGATCGACCACGCGATCGATTCGGCGGCGATGATGTAGCCGGTGGTCAGGAGCGGAATGTCGTGCAGGCTGGTTAGGAGCAGCGGCCCATAGACACCGAAGGAGCAGGTTGCCACCGAAAAGGCGGCGACCATGGTCATGCCGCTGCCGACGGGCGAGCGCCATGAAAACAGCCTCGACGGGAACAGCCGCGAGCGCGGCTTCAGCGCATCGATGCGAACGAACAGCGCAAGGCCGATCAAGCCGAGGGCCAGCAGCAGGGACGAGCGCAGCAGGGCGATGTCGACGCCGGCCAAGGCGATCAGCACCACGGCGACGGCAAGGCAGCCGAGCGCGGCAAAGGGGAAGGGCGGCAGTTTGCCAACGATCGACTGCGGCCTGGTCGCCCCGGGCGTGTCGAGCACGATGAAGCTCGCCAAGGCCATGGTGGTGCCGCCGAGCGTGAACATGCCGAAGGCCCAGCGCCAGGACAGGAACTCGGCCATCAAGGCACCCAACATCGGCCCGCTGAAGGCGGCGACGCCCCAGATCGCCGACATCACGCCGAAGAGCTGCGGCCAGATGGCGCGCGGAAACAGCCGCTCGACCGAGACGAAGGCCAGCGATACCAGCGCGCCGCCGCCGAAACCCTCGATCAGGCGACCGGTGAGAAACAGTGGCATGGAAGGCGCGGTGGCGCAGACCAAGGCGCCGGCTGCGTAGAGCAGGGCGGCAACCACCATGTTGGTGCGCAGCGCGACAAAGCTAACCAGCCGTCCGGCGGCGGCCCCTGCGACGATGGCGCCAAGCTCGTAGATCGCCAGCGACCAGCCGACCAGTTGCACGCCAGCCAACTCGCCGACCATGGCCGGCATGATCGTCGCCACCATCGTCTCGTTGGTGGCGTGCAGCAGGATGCCAAGGCTGATGAAGCAGAAGCGCGCCAGATCGCCGCTCGCCCACAGCGCGGCCCAGTCCACTCTGTTTGTGCTGGTCTCGGTCACCCCGTCCTCCCGAACTTTCCTATACGCCGATTTTAAAAAATGCTGGAGCGTCCTTCGCGACCAAATGGGGCACGCGGCGCTTCGGGAATGGCTTGTAGGACCTCAACCGCGGTTGAGCTCAAGCGGTTTTTTAAACACTTATGGCGTCGAGGCAGCGTCGATCTCGGTGGGGCGCCTCGGTAACCGAAATTGCCAAAAAGCGACCCAGGGACTTTTGGGATTCTTTGCTGGACGACTATTACGGTTCCCCCTAGTCATAGAGTAAGGGGAATCAATCTTATGCATCGCGAAACGGTAGATACGTCAAAATTCAACGCAGCAGCTGTCCTGCCGTATCAGCTTCGGCTTAAAGATTTCGAGATTGCGATGCAGGACGTCTATGATTTTTTCCATGATGTAAACAACATGCTGTGGATCGGGGCCTACATCGTCTCGACGACATGCTTCGGCCAGCCGCCATGTCCGGTATGATGTCCGACATGCTGACTGCCTCCATGGCGAAGCATGCGCGCTCACTTGTCGAGAACCGACACTTCAACGGCCATCCCGACCTTCTGGTGCAAGGAGTCTATCCCAACAACTCGGTGAAATCCGGCACGGAAGGCGTCGAAATCAAGAGTACCCGCAAGCGAGGTGGCGCTGTCGATACCCATGGTGCGCGCGAGCAGCATATGTGCGTCTTTGTATATGAGACCGATCACGTTACGGAGCCGGCTCGTGATCGCCGCCCGATGCGTTTCTCGGAAGTCTATATTGCTCACGTGAAAGAGACCGATTTTCGTAAGAATCCGCGAGGCGAACTTGGCACCCGCACGGCGACACTCGATCGCGCCGGTGTTCAAAAACTCCGATCAAATTGGATCTATTTGCTGAACAGATAGAGCGGCGAGCTTCGGGACGACGCTGCGGGCCATCGTGACATAGGTCAGGTCCCTTTCCACGCCGATACTTTCGTAGCCGACCGCATTGGCGGCGGCGAGGGTAGAACCGGACCCCGCGAAGGGATCCAGGACGATACCGTCCCCCATGGGCAGCGAGGCATAGACGAGACGTCGCAGGAATGCCTGCGGCTTCAGGGACGGATGCGGAGCAATGCGCTTTTCACCCACCGGCGTAGGATTTGACTTGATGACGTCGCCGAAAGGTTTATCGGCCGAGATGCGACGGAAGCCGCCTGTCTTCCATTTGCGTAGGTTGTCCTGCACTCGTCCGTCCAAAGGATGACGCAGAACCACCCAAGGTTCAAACATTGAGCGTGGCATTACACTTACGTCCGGAAATTCTAAGTGCGCGTTCTTCGGCCGATCGCCGCCGCGCATGGTCATAACCAGACGAACAATATTCCCTCGAAGCTCCAAGCCGGCCTGTGTCATTGCACCTGCAACCAGATGCGCAAGGAGCGGGTTGCTCGCGACGATCACGTTGGCACCTGGCACCGTCGCGCGGAGCACAAGCCTGCCGAACTCTAGGAAAAAGTCATGTAACGCAGCATGTGCGCCTTCATCGAGTACGGTGAAGCGTGGCAAAGGGGAACGCCTATGTCCGTCGAAGGACGGCGGCACGCGCCAAACCCCGCCCCCCATTCCTCGCCTAAGCTTCTCTTGTTCGTCTTCTGTATATTCAAGCAATCCGTAGGGCGGGTCTGTAACCACCGCCTGTACTGACCTAGGCGCACAATCCCTTAACCAGCCGAAACAATCAGCATGAATCAGCGTGGACTTTCCGAGATAGTAGGTTTGTTGCTGCGCCTCGATCCCAGCCCCTTCGCCGTGCCCGTCGCGAAGCCTGTAGTGTCCACGCGCTGTTCGCTCAAAAAGTGCCGGCGTATTGAGATTGATGTAGGAACGGATTGAGGATGGCGCAACGCCCCCGAGCTTAAGGGCTACGGCTTGGTGGATCTCCCCCAACGATGCGCATTCTGCTGCAGCAAGATAACCTACGATCGAATCTCTGACACTTCCCGGCGCTCGACGCATGAGTCTCCCCAAAACCACCAGAAATATGCTATCGCTAAGACGTCTAGACGTCAATTGGCTTTCTTGGTGATTGTCGAATGATCCACATATGTTCACTGTTTGTTCGTTCCTAGCATGGGATCGAGACGAACGCCAGTTCCGATCGCGCCTCCGCCATCGCGATCAATCGGCCGTGCTGCGCAGCTGGAACTGGCTGACGCCGATGGCGATGTTGGCGCCGGTCTGTGTCTGCAGGCTGAGCGGCTGCAGAGTGAAGGCCTGCGAGGAGCCGCCTACCAACAGGTTGGCGCCGGCGCCGACCGCGGCCGTCAGCTCGGCGCTGGCGCCGACATAATCGCCGGCCAGCGCGCCCGGCGCGTAGATGTTTTTCAGCGGCGTCAGCACCAGCCACTGCATCACGCTCTGTCTGGTGGTGCCGATGTCCAGCCCGTATCTGTTGACGACACCGAAATAGGCTTCCGGCGCAAACGTCCTGTCGGCGGGCGTGAAGGTGCAGCTCAGATCCTTGCTCGAGCCGAAGATGAAGCCGGTGCCGCCGCCGATGGCGCAATCGAGCACGCCAAGCTCGACGCCCTGATCGCGCGCGTGAGCCTGACCTGCCCAGATGCCGATAATGGCAGCGGCGATGATGATTTTCTGCACGGTGAGTCCCCCTAAAGCGCATGAATGTCGTTATCCCAAAACCGCTGCTTGGGCGCCATGCATAAAAAAGTATACGGCGCGAAACAGTATCCTGTTCCGCGCCGTGCGTAGAGGGAGCAAATGTGCCCGCTTACTTGAAGGAGTGGATCAGCTCCAACGAGGCGACCGCCACCGCCAAGTTCACGCCAGTCTGCGCCTGGACGCTGAGCGGCTCCAGCATGAAGGCGCCGTCCAGTCCACCGACCAGGAGATTGGCGCCGCCGCCGGTCACGACGCTCGCCTCGGCGTTGACGCCATAATATCTGCCGGCAAGGTCGCCCTCGTCATGGCTGCGGGTGGCGGCCAGAACCGCCCATGCCAGTTGGCCCTGATGCGTCTGGCCGATATCGACGCCGAGCTTGGAGATCATCCCGGTGTACTTCTCGGACGGCCCGCGATCATAGGGGCGGAAGGTGCAGGACACGCCCTTGTTTGACGTGATGACATAGCCGGTGCCACCGTCGATGGTGCAATCAAGCGTCCCAAGCCGGAGCGTTCCGGCGTTGACGGGAACGGCAAGCAGGGTCGTGGCGAGCGCTGCGGCGCAGCCGGTTTTCTTGATCATGGGGAGGTCCTTTCGCGAATTGCCTTGAACAACGGCTGAGCATCCTGAGCGTTCCGCCGAAAACTTGGCGCGATCAAGGCGGGAGTTCGTGCATGACCCCGGGAATCGAATCGATTTTCGGAAAGGATCATGCGCAAAATCAAAGTGTTACAGCGTCCTTTGCGCGTCCAAGGACGCGCGGCGCTGTAATGCGGCGTTATAGGCGTGCCAAACCGCCGTCGGCCGTGGACCGATGACGGGCTCCGTCTTCAGCCGAAACCGCCTTCGATCAGCCGGCGTTGGTGCGCGCCAAGCCGTCCTTGGCCGGCTGGTAGGTCGGATCGAGACGGACCGCTTCGCGGTATGATTTCGACGCCCTGGCCTTGTCGCCGCGCCGCTCGTAAATCAGCGCCTGATTGGACCAGGCTTCGGCGTTCTTGCCGTCGAGCTTGACGGCCATGTTGAAGTCGGCGAAGGCGTTGTCTTCGTCGTTCATGGCGAGGTAGGACAGGCCGCGGCCGTTGTAGGGCTCGGCCGCGTCAGGCGACAGCGAGATGGCGGTCGAGAAATCCTCGATGGCGAAAGCGTGCTGGCCCTGGCTCTGATAGATCAGGCCGCGATTGTGGTAGGCGCGGGCATCGGTTGTGTCGAGCTGGATCGCCTTCTGGAAATCGTTAAAGGCGTCCTGGGTGCGACCGGCCTTGCGATAGAGGTTGCCGCGGCCGATATAGGCGGCGTCGTAGCTCGAATTGATCTGGATCGCGCGGTTGTAATCGGCAAGGGCGGCTTCCTGGTTGCCGAGGAAGCGCTGGATGAGGGCGCGGTTCGAATAAGCCTGGTAGAAATTCGGACTGAGTTGGATGGCGGTGTCGAAATCCTTCAGCGCCGCCCGGTACTGACCGCCGCGGCCATAGGCCGAGCCGCGCACATTGTAGCCTTCCGGATCCTGGGGATTGCGCTGGATCACGGCCGAGAGCGAGGAGATGTTCTCGGTCGAGCCTTGCGCCTTGTCGATATTGTTGAATTCGCCGGTCGGGGCCGTCTGGCAGCCGGCCAGCGCCAGGCCGGAAAGCAGGGCTGCCGTCAGTGCAAAGCCGTGCAATGCGGTTCTGCGCTCCACGGTATTTGCGTTCATGTCTGCTCTGTCCTTAACTGCAGCCGCGCCGTCAGGTCCGTTTCCCCTCCGAACCGGGTCGAAATTGTCACCAAGCGTTAAAGCGTACCTTGCGCGTCCAAATGGATGCAGGTCGCTCTAAACAAAAAGGTGGCGGCGATTCCGCATCGCGCCACCTTGGATATCCTTCGAAAAGGACGAAAAATTGGCGGTATCAGCGCGGCGGACGCGCTGCGCCGGCAGCACCGGCCGCGACCGGGCGCGGCGTCATCGGCAACAGGCCTTCGCGCTGTGCACGCTTGCGGGCCAGCTTGCGGGCGCGGCGAACGGCTTCCGCCTTCTCGCGGGCGCGCTTTTCGGAGGGCTTCTCATAATGTCCGCGCATCTTCATTTCGCGGAAGATGCCTTCGCGCTGCATCTTTTTCTTGAGCGCGCGAAGCGCCTGATCAACATTGTTGTCGCGGACGAGTACCTGCACGTGCAATCCTGTCTTTCGGGTTTGAAATCAACAGGCAAACGGCCATAGCCGAAAGCCTCCGCGGCGAATTCCACCACGAATTGGGGCGGCTGATAGCAGAATCATGCCGTCCTGTCCACTGCCGAATGCAGATAGCCAGGCCAAAACACGACGAGTCGCGACGACGCCCCTCGGTCCTGCCGCTATGCCGTCGCCAAATGAAGCCGGGCGAAATCCTCGAAGAACTCGCCGTAGTCGCAGGTTATCTCCTCGTCGGCCGCAATGTCGCGGGTGGCGGTTGCTCCGCCATATTGCGAAAAGTCCGTGTTCGGCCGTTCGGCATGGTTCATGAAGCGCCCATTGTCGACTTCATAGACCATGAATCCCGGCCGGTCCGGGCTCGGATAGGCGTATCTGTCGAGCAATTCCTTGAGGTGCGGCGGCGCCGCCTTGTATTTTTCCATCGGGATCAGCCGGTCGAAGTCCGGATCGAGGCGCCAGATCGACGACCCTTTCTTGATCGGCTCGACGGCGAACACGCCGACGCCTTCGATTGCGCTCTGGGCGATATAGGTTCTGATCAGCAGCATGTTTTCCGGCTCGTTTTCGACGGGAAAACGAAATCGTCAAATCGCACTGAAAATCAAGGGGCGGTTTTGCGACATTTCGGCTGATGGATATCACCGCGCCGCCGGACAGTTCACGTCCGGTTGATCGACACGCCGCCGTCGGCAAACAGCGCGGTTCCGGTGGTGAAGCTGGATGCGTCAGACGCCAGAAAAAGCGCAGAGCGGGCGATCTCTTCCGGCTGCGCCATGCGCTTCAGGGCGTGGATGCCTTCGACGAAGGCCCGTGCCTCCGGCGTGGTCGTCGTCGCGCCCGGCGTGTCGGTGCCGCCGGGCAGCAGTGCGTTGACCCGCAACCCTTGTGCCCCGTATTCGGCGGCCAGAACCTGCGTCAGCCCGATCAGGCCGGCCTTGGCCGCGGCATAGGCCGCCATGCCCGGTATGCCGGCGGTGCGCCCGACGAAGCTGGAGGTGAAGATCAGCGAGCCGCCGCCGCGCTCCAGCAGCGCCGGCACCTGGTATTTCGCACCGATAAAGGCGCCGGTCAGGTTGGTGTCGATGGTCTCGTGCCACGTCTTCAGCGACATGTCGGGAACCGGTCCCATCTGGCCGACGGAGCCGGCGTTGTTGAAGGCGATGTCGAGCCCGCCGAACCGGCCCACCGCAAGATCGACAAGGGCCTTGGCATAGGCCTCGTCCCTGACATCGCCGGCAAGGGCGATTGCCGTGCCCTCCTCGATTTCGCCGACAAGCGCGTCAAGCTCGGCCTGACGGCGGCCGGCGACGACGAGCTTGGCGCCCTGTTCGGCGAAGAGCTTCGCGGTGGCGCGGCCGATGCCGGAACTGGCGCCGGTGACGATAGCGACCTTGTTGGCGAGTGCGAACATTTTTCAGCGTCCTTTGCTTTCCTTGCCGGCCTCGCCGGCGGTCGGGGGCTTGGTCGCAAATGACGGCGCCGCGAGCCACCCGATACCTGCGAAGCGTCCGCATTTGATCTGATTGGCTCATCGCTCCGGAGGCGTTGCTCCGTCACGGCGCAAAACGGCAAGCGCCGTCGCAAACAGCGCAAGGGTGGCAGCGCTGTTTCGCTAGTGATACACCTGGCGCGCCGGGGCTCGATTGGATGTCCGGCCGCTATCTGCGAGGCTTGAGCGTTGAAAAAATATTCGGTATTCGCCATCGCCCGCGAGGCCATGCGCGGCCATAAGGGCTGGGAAGAGCAATGGTCCTCGCCCGAGCCGAAGAAGGAATACGACGTCATCATCGTCGGCGCCGGCGGGCATGGCCTGGCCACCGCCTACTATCTCGCCACGGTGCACGGCATCACCAATGTCGCGGTGCTGGAGAAGGGCTGGCTCGGCGGCGGCAATACCGGCCGCAACACCACCATCATCCGTTCCAACTACCTCTATGACGAGAGCGCCGGCATCTACGACCATGCGCTGAAGTTGTGGGATGGACTGAGCCAGGAGCTCAATTACAACGTCATGTATTCGGCGCGCGGCGTCATGATGCTCGCCCACAATGTGCACGACATCCAGGTGCTGAAGCGCCACGTGCACGCCAACCGGCTGAACGGCATCGACAATGAGTGGCTAACGCCGGAGCAGGCGAAGGAATTCTGCCCGCCGCTCAATATCTCGAAGCAGGCGCGTTATCCGGTGGTGGGGGCTGCCTTGCAGCGTCGCGGCGGTACCGCTCGCCACGACGCCGTCGCCTGGGGCTATGCGCGCGGCGCCTCGGCGCGCGGCGTCCACATCATCCAGAATTGCGAGGTCACCGGCGTCAAGCGGGCGGCCAACGGCGCGGTCACCGGCGTCGAGACGACACGCGGCTTCATCGGCGCCAAGAAGGTCGGCGTCGTTGCCGCCGGCCATTCGTCCGTCATCATGAACATGGCCGGCGTGCGCATGCCGCTGGAGAGCTATCCGCTGCAGGCGCTGGTGTCGGAGCCGGTCAAGCCGGTGGTGCCTTGCGTGGTGATGTCGAACACGGTGCATGCCTATATCTCGCAGTCCGACAAGGGCGAACTGGTCATCGGCGCCGGCACCGACCAGTATGTCTCCTATTCGCAGACCGGCGGCCTGCACATCCTCCAGCACACGCTCGACGCCATCTGCGAGATGTTCCCGATCTTCACGCGCATGAAGATGTTGCGCTCCTGGGGCGGCATCGTCGATGTCACGCCCGACCGCTCGCCGATCCTGGCCAAGACGCCGGTGCCCGGCCTCTATGTCAATTGCGGCTGGGGCACGGGCGGCTTCAAGGCGACGCCGGGCTCGGGCCACGTCTTTGCCCACACCATCGCCAGGGACGATCCGCACCCGATCAACGCGCCCTTCACCATCGAGCGCTTCCGCACCGGCCGCCTGATCGACGAGGCGGCGGCGGCGGCGGTGGCGCACTGATGGCCGTCGAGAGGCTTAGCGACCAACCGGCCATCGGCCACGGCGACTTGTAGGACAAACAGAATGCTTCTCATCCGCTGCCCCTATTGCGAGGAAGAGCGTCCGGAACTCGAATTCCGTAACGCCGGCGAAGCGCATATTGCGCGTTCGGCAAACATTACGGGCGAGAGCGACGACGACTTCGAAAAGTTCTTCTTCATCCGCTCGAACCCCAAGGGCATCATCTATGAGCGCTGGCGGCACATGCATGGCTGCGCGCGTTTCTTCAACGCCGTACGCGACACCGTCACCGACAAGTTCATCATGACCTACAAGGCCGGCGAACCAAAACCTGCGAAGGTGCCGGGAGTTGCCAAATGAGCGGCGCTTTCCGCATTCCCGGTGCCGGGCGCCTTAAGCAGGCAAAGACGGCCCGCTTCAGCTTCGACGGCCAGTCTTACGCCGGCATCGAGGGCGACACGCTGGCCTCGGCGCTGCTCGCCAACGGCGTCCATCTGGTCGGCCGTTCGTTCAAGTATCACCGGCCGCGCGGCTTCCTGTCGGCCGGCGCCGAGGAGCCCAACGCGCTGGTCGAGATCAGGCGCGACGCGGCGCGCAAGACGCCGAATGTGCGGGCGACGGTCCAGGAACTCTATGATGGGCTCGCCGCGCAGTCGCAAAACCGCTGGCCGTCGCTTGCCTTCGACGTCGGCGCGGTCAACGACATCGCCTCGCCGCTGTTTTCGGCCGGCTTCTACTACAAGACCTTCATGTGGCCGAAGGCAGCATGGAAAAACCTCTACGAGCCGAAGATACGGGCGGCAGCCGGCCTTGGCGTCGCGCCCGACCAGCCGGACCCCGACCACTATTCAGCGCGCTACGCCCATTGCGACGTGCTGGTGCTGGGCGGCGGTGCTGCCGGCATCGCCGCCGCACTTGCCGCGGCTGAGACCGGCGCGCGCGTCATCCTTGCCGACGAGCAGGCGGAATTCGGCGGCAGCCTGCGTTTCGAGAGTGGTGCTGGGATCGACGGCCAGGACGGCTTTGCCTGGGCGCAGGCAGCAGTCGCCAGCCTCAAGGCTATGGACAATGTCCGCGTGCTGTCGCGCAGCACGGCCTTCGGTTATTATGCGCAGAATTTTGTCGGGCTGGTCGAGCGGGTCAGCGACCATCTGCAAAACCCGGGCCGCGACCTGCCGCGCGAGCGGCTTTGGCAGGTCCGTGCCAGGCGCGTGGTGCTGGCGACCGGCGCCATCGAGCGCCACATGGTGTTCGCCGACAACGACCGCCCGGGCATCATGCTGGCTTCGGCCGCGCGCACTTTTCTCAATCATTATGGCGTCGCCGTCGGCAGGAATGTCGGCGTCTATACGGCCAATGATTCCGCCTATGCGGCGGCGATCGACCTGAAGAAGGCCGGCGTCAACGTGGCGGCCATCGTCGACCTGCGCGACAATCCGACCGGGCCGGTGATCGACGAGGCGAGGGCGCTTGGCATCGAGATCAATTTCGGCCGCGCGGTGATCCGCGCCGGCGGCAAATTGCGGGTGTCGTCGATGACCGTGCAGCCGAAGAATGGCGGCGGCGAGCGCATCATCCCCGTCGATGCGATCCTGATGTCGGCCGGCTGGACGCCCTCGGTGCATCTGTTCTCGCAATCGCGCGGCAAGGTCGCCTTCAATGACGAAACCAAGCGCTTCGTGCCCGGCGCCTACGCGCAGGACTGTGTCTCGGTCGGCGCCTGCAACGGCACGGACGGGCTGTCGGCGACGATCGACGAAGCCTACGCGGCGGGCGCCAAGGCGGCGAAGGATGCCGGCGCGAAGGTGGCTAAGGGCACGAAGCCGAAGGTCGATGCCAGCGAAAGCTGGTCGCGCGGCATGCTTGGTGCGGCCCCCGGAGCCGGGCCGAATACGACGGTCAAGGCCTTCGTCGATTTCCAGAACGACGTCACCGCCAAGGACATCCGCCAGGCCGTGCATGAGGGCATGCGCTCGATCGAGCATGTCAAGCGCTTCACCACCAATGGCATGGCGACCGACCAGGGCAAGACTTCGAACATGCATGGCCTGGTCATTGCCGCCGAGACGCTGGGCAAGCCGATCCCGCAAGTCGGGCTGACGACGTTCCGCGCACCTTATACGCCGGTCACCTTCGGTTCGATCGTCGGCCATGCGCGCGGCCCGCTCTTCGATCCGACCCGCAAGACGGCGATCCATCCCTGGGCCGAGGCCCAAGGCGCGGTGTTCGAGGATGTCGGCCAATGGAAGCGCGCCTGGTATTTTCCGAAAGCGGGCGAGGACATTCACGCTGCCGTCGACCGCGAATGCGTCACCGTCCGCAAGACCGCCGGCCTGTTCGACGCCTCGACACTGGGCAAGATCGAGGTGGTCGGGCCGGATGCGGCCAAGTTCATGGAACTGCTCTACACCAACCCCTGGGAGAAGCTCGAGCCCGGCCGCTGCCGCTATGGTATCATGCTGCGCGAGGACGGCTTCATCTATGACGACGGCGTTGTCGGCAGGCTGGCGCCGGACCGTTTCCATGTGACGACGACGACCGGCGGCGCGCCGCGCGTCATGAACCACATGGAGGACTATCTCCAGACCGAGTTCCCGCATCTCAATGTCTGGCTGACCTCGACCACCGAACAATGGGCGGTCATCGCCGTGCAGGGGCCGAAGTCGCGCGATATCATCGCTCCGCTGGTCGCAGGCATCGACATGTCGGACGAGGCGCTGCCGCATATGTCGGTGCGCGAGGGCAGGATATGCGGCGTGCCGACCAGGCTGTTCCGTATGTCGTTCAGCGGCGAGCGCGGCTTCGAGGTCAATGTGCCCGCCGATTACGGTCAGGCGGTCTGGGAGGCGCTATGGGCCGAGGGCCAGAAGCATGGCGCCACCGCCTATGGCACCGAGGCGATGCACGTGCTGCGCGCCGAAAAGGGCTATATCATCGTCGGCCAGGACACCGACGGCACGGTGACGCCGAACGATGCCGGTCTCGACTGGGCGGTCGGCAAAAGGAAGACCGACTTCGTCGGTATTCGCGGCATGGCGCGGCCGGACCTGGTCGCCAAGGGCCGCAAGCAGCTTGTCGGCCTGAAGACCAAGGATCCGAAAGTGGTGCTGGAAGAGGGCGCGCAGGTCGTCGCGGATCCGAAGCAAGCGGTCCCGATGACAATGATCGGCCATGTCACCTCCAGCTACTGGTCGGAAAATTGCGGCCGTTCGATCGCGCTGGCGCTGGTTGCCGACGGCCGCGACCGCATGGGCGAGACATTATACGTGCCGATGCCGAACGGGACGATCGAGGTCGAGGTTAGCGGAATGGTGTTCTTCGACGAGAAGGGAGAGCGCCTCAATGGCTAAGGCCGCCACCAGGAAAACTGCCGCCGCGACACCGTCAGTCGAACGCCGCGCCGCACTCGCCGGCCAGGAACTTTCCGCCACCGGCGTCAAGCTTGCCGTGCTGCCGACGGCGGAGCGTATTTCGCTGCGCGCACCGGAGGCCTCTGTCGCAGCGCTTTCGAAAGCACTTGGCGTGACCTTGCCGCGAAAGCCGAAGACCTCGGCGTCCAAGGCCGGGCGCACGGCATTGTGGCTTGGACCGGACGAATGGCTGGTCATCGACGAAGCCGGCAAGGACCCGCTCGCCGATTGCGCTGAGGTGACGGCGTTGCATTCGGCGGTCGGCATCTCGCACCGCAACGTCGCCATTTCAGTTACCGGTCCGGCGGCTGCCTCGGCAATCAACTCAGGCTGTCCGCAGGATCTGTCGCTCGACGCCTTTCCGGTGGGGGCAGCGTCGCGCACCATACTGGGCAAGGTCGAGATCGTGCTGTTGCGCACCGCCGAGGACGCATTCCGGGTCGAATGCTGGCGTTCCTTCTCCGATTATGTCTTTACTTTTCTATCCTACGCGGCAGGCGACGCGGCGGCTTGAAGCAGAAAAGCGCGACAGTCTCCGACGGAATGGATTTCAGGAACCATCGCCGCGCTGGCTCGTTTGCCAGAGCAAGTCGAGGGAGAGTGCCGATGCCGCCGAAATCAGCGCCGAAGCCAGCCGGGAAAACCTCGGCTGTCCGCTCGCTCGAGCAGGAAAGAGATCGCGAGGTCGCGGAAGAGGAACTCGACGAAGGTCTCGAGGATACGTTTCCGGCCAGCGATCCGGTGTCGATCACCGGAACGTCCATTTCCGGCGCTCCCGCAAGACCGGGCAAAGCCAAGACCGTAGCGGGAATGAAGAAGCGCAAGAAATAATCCATCTGGCGAAGCTGTGCTTGGTGGTCAAGAAAACGGGCGGTCAGGATTTCCTGCCGCCCTTTGTCGTCATATCGGGGTCGTCACAACCGTTCGGGTTGCGTTACCGAACCTTAGAACGTGCTGGGCACGATCCACGGATTGATGTCGATACCAAGCTTCGGACCCTTGCGGTCGACCGGGCCGGTCTTGGTCGCGCCACCGACCTTTTCGACCGAGCCGGTTGCTACGCAATCGAGCTTCACATTGGCGTTGGTGTGGATGCAGGCCGCCGCCGGCGCCTGCTTCGCCGGCTGGCTGCTGCCGGCGATGGCGGCGCCCGAGAAAACAAGCACGGCGGCGAGGGTGAGGACTGTCTTTTTCATCATCTGTCTCCGGTCAAATCTTTCCGTACATGTACGATGCAATGTACAAATACGCCCGAAGACGCGGGACTTCAAGTCAGAAATCGTACACGTACAATCAAATTTTCTTAAAAACCAAAATGTCGCACGGTGAGGCCGGATCAAACTGTGCATGCAGGTGGTCAGCAGTTGGGCGGCGTTTCGGTCAGCGGCGGCATATCTTGCGTCATCAGACCGGCCAGCGCGAAATCGCACATCCGCTTCACGAAAGCCTGCGGGTCGCCGAAGGGATAGAAGGGGAAGGTGATCAGCAGCGAGATCGTGCCATGGCCGACCGCCCACAGCGTGGTGGCGATGGCGCGCGGATCGCCCTTGAGCTTGCCGGCGGCGACGCACGCCTCGACTCTGCTGATCAGCACCTTCATCGCCGGGTTGGCTTCGTGCATCTCGGCGAAGGTCTTGCCCCCTGGCGGCCTGGTCTTTTCGGTCATGAACACGGTGCGGTATTCATTGGGATTGCCAAGTCCGAAGGCGGCATATTCCGTCATGACCGCCTGCAATGCCTCGATCGGATCGTCGGACGGATGCTCCTCGATGCGCTGGGCAAGCGTCTCGAAGGCGTCCTCGGCCAGGGCGAACAATATGTCCTGCTTGTCGGCGAAATAAGAATAGACCGACATCGGCGCATAGCCGACGCGCTTGGCCAGCTTGCGGATGGTGAGGCCCTCATAGCCTTCTTCCTGGACAAGTTTGTGGGCTGCCTCGACAAGTTCGGAGCGCAGTTCGGCCTTTTGCTTCTCGCGGCGTGTCTGGACGCTCAGCGGCAATTTTTTCCTGCCTTCGGTTGTTGGTGGCCGGCTAAATTATATACGCTGTACGGAATCGGGCAAGGCGGCATCAGACCGGCTTGGCCTGCAGGTCGGCCGGCACATGAAGTTCATCTCAGCCGGCGCTCGCTGATGCCTGCGAATTTGCGCGCCCGGCACTCCCGCTGACCTTTCATGCCGCTTCTGGCTGGCGCTCGATCAGTGTCAGCGTCAGCCAGCGTGCGGTCAGCGCCGGCTTTTTCGAGCCTTCGATCTCGATGGTCACGTCGTGCGCCGTCTGCACCCAGCCCGACGGCCTGACCTTGACGTCGGCGAGCACGAAACGGGTGCGGATGCGCGAGCCGGTCTTCACCGGGGCCAGGAAGCGCAGCGAATCGAAGCCATGATTGACGCCCATTTTGCTGTTTTCGAGCGGCGGCATGGTCTCGAAGGTCATCGCCGACAATAGCGACAGCGACAGGAAGCCATGCGCGATGGTGCCGCCGAACGGCGTCTCCAGCCTGGCGCGCTCCGGATCGCAATGGATGAACTGGTGATCGTCGGTGGCGTCGGCGAACTGGTCGATCATGCGCTGCGAGACCACCCGCCACGGTGACACGCCGACTTCCTTGCCGACGCTGGCCAGAAGCACATCGAGACTGATCGGTTCCACGCTGATGCCCTCCATTTCAACCGCCCGGGCGGCCTCATTCCTTGAACAGTGTCAGCCCATGCTGCACCGACTGCCCGCCGTCGATCGGCAGGATGGCGCCGGTGACATAACTGCCAGCACGGCTGCACAAATAGAGCGTTGCGCCGGCAATGTCATCCGGTGTGCCGATGCGCCCGATCGGAACATGGCCGCCAACATGTTTCGCCTGTTCCTCGGTCGCGGTGGCGAAAGCGGTCATCCGGCTCTGGAAAGGTCCAGGGGCAAAGGCGTTGACGGTGATGCGACGCGCGGCGAATTCGATCGCCAGCGTGCGCGTCAGATGGTGAACCGCGGCCTTCGAGGCCGTGTAGGAATAGGCGTCGTCGGCGAGCGGCTGGGTGCCCATCACCGAGCCCAGATTGATCACCCGGGCCGGGTCTTCGTCGCTGGCGGCGGCATCGAGCAGCGGCAGAAGCTCGCGCGTCAGATGGAAAACGGCGGTGACGTTGACGCCGAACACCTTGGCCCAGGCGTGGTATGGGAAGTCCTCCAGCGGCGCGCCCCAGGAGACGCCGGCATTGTTGACCAGGATGTGCAGCCGCTCGGTCCGCGACCTGACCTCGGCGACTAGAGAAGCGATGCCGGCCTCGCTGGAAACATCGCCGGCAAAGCCTTCCGCCCGGCCGGAGGCGCCGAGGCCGTTCAATTCGCCGGCGACCCTGACGCAGTCCTCACCCTTGCGCGAGGCGATCATCACGCTGGCGCCCCCATGGACCAGAGCGGTCGCCGCCATGCGGCCGATGCCGGTCGCTGCCCCGGTGACCAGCGCGGTCTTGCCGGCGACCGAAAACAGTTCGTCAAGATAGCTCATTCGCAACTCCTCCGTGCCTTCTCGCTATCCGGGTGAGGGGCTCGCGTTGACAAGGCTATCCGAAGTACGGTCATCCTTGCCACGGGTAAAGTGCCAGAGCCGATGCGGCCCTGACTAGTGCCAATAGAGGAGGTTCTCCGAGATGAAAGCGCTGCTATTGGTCGGTGATGGTTACACGAAGAACCGCGAGCGGCAACGCGTTGGAGGCGATGGAGGCCATGGCGCGGCGTTCCCTTCTCCCGTTCACGGGGAGAAGGTGACCCGAAGATCGGTTCGATCTCGACGCCTTCGGCCTGCCAGTCACGCCACGCCCGCACGCTATTAAAGGCTGGAATGTCGACGATCTTCCTCGGCAACCATGCGCCACGGTATGCATTGAGCACCTGATCATCCGTGATGATCGGCAGGGTATAGTAGCTGCTCGACGCCTTGTCCCGGCCCGTGCCCATGCGGGATACGAGATTGGTCAGGCTGCCGCCGAATTTGCAAGCAATATCAACAACTGATCCCATAGCAGCCTTCAATATCTAGCGAAGTTCTAGCGAAATTCATGCCAGTAAACGGCCATTCTTGGATTAGAATTGACCGGTCGCTTACCGGGAAAAATTATGACGCACATTGACACAACCCCAAAGCAATTGCTTATGTAGAGGTTACGGAAGTATCCTTTTGGGGGAGGGGTAATTTTGCGACCTTACTTTTTTGGACTAATAGCACCCGGATTACTTTTGTCCGCGTGTGCCATCCCACCGCACTCGCAGGATTACTCAAAAGTATCTAGCTACGACATAGTGCTTCGTGTGCTGTGCGAAATGAGAGACGCGGTTCGCGATCTGATGCGGCAGGCTATAATTCGACGTAACAAAGAACTTTACAATAAGTTCACTACAGATGCCGAATTTACAAATCTAAAAGTTGATAAGCTTCCCGAAAAATCTCGGGAGGTCATAGAGAGATATCAAAATGTTCTGATAGGGTACGAATTTAACTTGGATGTTACAGAGACCAACGCTGCCCTTGGTTCGGTTGACTTTGTCGGAGCTCTGACCCGAGGAACGTTCGGATTGGGCCTTACGGCATCTGCTACACTGGAACGGAATGGCGTCGAGAATTTCCGCGTCCTAGACAGCTTCGGTCGATTGGTAACTCTTGTTCGGGACCGCGAGTACTGCGAGCGAGCGCCCCCTCGCACAAAAAACTACGTCTATCCAATCACCGGAGCCCTAGAACTGCGCCGGTATGCCCAGACGTTTTTAAGCATGAACCAATCAGGCAATCTCGACACATCCAAGACCCCTTACACCGTAACTTTGAAGTTTACGACGAGTGCCAAAAATTCGGTTGGTCCGTCACTCGGTCTGAATCCGCTCGGTGAGCCATTTGAGCTCTCAAAAGCATCGGGGTCCGTCTCTAACGGTCGATCTGAGGTTCACAAGGTGGCCATCACACTTGTTATGCCAACCGGGCCTAGCGAACGCGCTCTCACGATCGCGGAGCAGCGCGTCGAAGATGAACTAAATAACGTGCGATTGCAGCAGGCGTTCGAGCGCCGTCGAGAATAGATGAGGAGGAGCATGAAAATGGCAATAAATTTCGACGACATGGAAATTAGCACCGTTCCCGAAACGCCACCCGCGATGACACCAGAGAAAGTCTTCGAGGTCGTAGACCTCATCACCCAGATGGGCGGGAGAGAGCAGTTTTTAGCCGCCTGCCATGCCCATGGCTTCTCCTTGAACCTCCCGTCTGACGACATTGCGTTTGTCAAGCAAGCTGTACTCGACATCGCTCGAGCCAATGCTAAACGGGCGCAAAAATTCGGTATGGAGATCCAAGCGATCGTGCGTTCATATCCCACATGCATCTGATGATTTTCAGGTTGCTCCTGCCCCTCACTTGCTGCCGGCATTCTCTGGCGAGGAAAGCTACTCCGCCGGCTCGATGTTGGCGTAGGCGGCTTCCTCGAGTTCGCGCTTCAGCCGGCCCTCTTCTTCCACCTTCGGCGTGACGAAGCGGCCGAGCAGGAGATAGGCGACCGGGGTGAGAAACAGCGTCGAGACGGTGGCAAGGCCCAGCCCGCCGACGATCACCCAGCCAAGCGCGATGCGCGCCTCGGCGCCGGCGCCGCTGGCCAGCACCAGCGGCACGCCGCCGAGCACGGTGCAGCTCATCGTCATCATCACCGGCCGCAGGCGGATGATGGAGGCCTGCTCGATCGCCTCGCGCACGCCCAGCCCGCGATCGCGCAGCTGGTTGGCGAATTCGACGATCAGGATGCCGTTCTTGGCCATGACGCCGACCAGCAGCACCAGGCCGATCTGGCTGTAGGCGTTGAGGCTGGTGCCGCTGAGCAAGAGGGCGAAGATGGCGCAAGCAAGGCCAAGCGGCACGGTCGCCATGATGATGACGGCGCTGACAAAGCTCTCGAACTGGGCGGCGAGCACCAGAAGGATAATGACCAGCGCGAAGCCGAAGATGGTAATCATGGCGCTGTTGGTTTCGCCGAGCGTGGCGGCCTCGGCCAGCGGCAGGATGCGGCTGCCCGGCGGCAGCAGCGGCGTTGCTATTTCCTCGGCGCGGGAGAGTGCCGAGCCAAGCGCGAAATCGCCGCTGAGATTGGAGGTGATCGCCACCGACGGCTGCTGCTGCTCGCGCGTCAGCGACGGCGGCACGGCGCGCTCGGTCAGCGTGGCGATGGTCGACATCGGCACGAAGCGGCCGTCACCCGTCTTCAGGAAGACGTTTTCCAGGTCGGTCGGATCGTTGATCGGGTTGGTCGTCGAGACCAGCTTCACCCCGTAGCTGCGGTCGGCGATATAGACGTCGACGACGTCATTGCCGTCGAGCATGGCCTGCATGGTGTCGGCAAGTCCGGTGATGTCGATGCCGAGATCGGAGGCGCGTTCGCGGTCGATGGCGACGGCCAGCTGCGGCTGCGTCGGATCGACGGAGAGCCGCGGCGACTGGAAGCGCGGGTCCTTCTGCATCTCGGCGATGACCTTGACCGCGGCGTCACCGAGCGCCTTGCGATTGTTGCCGACCAGCGCGAATTGCAGGCCGTTGCCGGCGCCGCGGATGCCGAGGCTGTTGGGCTGCACCGGGAAGACGCGCACGCTCGGCACCTGTTTGGTGAGCCGGCTGATCTCGGCCATGATCTCTTGCTGGCTGCGCGTGCGCTCGTCCCATGGCGCCAGCGTCATCACCATGAAGCCGCTGTTGTAGGCGCCGTTCTGGCCGGCGTTCTCGAAGGTGCTGCGGATCTCGCCGGAATCGCGCAGCGGCTGGATCAATTTCTCGATCTTCTGCATCTGCTGCGTCGTGTAGTCGAGGCTGACGCCTTGCGGGGCATTGATGCGCAACAGCACGACGGCGCGATCCTCGGTCGGCGTCAGCTCCTGGCGGATGGTGCCGAACAGTGTGAAGGCGGTAGCCGCAAACAGCACCGCGACCAGCAGCACGATCCACGGCGCGCCGAGGCAGGCGTGCAGGCAGCGCCGGTAGAGCGCGTTCAGCGCACCGCCAATGCGGGCGCCGACGCCGCTGCCGCCCTCATGATGGAACGAGGCGGTGGACAGCATGCGCGAGGCGAGCATCGGGCAAAGGGTGAGCGCCACCACGCAGGATAAAAGCACCGAGATGGCGAGCACGAAGCCGAATTCGCGGAACAGGCCGCCGGTCTGGCCGGGCAGGAAGGAGATCGGCACGAAGACGGCGACCAGCGTCAGCGTCGTGGCGATGACGGCGAAGAAGACTTCCTGGGCGCCCAGCACGGCGGCGGCGCGCGGGCCCATGCCTTCGTTGCGTCGTCGCACGATGTTTTCGAGCACGACGATGGCGTCGTCGACGACAAGGCCGGTGGCCAGCACCAGAGCGAGCAGCGTCAATATGTTGACGGAGAAGCCGGCGAGGTAGATCGCGGCGATCGTGCCGATCATAGCGACCGGCATCGACAGGCCCGGAATGAGCGTGGCGCGCCAATCGAGGAGAAAGACGTAGATGACGATCAGCACGATGGAGACCGACAGGCCGAGCGCGATCTCGACCTCGTGCACGGCGCCGTTGACGAAGACCGCGTCGTCGCTGGTGACCTTGATCGACATGCCTTCGGGCAGGTTCTCCTGCATCTGGGCGACGGCGGCCCTCACGCCGGTCGAAATATCCAGCGTGTTCGATTCCGCCTGGCGGATGATGCCGAGGCCGATGCCGGTCTTGCCGTCCGAACGCAATGTGGTCTGGCCGATGTCGGGGCCGAGCGTGACGGTGGCGACGTCGCGAATGCGCGTCGTGCCACCGATGATGATGTTCTCGAACTCTTCCGGCGTGGTCACGTCCGCCGTCGTGCGAACGATCAGATCCTGATTGGTCGTGGTGATCGAGCCGGCCGGGGAATCGAAGGCCACCGAGGCAAGGGCGGTCCTCAGATCGGCGACCGTGAAGCCGAGGCTCGCCAGCTTGGTCTGGTCGACATCGATGCGGAAGATCTTGTCGCGGTCGCCAGAGACCTGGACG
Source organism: Mesorhizobium metallidurans STM 2683 (assembly GCF_000350085.1). Taxonomy (GTDB): domain Bacteria; phylum Pseudomonadota; class Alphaproteobacteria; order Rhizobiales; family Rhizobiaceae; genus Mesorhizobium; species Mesorhizobium metallidurans. The sequence goes on from NZ_CAUM01000065.1 coordinate 47,243, forward strand.
TCGGCAACGCCGGGCACGGCGGCAAGCTCGTCCTCGATCTGGTCCTGGACGACCACCGTCATGTCCTGCACCGACATGGTGTCGGAGGTGACGGCCAGCCGCATCACGGGTTCGGAATTGGCATCGGCCTTGACGATACGCGGCGGGTCCGCGGTGTCGGGCATCTGGTTGGCGACACGGCCGACGGCATCGCGCACATCGGAGGCGGCGACGTTCAAGTCGACACCGTCGTTGAACTCGATGGTGACGCGGCTCGAGCCGAACGAAGAGGTGGACGAGATCGATTTGACGCCGGAGACGCGGCCGACGGCGCCCTCGATCACGTCGGTCAATTCGCGGTCGACGGTTTCGGACGCGGCGCCTTCAAAGGCCGTGTTGACGGTGATGACGGGGCGGTCGACATCCGGCAGTTCGCGGATCTCGACGCCATAGAAGGCGGCAAGGCCGGCAACCGCGATCAATGTGTTCAGCACGAAGGCCATCACCGGCCTGCGGATGAACAGGGCGGTGAAGCCGGTCTCGCTGCCGGTATTGACGGCCCCGGTCATAGGCCTTCAGCGTCGGCGGCGCGCTGTTGCTCGCCGGCGATGCGGACCTCGCCGCCTTCGCTGACGCTCTGGGTACCCTCGGTCACCACCATGTCGCCGCTGACGATCGGGGCGTCGATCAGCACGGTCTCGGTGTTGCGCTGGATGACGCGCACCGCAATGCGCTTGGCCTTGCCGTCCTCGACCGTCCAGACATAGGCGCCGTCCGAGCCCCACTGGATCGCCAGCGGGCTGACCGCTGGATAGCTGTCGCCAGGGAATTTCATGGTGATCTGGAACGACATGCCGGCACGCAGCGAATCGGCCGGATTGGCGATCGTCGCCTTGACCAGAAGGGTGCGGCTGGTCTCGTCGATATGGTTGTCGATTGCCGAGACCGTGCCGGTATAAGCCTTGTTGGGATTGGCGATCGGCGTCGCCGACAATTGCGCGCCGAGCTTGACGGCGGCGGCGAAGCGCTCCGGCACCCAGAAATCGACGAGTATGCTGGAGCGGTCGTCAAGGGTGGCGATCGCCGACTGGCTGGTTGCGTAGTTGCCGGCCGATATCGGCAGGATGCCGACAGTGCCTGATATCGGCGCGACGATCGAACGGCGCTGCAAGGCCAGTTCCGCATCGCTGAGCGCCAGTTTGGCATTGGCCAGCACCACCTCGGCATCGGCGACGGCGACCGCTGTCGCGGCGTTGGACGCCCTTAGCGACTTGACCCGATTGAGCTTGGCCTGTGCGTCCTGCAAGGCAAGTTTGGCGCGATTCTGGGCGATCATCTCGGTGTCGGAATCGAGGGTGGCGATGATCTCGCCCTTCTCGATATGGGCGCCGGACTTGACCAGGAATTCGACGAGGCGGCCGGAACTGTAGGGATTGACCGTCACCGACGCGTTGGCGCGGCCGGTGCCGATTGCTTGCAGGCGGTCGTTGATGACAGCCTTTGCCGCCGGCAAGGCGACGATGGTCACCAACTGGCCGGCTCCGTCTCGGCCTCCTGTCTGCCTGGCGTCGGTGGCTGCGCCCGTCTCGGCCGGGGGCGTCGCGGCATAAGCCCAGTCGATGCCCCAGCGCGCCAGCACATCCGGCGCGCCGGGAAAGAAGCGAACCCAGGCGGCAGCCGCCGCCACCAGGATCACAAGTGCAAAGACTATTTGTTTCCAGGCGGCCATCGGCACTCCGGTTGGCAAAAAACGTCTACCGGTTTCCCCAAGCATAAAAACGCAGCGACGCACCCGGTACGTGCGAAACCGCGCTGATATCATGGCTTTATGGCAATTCTGCCGCCGCCACACATTAAATCTATGTAACGTTGGATGGCTAAAGTAGCGAGAGTTACAGACAGGCAGCGTCAGCGCAGGCTTTCCAGCTCGCGGATGCGCTTGGCGCCGTCGGCTTCGAGCTGCCTCGTGACGGCGCCGATCAGCGTTTCGGCGACGACGAAAAGGGCCGCCGAAGAGTCCCAGGCCGAAGGCACGGCGGTGCGTCCGGCGATGACATGGCGGGCGAAGCGGGCGATCGGCGACAGCCATTGGTCGGTGAACAGCACGATCTGCACGCCGCGCTGATGGGCGGTCTCGGCAAAGCGCACCAGGCTGTCCTGGTAGCGTCTGATATCGAAGATGATCAGCACGTCGCGCTTGCCCATGTCGATCAGCCGGTCGCGCCAGATGCTTTCCTGCCCCGCCAGATGGAAGACGTTGGGCTGGATGATGGCGAGGTGGGCGGCCATGTAGCGCGCCAGCGGATCGGTGAAGCGGCCGCCGATCAGGAATGTCTTGCCGCGCCGGTCGGCGAGTTTTGCGACGATGTCGGCAAGCTGCTTGTCGGACAGGTGCCTGAAAGTCTCACGCATGTTATCGAGCGTCGCCTCCAGCATCGGCGACACCGCGCCACCACCCGGCGATGACGGATTGAGCGTGCGCGATGCCGGCGACTGCAATTGCGCCGCCAGTTCGTCCTGCAGCGCCGACTGGAATTCCGGATAGTTCTGGAAGCCGAGCCGGGCGACAAAACGCAGGATCGTCGGCGACGACACGCCGGCTGCCGCCGAAAATTCGGCGACAGTCTTCAGGCCGATCAGCGGGTAGTTGGCGATCAGCGTCTGCGCGGCGCGCCGCTCGCCGGCCGGCATGGTGCCGATACGGTCCGAGATCAGTTCGGCAATGCTGGAAATCATGTTTTCCCCCGCTCTTGGCCCGGCTAACCGAAATCGCGTTTGACAAAGCCTGACAAACTGTATGAAATCATCCATAGGGACGCAATGAGGCAAAATACGTAACATACGATACAGCGCTCCCCGGGGACGGCAGACAATGGAGACAGCTCGGCCCGCCAGCCTTGCATCCTCTGAGACCGTAAGGGTGACCAACCCCGGCGGCTCTAGCCCCTTCGTCTTCACCTGCGACCACGCCTCCAACTTCCTGCCGGCAGAATTCGGAACGCTCGGCCTGCCTGCGAAAGACCTCACCTGCCACATCGCCTGGGATCCGGGCGCGCTTCCTGTTGCCAGCCGCATGGCCGCAGCGCTCGACGCCACGCTGGTCGAGACCCGGGTCTCGCGCCTCGTCATCGACTGCAACCGGCCGCTCGACGCACCGGATCTCGTGCCGTCTGTCAGCGAAACAACGGCCATTCCCGGCAATGCCGGCCTATCGGACAAGCAGCGCGCCGCGCGCGTCGACTTGTCCTGGCAGCCCTTCCATGACGCGGTCGGGCACGTCATCTACAAAAGGCTGGCGCGGGGGCAGGAGACGCGGCTGGTGTCCGTCCACTCCTTCACACCGGTCTACAAGGGCAAGAGCCGGCCATGGCACATCGGCATCATTCATGACGAGGATCGCCGGCTCGCGTCCCCACTCATTGCCGCGCTGCAGCGGCTCGCCGGCATCACGGTCGGCGTCAACGAACCCTACTCACCGGCCGACCGTGTCTATTTCACGCTGGAACGCCATGCGCGCTCGCGCGGGCTACCCTGCGCGATGATCGAAATCCGCAACGACGAAATCTCCGGCGAGGCCGGGCAGCGGAAATGGGCGGATCTGCTTACAGGCATTTTTCTAGATCTGGAGCCCGACGAGGCCAGCGGCTCCCGACCAAGCGCAGTGGGAAAGTCAGTACAATCGGCCAGCTAAAAACCAAAAGGGGACTTCCAATGGCAGCACCGGGTTATACAGACCTTGACAAGGCGGAGGACGTAAAGGTTCTCCACAACATGGGCTATGCCCAGGAACTGGAACGGCGTCTCAGCCGCTTTTCGAACTTCGCCGTTTCCTTCTCGATCATCTGCATCCTGTCCGGCGGCATCAATTCGCTGGCGCAGGCTACCTCCGGCGCCGGCGGCATCGGCATCGGCATTGGCTGGCTGGTCGGCTGCTTCGTCTCGCTGACCTTCGCGGTCGCCATGTCGCAGATCAGCTCGGCCTATCCGACCGCTGGTGGCCTCTACCACTGGGGCTCGATCCTTGGCAATCGCGGCACCGGCTGGGTGACGGCATGGCTCAACCTGCTCGGCCTGATCACGGTGCTCGGCGCCATCAATGTCGGCACCTGGACGTTCTTCCTCGGCGCCTTCGGACCGACGCTCGGCATTGAAGGCACGCTGACCAACCAGATGATCTTCCTGATCATCATCACCGGCGCCCAGGCGCTGATCAACCATCTCGGCATCAAGCTGACGGCGAAGCTGACCGACTTTTCGGGCTACCTAATCTTCTTCGGCGCGATCCTGATCGCTCTCGTCTGCCTGATCTCCGCCGAGACCTGGGATTTCAGTCGGCTGTTCACGTTCAAGAACTACTCCGGCGATGCTGGCGGCAGTGTCTGGCCGGCTGTTTCGAACTGGTGGGTGTTCGCGCTTGGCCTGTTGCTGCCGATCTACACGATAACCGGCTACGACGCCTCGGCGCATACCTCCGAGGAAACCATCAAGGCAGCCTCTTCGGTGCCGCGCGCGATGGTTATGTCGGTCATCTGGTCGGCGGTCTTCGGCTATCTGTTTCTCGCCGCCTTCATCCTGATGATCCCGAACATGGATGATGCGGCCAAGCAGGGCTGGAACGTGTTCTTCTGGGCCTTCGACCAGCGCGTCAGCCCCGGCATAAAGGAGCTCGTCTACCTCGTCGTGTTCATCGCACAGCTGCTTTGCGGCCTGGCAACCGTCACCTCGGCGTCGCGCATGATCTTCGCCTTCTCGCGCGACGGTGGGCTGCCGGCCTCGGGCGCCTTGTCGAGGGTCAGCCCGACCTATCGCACGCCAGTGGCGGCAATCTGGACGGCGGCGATCCTGTCGGTGCTGTTTGTCTGGGGTTCGTCGGTGGTTTCGGTTGCAGGCACCTCGGCCTACACAATCGTGGTGTCGTGCACCGTCATCTTCCTGTTCCTGTCCTTCATCGTACCGATCGTGCTCGGCATGCTGGCCTGGGGAACGCCCAAGTGGGACAAGATGGGCCCGTGGAACATGGGCAAAGGTATGTTCATGCTGTTTGCCTTCCTGTCGATCGTGTCGATGATCCTGATCTTTATCGTCGGCATCCAGCCGCCGAACGACTGGGCGCTCTACATCACCGTCGGCTTTCTGATTCTGACGGCGATCGTCTGGTTTGGCTTCGAGAGAGCACGGTTCCGGGGCCCGCCACTCGGCGACATCATCGCGGCGCGGCAGGCGGCGATCAAGGCAGCGGAGCAAGCGGTCGGCGAAACCGGCCACTGAGATCCATCATCATGACCATGGCCGGCCTCGCGCCGGCCATGGTTTTCGTTTGCCCCTCTCAATCGACAAGCATTGGAGCGCCACAAGAATGGCCGGAAATTTCTCGTTCGATCAGTTGAAGAAAGCGGTCTCCAATGGCGAGGTCGACACGGTGCTGGCCTGCATCGTCGACATGCAGGGGCGGCTCGCGGGAAAGCGGTTCCTGGCGCAGTATTTCGTCGATTCCGCGCATGGCGAGACGCATGGCTGCAACTATCTCTTGGCCGCCGACATCGACATGGAACCGGTGCCGGGCTACAAGGCGGCGAGCTGGTCGAAGGGCTATGGCGATTTCGTCATGAAGCCGGACCTTTCGACGCTGCGGCGGATTCCATGGCTGGAAAAGACGGCGCTGGTGATCTGCGACGTGCTCGACCACCACGACCATGAAGATCTCGCGCATTCGCCGCGCGCCATACTGAAGAAGCAGATCAAGCGGCTGAGTGACCGCGGCTATATCGGCTATTTCGCCTCCGAGCTCGAATTCTATCTGTTCAGCGAGACCTACAATTCCGCGCGCAAGAAGCACTGGCAGGGCCTCGACACGGCCTCGCCCTATATCGGCGACTACCAGATCGGCATCACCACCAAGGAAGAAGGCGTCATGCGCCGGCTGCGCAACGAGATGGAAGCGGCCGGTATCCCGATAGAGAACTCCAAGGGCGAGTGGGGTCCGGGCCAGGAAGAGATCAATGTGCGCTATGCCGAGGCGCTCGACATGGCCGACCGCCACGTCATCCTGAAGAACGGCGCCAAGGAGATCGCCGAGTCCGAAGGCAAGGCGATTTCCTTCATGGCCAAGTACAATTACGCACTGGCCGGCAATTCCAGCCACATCCACAATTCGCTGTGGAGCGCCGACGGCAAGACGCCGCTGTTCTACGACAAGAAGGCCAACTGGACGCTGTCGACGCTCGGCCAGCAATGGGCCGCCGGCCAGCTCAAATACGCCAAGGAATTCACCTGGTTCCTGGCGCCCTACATCAATTCCTACAAGCGCTTCCAGGCCGGTACCTTCGCGCCGACCAAGATCATGTGGAGCGAGGACAACCGCACCGCCGGCTTCCGCCTGTGCGGCGAGGGCACCAAGGGCATCCGCATGGAGTGCCGCATCGGCGGCGCCGACCTCAACCCGTATCTGGCTTTTGCGGCGCTGATCGCCGCCGGCCTTGGCGGCATCGACGAGAAGCTGGAACTGCAAAAACCTTTCGTCGGCGACGCCTATCAGGCGTCGCGTCTGCCGGAGATCCCGAAAACGCTGCGCGACGCGACCGAGACGCTGGCGAAATCGAGGATGCTGAAGCAGGCCTTCGGCGAGGATGTGCTCGAACATTATGTCCATACGGCCCGCTGGGAGCAGTTCGAATACGATCGCCGGATCACGGATTGGGAACTGCACAGGGGGTTCGAGCGGTACTAAAGCTTTATTACAGCTTTATGTTGACAGCGGCGAAACTGAGTGCCATATGACAACTGTAAACTGCAATGCGCCACATCCAGGAGTTTGCAATGTCCAAATATGCGCCGCTCAAGGACTTTCTCGTCGCCCAAAATGTTGATCGCGTGCCGATGTCATTCGCCGAAATCGAGAGGGTGCTCAATCTGCCGCTGCCAGCATCGAAGCAATACCCTGCGTGGTGGAGTAACAATCCAAGCAATAATCCCATGACAAGGGAGTGGCTTGAGGCTGGGTTCGAGACGGAATCCGTCAATATAGGTAGTGGGAAACTGGTATTTCGCCGCGTTCGCAAAGTGACCGTTTCGGTGCCGCCCGGTGGCGGTGCGCCTGCTGCGCCAAAGGAGGCACGCCAGGATCGCCACCCCGGTTTTGGTTTCATGAAGGGCCTGATAACAATCGAAGCCGGATTTGATGTCACCAAACCTTTCGATGACGAGCCGTGGGACCGGGGCTATCTGGGCGGCGAGGCTGATGCGCGCGACGGCAAACTCGCGGTGCGTAAATGAGCGAAGGGCCAAACCTCCTTCTGGATACATGTGCGATGATCTTTGTGGCGAACGACAGTCCGATTGATCCGCGTGCAAGCCGGGAGATTTCGGAGGCGGCCTATGACGGTCGTCTCTATCTCTCGCCGATGTCCGCATGGGAGATCGGAATCGGCGTAGCCAAGGGCCGGCTCAATCTGCCATTGGCGCCACTTGACTTCGTGGACCGGTTCATCGAGCGAATGTCGGCAAAGCTCAGCGCTGTCTCGCCAGCCATTCTGATTGCGTCTTCCAACTTGCCCGGTCCGCCTCATGGCGATCCCATGGACAGGATACTGATGGCAAGTGCGAGAGCCTTGGACATGGTTCTGGTGACGCGCGACGAGCCCATCCTTCGCTATGGCCGCAACGGCCATCTGCGTACACTAGCCTGCTAATTTGGAGACCTCCTTGGAAACCGTGAAAATAAAGTCACCCGTCGATGGTTCGATCTATGCCGAGCGGCCTATAGCCACCGACCGGGCGATCAATGCCGCGGTCGAGCGCGCCCGGACGGCGCAGGAGAAATGGGCCGAGACGCCGGTCGTCGAGCGCGGCAAGTACATGCTGGCGATGCTCGAAGCGCTGGTTGCGATGAGCGACGAGATCGTGCCGGAGATCGCCTGGCAGATGGGGCGTCCAGTGCGCTATGGCGGCGAGTTCGGCGGCGTGAGGGAACGCACCAACTACATGGTAGAGATCGCGGAAGCCGCGTTGAAGCCGGTTCTGGCCTCCAATCCGAAGGACGGGTTTCGCCGCTATGTTAAGAAGGTGCCGCTCGGCATCGTCATGGTGATCGCGCCGTGGAACTATCCCTATCTGACCGCTGTCAACACCATCGTGCCGGCGCTGATGGCCGGAAGTGCGGTCATCCTCAAGCATGCGGCGCAGACGCTGCTGGTCGGCGAACGCTTTCAACAGGCCTTCGACAGAGCCGGCCTGCCCAACGGCCTGTTCCAGAACCTCGTGATGAACCATGCCCAGACCGAGAAGCTGCTCGGTTCGGGCAAGATCGACCATGTCAATTTCACCGGCTCGGTCGGTGGCGGCCGTGCCATCGAAAAGGCTGCCGCCGGCACCTTCATGACGCTCGGCCTCGAACTCGGCGGCAAGGACCCGGCCTATGTGCTGCCCGACGCCAAGATGGATCATGCGGTGGCCAATCTGGTCGACGGCGCCTTCTACAATTCCGGCCAATGCTGCTGCGGCATCGAGCGCGTCTATGTCCACGAGAAGGTCTATGACGAATTCGTCGAAGGCTTCATTGCCGAGACCAGGAACTATGTCGTCGGCAACCCGCTGGAACAGACGACGACGATGGGGCCGATGGCGCAGGCGCGCTTCGCCGACCTGATCCGCGAGCAGAAGGCCGAAGCGTTGCGCAAGGGCGCCAAGGCGCACATCAACATGAATGTGGCCAACGACACGGCCGGCTCGCCCTATCTGGCGCCTGAAGTGCTGACCGGGGTCGACCACCAGATGAGCGTCATGCGCGAGGAAAGTTTCGGGCCGATCGTCGGCATCATGAAGGTGCGCAATGACGAGGAGGCGATCGCGCTGATGAACGACAGTCCCTACGGGCTGACCGCCTCGATCTGGACTCGCGATACCGAGCACGCGGTAGCGATCGGCGACCGCGTCGAGACCGGCACGGTGTTCATGAACCGTTGCGACTATCTCGATCCGGCGCTGGTCTGGACCGGCGTCAAGGATACCGGCAAGGGCGCGGCTCTTTCGGCCATCGGCTACGACAATCTGACCCGGCCGAAATCATATCACCTGCGCGAAGCCATCTGATCTCGAAAGATAAAAATGTCCAAGCTCATCTCCAAATGGAACTACCCCACCACCGTTCGCTTCGGCGCCGGGCGCATCAAGGAATTGCCCGACGTGCTTGAAGCCGCCGGCATCAAGCGGCCGCTCTTCGTCACCGATCCCGGGCTGGCGAAGCTGCCGGTCGTCGCCTCGACGCTGAAGATCCTCGACGATGCCAAGGTGCCTTACGGGGTGTTTTCCGAGGTGAAGCCGAACCCGGTGGATTCCAACCTGACCGCCGGCATCGCCGTGTTCAAGCAGGGCAAGCATGACGGCGTCATCGCCTTCGGCGGCGGCTCGGCGCTCGACCTTGGCAAGCTGATCGCCTTCCAGGCAGGCCAGGTCAGGCCGGTCTGGGATTTCGAGGATGTCGGCGACTGGTGGACGCGCGCCAATTCCGATGCGATCGCGCCGATCGTCGCCGTGCCGACCACCGCGGGCACCGGTTCGGAAGTCGGCCGCGCCGGCGTCATCACCAACGAGGCGACGCACACCAAGAAGGTCATCTTCCATCCAAAACTTTTGCCGGCAATCGTCATCGCGGACCCGGAACTATCGGTCGGCATGCCGGGCTTCATCACCGCCGGCACCGGCATGGACGCGCTTGCGCACTGCCTGGAGGCCTATTGCGCGCCGGGCTACCATCCGATGGCCGACGGCATCGCGGTGGAAGGTGTGCGGCTGGTCTTCGAGAACCTGCCGAAGGCCTTTGCCAACGGCAAGGACCTCGTCGCCCGCGCCCACATGATGAGCGCGGCCGCCATGGGGGCCGCCGCCTTCCAGAAGGGGCTAGGGGCCATCCACTCGCTGTCGCATCCGATCGGTGCGCTCTACGACACCCATCACGGCATGACCAATGCCGTGTTCATGCCCTATGTGCTGGCCTTCAACCGCGACGCCATCGAGGTGCGTATTGCGAGGCTCGCCGCCTATTGCGGCATCAAGGGCGGTTTCGACGGTTTCGCCAAGGCCATCATCAAGCTGCGCAAGGAGCTGAAGGTGCCGCATGCGCTGCCGGGCCTGATCAAGGGGCTTGACATGGACAAGAGGCGCAAGGGGCTGATCGCCGACATGGCGGTGGTCGATCCGACCGCCGGCGGCAACCCGGTCAAGCTGACCAGGAAGGCGGCGCTGACGCTGCTCGATAACGCTATTGCCGGCACGGTGTGACGCGGGTTTTCGCGTTGAGAAGTGATCCGGGAAATGAGGGCAAAGCCAAGGGAAAGGATGAAATGCAAGGCGGAAAGTAATTAGCCGGAAAAATAAGTGGTGGCTAATTGCTACAGCCGGTTAAAAAGAGTTAACTTTTCGCGCTGCCGGCCACTGGTTTCACAATGCTTTCATCTGGCTGTCACACGAAAACGATACCGCATCGCAGGCGTCCAACGGCGCCAGTTCAACGGAGAGAACACATGTTCAATTTCACGGGGAGACTGCTTTCCCTTTCGGCCGCGGCGCTGCTTGCGTCGACGGTGATTTCGTCCGCGGATGCGATGGACGATCTCGTCAAGGCCGCGAAAGCAGAGGGTCAGCTTACCACGATCGCGCTGCCGCATGACTGGTGCGGCTACGGCGACGTCATCGCCGGCTTCAAGGCGAAGTATCCGGAAATCACCATCAACGAGCTCAATCCGGACGCCGGCTCCGGCGACGAGATCGAGGCGATCAAGGCCAACAAGGACAACAAGGGCCCGCAGGCGCCCGACGTCATCGACGTCGGCCTGTCCTTCGGCCCGACCGCCAAGGCCGATGGCCTGCTGATGCCTTACAAGGTATCGACCTGGGATTCGATCCCGGACAGCGCCAAGGATGCCGATGGCGCCTGGTACGGCGACTATTACGGCGTTCTGTCGATGATGGTGAACAAGGACCTGGTCAAGGAATCGCCGACCGACTGGGCCGACCTGCTGAAGCCGGAATTTGCCAACTCGGTGGCGCTTGCCGGCGATCCGCGCGCCTCGAACCAGGCCATCCAGGCAGTGTATGCCGCCGGCCTGTCGTCCGGTGCCGCTGCTGGTGAAGCCGCCGGCACCGCTGGCCTCGACTTCTTCAAGAAGCTCAACGCCGCCGGCAATTTCGTTCCGGTCGTCGGCAAGCCCGCGACGCTCGCCCAGGGCCAGACTCCGATCCTGATCAACTGGGACTACAATGCACTGGCTGGCCGCGACACGCTGAAGGGCAATCCGCCCGTCGACGTCGTCGTGCCGAAGACCGGCGTCGTTGCCGGTGTCTACGTGCAGGCGATCAGCGCCTATGCGCCGCATCCGAACGCAGCCAAGCTCTGGATGGAATATCTCTATTCCGACGAAGGCCAGATCGGCTGGCTGAAGGGCTATTGCCACCCGATCCGCTTCAACGATCTCGCCAAGAACGGCAAGATCCCGGCGGACGTGCTGGCCAAGCTGCCGCCGGCGGAATCCTATGCCTCGGCGGTGTTCCCGACGCTCGACGAGCAGGGCAAGGCCAAGGAAGCCATCAGCAAGAGCTGGGACGCCGTTGTCGGCGCCAACGTCAAGTAAGAAATCGATCCGGGCGGCTGCATGGCCGCCCGGATTCCCACTAGAGCGACGTGCGCCCACTTGGACGCACAAGGTACGCTCTAGAACTCAAATCTTCGCATCGTGCTTTCCGAAAATCGAGTTCGATTTTCGGGCCGATGCGATAAAACGGTAGCCGGCGCATGACCGATCTCTCGCTTTCCGATCAGGCAATTGCCGGGAAGACCGCGCCGCCCAGCGAGGCGCGCGCGTTTCGGCTCCCTACGCAATGGCTCGGCGTTGCGCCGTTCTTCATATTCGCCGTCATGTTCCTGATCCTGCCCACGCTTTATCTGATGCTGGGCGCATTCCAGAACAATGATGGCGAGTTCACTCTGGAAAATATCGCCGCCTTAGCGCAGCCATCGATTGTTGCCGCCTACTGGATCTCGATCAAGGTCAGCCTTGCCTCGGCGCTGATCGGCGCGTTCGCGGGTCTGGCGATTGCCATCGCCATCGTGCGCGGTGGCTTGCCCGACTGGATACGCTCGGCGACGCTGACCTTCTCAGGCGTGGCCTCCAATTTCGCCGGCGTGCCGCTGGCCTTCGCCTTTCTCGCCACGCTCGGCAGGCTGGGCCTTGCCACAGTAATCCTGAACACCGTATTCGGCCTCAATATCTACGCGCACGGCTTCAACATCCTGTCCTTCTGGGGCCTGACGCTCACCTATGTCTATTTCCAAATCCCGCTGATGGTGGTCATCATCACACCGGCGATCGACGGGTTGAAGAAGGAATGGGGCGAAGCCGCTGCCACGCTCGGCGCCACCACCGCGCAATATTGGCGCATGGTGGTCATCCCGGTGATCTGGCCGAGCTTTCTTGGCACCGTCATTCTGCTGTTCGCCAACGCCTTTGGCGCCATCGCCACTGCCTACGCGCTAACCGGCTCGTCTCTCAACATCGTACCGATCCTGCTCTATGCGCAGATCCGCGGCGACGTGCTGCACAACCCGCATCTCGGCTATGCGATCGCCTTCGGCATGATCGTCATCACTGGCCTTGCCAATGTCTTCTATATCTGGTTCCGGACCCGTTCCGAAAGGTGGCTCAAATGAAGTCCGGACGTTTCTGGGCCTGGGTCGTCTTCGTACTCGGTGCGGCCTATTTCTTCATTCCGCTGATCGCCACGGTGGAATTTTCCATGCGCATGCGGCGCGGCGCCTATTCCTTCGACGCCTATCAGATCGTGCTGGGCGATCCGCGGTTCCAGGCGACCTTCATGTATTCGGTGATCGCCGCCATCTTCACCATCATCCTCGGCGTGCTGATCGTGGTGCCGGCCGCCTACTGGATCCGGTTGCGGCTGCCGCAACTTCGGCCGGTCGTTGAGTTCATCACGCTCCTGCCGCTGGTCATTCCGGCCATCGTCATCGTCTTCGGCTATATCAGAATGTATGGTTCGAATTCGCCGCTGCCGTTCCTGGGAAGCGATACGGGCACCAATTCGCTATTGGTGATCGGCTATGCGACGCTAGCACTGCCCTATATGTATCGGGCGGTCGACACCGGCCTTCGCACCATCGATGTGCGCACGCTGACGGAAGCGGCGCAGATCCTGGGTGCCGGTTGGGGTACGATCATCACCCGCATCATCCTGCCCAATGTGCTGATCGCGGTGCTGTCGGGCGCTTTCCTGACCTTCGCAATCGTCATTGGCGAGTTCACCATGGCCAGCCTGCTCAATCGGCCGGCCTTCGGACCTTACCTGCAGAACATCGGCGCCAACCGTGCCTATGAGCCGGCGGCACTTGCCATCATTGCCTTCGTCATCACCTGGGGCTGCATGTCGCTGATCCAGATCCTGTCGCGCTTCGCGCCGCGATCGTCGAACCGCCCGAACTGAGAGTCAAAGCCATGGCCGACCCGTTCCTCTCCATCCAGCACGTTCGAAAATCCTTCGGCGCCACCACCGTGGTGCAGGATTTCAATCTCGACGTCGAGCCGGGCGAATTCGTCTCCTTTCTCGGACCGTCGGGTTGCGGCAAGACGACGGTGCTGCGCATGGTCGCTGGCTTCGAGGAGCCATCAGCCGGCAAGATCGTCGTGGCCGGCAAGGACATCACCCGGCTGAAGCCCAACCAGCGCAATGTCGGCATGGTGTTCCAGGCCTATGCGCTGTTTCCGAACCTGACGGTGGCGCAGAACATCGCCTTCGGGCTGAAGGTGGCGGGCATGCCCAAGGCCGATACCGACAGGCGTGTCGCCGAAATGCTCGACATCATCAAGCTGCCGCAGATGGGCGATCGCTACCCCTACCAGCTCTCGGGCGGCCAGCAGCAGCGTGTCGCGCTGGCGCGGGCGATTGCGCCGAAGCCGAAGCTGCTTTTGCTCGACGAGCCGCTGTCGGCGCTCGACGCCAAGGTGCGCGTGTCGTTGCGCGAGGAAATCCGTTCGATCCAGAAGAAGCTCGGCATCACCACCATCTTCGTGACGCACGACCAGGAAGAGGCTTTGTCGATCTCGGACCGCATTGCTGTCATGTATGGCGGCAAGGCCGAGCAGGTCGGCACGCCGTTCGAGATCTACAACCGGCCGGCGACGAAATTCGTCGCCAATTTCGTCGGCACGCTCAACGTGCTCGAAGGCACCGTCACCGATGCCGCGTCCGGCAAGGTGAAGGTCAGCACGCAGGAAGTCTCGCTCAAGGGCAAGCTCAACGGCTCGAAATCCGGAGACACGCTGTCGCTGGCGCTGCGGCCGGAAGCAATTTCGCTCGGCCGCCAGCCCGGCCGCGATTCCAGCCTTTCGGGCGAAATATCCGAAGTGCATTTCCTCGGTTCGGTCATCCGGGTGCGCGTCGGCATCGGCGGCAACACGGTGTCGCTCGACACATTCAACAGTCCGGCCACCCCTCCGCCAGCCGTCGGCGAAAAGGCCGAGATCTCGTTCTCGTCCGGCGACATGCTGGTGCTGCACTAAGGTATGCTGATATTCAGATGAGGCCGGCCTGCAAACGCCGGGTTCCTGCGCTTCCGGCCTTCGCCGGCCGAAGCACTCATGAGCGGTCGCGGCAGTTAAGGCTACGGCCGGCGTAGGCCGGTGCTCGTACCCAAAAGTACGATCCGCTCCGGTTCTCGCAAGCGACCACTCTCGGCTCGGCCTGATCTGAATCTCAACATACCTTGGCACAGCTTGTGTCGAAGGACAGATGGTCTCAAGCCGGCGGGATGAAAGGCTGCGAGATCGCCTGAAAGACAGGCAGTGCTTCCATTCGCATGGCGTGAGCGTCCAGCGCCGGGAAGTCGGCCAGCGATACCAGGCCGGGATGCGCCTCGCCGATGAAGCGGAGCACGGCGGCAACCGCGATATCGGCATGGCCGATGCGATCGCCGAACCAGTAGGTTTCAGCCCTTGTACCGCGATCGGCTTCCAGTGCAGCCACGGCTCCCCGTATCTGCTTGCGGCAGCGCTCGACCCAGAGGTCGGAGACTGTCTCGTGCAGCAGCCTCTCGTAGAACAGGCTGACGGCCTTGTCGCCCAGCCCGGTGGCCAAGGCGGCGATCTTCAACGCCTGACGGCGCGCCGGCTCCTTGGTTGGAAACATCCCGCGGTCGGCTGCGACGAGACTGTCCAGATAGTCCAGGATCATGTGGCTTTCGATCAGCACCTCGCCGTCGTCCAGCACCAGGGTTGGCACGCGCGTCAGCGGATTGTAGGGCCGGATCTTGTCCGCATCGCTGAATGTCGACCAGGGACGATGCTCGAAAGACAAGCCGTAGAGCGTCAGCGCGATGCCGACGCGGCGAACGAAGGGCGAGTCATACTGGCCGATGAGGATCATGACCGGACCATAGACGTACGGTTGTTCTGATCATACTGCCAGGCGAGCCGAACCCGCTGGACAAATCAACGGCATCTGCAGCGTGGGTACTGCCAACGGGCATGGCTAGCCGCTACGATGAGGCATGGCGCTTTTCGAACTCACCCTTGTCCTGCTTTTGACCGCCGTCGCGCTGACGGCGCTGTCGCGGCGGCTGGAGATTCCCTATCCCTCCCTGCTGGCCTTGGCTGGGGTCGGGATTGCCTTCGTGCCTGGTGCGCCGATGATCGAGATCGATCCGGAACTGGCTCTTGCCCTGTTCATCGCGCCGGTGCTTCTCGATGCCGCCTATGACACCTCGCTGCGCGACCTGAAGCGCTACCGGCTGTCGCTGGCGCTGCTGGCGCTTGGCGCCGTTGTCTTCACCACTGGGGTCGTTGCAGTCGTTGGCTGGAAGATGGCCGGTCTACCGATCGCGGCGGCGATCGCGCTCGGCGCCATCGTCGCACCGCCGGACGCGGTGGCGGCATCTGCTGTGCTCAGCCAGTTCAAGGTGCCGCACCGCATCACCGCGATCCTGCAGGGCGAGAGCCTGCTCAACGATGCCACCGCGCTGTTAATCTACCGGATCTCTGTGACGGCGGCGCTCGGCCCGGTTCTGCTGAGCAGCGCCGTTCCAACGATCCTGCTGTCGACGATCGGCAGCCTTGCTGCGGGCTATCTCTTCGGCCGCGTCTCGCTGCTGACGCTCACCCGCATCGAGGATGCGGCAAGCAGCACAGTAGTGCAATTCGCCGGAACATTCGGGGTCTGGATCCTGGCCGACAGACTGGGCCTTTCCGCCATCATCACCATCGTCGTCTACGCCATGACGATTGCGCGCACCGCACCGCGCCTGATGTCGGCCAGAAGGCGTGTCAGCACCTATTCGGTCTGGGAGTCGGCGGTGTTCGTGCTCAACGTGCTGGCCTTCGTGCTGATGGGCCTGCAGGCACGCTCGATCGTCGGCCGTCTCTCCGGCGAAGGGCAGGGCGAGGCATTTGTCTTCGCAGCAATGGTACTGGCCGTCGTCATCGTGGCACGCCTCGTTTGGGTGGCAAGCTATGTTGCGATCTTACGATGGCTTGCCCGCTTCGGCGACGCAGGCCAAAAGGCAGATGCGCCGACATTCGCCGGCGCCGTGCTCGTCGGTTGGTGCGGCATGCGGGGGCTGGTGACGTTGGTGGTGGCCATCGCACTGCCGGCCGACTTTCCCGGCCGTGACCCGATTGTGCTTGCCGCCTTCGCGGTGGTTCTGGGCACGCTGGTGCTGCAAGGCATGAGCCTGAAGCCTTTGCTGCGGATACTCAACTTCGAACCGGATACGACGATAGACCGCGAGGTGGCTCAGGCACGCGTTGCCATTATGCAGGCCGCACTCGACGTGTTGAGCCGCAAGACGTCAGCGGCGGCGGCCGTTGTGCGCGAGCAGTACGAGGCTCAGCGCCTGGTCGCGGAAAACCCTGAAGACGCACAGGCGGCAACTGAATACGACCGGCTGCGCCTCTATGCCATCGATCGCCAGCGCGATGCGCTGGAAGAACTGCGCCGCAATGGGACGATCGGCGACGAAGCCTATCACCGGCTGGAGGAAGAGATCGACTGGTCGGAACTGGCGGCGTCGCCGGCGGGGCGGTTCCAGCCCCTGACGACGTAAGGCGCGACGCCTTTGAACGGATTCATGCGATGCGCTCCAAGTTTTTCCAGTGCAAGTCGCTGTCGCAAAACCGCTGCGCACTTTTGCGTGAGATGCATTAGCCGCTGGCCCAGCCCCGTCATTTGCCCGGTACATTGCGTCGCTATCGCCTAACCGCTACAGCCATCACAAAATTGAGCCGGATAAGCAATGAAGCTGGTCAGCTACAACATCCAGTACGGGTTCGGCGGCGATGGCCGCTATGACCTCGCGCGCTGTGCCAAGGTGGTTGCCGGTGCCGACATTATCGCGCTGCAGGAAGTGGAACGACACTGGCTGCGCACGAATTTTGCCGACCAGCCAGCGCTTCTTTCCGAACTGCTGCCCGGCTACTACTGGGTTTACGGCCCGGCCTTCGACATGGATGCCAGCACGCAGCATGAGGGCCGCATCGTCAACCGGCGGCGGCAATTCGGCACGATGATCCTGTCTAAGCTGCCGATCGTCTGGTCGCGGCTGCATACTCTGCCGCTGCGGCGCACGGCACGTCCGCTCAACACCCGCAACGCCGCGCTCGAGTGTATGATCCGCACGCCCGTTGGCCCGGTGCGTTTTTTCTCGCTGCATCTCGCCCATATCGCCGCCGAGGAGCGGCTGGAGCAGATCGATTATCTGCTTGCCGAGCACCGCCGGGCGCCGTCCGACGGTGGCCCATGGAGCGGCCTCGACGACGAGCCTGCGCGCAACTGGAGCAATGGCGAGCCGGAGCCGGAGAATCCGCTGGCGGCGATCTGGATGGGCGACTTCAACATGGAGCCGGACAGCGCCGAATACCGGCGCATCGTCGGCAGTAGGCCATACCACCGGGGCGCGGCCTATCTCGACGGCTTCGTCGATGCCGCCGCAATTGCCGCCGAGCCGGCAGCGGATTTCCATACCCATGAGAAGACCATCGACGGCAGGCTGGCAAAGCGCCGCCTCGACCATTGTTTCGTCGGCGGCATGTTTGCCGGACGCGTCCGCTCGGTCAGCGCCGACATCGGCGAAATCGCCTCGGACCATTTTCCGCTGCGGATCGACATCGACCTGGAAACACCGCTCGCATTGCCCGGCGCCGGATGAGCCTGAAATGACGCTTTTCGTCTTCTTCGCCGTGCTTGCCGCCGCCGCCATGCACGCGATCTGGAACGCGCTGGTCAAGGTCCATCTCGACCGCTTCCTGTCGATCACGCTGATGACGCTCGGCATGGGCGCGGCGGCACTGGTGGCGCTGCCCTTTGTCGAGGTGCCGAAAGCCGAGGTGTGGCCGTATATTATCGCCTCGGTGATCTTCCACATGGGCTACAGAACGTTCCTGGTCGGCGCCTACAAGGCCGGCGATTTCGCCCAGACCTATCCGCTGGCGCGCGGTACAGCGCCGTTGCTGACGGCTCTCGGCGGCATTGTGGTCGTTGCCGAACTTCCGGCGCCGCTGGCCATCGTCGGCATCGTTCTTCTGTCGGCCGGCACGCTGGTGCTGTCGTTTCGCGGCGGCGCGCATCTGGAGCGGCTGAACCTGCGCGCCGTCGGCTTTGCGCTCGGCACGTCGATCTTCATCGCCAGCTATACGCTGTCCGACGGCAGCGGCGCGCGGCTGGCCGCGACGGCCTCGAGCTATGCGGCATGGCTGTTTGTTTGCGATGCGCTATGGGCGCTGGTGCTGTGCGTCTTCTTCCGCGGGCCGCAGGCGCTGCCGGTGCTGGCGCGTGACTGGAAGGCGGGCGCGTATACCGGCGTGCTCAGCGGCGCTGCCTACTGGATCGTGATGTGGGCGATGACCAAGGCGCCGATCGCCTCGGTGGCGTCGCTGCGGGAAACGTCGATCCTGTTCGCCATGATGATCTCGGTGTTCGCGCTGGGCGAGAGGATGACGGCCTGGCGCGGTGCCGCCGTGCTCAGCATCGTCGCCGGCGTCGTGGCGCTCAGGCTTGGTTAGCCCGAAGTTCGCGGCCCTAAACCGCTGAAAGCTGAATCTTTTGAGTCGGTTGGGCCGAAAATCGCTTTTGAGAAGTGTCCATGTCTCTGTCCATTTCGCCCTTCACACCTCGGCCAATTTGTGATTCGATTCGGCTGAAAACGTTCGTTGATGCCAGTGGGGTGTGTGTCCAGTAGCGGAAAAACCCACTTTTCAGATACGCGAATCAAATCAAGCAGTTGCTTGTCTCGCGAGCGCAAACTTCGGGTTAGCTGTCGGATCCTTCAACCGAGCACCGTCATCACCTGGCCACGCCTTTCCGGGCTGAAGCGGATGACGACGATGATGCAAACGGCGACCATGGATCGCGGCGCGCTGAGTGTCGGGAACGTCGTTGCGGAATCCGAGGAAAACACCATGCCTGGTGATTTTTCTACTCCCTACGCTGCGCGGTTGCCTGAGAAGACCGCCGGCGGCAGCGGCTCGCGGCCAAGGATCAGGTCGGCGCCCTTTTCGCCAACCATGATCGTCGGCGCATTGGTGTTGGAGGAAGGGACGCGCGGCATCACCGAGGCGTCGCAGACCCGCAGGCCCTCGATGCCGCGCAGCCTGAGGTCGGGCCTCACCACGGCCATAGCATCATGACCCATGCGGCAGGTGCCGACGGGGTGGTGGTCGGTCTTGGAGCTGCGGCAGGCATAGTCGAACAGTTCGTCGCCGCTCTGCAGGGCAGGGCCGGGCAGCACTTCGCGCAGGACATAGGGTTGAAGCGCTTTCTGCCGCATGATCTCGCGCGCCAGCCTGAGGCCCTTGATCGACATGTCGCGGTCGTAAGGGTCGGACCAGTAATTGGGGTCGATCAGCGGATGGTCGGCGGGGTCGGCGCTCCGCAGCCTCACCGTGCCGCGCGAGCGTGGCCGCAGGAAGGCCGAGTTCAGCGTCACGCCGGGGTTCCTCAGTTTCTCGACGCCGGCCTCGATGCCGGAGCCGAGACCGAGATGGAACTGGATGTCGGGCGAGGCGGCGGTCGGGTCGGCGTACCAGAAGCCGCCGGTCTCGAACAGACTGGAGGCGACCGGGCCTTTCTTCAGCAGCAGATATTGCAGGCCGGCCCATGCCGTGCGGTGCAGCTTGGCGTAGTTGTCATAGGTGTGGTCGCCGGTGCATTCGGCGATGACGAACAGGTCGAGATGGTCCTGCATGTTGGAGCCGACGCCGGGCAGGTCGTGCACCGGTGTCACGCCGACCGATTTCAGGTGGTCGGCCGGGCCGATGCCCGATTGCATCAGCAGCTTCGGCGAACCGATGGAGCCGGATGAGACGATCACTTCGCGTTCGGCGCGCAGGATTTTCTTCTGGCCGCCCGGCCTGTCGACGATCTCGACGCCGATGGCGCGGCCCCTCTCGACGACGATACGCGTCACCAGCACGTCGGTCCTGACCGTCAGGTTCTTCCGGGCGCGGATCGGCTTGAGATAGGCAACCGAAGCGGAGGAGCGTTTGGCGTCCTTCTGCGTCAGTTGATAATAGCCGACGCCTTCCTGGGTGGCGCCATTGAAATCCGGATTGAAAGGAATGCCCATCTCCTGGCCAGCGCGGAAATAGGCCTCGCAGATCGGCAGCGGCGCAATCGGATTGGAGACGCCGAGCGGGCCTTGGTCGCCGTGGAAATCGTTGGCGTAGCGCTGATTGTTCTCGGCGCGCTTGAAATAGGGCAGCACATCGCGATAGCCCCAGCCGGCAAGGCCTTCCTCCTTCTCCCAGGCGTCGTAGTCGCGGGCGTTGCCGCGTGTGTAGATCTGGGCGTTGATCGATGAGCCGCCGCCGACGACCTTGGCTTGCGTGTACCAGAAGACGCGGTCCTTCATGTGCTTTTGCGGCACGGTCGACCAGCCCCAGGAGGCAATGCCCTTGGTCATCTTGGCGAAGCCGGCCGGCATATGGATCAGCGGATGCCAGTCCTTGCCGCCGGCTTCGAGCAACAGCACGGAGTTCGACGGCTCCTCGCTCAGCCGGTTGGCGAGAACGCAGCCGGCCGGTCCGGCGCCAACGATGATGTAGTCGGTCATGGCGTCACCTGTTCACAGCCTCGGCACGGACAGTGCGCCGTCTACATTGATGATCGAGCCGGTCGAAAAGCCGAATTTCCCGCCGGCGAGTGCGGCGACCACAGCGCCGATGTCGCCTGCTTCCCCCCAGCGCATCGCCGGCACCAGCCCGCCGTAGATCAGCCCGTCATATTTGGCAGTGACAGCTGAGGTCATGTCGGTGCGGATGATGCCTGGCCGCACTTCGAATACGCCGATGTTTTCGGGTGCGAGCCTGAGCGCCAGGTTCTTCACCCACATCGAGAGCCCGGCCTTGGAGATGCAGTAATCCGGTCGGTCCGGCGAGGCCATTGCGGCGCTGACCGAGGTGACGGTGATGATCGACTTTGGGTGATCGCCCGGCGCCGCAAGCATCGCCTTGGCGACGGCCTGGCTGAGGAAGACGGTGCCACGCAGATTGATGCCGAGTGTGCGGTCGAAATTCTCCGGCTTTAGGTCCAACAGGTCGCCGCGCACGACGGCGCCGACGCCGGCATTGTTGACCAGGCAGTCGATGCGGCCGAAGGCGCGCATGGCGGCATCGACAAGTGCCGCATGATCGCCGAGATCGGCGATATCGCAGTTGACGTATGCGAACGCCGCGCCGCGCGCAGTGATGTTGGCGGGAAGTCCTTCGTCGGCCTGGGCGGCAAGATCGGCGACAAGAATGTCGAAACCGGCATCGGCCAGCGCCTCGGCGCAGGCCAGCCCAATGCCGCGCGCGCCGCCGGTGACGATGGCCGCCGGGCGGGTCATGCGGCAAGCTCCGTCTTGCGGATATGGTCGGCTACGCGCAGCGCCTGCGCGGCAATCGACAGTGCCGGGTTAACGGCGGCCGAGTTCGGCAGGAAGCTGCCGTCGACGACGAACAGGTTCCGATGGTCGAACGAGCGGCAGAACGGATCGAGCGGCGAAGTCGCAGGATCGTCGCCCATCTTCACCGTACCGCACTGGTGTGACGGCGTGCGCTTGTCGAAGGCACGAGACAGCACGATCGGGTAACCGCAGGCGCGAAAATTCTCGCGCATCACCTTGGTCAGCCCATCGAGCGACTGCATGTTGGAGCGCCGCCATTGCATGACGATGTCCTTGCCATCGACCATGATGCGGCTTTCCGGGTCGGGCAGGTCCTCGCACATCAGGTACCAGTCGACTGCGTGGCCTGCCATGAAATCCAACGCGAATTTCGGCGTCAGTTTCACATTCGCCTTGAGCATGTTGCCGTCGATCTTGCCGAGAAGCTGGACGTTGCCGAGCGGTTTGCCGCCCTTGCCGTCCGACAGATAATAGTCGTTCAGCATCAGCGTTTTCTGGTAGACGGCATCGTTCCTGCGGCGCGGGTCGATCGCCAGCATGGCGCTCGAATTGTGGTTCATGAAGTTGCGGCCGACCTGGTCGGAGCTGTTGGCAAGGCCCTTGCCACCTCCCTTGCCGTTGGTGGGCGAGGGCGAACGCAGCAGAATGACCGCGGAATTGACCGCGCCGGCCGAAAGGATGACCAGCTTCGGCGATACTTTCTTCAGCACGCCGTTCTGCCGGTAGTGAACGGTGGCGATGTTCTTGCCGTCGGCAGCGGCTTCGAGAAACTCGACAAAGGCGCCGGTTTCGAGCCGGAGGTTGGTGTCGACAAGTGCCGCTGTCAGCGGCCCCGACTGCGCGTCGATCTTGCCCGTTCCGGTGTTAGGGAAAGCATCCCAGCCCGTCTTGCCGTCCTTCAGCCAGGCCTCGATGTCGACGCCGAGCGGCAGCGATGCCGGATGCAGGCCGAGCCCTTTCAGCTCGGCGCGAGCGCGGGCAATAGGCGCTTCATCCGGTACCGGCTTGAAAGCGTAAGGAATGGAGTGGAACGGCTCGGTCGGGTCTTCGCCGAGCGCTCCACGGACACGAAACAATTGCTCGGCTTTCGAGTACCAGGGCTCGAACGCGTCATAGGAGAACGGCCAGGCCGGCGACACCCCGCCGAAATGCTCCATGGCGGAAAAATCTTGCCTGCGGTAGCGGATCAGCACCGCACCGTAGAATTTCGAATTGCCGCCGACATAGTAATAATTGCCGGGGTTGAAGGCAGCACCTCCGGCCTCGCGCCACATCTCCTTTGGCCGGTAATGGCCGTCGACGAAGATTGAGCGCGTATCGCGCGCATGCGGTGTCGCCGGCAGCGGTTCACCGCGCTCCAGCATGAGGATCGAAGCGCCGCTGCCGGCCAGGCCGGAGGCGATCGTGGCGCCGCCGATGCCGGAACCGATGATGACGATATCCGGGTTCTCCATGGCGCTAAAGGATGCGGTTCTCGGTCGCCGGATCGAAGAACACCGCCTTGGTCAGGTTGAAGGCGAGCGGCGTCACCGTTCCCGGCTGGATCCTGGCGTCGGCGCGCAGCCGCGCCACCACGGCCTTGCCGCCGAGATTGGTGACCGCGAAAGTGTCGGAGCCGGCCGGCTCGATCACCTCGATATGGCAATCGGCGGCGGCGATGTTCGAGGCGTTGCGCTCTGCCCCTTCCGGATCGGTCAGGGCTTCGGGGCGGACGCCGAAGATGACCGGCTTGCCCTGGAATGCCGACAGGCCCGCCGGCGGTTTGGCGAGCGGCAGCGAGATCGGCTCGCGCCCGTCGCGCTGCAGCACCACCGACAGCCCGCTGCCATTGCCGCCGATCGTCGCCGGCACCAGGTTCATCGCCGGCGAGCCCATGAAATCGGCGACGAAGATGTTGGTCGGGTTGTTGTAGATCTCGGCCGGTGTGCCGAACTGCTGCACTTCGCCGTCGCGCATTACCGCGATCTTGGTGGCCAGCGTCATCGCCTCGATCTGGTCGTGGGTGACGTAGACGATCGTGGTGCCGGTGGTCGCATGCAGGCGCTTGATTTCGATGCGCATGTCGACGCGCAGCTTGGCGTCGAGATTGGACAAAGGTTCATCGAACAGGAACAGTTTGGGATCGCGCACCAGCGCCCGGCCCATGGCGACGCGCTGGCGCTGGCCGCCGGAAAGCTGGCTCGGCTTGCGCTGCAAGAGGTGGCCGATCTGCAGCACCTTGGCCACCTTGTCGATCGCCTTCTGGCGTTCGGCGGCCGGCACGCCGCGCATCTCCATGCCGAAGGCGATGTTCCCTGCCACTGTCATGTTCGGATAGAGCGCATAGCTCTGGAACACCATGGCGATGTCGCGCTTCGACGGATGCAGATCGTTGATCGCGCGGCCATCGACGCGGATTTCCCCCTCGGTGATGGTCTCCAGACCGGCGATGGTGTTGAGCAAGGTCGACTTGCCGCAGCCGGACGGGCCGACCAGCACGAGGAAGCCGCCCTTTTCGAGATCGACGTCGATGCCTTTCAGGATCTCGACCGATCCGAACCGCTTCTTCAGCCCATCAATTTCCAGGAAAGCCATCCGATTATCCTTTGACGGCGCCGGCCATCAGGCCGCGCACGAAGTAGCGGCCAGCGACCACGTAGACGAGGAGGGTCGGCAGTGCCGCGATCATCGCGGCCGCCATGTTGACGTTGTATTCGACGACGCCGGTCGAGGTGTTGACGACGTTGTTGAGCGCCACTGTCATCGGCATCGCGTCGCCGGTGCCGGCATAGGCGGAGGCGAACAGGAAGTCGTTCCAGATGTTGGTGAACTGGTAGATTACGGTGACCACGAAGATCGGCATCGAGTTCGGCAGCATGATGCGCCGGAAGATCTGGAAGAAGGAGGCGCCGTCGACCTGTGCTGCCTTGATCAGTTCGGTCGGGAAGGCCTCGTAATAGTTGCGGAAGAACAGCGTGGTGAAGCCAAGCCCGTAGACGACGTGGACGAAGACGAGGTTGACGGTTGGATTGCCCAAGCCGAACGAGAAGCCGGTCGCGTTCTGCAGCGTCACGCCGAAGCGGCTGAGGCTGCCCAGGATCGTCGCCATCGGCAACAGCACCGACTGGAAGGGTATAAAGCAGGCAAACAGCATCAGCCCGAACACCAGCGTGTGGCCGCGGAAGCGCCATTTGGTCAGGACATAGCCATTGAGCGCGCCGAGCAGCGTCGAGATCAGCACCGCCGGAACCACCATCTTGATGGAGTTCCAGAAATAGCCCTTGATGCCGGCGCAGGTCAGGCCGACGCAGGTCTCGCCCCACGCCTTCAGCCACGGCTCGAAGGTCGGCGCCCGTGGCAGCGCCAGCATGTTGCCGTTCTGGATCTCGTCCATGGTCTTGAACGAGGTCACCAGCATGACGAACAGCGGCATCAGGTAGAACAGCGCGAACAGTGCCAGGAGCCCGTAGATGACGATACGGTTCAGGGTTTTGGCGCTGGTGCCGCCCGTATCCTGGCGAGCGGGCGTGGTGACGGCGCTCATCGCGGCTTCTCCCTGAGCTCGGAATAGAGGTAGGGGACGATGATCGCGGTGATGGTCATCAGCATGATCACGGCGCTGGCCGAGCCGACGGCCATCTCGTTGCGCTTGAAAGTGTACTCATACATGAAGTTGGAGGGCAGCCAGGCCGAGCCGCCCGGGCCGCCGCTGGTCAGTGCGACGACCAGATCGTAGGACTTGATGGCAAGGTGCGCGAGCACGATGAAGGCCGAGAGGAACACTGGCCTGAGCAACGGGATGACGATGCGGCGGTAGAGCTGGAAGGTGGTGGCGCCATCGATCTGCGCCGCTTTCATGATTTCGCCGTCAATGCCGCGCAGGCCGGCCAGGAACATCGCCATGATGAAGCCGGAGGCCTGCCAGACGCCGGCGATGACCACCGTGTAGATGACGAAATCCTTGTTCTTGATCCAGTCGAAATGGAAGCTCGTCCAGCCCCATTGATGCAGCGTTTGCTCGAGGCCGAGGCCGGGATCGAGGAACCATTTCCAGGCAACGCCGGTAACGATGAAGGACAGCGCCATCGGGTAGAGGTAGATCGGCCTCAACACGCCTTCGCCGCGGATCTTCTGGTCGAGCAGGATCGCCAGGAACAGGCCGAGCGCCAGGCAGATGAAGATGTAGAGAAAGCCGAAGATGCCCATATTGGTGATCGAGGTGTACCAGCTCGACGGCGGGTCGCTCTCGAAGGTCCAGCGCCACAGCCGCTGATAGGCGCGCGGCCCTGTGATGGCGTAGGATGGGAAGGTCTTGGAGTTGGTGAAGGACAGATAGATCGTCCACAGGATAAAGCCGTAGACGAAGACGACGGTGGCGGCGAAGCTCGGCGCCAGCACGATCTTCGGCAGCGCATCCTGCAGGCGCGAGCGCACCGAGGCGCTCGGGCGGGTGTCATGCTCCGGCGTCAGCGTCATACTGGTTTCAGCAACAGTGCTCATCGGTTCATCCCGTTTCGTGCGCCTGTCCCCGGCGAGGCGCAGGACAGGATAGCGCAAGCGGAGCCTTGGGATCGCGGATCGGCCGGCACACAAGCTCGCGCCAAGAAAGCCGCCACCATGCCCCAAGGGAGGCTTTCCCCGCTGGCGGGGAAGGCCTGTGATGTGGCGGGTGCCTTACTTGGCGTCGTCGATCGCCTTGACCAGTTCGGTCACGGCTTCGTCCGAGGTCTTGATCTGGCCATGGACGAACTTGGAGATGACGTCCTTGTAGGCATTGGCAACCGCCGGAGGCGCGCCATAGCCCTGGGCCAGCGAGCCGAACAGCGTGCCGCCCTCATTGGCGGCCTTCAGGTCGGCCATGCCCTTTTTGCCGCAAGCGTCGAAGTCGGTGTCAGGCACGTCGGTGCGGGCCGGAACCGAACCCTTGACGACGTTGAAGGCCGACTGGAAGCTCTTCGACAACGTGGCGGTGGCGAGCGCCACCTGGGCGGCCTTGCGGTCGTCCGGCACGTTGAACATGCCGAACATGTCGGAGTTGTAGACCACGCTGCCGTCGGTGCCGGGGAAGCGATAGCACAGGAAGTCGGTGCCCGGGGCCTTCTTGGCGGCGTTGAATTCGCCCTTGGCCCAGTCGCCCATGACCTGCACCAGCGCATCGCCCTTGATGACCATGGCGGTGGCGAGGTTCCAGTCGCGGCCCGAGAAGTTCGGGTCGACATAGGTGACGAGCTTGGCGAGGTTGTCGAACGACTTCTTCATCGTGTCGGACTTGAGTGACTCCTCGTCGAGGTCGTTCATCGCCTTCTTGTAGAACTCAGGTCCGCCGGTCGACAGCACGACCGAGTCGAACATGGTGGCCTCCTGCCAGTTCTGGCCGCCGAGGGCGAGCGGGATGACGCCTGCCGCCTTGGCCTTGTCGAGCAATGCCACGAAGTCGTCGAAGGTCTTCGGCTCGGTGCCGCCGATCTTGTCCATCACCGCCTTGTTGATCCACAGCCAGTTGACCGAGTGGACGTTGACC
Organism: Mesorhizobium metallidurans STM 2683; assembly: GCF_000350085.1. GTDB lineage: Bacteria > Pseudomonadota > Alphaproteobacteria > Rhizobiales > Rhizobiaceae > Mesorhizobium > Mesorhizobium metallidurans. Next base: position 74,659 of record NZ_CAUM01000065.1, read on the forward strand.
GGAGCAGCGACCCACTTGCCGTCATAGACCGAGAATTTCTGCAGGGCCACTGGGACGGACTTGTCCCAGCCTTCCTTCTTCGCCGTCTCGGTCAGGTCGCCCATCACGCCGGCGGCCGCATAATCGAGCACGGTGTAGCCGAGCATCTGCGATGCCGTCGGGTAGTTGCCGGCCGCGACCATCGCCTTCAGCGCGGTCATGGCGGCGTCGCCGCCACCGCCGGCCACCGGCACGTCCTTCCAGGCATAGCCTTCCTTGGACAGATCCTCCTTGAGCACGTTGAGGGCAGCCGCTTCGCCGCCCGACGTCCACCAGTGCAGCATCTGCACTTCCTTGACGTCCTCGGCATGGGCCGCGAAGGCAAGGCCCGATGCGAGAGCCGTTCCGATAAGCAGTTTGCGCAACATGTACTTCCTCCCTTGTTGCATTACACGACCGGCGGATGCCCACCGGGTACTTCCCAACTCAGCCGAGCCACCATCCGGTGCGCTGGCCGCGATGAAACTGGATCGTCTTTTCCTCGGTATAGTCCTCGACGGCGCGTTTGCCGAGTTCGCGTCCGAGACCGGACTGTTTGTAGCCCCCGAAAGGCAATTCGGGATAACCTTCCATGAACGTGTTCACCCAAACGGTTCCCGAACGCACACTCCGCGCCACCGACATGCAGGTGTCGATGCTGGCGCTCCACACGCCCGCCGACAAACCATAGGGCGTGTTGTTGGCGATGTGCAACGCCTTTTCAATCGATTCAAAGGTGAGCACGGAGAGCACCGGACCGAACACTTCCTCGCGCGCGATAGTCATGTCTTCGGTCACGCCACGGATGATGGTCGGGTCGAGGTATTGGCCGGCATTGGAGGTCAACTGCTTGCCGCCGCTGTAGATATTGCTGCCATCGCTGGCCGCCGCCGTTACATAGAAGGCTACCTTGGCCAGATGGTCCGGCGAAATCATTGCGCCGACCTTGGTGCGGTCGTCCAGCGGATCACCCACGGTCACCTTGGCGGTGAGCGCCTTGACCGCGCTGAGGAAGTCGTCGGCGATCGCCTCATGTACGATCAGCCGGCTGCCGGCATTGCAGCATTCGCCGGCGTTGAAGAAGCCGCCGAACACCGCTGCGTCGGCGGCGGCTTCGAGATCGGCATCGGGAAAGACGATCTGGCCGTTCTTGCCGCCGAGCTCCATCGAGACCTTCTTCAGCGACTGCGCAGCCGCTGCCATGGTCATCTTGCCGACGCGGGTGGAGCCGGTGAACGACACCATCTCGACCAGCGGATGGCTGACCATCGGCGCACCGACATCGCTGCCCAGGCCGGCGAGGATGTTGACGACGCCATCGGGCAAGCCGGCCTGCATCAGGATGTCGCCAAGCACGAAGGTCGAGGCGGAAGTCATTTCGCTCGGCTTGACGACGGTCGTGCAGCCGGCGGCGAGCGCGAAGGGCAGTTTCTGGCTGACGATCAGGAACGGGAAATTCCATGGCGTAATGATCGAGACGACGCCGATCGGTTCGCGCAGCACGACACCCAGCATGGCGTCGCCGAGATTGGCGTAGGAGTCGCCGGACAGCGTGCGGGCAAGCGATGCGGCATAGCGCCAGATGTCGACGGCGCCGCCGATCTCGCCACGCGCCTGGGCGATCGGCTTGCCGGACTCCAGCGCATCGAGCCGGGCGATCTCCTCCAGCCGGGCTTCGATCAGGTCCGCCGCCTTGAGCAGGATCGTAGCGCGCTCGCCGGCCCTCATGCGCGGCCAGGGGCCGGTCTCGAAAGCCTTGTGGGCGGCGGCCACCGCGGCCTCGACATCCGCCCCGCCGGCCTGCGCATAGCGCGAAACGGTGAAGCCATGGCCGGGGCTCTTGCGCTCCAAAGTACGACCGTCGCGGGCGTCGACATGCTTGCCGTCGATCAGCAGCCGGTAGCTCTTCGGCGCTGCGGATGCCTCGGCCGGCATGGCGATGTTGAGGGGCAAGTTCATGTGATTTCCAGATTCCGCATGTTGCTCTAAAATCTTGAAAACGCTGGTTTCTGCTTGGTCTTGAATGCGTCGACACCGGCCTTGAGGTCGCCGGTCAGCGCGATGAAACCGCTGGCCAGCGCTTCAGTCGCGGCGGCATTTTCCTCGCCTTCGGCAATTGCGATCATCAGCTTGGCGGCCTCGGTCGCCAGCGGCCCGCGCTCGGCGATTTTTTTGCCCCAGGCCTTGGCCTCCGCATAGCCTTTGCCGGCTTCAACCACCCGGTCGACCACGCCCAAGGCGAGCGCCTCCGAGGCGAGAAAGACCTCGCCGCCGAGCGCCATGCGGCGGACTGTCTGGGCGCCGAAGCGGCGCACCGCACGTTGCGTGCCGGACCAGCCGGGGACGACGCCGATCGAGGTTTCGGGAAAGCCGAGTTTGACCTGCGCTTCGGCGACGCGAAAATCGCAAGCGGCTGCCAGCTCCAGCCCGCCGCCGAGCGCATGGCCGGACAGCACGGCAATGGTCGGCTGCCTGAGCCGCGCCAGCCGGTCGAAGACACGGTGACCATAGCGCACCCATTGCACCTGGAAATCGGCGGCGCTCATGGCGGCCCAGGCCTCGACATCGCCGCCGGCGCAAAAGCCCTTGCCTTCGCCGCAGAGCAGCACGACACGGATGCCGTCGGCGGCTTCGGCGTCGTCGAGTGCCACTTCCAACGCTCGCAGCATCGGAATGTCGAGGGCGTTGAATTTCTCCGGGCGGCGCAGCGTGACGATGCCGATGGCGCCATCGGTTTCGAAGGTGACAAGAGGCTCAGCCATGCGCGCCTCCGAGCGTGGCGCCGCCATTCAACGACAGGCCGATAGGCCGATCCCGATAGAGCGCGTCCGGCGTCACTTTCAGGTCGTTGGCGACGCCGAGCGGGATCTCGGCCTGCGCCAGCACATCGCGCTCGAGGTCGATGCCGGGCGCGAGTTCCGTCACCATCAGCCCTGCGGGAGTCAGCTTCATCACGCAGCGTTCGGTGACATAGGTGATGTCCTGTCCTTGGGCGACGGCGCGCTTGCCCGAGAAGGAGATGTGCTCGACCTCGCCGACCACTTTCTTGACCTTGCCCTCCCGGTCGATGCGGATGGCGCCGTCGGTGAGTGAGAGCTTGGCGCCGGCATTGAAGAAGCCGGAGAAGACGATCTTTTTCGCCCGCGCGGTGATGTCGACGAAGCCGCCGGCGCGGGCGGTGACATGCGGCTTGGCCGAAAGCTTCGACACATTGACCGAGCCGTGGCGGTCGATCTGCAGGAAGGACAGCAGCGAGGCGTCGAAGCCGCCGGCCTGGAAATAGATGAACTGGTGCGGCGAAGGCATGATCGCCTCGGCGTTCGAGGCGCAGCCGAACTTGAAATCGAGCAGCGGCACGCCGCCGACGGCACCCTGCTCGATCACCCAGGTGACCTTGCCGTGCTGGCCTTCCTCGAGAAGGATGCGCGGCACATTGGCCGAGATGCCGAAGCCGATATTGACGGCCATGCCGTCGCTGAGCTCCATGGCGACGCGGCGGGCGATCACCTTCTGCAGGTTCATCTCGGCATTGCGGAAGCTCGACAGCGGCCGGAAGATCTCGCCCGAGATCGCCGGGTCGT
>NZ_CAUM01000064.1 GCF_000350085.1 Mesorhizobium metallidurans STM 2683
AATAGTGGTCTTCAGGACATCGAAACGCACGGGACCGATTCGACCGGACTGATCGTGCAGTCGATTGGCGGTGGCGGCGGTAATGGCGGCTTCTCGGGAGCCGTCGGCATTGCCGCGGCGGTGTCGGTTGGCGGCACCGGATCGGCCGGCGGCAATTCGATGGCTGCGAGCGCCGATTTCAACGGCAGGGTCGATACGCGGCAGGACCGGTCGGCGGGCATCGTCGTGCAGTCGATCGGTGGCGGCGGTGGTAACGGTGGGGGTGCGTTCACGGGCAGCTTCGCGGTTTCGGTCGGCGTCGGCGGCGATGGTGACGTTGGTGGCACCACAAGCACGGCCAGATATACCTCCAATACGAGCACGATCACGACGCGCGGCAACGATTCCGCCGGCCTCATCGTGCAATCGGTCGGTGGTGGCGGCGGCAATGGCGGCTTCTCGGTCAATATCTCGGCGGCGGTTGCCGTCGGCATCGGCGGCGGCGCCAGCGTCGGCAGCAATGGCGAGCGTGTCGATGTAGACATCAACACCGCTACAGTCGGCACCGGCGGCGACCGGTCGATAGGCATTCTTGCCCAGTCGGTCGGCGGAGGCGGCGGCAGCGGCGGCTTCACGCTTGCGGGATCCGGGGCCGTTTCCGTCGGCATCGGCGGTGAAGGCGCCGGCGGCGGCAATGGCGGCGAAGTTTATGCCACTGTGCGTGCCGGCAGCATTTCGACCTCGGGAGAATATTCCCATGCCTATGTCGCGCAGTCTGTCGGCGGTGGCGGCGGCGCCGGAGCCTCGACAATCTCGGCCGGGCTGGGTGTCAACGTTGGCGTCGGTGGCGATGGAAGCGTCGGCGGTGTCGGGCGCAACGTCACGGCGTCGAATGGCGCGGTGTTGCAGACGGACGGCATTTTCTCGCATGGCTTCCTGGTGCAGTCAGTGGGCGGCGGCGGCGGCTCCGGTGGGTTCTCGATCGCGGCCGGTCTCGGTCCGGCGGTGTCCGTTGCTGGCGGTGGCGAAGGCGGCGGCAGCGGCGGCGAAGTCCGTGCAACCAACACCAATAGAATCACGACACGCCAATATGGTTCGATCGGCCTGTTCGCCCAATCGGTTGGCGGCGGCGGCGGTGATGGCGGCTTCAGCTATGCCGTTGGGACGACGGCCGCCGTTTCGGTCGGCGGCGGCGGTGGGGCAGGTGGCGACGGCAGGTTGGTCGACGTAACCAACAATGCCAACATCAGGACATACGGCGGCCTTTCGCATGGCATCCTCGCGCAGTCGGTGGGCGGCGGCGGCGGCAATGGCGGCGCGTCGAACGCCGTATCGGCTGGTCTGGCGGCCATTTCCGTGTCGATCGGCGGCGGCGGCGGCGGGGTCGGCGGCAACGTCATCGTTCGCCATACCGGCGACATCACAGTCAACGGCGGCGGCGCCAAGGGCATCTTCGCGCAGTCGGTCGGCGGCAGCGGCGGCAGCGGCGGCGATGCGTTCGCCCTGTCGGCAGCGGCAAACATCTATCCTTATCCGGCAGGCGCGCTTTCTGTGTCCGTCGGCGGGTCGGGCGGTGCGGGCGGAAACGCCGGAACGGTGGAGGTCACCGGCAACGGTCACATCGCATCGGTGGCGAATCCGGATGTGCTTGGTGATGATGGCCAACCGATAAACCCCGACAATGGCGGCGGCATACTGGCGCAATCGGTCGGCGGTCGCGGTGGCGACGGCGGGCGCAGCCGTACCTATTCGGGCAGCTTCAGCCCCACGGTCAGCATCAATCTGGGTGCATCCATTGGCGGCAAGGGCGGTGGCGGCGGCGGCGGCAACACGGTAACGGTCAATTATGGCCTCAGCGATCCGACGAGTTCGATCGAGACGACGGGCAACAATTCGCATGGCATCCTCGCCCAGTCGGTCGGCGGCGGCGGCGGCAATGGCGGCGACTCCATGGCTGGCGCCGGGGGACTCGGCGGCACCGTCACCGTCAATGCCACGGTAACGATCGGTGGATGGGGCGGCGCCGGTAACACCGGCGGCACCGTCAATGTCACCAATGCCGGTACGATCGTAACGAGGGGCCATACCAGCAACGCGATCCTCGCCCAGTCGATCGGCGGCGGTGGCGGCTCGGGCGGTTCGGCCAGCGGTACGACGGCGTCGGTCGACACGGGCTCGAACGTCAACGTCAATGCCAATGTGGCCATCGGCGGCCAGGGGGGTGACGGAAACAATGGCGGCGCGGTCACTGTCATAAACTCCGGTGCGCTGGATACGTTTGGCGATTTCTCCAACGGCATCCTGGCCCAGTCGATCGGCGGCGGCGGCGGCGCGGGTGGATCGGCCGATGCCAAGGCGCTCAATCTCGGCGGCAGCGAAGGCACCACGGTCAACGCGAACCTCGCAATCGGCGGCGGCGGCGGTGACGCAACCGGAGATCGCGACCGCGATGGCGTCACCAACGGAGCGGAATGGGGCACCTATGCGCTCGGCGGCGGCAGCCGCGGCATGAAGGTGACGGTGAACAATTCAGGCGACATCCATACGCGCGGATATGGGTCTGCCGGCATTATCGCGCAGTCGGTCGGCGGCGGCGGCGGCGTTGCGGGCGCCGCGGCGGCGGGCAGCGAGGGCAAATATGGCGGCGGCGCGACCGTTTCGGTTGGCGCGGGCATCGGACTGGCGGGCGGCGATGCCGGCAATGGCGGCGAGATCGAGGTAACCAACACCGCCAGGATCCAAACCGACCGCGACGAATCGAATGGCGTTACCGCAAGCTCCGTCGGCGGCGGTGGCGGCATCGGCGGTGCGGCGTCATCGGGCGTCGAGGCCGAGTATGCGATTGGCGGTTCCGTGGGGGGATTTGGCGGAGCAGCAGGCACAGGTGGCCTTGTGCGCGTCTTCAATCGCGGAACTGCTGAAATCCGCACCTTTGGCAATCGGTCCGTCGGGATCTTCGCGCAATCGATCGGCGGCAGCGGTGGTGCCGGCGGCGGCGGCGAGAGCCAGGGCTCGGGCGCGACGCTGACCGTGAATCTGGTCGTCGGCGGCTTTGCCGATGGCGGCGGGGCCGGCGGCGAGGTGATCGTGGAAAATGCCGGCATCATCACGACCGGCAGTCTGGACCTGTTGACCGGCGCGCGCACCGGCCACGGATCGCACGGTATCCAGGCGCAATCCATCGGCGGCGGTGGCGGCAGTGGTGGAGCGGCAGGTACGACCAGCGAGGAGGCGGAATATCAGATCGCCGCGACGCTGAGCGGCAAGGGTGGCAAGGGCGGCGCAGGTGGCAATGTGACGGTCACCAATCAGGCAACCGGCCGTATAGTGACCGCCGGTGACAACGCCCACGGCATTTTCGCGCAATCGGTCGGCGGTGGCGGCGGGTCCGCCGGCGCGGGCAACAGCCAGGCCGAGGGCGGCGACACGACCGTGACCTTGCAACTCGGTGGAACCGGCGCCGGGGGTGCCAACGGCGGCACTGTCCGCGTCACGAATTATGGAGATATCACCACCCTTGGCGTCATGTCGCACGGCATCTTCGCTCAATCGATCGGCGGCGGCGGCGGCGCGTCGAGTTCCCTGACGCAGGCTTCGGACGGCAAGACCGCCATAGGTATTCAACTGGCACCCGAGGATCTGCTCCCCGGCCCGAACCAGGTGGTCGGCGCAGGCGCGAATGGCGGCGCTGTCTACGTCCATCATAACGCAGGCACCATCAACACATCCGGCGCTGGCGCCTTGGGTATCTTTGCCCAGTCCGTGGGTGGCGGTGGCGGCTTCGGCGGCTCGATGACCAACGAGTCCGAGGGCGACGGAGCTTACTCGCTCCAGGTCGGCGTGGACGGCGGGTTCGGCGGCGATGGCGGCTATGTGGAGGTGCTGGTCGCTGGCGACATCCACACCACAGGCGCCTTGGCGCATGGCATGGTGGCGCAGTCCGTCGGCGGCGGGGGCGGAATGGGCGCGGATGCTTCCGGCAAGGCTGCCGTGGCGCTGGGCGTTGGTGGGCTCGGCGGAGCAGGCGGCGACGGCGGCAACGTCTATGTCGAGCGCACCGGTACGATCATCACCGAGGGCACGGATTCGATCGCCATCGTCGCGCAGTCCGTGGGCGGTGGCGGTGGCATCGGCGGGACCAGCTTCGGCCGGTTCGCGACCGATGACAATGGCGGCGGCCCAAGCGAATTGTCCCTGGAGATGCTGGACGGTTCCATGGGCGTCGGAGGCACCGTCACCGTCATCCAGACCGGTGAGATCGAAACAACAGGCATCCGCTCGCACGGCATAGTTGCCCAGGCGGTCGGTGGCGGCGGCGGTATCGCGGGCGGCCTTAACAAGGGCGCCGGCTCGGCGGGCGGTATTGGCGATGCCAATGCCGCCGCGGCGACGGCGAACAGCCAGATCGCCGTTTACGGCGCGGAAAGCTATGCGCTGTTCGGCCAGAGCGCGACCGGCCAGGGCAACGCCAATGCGGTTACGCTGACCGCAAGGTCCAACCTGTTCGCGCAAGGCGCGGATTCGGTTGCTGCCTATGGCGAAAGCACGGCCCAGGGCACCAAAGGCAATATCACCATGAATCTGAATGGCCAGTACACGATCGGCGGCGCGGCGACCGGTGTTGCGGCCATGCTGGTCGGTGGCCAGAACAACACGGTGAACAGCAACGGCCTTCTTTACGCGATGGGGCTGACGGCGTCCCTTTCTTTCATGAATGAGGCAGATCTGACCGCATACCTCCAGGAGCTTGCTGCTGGAGGGCCGATTGCGCCTGAGAAGGCGATCCTGGAATCGCTGCTCGACGATTTCAGCCCGTTGTCGATCACCGGCACCTCCGGCAACGACCAGGTCAACAATCAAAGGGCAGCCAACACGCTTGGCCGCGTCATCGGCAATATCGATCTCGGCGGCGGCCTGAATGGCTTCCACAACTTCGCCGATTCCTCGGTGGTCGGTCTCGAGACCATCGATCTCGGCGGCGGCACCTTCCTCAATGACGGCCTGATGACAAACAAGGGTATCGCGATCGTGGAGACGGTCGATGTGACAGGCGGCGTCACCCAGAGTGCTACTGGCGATTTTGTTGCCGACGTCGATCTCAACAATCAGATCACCGACGCCCTTGCCTTGACCGGCGCCGGCAATTTCAACGGCGAGGCGCCGCTGAATTTCCTGTCGATCGACAAGCTGTTTGCGGAATATGTGCTGGCCAGGGGTTCCTCGATGGTGGATTCCGGCATCACGCCGACGACACTGCATCCGGCGGTCGGTTTCAACTTCCTGACCAGGGTGGACAACGGCACCGATCTCGTCCTCTACGCCGACAATCCGACCTTCCTGGAGTTGGCGCAGGATCCGGGGTCCGGCACCACTGACCCGGGCGTGTTTCAGATGGCGCAATATCTCGACGATCTCGAAGCGTCGTCGAGCCCGGACAATCCGATGGCGCGGCTGATCAACATGCTGCGGTTCCTGCCGGACGAGGCGGCCCTTGGCGCGGCGCTGACCAGGCTGACGCCGCATTACGCGGTGCATGCGTTCGAGATGGTCAACCGCTCGGCCGACATCATGCTTGAAACGGCACGCGAATGCACCGGCGTTCCCGCATACAAGAACTCCGACGGGCGCTGCGTCTGGGGCTCGATCAGCCCGCAGGCGGAATACAACCGCGACGCCGGGGCCGGAACGACCAGTCGCGACGACGTCTTGAAGACGATGTCGTTCGGCGCCATCGCCGAGGTCAGCCAGAACTGGTCGCTGGGCGCCACGATCGGCCGAACCGAGTTCCAATCGGAAATCCGTTTCAACCAGGATCTGCTGTCGAGCACCGAGGGCGAATCCTGGCAGGCCTATGCCTTGGCGAAATACGAGAACAAGAACTACTTCGTCGATTTCGCGCTCGGCGGCGGCACCGGCATGTTCGACGGCGAACGCGATACGAATGTCGATCAGGTAGGTTTTATTCCCGGCGAAACGCTGGCCGGCGTCTATCTGCCGGAATTGCTGCTCGACGGTATCGGCAACAGCGTCACCTATACGCAAAGGACAGCCCAGTTCGGCGGCTCGGCACGGTTCGGCGTGACGCAGCAGATGGGTGCTTTCTACCTGCAGCCGACCCTGCAGTTCGATGCGCGCTGGCTTCGCGTTTCCGGCAAGGAGGAAGGCTCGGTCGCCGCCTTCAATTTCGACGGCAGTTCCAACACCTATTATTCGGCAACGCCGGGTATCGAACTCGGCAGCGACATCGCGCTCAGCGACATCGCCAGCCTTCGCGTCTACGGCAAGGCGGGCGTTGAGTTCTCGAACAAGGAGTGGGAGATCGAGGGTCGTTTTGCCGCCGCCGAAGGGCTACCTGGCAACCCGACGCTGACATTGACAGAAAAGGTCGATTCGCCGCTCTATCGGTTCGGCGCCGGTCTCGAACTCAATGGCGTGAATGGCGTCGGCATGGCCGTCAGGTATAATGGCGCCTTCGGTGAAACTGTAAAACAGAACGCGGTCAGCGCATCCCTCAAGGTCAGCTTCTAGAGCATGATCCCGAACCGGAGGTCCGCGCCAGCGAAAAGTGGAATCCGGTTTTCGGAAATGATTATGCTCAAACAAGAACCTGAGGCGAAGGCGGGCAAGAAGGGGTTTTCATGAGAAGCAAGGCGCATTTTGCGGCGATGCTGGGCATTGCCTGCATCGTCGGGTTCCCGGTCGCGACGGCGGCGGCGCAGACCAAGGCCGACAAGGCGGCGCCGGTCGAGGGCGCGGCCAAGGCGCCGCAATTGCCCGGCGGCGCGTCGGCTCTGTCCGAAACCCATGGCGACTGGACGGTCAATTGCCAGATCGCCGGCATAAACAAGGCCTGCAGCCTGTCCCATCAGCAGTTCAACAAGCAGAGCGGCCAGCGCCTTCTGGCGATAGAATTGGCAACCAAGACCGCCGAGCAAGCCAATGGCACCCTGGCGCTGCCGTTCGGACTGGCGCTGGCCAAGGGGATCAATCTCGAGATCGACGACAAGAAGCTGGAGGGCTCGCTGCAATTCAGCACCTGCCAAGCCGTCGGCTGCCTGGTGCCGGTGGCATTCGACGCGAAAATTACGCCCTTGCTCAAGGCCGCCACGACGTTGAAGGTCAATGCGGTTGCGGTGGATACCGGTCAACCGGTCAGTTTTTCCATCTCATTAGCCGGCTTCAGTGGTGCGCTTGCCCGGACCGCGGAGCTTTCGGCGGATTGAGCCTCGCCCTGTTTACTCGACTTCGCGCAGGCGGTACCCGACGCCGGTTTCGGTCGCGATGTAGCGCGGCTGGTCCGGCGTCTTCTCGATCTTTTGCCTGAGCTGGCGGACATAGACCCTGAGATACTGCACATCGGTCGAATCGCCCCAGACCTGTTTCAGCAGAAACTGGTGGGTGAGAACCTTGCCCGCGTGCTGCACGAGGATGCGCAATATGTCGTATTCCTTCGGCGAGAGCTTTATCTCCCTGTTCTCGACCTTGACGATGCGCTTCACCAGATCGACCGTGAGATCGCCGGTATGGAATACCGGTTTCTCGCCCTGCTGCTGGAATTTGTGACGAAGCGCCACGCGGATGCGCGCGACCAGCTCGTTCATGCCGAACGGCTTCGTGATGTAGTCGTCGGCGCCGAGTTCAAGCGCCGTGACGATGCCGGCCTCGTCGGTGCGGCTGGAAAGGATGACCACGGGGATGTCGAGGCCGTCGTCCCGCCATTTGCGCAGCAAATCGTGGCCGCCCATGCCGGGCAGGCCGAGATCGAGCAGGATCAGGTCCGGCCTTTCCGTCTCGACGAGTTCGATCGCCGCCTTGGCGTTCGGCGCCTCGCTGATCGCATAGCCCTGGCTGCCGAGACCGACCCGGAGCAGTTTTCGGATCGGCGGCTCGTCATCGACGACCAATATACTGACGTTCGAATGTGTCATGCCAAGTCACCAGTATTCGGGTCATCGGTGTTGGGCTCATCCATCCTGGGATCGCCTCCATTTTGATCGCCTATAGGGGGCGGCTCCGCCGGCACGGGCATCCTGATCGTGAAGACCGCGCCCGAGCGGTCGGTCCTGTTTGCCGCCGCTATGGTTCCGCCCATCGCCTCGATGAAGCCGCGGCAGATAGACAGTCCCAAACCGGTGCCGGCACGGACCTGGTCGCGCTTGCGCACCCGGTAGAAGGTATCGAAAATTCGCTCCAGATCCGCCGGTGGAATGCCCGGCCCCTCATCCATGATCTGCAGGATGACGGAGCCGTTGTCGGCCCAGCCCCGCAGCCGGATCGTCGACCCTGGCGGCGCGTATTTCGCGGCATTGTCGAGGAGATTGAAAAGCACCTGCTCGAACAGGACCGGATCGAGCTTCAGCATCGGCAGGTTCTGCGGAATGTCGATTTCGGTCTTGTGCTCGCCGATGATTTTCCTCGCCCGCTGCAACGCCGACCCGACAATGTCGCCGACATAGTGGAAGGCGTAGTTCGGCTCCATCGCGCCGGATTCGATCTTGGTCATGTCGAGCAGATTGGCGATGAAGCGGTTCAGCCGTTCGGATTCGTCTAGCACCGTCGACAAGAGCTCCGTCCGGTCTTGCTCGGGAAGTGCGGGCGCGAACTCCCGCAGCGTTCCGGCAGCGCCCATGATGGCGGCGAGCGGCGTTTTCAGGTCATGCGAAATCGAGGTCAGCAACGCCGAGCGCAAGCGGTCCGCCTCGGCCGCGAGCTTGGCCCGGTCGACATCGGCGACAAGCTGGATGCGCTCGATGGCGACAGCCGCCTGGTCGGCGAGAGCGTCGAGGAGACGCTGCTGTTCGGGCGTCAGCAGCGGCCCCTGCTTGTCGTTGTCGAGGCCAACGACACCGACCGCCGTGCGGCCGGTGCGCAAAGGAAGATAGAGGCGCTTTGCGCCGGGCAGGGTGTCGGCGCCACGGCCCGCGGCGCGGTCGTGCTCCCAGGCCCAGCGGGCGGCTGCGATGTCGGCCTCGGCCAGCGTGTCGTCGGGCGGATAGCCGGCCTTGACGGTGATCGTGCCATTCTCGGGCAAAAGCAGCACCACGCGCAATTTCAGCATTGAGGCGATCTGGAAGGCAGTCGCCCACAGCACGTCGTCGAGCGTGCCGGCGCCGGCAAGCTTCTTGGAGAAGAGGTAGATGTCCTCCGTAGCGCGTGCCCGTGAGCGGGCGGCGACCGCCTGGCGCTGCACGCGCGCGGTCAGATTGCTGGCGATGACGGCGACAACCAGGAAGACAGCCAGCGCAACGATGCTTTCCGGGTCCTGGATCGTCAGCGTGTAGCGTGGTTCCAGGAAGAAATAGTTGAAGGCAAGGGCGCTGATGAGGCAGGCATACAGAGCCGGCCAGAGACCGCCGGTCACCGCCGACGTCAGGACCCCGATGAGAAAGATGATCGCCAGATTGCGAACGTCGAGAAACTGGTCGAGAAGGACGGCGAAGGCGAGCGAGCCAGCGACATAGGCCGTGGCCTTGAGATAGGGCCAGACCTCGAACTGCGTCTGCTCGGTCGCTGCCTTGACGCTCCTCGACGTTGGCTCGGTGCCCCGGTCGGTCCCCGAAATGACATGGACGCTGATGTCGCCGGCATTGCGGATGAGATCATAAGTGAGCGAGCCTTCGATCAGTTCGCGCCAGCGCGACCGGGTCGGCCTGCCGATGACGATATGGGTGAAGTTGTTCGCGGTGGCATGGCGAACGATGTCCTGCGCGACGTTCTGACCCGGAATGGTCGTCACCTCGGCGCCGAGCTGCTCGGCAAGGCGCAGCAGCGTCGCCAGCCGATCCTTGTCCTCCTCGGACATGACGGCCGAACGAGGGGTATCGACATGAAGCGCCGTCCATGGGGCGCGGAGCCGGTCGGCCAGCCGGCGCGCATAGCGGACACGGGCCGCCCCGCCCGGACGCGCGTCGACGCAGACGAGAACCCTTTCCCCCGCCGCCCACGGTCCGGGGATGGCGTGCGCCTGCATGTGGTTCAGCAACTGCTCGTCGACACGCTGCGCGGTACGCCGCAGCGCCAGTTCCCTGAGCGCCGTCAGATTGCCCGGCGAGAAATAGTTCTCGATGGCGCGCTGGGCGGTGTTGGGAAAGTAGACCTTGCCTTCCCTTAGCCGCTTGATCAGGTCGTCGGGGGTGAGGTCGATGATCTCGATGTCATCGGCCTGGTCGATGATGGAATCGGGAACCGTTTCGCGCACCCGCACGCGCGTGATCTGGGCCACCACATCGTTCAGGCTTTCGACATGCTGGATGTTGAGCGTCGTGTAGACGTCGATGCCATGCGTCAGGATTTCCTGGACGTCGAGATAGCGCTTGGGATGACGGCTGCCGGGCGCGTTGGTGTGGGCGAGCTCGTCGACGAGAACCAGCGCCGGGCGCCGGGCGAGGATGGCATCGATATCCATCTCGTTCAGTGTGCGGCCCTTGTAGTCGACCTGACTGCGCGGGATGACCTCAAAGCCTTCGACCAGCGCCTGGGTTTCCTTGCGCCCGTGCGTCTCGACAATGCCGATCACCACGTCGATCCCGTCGGTCAACCTGGCGCGGCCCGACATCAGCATCTCATAGGTTTTGCCGACGCCGGGGGCCGCGCCCAGGAAAATCCTCAGACGACCGCGCTCCTCGCGCTCCGCATGATCAAGCAGCGCGTCGGGAGAGGGTCTTGTTTCGGCGTTGCGGCTCTCGTCCGGCATAGGCATCGATCATCAATGGCGCCGGGGACCGTGTCGATCCCCGTCTCTGCCATCATTGCTTCGTCGCATCGTCCAGTGCAAGGTTGAGGGCGAGCACGTTGACGACCTGCTCGCCCATGAAGCCCAGCTCGCGGCTCTCGACATGGCTGTCGACGAGCGACTTGATCTTCGCTTCATCGACGCCCCTGGCCTTGGCCACCCTGGCGACCTGGAAGTAGGCGGCTTCGGGACTGATATGCGGGTCGAGGCCGCTGCCGGACGTGGTGACGAGATCCATCGGCACCGGCGCGCCCGGATTTTCTGCCTTCAACTTCTCGGCGTCGCCCTTGATGCGGTCGATCAGCTTGGCATTGGTCGGGCCAAGGTTCGAGCCGCTTGAGGAGGCGGCGTTGTAGCCGTCGCCGGCAGCCGAGGGGCGGCCGTGGAAGTAGTTGTCGCCGGCGAAGGCCTGGCCGATCAGCTGGGAACCGACGACCTTGCCGTCCTTCTCGATCAGGCTGCCATTGGCCTGGCGCGGAAACAACGCCTGGGCGATGCCGGTCATGCCGATCGGATAGATCAGGCCGGTCAGCACCGTGAAGAAGACGATCATGATGATCGCGGGTCTGATTTGATTGAGCATGGACGTGGTTCCTTATGCGAGGCCGATGGCGGTGATGATCATGTCGATCAGCTTGATGCCGACGAAAGGCACGATGATGCCGCCGAGGCCGTAGACGAGAAGGTTGCGGCTGAGCAGCGCGCCGGCGCCGATGGCGCGGTATTTGACGCCCCTGAGCGACAGCGGGATCAGCGCTATGATGATCAGCGCGTTGAAGATGATCGCCGACAGGATGGCGCTCTGCGGCGTCGCCAGATGCAT
Source organism: Mesorhizobium metallidurans STM 2683 (assembly GCF_000350085.1). Taxonomy (GTDB): domain Bacteria; phylum Pseudomonadota; class Alphaproteobacteria; order Rhizobiales; family Rhizobiaceae; genus Mesorhizobium; species Mesorhizobium metallidurans. The sequence continues at coordinate 11,535 of NZ_CAUM01000064.1, forward strand.
GATGTTGAGCGCCTGCAGCGGGCCAGATGTCTGCCCCGGCGCGACATAGAAGACGGCGAACATGGCCGGGATGATGGCGAAGTACTTGGCCACGTCGTTGGCGATCGAGAAGGTCGTCAGCGAGCCCCGCGTCATCAGCAGCGCCTTGCCGATCTCGACGATCTCGATCAGCTTGGTCGGGTCGCTGTCGAGGTCGACCATGTTGCCGGCCTCGCGCGCGGCGACCGTACCGGTGTTCATGGCGACGCCGACATCGGCCTGGGCAAGCGCCGGGGCGTCGTTGGTGCCGTCGCCGCACATGGCGACCAGCTTGCCCTTGGCCTGTTCGTCGCGGATGAGCTTCAGCTTGTCCTCTGGCGTCGCCTGGGCGAGGAAGTCGTCGACGCCGGCTTCCGCCGCGATCGCCGCCGCCGTCATCGGGTTGTCGCCGGTGATCATCACCGTGCGGATGCCCATCTTGCGCAACTCGGCGAAGCGTTCCCTGATGCCGCCCTTGACGATGTCCTTGAGATGGACGACGCCGAGCAGGCGCCCGTCGCGCTCGACCGCCAGCGGCGTGCCGCCGGACTTGGCGATCTCTTCGGCGATCGCCTGCAGGTCGCGGACGGCGTCGCTGGCCGGGGGCGCGCCGCTGCCGGCGCGCGTCGACTGGCTGACGTGAGCCAGAACCGAATCGACAGCGCCCTTGCGGATCGACGAGCCGTCGATATCGACGCCACTCATGCGGGTCTGCGCGGTGAATGGCACGAAAGTGGCATGCAGCGTTGCCATGTCGCGGGCGCGGATGCCGTATTTTTCCTTGGCCAAAACGACGATCGAGCGGCCCTCGGGCGTTTCGTCGGCGAGCGAGGCGAGCTGCGCCGCATCGGCCAGTTCCTGCTCGGTGACGCCCTTGACCGGGCGGAACTCCGTCGCCTGGCGATTGCCGAGCGTGATCGTTCCGGTCTTGTCGAGCAGCAGCGTGTCGACGTCGCCCGCGGCTTCCACCGCACGGCCCGACATGGCCAGCACGTTGAAGCGTACCAGGCGGTCCATGCCGGCGATGCCGATGGCCGAGAGCAGGGCGCCGATCGTGGTCGGAATCAAGGTGACGAACAGGGCGACCAGCACGGTCACCGAGATGTAGCCCCCGGAATAGGCGGCAAAGCTCGGGATCGTCGCCGTGGCCAGCACGAAGATCAGCGTCATGCCGACGAGCAGGATGTTGAGCGCGATCTCGTTCGGCGTCTTCTGGCGCGCGGCACCCTCGACCAGCGAGATCATGCGGTCGAGGAAAGTATGGCCGGAGGCAGCAGTGATGCGCACGCGGATCCAGTCAGACAGGACCTGCGTGCCGCCGGTTACCGCCGAACGGTCGCCGCCGGATTCGCGGATGACCGGAGCGGATTCGCCGGTGATCGCCGCCTCGTTGACGGAAGCGACGCCTTCGATAACCTCACCGTCCGACGGGATGATGTCGCCGGCCTCGACGAGCACGGCGTCACCGACCTTCAGGCTGGTGCCGGGCACCAGCTTGAATTTGGTGCGGTCCTCGCTGGTCAGAAGCTTGGCCTGCGTCTCCGTGCGCGCCTTGCGCAGCGAGTCGGCCTGCGCCTTGCCGCGGCCTTCGGCCACCGCTTCGGCGAAGTTGGCGAACAGCACGGTGAACCACAGCCAGACGATGATCTGCAGCGTGAAGCCGAAATCGCCGCCGCCAGTGACGAGGTCCCTGAGGAACAGGACCGAGGTGAGCAACGAGACGACGGCGACGACGAACATCACCGGATTTCGGATCAGCGTGCGCGGGTTCAGTTTCCTGAAGGCTCCGCCGATGGCGGGCCACAATATGCGGGCATCCATGATAACAGCGGATTTGGACTGGCTCATTTGGTGGCTCCAGTATCAATGTTGTTGGACGGCGCCGATCGATCGGATGCCGAAAAGAGATGCGGCGGCCCGTAGGCCAGCAGCCAGATCACGATCATGACTGCCGCAATGCCGAGGAAGGTGGATATGGTCGGGAAGGGAGGGGGAGTTGCCTCCCCCTCATTGTCGGCCCGGGGCCGAGCCTTGCGACGCATGATGTTGAGCCAGGACATGACGTTATCCAAGATGGGCGGCTCAGAACGTCTGCCCGTTGATCATCGCCAGGTGCTCGACGATCGGTCCGATCGCCAGCGCCGGGAAGAAGGTCAGGCCGACGACGATCAGGATGACGCCAACCAGCAACCCGACGAACAGCGGACCGTCGGTCGGGAAGGTGCCGGCGGAGGCCGGAACCGTCTTCTTCGCCACCAGCGAGCCGGCGATTGCCAGCGCCGGGATGATGACCAGGAAGCGGCCCATCAGCATGGTGATGCCCAGCGTGATGTTGTACCAGGGCGTGTTGCCGGTCAGGCCGCCGAAGGCCGAGCCGTTGTTCGCCGCCGCCGAGGTGTAGGCGTAGAGCACCTCGGAGAAGCCGTGCGGCCCTGCATTGGCCATGGAGGCGACGCCGGTCGGCAGCACCACCGCGATGGCGGTGAAGATCAGCATGGCCAGCGGCAGGCAGAGGATGGCAAGCATCGCCATCTTCACTTCCTTGGCCTCGATCTTCTTGCCGAGATATTCGGGCGTGCGGCCGACCATCAGACCGGAGACGAAGACGGCGACGACGATGAACATCATGATGCCGTAGAAGCCGGCGCCGACGCCGCCGACGATGACTTCGCCGAGCTGCATGTTGACCATCGGGATCAAGCCGCCGAGCGCGGTGAAACTGTCATGCATGGCGTTGACCGCGCCGCAGGACGCGGCCGTGGTGATGACCGCGAACAGCACCGACAGAGCGATGCCGAAACGGGTCTCCTTGCCCTCCATGTTGCCGCCGTCGATGCCCAGCGCATGAACCAGCGGATTGCCTGATGCTTCCGCCCAATAGCAGACCGCAACGCCGGCGATGAACAGCACGCCCATGGCGGCCAGGATCGCCCAGCCCTGGCGCTGGTTGCCGACCATGCGGCCGAAGACGTTGGTGAGCGCGGCGCCAAGGGCGAAGATCGATACCATCTGGATCAGGTTGGAGATCGCATCGGGGTTTTCGAAGGGATGCGCGGAATTGGCGTTGAAGAAGCCGCCGCCATTGGTGCCGAGCATCTTGATGGCGACCTGCGAGGCGACGGGGCCAAGCGCGATCGTCTGCTTTGCGCCCTCGAGCGTGGTGGCGTCGACATAAGGCCCAAGCGTCTGCGGCATGCCCAGCCAGACATAGACCAGCGTCAGCACGATGCAGAGCGGCAAGAGGATGTAGAGGGTGCAGCGGGTCATATCGACCCAGAAATTGCCGATCGATTTCACAGAGGCGCGGGCGAAGCCGCGGATCAGCGCGACCGCAATCGCAATGCCGACCGCCGCCGACATGAAGTTCTGCACGGTGAGGCCAGCCATCTGCACGAGATACGACATCGTGCTTTCGCCGCCATAGTTCTGCCAGTTGGTGTTGGTCGGGAAGCTGACGGCGGTGTTGAAGGCGAGGTTGGGCTCAACCGCGGTCATGCCGGCTGGATTCAGGGGCAGGACCCCCTGCAGCCGCTGCAGGAAATAGAGCACCAGGAAACTGGCCAGGCTGAAGAACATGATGCCGGCCGCGTAGCTGGTCCAGTGCTGCTCCTCGCGCTCGCTGGTTCCAGAGATGCGATAAAGACCTCGCTCGATCGGGCCGAGAACAGGCGAGAGAAATGTACGATCGCCGTTGAAAACGCGATACATGTGGCCGCCGAGCGGCTTCACAAGCAAAACGACGATCCCGCAGTAGACGAGGATCTGTAGCCATCCGTTGAGAGTCATGATGTAGCTTTCGTGCCTGGCGCCAGTTGCCGTCAGAAGCGTTCTGGGCGAACGAGGGCGTAAGTCAGGTAGGCGAGAAGGAACAAGGTCACACCGCCACCGAGGATATAGTCGACAAGCATGTTGCGATCCTTCCGCTAAAGACTGTCGCAAGCTTTGATGTAGGCGAAGGACAGGGCGAAGAACAAAACCCCTATCCCGATAACGATGATATCCATCGCGGATGTTCCTTATTTTCGTTTTATTTTCGCTTCGCCTGCATTCGGCAGGAAATCACGTGAAAACACGCGGTCACTGCAACAAGCAGCGACCGAGATCAGTGTCTCCCGGCGGAATATGGGTCAAAATGCCATAAAGGTTCGAGACGCGGCGGAGAGGAAAGAAATAAAAATCCTATAAGGATTTTACTGTCGCGATCTCAACGCCGGCACCGCGTTTCACGTCGTGCGCCGGCAACAAAGCCCGCAGAAAATCAGGCGCCAGGCACGTAGATCACGGCGTATTTGTCGGAATAGGCCCGTTTCCAGCCCAGCTCGTCGAAGAAGGGAATGCGGCTGTCGTCCGCGGTCAGCAGCGCCCAGTCGATCGCATATTTCTTGAGCTGTGCCTGAAGGATCGGCTTTCCGCCGCTGCGGCCCGTTTCGGTATCCGTCTTCATAAAGCCGTTGAGAAAGAGCTGATCCGTCCGGCCGTCGATGAATGTCTTGATGCCATGGAAGATCAAGCTGCCGCCGAAATTGTATGAATTCAGGACATTGCCCGACAGGTGACGGCTTTGCGCGAATGCAAGCGCGTCCCGGGCGGAAGTCTTCTGGCTCGGCTCTGCCTGATAGGCGCTGGTGATCAGGGCGACCGCGCCCACCACCAAAACGCCGGCCACGCCGCAGATCTGGTAAAACCATCTGGCGATAAAGCGCTCCAGCCCGTCGCGCTTGTCCGCCATCCATTTCCCCAGGGAAAGCGCTGGATATTGCTCCGCCACCTCGACCGCAATCACGATCGGCACCAGCAGGAAGAACAGATACATGAAGCGCAAATGGGTGAGATAGACATGCAGGGCAAAGATGATGAACAGCGCCTTGGCCCAGCCGATGCGCAGCCTCGACACAAGCAGCGCGAAAACGAACAGCAGGATACCGACTTCCTGGAGCGGTTGATCCGAGGCGTCGAACGGCCGCCACTCTGCGATCAGGGGAACCGCCTCATTGCCGTAGGCTACCGTGAACGTGGCGAGGATGGCCTTGACGCCATAGGGATTGAGCAGGCTGACCAGCGGGCAAAGCAGACCGAAAGCAACCCATTTGGCAAGGAGTGCGGGGTTGGACAGGCGGGTTCGCGCAAGAAGATCGAGACCGGCGAAAGCCGCAATGACGAAGCCTACAGTAAAGGTCGCGTGCAGATTGGCCCATAGCACAAGCAGGGCAAGCAGCCACAGAGGCGGTGCTCGCTCGTCGCGCGCCGCGCGGAAAAGCGTTGCCGTCCAGACCACGATGATGGGGAAGGTGAAGATGTGGGGGCGTGCTGTGTAGATGGGCGAGATCATGGCCGCCGCGAACAGGGCCAGCCCGACCGCAGCGACCGGTCTCAGCCAGGCGCTGAGATGCCATGACAGCAGCGAGATCGTCAGCGCAATGGTGGCGATGATCAGCATCGCCACGCCGTTCCAGCCGCCTGCCGTGTAGGCGAGCGCGAGGAGAACCTGCCCGAGCCATTCCTTGGCGATCCATGGCTGGCCGGCAAAGGTATGAGAATAACTGTCGACAAGCGGGAACGTACGGTTTGCCAGCAGGTCGAGCCCAACCTTGACCTGCCACCAGCAGTCGGGATCCTGCAGGATTTCGACGGCGTGGGCGGAAAGCGCGAACCCCACGAGAGGCGCGACGAGCAGGCAGAACAGCAACCGGGACCGCTGCGCGTCATTGACCGGCGACACGGCCGCCATGGTCGCCTGAACCGCGTTCATATCACTTCTCCAGGCCGCTTTGCGGCAGGTTGATCAGAGGTTTCGGCTGGTCGCTCATCCCGGGGCAAGGCGTTCGGTCAGACGGCAGGCTTGAGCGCATGCACGAAATATTGCGCCCCCACGGGAAGCCCGGTCAGGTAACGCTCCAGCGGCCGCAATCTAGCGAGCAGGCGCGGGAAGAAAATCCGGTAGACGATGGCGGGACTGGAGAAGCCCGCCGCTTCCATTCGCGCGCGCATGTCGCGGCCGTTGATCAGCACCGCATTCTCGTCGAAGGCACAGTTTCGCACCGCGTGCGTCGTCAGCGGGTTCCAGGGATTGTGCTCGAACAGAAAGAAGCTGCCGCCGCCGGCCAGTACGCGCCCGATCTCCTTGATCAGGCCGACATGGAGATCTTCAGGAATGTGATGAAACACGCAGGCGGCGAAGGCGAGGTCGAAACTGCCGTCTTCATAAGGGATGGTTTCGCCATCGAAGGGCCTGAAATCGGCCTGGCCGGGAAAGCGCTTGCTGGCGATGTCGAGCGACTGCGAGGATGGGTCGAGCAAGGTGATCTCGCTGTCGGGAAATGCGGCGCGCATCGGTCCCAGCGAATTGCCGACGCCGGCGCCGAAGTCGAGGATCCGCCGTGGTTTCACACCGGAGCGCGCGAGCCGTGCCGCGACGTCGTCGATCTTGTACTGCGCAAAGAAATCCGGCATTTCGCCGCTCAGCCGGATGCTTGCTGCGTGCTGCTGCTGATACTCCAGCGCGAACTGGTCAAACTCGGCCTGAAGCACGCGCGGCTCCTTTCGTCATTTCCCGGGCCAGCTCCTGCAGGCGATGGACGGGCAACTCCGCGGTGGCGGGATCGTGGGCAGCGATCTCGTTGACGAGATAGAGAGGCCGCCGCTTGGTCTCCATATACATGCGCCCGAGATATTCGCCGAAAATCCCAAGGACCAGAAGCTGGACGCTGCCCAGGATCAGGACGATCGCGGCCAGGCTGGTCCAGCCGGGCAAGACGCTGCCGGCAAACCAGGAGAAGAGCGTGTAGCCGAGCGCGGCAAGCCCGAGCAAACCGAAGATCATGCCGAGATGCGAGGCAAACCGCAGTGGCACGATGGAGAAGCTGGTCATCGCATCCATTGCCAGAAGCACCATCTTCTTCAAGGGATAGTGCGTGGTGCCGGCGAAGCGCTGATGCCGCTCATAGGGAAAGGCCACCTGCTTCAGGCCGATCCAGCTCACCATGCCGCGAATGAAGCGGTAGCGCTCCGGCATCGCATTGAGATGATCGAGCGCGCGCCGGCTCATCAGGCGGAAGTCTCCGGAATCGAGCGCCATGTCGACATCGACCATCTTGCGCAGCAGGCGGTAGAACAATGCGGCGGTGCCGCGCTTGAACCAGCCTTCGCCCTGGCGCTTCAGCCGCTGGCCGTAGACGACGTCGAAGCCCTCATCCATCTTCGCCATCATGGCTTCGAGCAATTCCGGCGGGTCCTGGAGATCGGCATCGAGGATGAGAATGCGCTGGCCGCGGCAAAACTCCAGGCCGGCGCTGAGCGCGACCTGGTGGCCGTAATTGCGGGCAAGGTCGATGCCGACGACGTGGCTCTCCTGTCTGGCGAGCTCGAAAATGGCCTCGCGGGTGCCGTCGGTCGCGCCGTCGATCACCAGGACGATCTCATAGGAATGGCCGGCCTGTGCCTGGCAAACGGCCGTCACGCGCCGGTAGAGTTCGGCGACCCCGCCAATTTCATTGTAGCAAGGCACGACGACGGACAGCGCAATGGCATGCCGCGCGGCGATCTTGTCTGTCTGCACCAAAGCCCAACTCCCCATGGTCAGAATGGGAATAGGCCGAATTTGTTAGAAAACCGATAAAAGCGTCGCAGGATTCCTGGCTATCACACCGCCATCAAGATCCCTTTATGCTTTCGGCTATTTCTTCCAGCACCTTGCGGTCGTTGCCGTGGCGCCTGATCAGGGTCCGGGCTTGGTCAAGCGTAATGCCGGCTTCCTCGGCGAAATGCCGCACGTCTTCGTCGGCTATCTCCGAGCGGTCGCTTGTGTCGGTCCTGGTCTTGTCCTCTGCCATGGCGGCTCTCCTCGTTTCGACCGAGAGCATAACGGAGAAGATTTCGTCGAGTTCCCCCGGGCCAGATCCGTCCCGGTGGAGCGGGATGGATCGTTGTTTCGGTTTGACCCCAAGTCCGAACCCCAGGGTTCGGGGGGCAGGCCGAACCAGGCCGCCAGGTCGCTCGGAATCTTGCCGCCATGGCGGATGATCGTTCGTCGCGTGGCGCCAATGGAATGCGCAAGGAGGTTAGTCGTTCCGGGCCTAGCGCGCCCGATGGTCGAACACGACACCCATGGTCTTACCAATTGCCGTCATCACGATAAGCTCGACGAGATCATCGTCGCTGTCCTGGCAAGCCGGGCTCGTCCGACGGACGGCGTCCAGTGCGGCCCTGGTCGATATGGTGTCGCCGGCGCGGAATTTTGAAAGCGCAGATGAAACAAGTTCTTGGGCCGTCAGGCCGATGACAGGCACACTCAACGCTGCGTTCATTGGCTCCTCCCACCATGAACCCTCTCCCACAGGAATGATACGCCGAACAGCGGTTTGCGCCAGCGAAATAGTGGTCCGACCAGAGGCCAAACGCGGGTGAAGGAGCCTTCGTTCAGGGCAAATCCGATAGATCCTTGCGGCGCCGGCCAGGCTTCTCTTTCGCTTGCATCTCTTGGGCCGGTTTGATGCGGATACGCATGGTTCCGCCCTCGGGATGATCAATCTCAAAGGCGTTGGTCTTGCGTACGAGGTCGCTCAGCTTGCGAAAGCCGAAGGTTCTGGGATCGAAGTCCGAAGCCAGATTGGCGAGTTGATTGCCTACGGTGCCGAGCGGCACCCAGCCGTCCTCGGTTTCCATCTGTGAAATGACCTTGGCGATGATCGGCGTCGCGGCGCTGGGCGGCTGTAACGATTTCGCCGGTACCGCGTCCTGAGTGTTGGCTGGCGCGGTCGGAAGCAGGTTCTCGGTGTAGACGAACCGGCGGCATGCCTGCCGAAAACTCTCCGGTGTTTTCTGCTCACCAAATCCATACACGTCGATCCCGTGTTCCCTGATGCGAGCGGCAAGGCGGGTGAAATCGCTGTCGGACGATACCAGGCAGAAGCCTTCGAACCGCCCACTGTGGAGAAGATCCATCGCGTCGATGACGAGCGTGATGTCGGACGCGTTCTTGCCGGTGGTATAGGCAAATTGCTGCTGCGGGATGATCGCGTGCTTCGACAGCACATCGGCCCACGCCTTTGAACGGGCGCTGGAGAAGTCGCCGTAGATGCGACGAACGCTTGCCTCACCGATCTTGGCGATTTCCTCGAACAATCCGTCGGCAATCTTGGCCGAAGCGTTGTCCGCGTCGATCAGCACCGCAAGCCGTGGAGAACGTGGTTCAGTTGGCAAGGCAGGCCCCTATTTTGGCGTTGCACCAATGACATATGATGCAGCGGCAACATTCGAAACCCTTTTTTCGAGATTCCAGAGGCAAGCCTTACGTCGATGGCGCTTCAAGGGTCCGTGTTCTTCTCTGCGGACAGTGTCGCAACCACCTCCAGGAAATGCTTGTCGCTTGCGGACAAGGCCGGCTCGCGCCACGCAGCCGCCATCGGCAAGGACGACTGGACGGTACGCGACGCCAGGTCGCGCCACTCTGGCATGCCTGCGGTGACGAAGCCCAGACCGCCGCCCGCCGCGACCAGACCGGCCAGCGTCGTCATCGGCGTTACCTCCTGGACGATCCGCGGGCCAATGCCGTCCGCCCGAAACAGGGCAATCACCCGGTCATATATGCTTAGGCCGCGAGCGGCCAGCGCTCGAACGGGTCGGCCGCGTGCCGCTGCCGCACGGAGCGCATCATGTCGACGTGGCGGGGTAGGTACGCCGCTTTCCAAGAGCCACGCAGGACAGTGGCGCAGGCCCCCCGCGGCTGCGGCGCTCTAAACGGTTGCCGTCGCCAACCCGACGGCGGACATCAGGGGATCGATGATCCAAAGGCCGGTCTCTTGCCGCAGTCGCTGCACAAAGGGCGTCATGCCGGCGCAGCCCAGCACGATCACACGTGCTCCGCGCCGCTCCAGGCGACGCGCGCCGGCGAGCAATGCTTCAAAGACCTCAGGGGTGTCCACAAGATCCGGAACCTTTATGCCGACCGCCTCGATGCCGGCCAGCCTTGCTTCCAATCCCAGAGTTCTCAACAGGCGAAGCTCACCATTGATGTCGTCGTCCAGGTTGGTGAGGATGCCATAACGTTCGCCAAAACTAAGAGCCGAGGCTACGCCGGCCTCGCACAGCCCGATGACGGCCTTGGCCGAAAACTCACGCGCGCCGACGACGCCAGGATCACTAAAGCAGGCAATGATGAATGCATCATAATTGCCCTTCTCACGCTCGATAAGCCGGTAAAGGGAAGGGATCAACTCCTGGGATTGCCGCGCCGTTTCGATGCCGAATGGTCCCTCGGCCAAGGTGCGGCAGTGGATCTCGGGTCCGCCGGCAAATCTCAGCCGTTCAACGCTGCGGTCCATCGCGGCGGTAAAGGCTTCGTTGCTGTTGGGATTGATGACGAGGATGCGCCGGTTCAAGTTTTATCTCCCATGCCAGGCTTGTTTTCCGGCGTGCCGAGAGCTTTCCGGATCGGCGGCAGGCCCTGCAGGCGCCTGGAATAGAGCCGCTTTTGGATGACGCGGACCAGAAAAATCGCCTAAGCTCGGTGTTCCCCAGTCGCTGAGAGGAACGAACCCATGGCCCCAGTCGTCGCGTCCGACAAGCTCGAACGGACTACAGTCTGGGCGGAAGACGACCCGTCGGTCAACTGGGCCGGCGCCTTCGCGCTCTACGGCGGACACGGCACGACCCAGTCCTCGATGATCGTCTACGAGATCGAGCCCGGCAAGCGGCTCGGCTGGCACAGCGATGCCACCGAGGAGACGCAATACATCATCGCCGGCACCGGCGAACTGCACATGGAGGACGGCACCACCCATCCGGTCGGGCCCGGCAGCGTGTTGGTCCTTCCGACGCCGGTCCGGCACGACCTCGTCAATACCGGCACTGAAACCCTGCGGGCGGTCGCCTTTTTTGCGGCGGCGATGTTCACGCAGACCTTCGACAACGTCATGCTGCCGCCGAAATCTCACACCCTCGGCACGCCCAATCGGGCGGCATGAACGCGGCGGGACTATCGACGATCGAAATCGCTTCCGTTTCGACGGGCAGCCGGACGAGTCCTGACACTCTGCCGAGTTGTCTACAAGTTGCTGCGGTGTTTCAAGTGCTTGCTAGCCAAGCTGGCGGACTACGAACGATGAAGATGAGAACTATGTCTACGCCATAGCCCTCTAAAATGGATAGGCGTTTCGTTCCAACGATCCTGAGCCCGGGGGTCGACGCGAGAGGGGGGCCTGACCACCTGAGATGCAACTGCGCTAGGCA
>NZ_CAUM01000063.1 GCF_000350085.1 Mesorhizobium metallidurans STM 2683
CCTTAGCGCACGCTAGCAGATTGCAATCGCACTCAAAGCGCAAACTGCTGATATCCGCAACCGTCGCAGGCGCGGATTTTCGGTTCGGGGTCATGGATCTAGTAGCCGTAGCCGCGCGCCATCGCCGCTGCGAAGACCGGGATCAGCAGGAAGATGAAGGCTTCGGCGCGGACATGGGTTTTCACCGCAGCCAGTTCAGCGGCCGGCACGGCGAAGGCGGGATTGGCGACTGCCTGCCTGTTCCAGGAGACGAAGCGGACAGTGGGGACGATCGACAACAGGCCGACGATGGCGAAGGCCGCCATCTTTGCCCAGAACACCCAGTTGTAGACGTAGAATTCCCAGCCTTTGAGGCCGTAAATGACGCGGCCGATGCCGACAATGATGATCAGCATGGCGATGATGCCATAGTGGCGGTCGATGCCGACAAGGCGTCGGAGCGTCGTTGCCGGCAATTCGCCGCAGGTCAGGACAAATTCGGCACCGATGATGCCCGCCAGCGAAAACACCAGCAGATGATGGATGATGGCCAGCACGAGATCGGTGGTGTCCATGCGCCTTCTCCTCCGTCGGACAGTATGCGCCGGTGCGCTGAATCAGCCCCCGGCGAAAGGTAGCATCGTTCGACAAAATTCCCATAGCGGGCTTGCGTCGGCGATCCGGCTGTCGCCCTCCGCACGGGCGTCGTCTGGAGTCGGCTTAGCGCTGGAAGGTGATCTGCCCGGCCTTGGCTCTTGTTCGGTGCAGACAAGTTGCTAAGCACTGCCAACTTTCAATTTGCACATGATCCCTTCCAGAACCGGGAGCGGTTCCGGGGTCATGCGCAGCGAGGCAGGACCCATGGACAATTCGAAAGCAGCCGGCGTGCCGGTCCTCGAGACAAAGCGCACTTTTCTGCGGGCGCACCGGCTGGATGATTTCGACAGCTATGTCGCCATGTGGGCCGATCCGGCCGTCACCCGTTTCATCGGCGGCAAGCCGCGCACGCGGGAAGAAAGCTGGATGCGCTTCCTGCGCCATGCCGGGCTGTGGTCGCTGCTCGGCTATGGCTTCTGGGCGATCGAGGACAAGGCGACCGGCCGCTTCATCGGCGAGGCCGGTTTTCATGACCTGAAGCGCGATATCGAGCCGTCGATCGAGGGCGTGCCTGAAGCAGGCTGGGCGCTGGCTTCGAACGCGCACGGCCAGGGTTTCGCCAGTGAGGTCGTGGGGCGGATCGTTGCCTGGGGCGACGAGACATTCGGGCGCGCCAGAACCGTGTGCATCATCGATCCGGAAAATACCGGTTCGCTGAATGTCGCGGCCAAATGCGGCTACAGTGAAGTGCTGCGAACCACCTATCACGACGCCGCGACCATCCTCTTGGAACGGCGGCCTTGAGTACAGGCCATCATGTGAACCCGGTCAAGCGGAGTTGAGGCTTTCCACGCGTTCCGCGCCGGCGTCGCTGGCCGCCAGTTCAAGCACTGAAGCATCTTCGCCGAACGCGCGGGTGGCGCGGGCGGCTGCTTCGATGAGCGGCTGCTTCATGCGCTGGAGAAAGGCCACGTCGACGCGCGTGCTGGGGCCGGCCAGCGTCAGGACGCCGAGCAAGACGCGCCCCGGCCCGAACACGGGCGCCGATACGCCCGCCGTCTCTGGGTCGCGGTCGCCGACCGTCAGATAGTGATAGGTTTCGCGGATCGTTTCGTAAGGCTCGCCCTGCTGGCCGGAAAATGCCGCAAGCACACGCCCGCCCGAACCGGCCAGCAAGGGCAGCACGTCGCCTTCCTGTATGGTGTAGCGAATGGGGTGCTTGGATTCGACACGATAGAGACAGGTGCGGACATCGCCCGAGCGGACATAGAAGGCGACGCTTTCCAAACTCCGTTCGGCCAGGTCGCGCATGATCGGCAGCAGGACGTCGCTTGCCACCACCGAACGCTGGTAGAGCGTGCCGAGCCGGAAGGTCGCCGGCCCGACGCGGTAGCGGCCATCGTCGAGACGCTCCAGCAACTGCCCGCGCAGCAGCGAACTCGCCAGCCGCAGGATCGTGCTCTTGTAGAGGCCGGTGCGCGCCGCGATTTCGGCCAGGCTGAGCGACCGGTCGGCCGCGGCAAAGGCGTCGAGAATGGCGATCGCGCGATCAAGCGCGGCAACGCCATCGGCTGACGCCGGTTTGGACCGCGCTTGCGTCATCTGCGACGAACTCATTTCATTTCCGGTCAGGTGAAACCCAACAGAACGATCATGCCTCATGCTGAATGTTCTGTCTAGTAGAACATCGTTCCTGTTGACAGAACGGAATAAAAATAGCAAGAATTTTGCCGAGCGGGTCTGAATTCAGGCTACGTTTCTGGCGGGCACCGGAGGAGGTGTCGTGATTTGGAGGAATCCCATGCTGAACAGACGCAGATTTTTAATGAGCACCGCTGCGGCGGGCGCGGCCGGTTTCGCGGCGTTGCATCTCTCGCCCGCTTTTGCGCAGGACGCGCCGCAGGTCCAGATCTTCGTGCCGGCGGCGCCGGGCGGCGGCTGGGACCAGACGGCGCGCACGATGGACCAGGTGCTGCGCAGCGAGAAGCTGATCTCCGGCTCGCAGATTACCAATGTCGGTGGCGCCGGCGGCACGGTCGGCCTGCCGCAGTTCATCAACCAATGGAAGGGCAAGGGCAATTCGATGATGGTTGCCGGGATGGTCATGGTCGGCGCCATCATCGCCAACAAATCCGCCAACAATCTCACCGAAGTCACGCCGATCGCCCGGCTGACCGGCGAGTTCGAAGCGCTGGTGGTGCCGGCGGCCTCGCCGTTCCAGACAGCAGCCGATTTCATTGCGGCCCTCAAGGCCGACCCGACCAAGGTGCCGGTCGCCGGCGGTTCGGCCGGCGGCTCGGACCACATCCTGTTCGGCCTCATCGCCAAGACGGCCGGTGTTTCGGCAACCAACCTGTCCTACGTGCCTTTCGCAGGGGGGGGCGAGGCGCTGTCGGCGCTGCTCGGCAACCAGGTCGCTGCCGGCATCTCGGGCTTTGGCGAGTTCTCCGAGCAAGTCAAGGCGGGAGCGCTCAGGCTGCTCGCCATCTCGGCCGACAAGCCCCAGGAAGGCATCGACGCCCCAACGCTGAAGGAAGCCGGCATCGATGTCGAACTGTTCAACTGGCGTGGCGTCTTCGCGCCGCCCGGCGTTTCCGACGCCGACAAGGCGGCGCTGGTCACTCTGGTCGAGACCATGGCCAAGAGCGACGCATGGGCAACGGAATGCAAGAACCGCAACTGGACGCCGATCCTGCTCACCGGTGACGACTATGCCAAATTCGTCACCGAGGACACGGCCCGCATCGGCGCCGTCCTTAGGGATCTCGGCCTTGCCTGATCTCCCGGAGGGGCGGCTTGCGCCGCCCCTCCGACATTTCGCCAACCGCATGGACATGTGAGCCATCGCGAGGGAGACTGCGGTGGAAGCCGGCTGGAGGATGCCGGCCATCCTGGGAGGACATTCATGAGCACCAGCGACCAGCAGGCGCCGCCACCGCGCCTTGCCGTACCCGAACTGCTGATCGGCGTCGGGCTTCTGGCCTGTGCCGCGGCGGTAGCCTGGCAGACCCTGGCGATCCCGGTGTCGCCGCTCTATTCCAAGGTCGGTCCGACCGTGTTTCCCTACATCACCATGACGGGAATGGTGATCCTTTCCCTCCTGCTCATTGTCGCCGCGCTGAGGGGCGGCTGGCAGCCGGAGGAAGAAAAGGAAACGCCGACCGACTGGAAGGCGATGGGCTTCGTGGTTGCCGGGCTGGTCGCCAACCTTTTGCTGATCCAGCCGCTCGGCTTCACCGCCGCCTCGGTGATCATGTTCGTTCTCATCTGCCACGGTTTCGGCAGCAGGCACCCGCTGCGCGACGCGTTGCTTGGGCTGATCCTGGCGCTGGCGGCCTATTTCGGCTTCGCCAAGGCGCTTGGCGTCAATATCGGCGCCGGCTTCATCGAGAACCAGTTGAATACGGTGATCAACGCGATCATCGGCATTGTGAGAGGGTGAGGCGATGGAGACCCTCAATCAGCTCGCGCTTGGATTTTCGGTCGCCTTCACCCCGGTCAATCTCATGTGGTGCCTGGTCGGCACCACGTTGGGAACAGCGATCGGCGTGCTGCCCGGCCTCGGGCCGGCGCTGACCATCGCGCTGCTTTTGCCGATCACCTACCAGGTGGCGCCGGAAGCGTCCTTCATCCTGTTCGCCGGCATCTACTACGGCGCCATGTATGGCGGCTCGACGACCTCGATCCTGCTCAACACGCCGGGCGAAAGCGCCACTATCGTCACCGCGCTGGAAGGCAACAGGATGGCCCGCTCCGGCCGTGGTGGCGCGGCATTGGCCACCTCGGCGATCGGCTCCTTCGTCGCCGGCACCCTCGGCACGTTGGGCGTCGCCTTCCTGGCGCCGGTCGTCGTCAAGTTCGCGCTGGCCTTCGGTCCGGCCGAATATTTCTCGCTGATGGTGCTGGCCTTTATCACCGTCTCTGCGGTGCTCGGCTCGTCCTCGGTGCGCGGTCTCACCAGCCTGTTCATCGGCTTTGTCATCGGCATGATCGGTGTCGACCTGCAAACGGGCCAACCGCGCTTCACCTTCGGCATGAGCGAACTGCTCGACGGCGTCGACGTCATCATCGTCGCGGTCGGCCTGTTCGCTGTCGGCGAGACGCTCTATATGGCCTCGCGCCGCTATGCCGGCAAGGATGAGATCGTGCCGTTGAAGGGCTCGCTCTACATGACCGCGGCCGAATGGGGGCGCTCCTGGAAGGCATGGCTGCGCGGTGCCGCGATCGGTTTCCCGATCGGCGCCATGCCGGCCGGCGGCGCCGAAATCCCGACCTTCCTATCCTACGCGATCGAAAAGAAGCTGTCGAAACACAAGGACGAGTTCGGCACGGTCGGCGCCATCGAAGGCGTCGCTGGGCCGGAGGCCGCCAACAATGCCTCGGCCGCCGGCGTGCTGGTGCCGATGCTGACGCTCGGCCTGCCGACGTCGGCCACGGCGGCGATCATGCTGTCGGCCTTCCAGAGCTACGGCATCAATCCCGGGCCGCTGCTGTTGACGACGCAGGCCAATCTCGTCTGGGGCCTGATCGCCAGCCTGTTCATCGCCAACGTCATCCTCGTCATCCTCAATCTGCCGCTGATCGGACTGTGGGTGCGGCTCCTCAAGATCCCGGCGCCGCAGCTTTATGCCGGCATTCTGGTGTTCGCTACGGTCGGCACCTATGGGATTTCGCAATCGCCGATCGATCTCGTCATCCTCTATCTCCTGGGCGCTGCCGGTTTCCTGATGCGGCGCTTCGATTTTCCGACCGCGCCGGTGATCATCGGCATGATCCTCGGGCCGCTCGCCGAAACGCAGTTCCGCCGGGCGATGACCATCTCGAACGGCGACTGGTCGGTGTTCTATACGCACAAGCTGTCGCTGACGCTGCTGACACTGGCCTTCATCGGCCTGCTCGGGCCGCATATCTGGGCCTACATTGAACACCAGCGCAGGCGTGGACCGGAGCATGTGCCCGGCGATGCCTGACCTGTTTGTGAGATAATGACCGACCTGCTTTCCGGAATTCGCGTCCTCGACCTGACCAATGTTCTGGCCGGCCCTTACTGCGCCTATCAGCTGGCGCTGCTCGGGGCCGACGTGATCAAGGTCGAAGCGCCGCAAGGCGGTGACCTGGCGCGCCAGCTCGGCGCTTCGCCCGACCTCAACAAGGTTGGGATGGGTGCTTCGTTCCTGGCGCAGAACGCCGGCAAACGATCGGTGGTGCTCGATCTCAAGCAGAAAGCCGACCGCGAGCGCTTCCTCGATCTGGTCGCCACGGCGGACGCGCTGGTCGAGAACTTCCGGCCGGGGGTGATGGACCGGCTGGGCCTCGGCTACGCCAGGCTGAAAGAGGTCCGGCCCAGTCTTGTCTATTGCGCGATATCGGGCTTCGGCCAGACCGGGCCGATGCGCGACAATCCGGCCTACGACCAGATCATCCAGGGGCTTTCCGGAATCATGAGCATCACCGGCACGCCGGAGACGGCGCCGCTGCGTGTCGGCTATCCCGTCGCCGACACGCTGGGCGGACTGGTTGGGGCTTTCGCGATCACTGCCGCACTGGTGAAGCAGAAGACAAGCGGCGAGGGCGCCTTCCTCGACGTGTCGATGCTTGAATGCACGCTTTCCGCACTCGGCTGGCCGGTTTCCAACTATCTGACGGCCGACGTCGAGCCGCAGCCGATGGGCAATGAGAACATGACGGCGGCGCCTTCCGGCGCGTTTCGCACCGGCGACGGCCTGCTCAACATCGCCGCCAACAAGCAGGAGCAGTTCGTTACGCTCTGCCGGCTGATCGGACTGCCGGAGCTGGCGTCGGACCCGCGCTTTGCCGAGCGCGAGACGCGCAAGCGCAATCGCGCTCTATTGAAGGTGCTGATCGAGGACACGCTGGCCAGCGCCCCGGCCGCCGCTTGGGAGGAGAAGCTCAATCGCGCGGGCGTGCCGGCGGGCCGGGTGCTGACGATCCCGCAGATGCTCGAGGAGCGGCAAGTGACCCTGCGCGAGATGACCACCCGTTTCGATGGCGTGTCTGGCATGGACCGGCCGCTGACTGTGGTGCGCGGCGGTTTCATGGTCGATGGCGCGGCACCCTTGCCGGCCAGGCCGCCGCCGGCGTTGGGCGAGCATATGGACGAAGTCTTTTCCGGCTTGCCGCCGAGGATCAAGACAAAGGCACGGGCATGAGCGATGCGGAGAAGAAAACCGGGCGCGAGCGCGGCGAGGAATGGTGGCAGACCGACATCATCGAGATGCGCCCCGGCGTGATCCGGCTGCGCGGCTATGAGATCCAGGAACTTATCGGCCGCGTCAGCTTCCCGGCGATGATCTGGCTGATGCTGCGCGGCGAATTGCCCAGCGAGGAGCAGGCTGCCTTACTCGGTATCGCGCTCGGTGCGGCGGTCGACCATGGGCCGCAGGCGCCGTCGATCGCCATTGCCCGCATGGCGGCCACTTGCGGCGTCGGCATCAACAGCGCCATGGCCTCGGCCATCAATGTGCTCGGCGACGTGCATGGCGGCGCCGGCGAGCAGGCGCTTGCCTTCTACGGCGACATCGCCGCGGCGCAGGATGCGGGGTCGCCGCTCGCCGATGCCGTCTCGGCGCGGCTCGACCGTTTGTTCGCCGAGGACAAGGGCTACGTGCCGGGGTTTGGCCACCGCTTCCATCCTGTCGATCCGCGCGCGCCGCGCTTGCTTGAAGTAACTCGCGATTTTGCCGTGCGCGGCGTCGTCAACGGTCGCTTCGCCGACATCGCCGAGGCTGTCGAGGCCGAGATGGCGCGGCGCAAGGGCAAGAAAATTCCGCTCAACATCGACGGCGCCACCGCTGTCATCTACGGCGAACTCGGTTTTCCGCCGCCGCTGACCCGCGGGCTTTTCGTGCTGTCGCGCTCTGTCGGCATCCTGGCGCATGCGTGGGAGCAATCGCAGCAGAGCGACCGCAACAAGGGGCCGCTGCCGCGTGAATGGCTGTGGGCCTATACCGGCACGCCGCAGCGGGCTTTTCCAGGAGTGGATGAAGAGGGCCGGTGAGGCGAGGCCTTATGTGCCGTAGTTTGGGTCAGGGGCCGGCTCGGAGGGTGGTTCCGGAATCTTCAGGTCTCTCAACAGCGTCGACAGTTCGGGCTCGTCGATGAGCAACGCCGCCTCTTCCGGCGTCAGCCAGGCCCGTTGCCGGCTTTCCGCTTCCTGCCAGTTGGTGAGTTCCTCCGTCACCGCCAGCAAATAGACGATGACGTCGACGCGCACGAAGCGATTTTCAAGCCGTTTCCAATAGGAATATATGCCGGCCGGTTCCTTGAGGGTCTTGCCGAGGACCCCGGCTTCTTCCTGCGCCTCGATCGTGGCTGCCTTGCGTCCGCTCTTGCCCTTCATCGGCCAACCCTTGGGCACAATGAAGCGCCTGGTCGCGCGCGAAGTGACCAGCATTACCTCGACATTGCCGTATCCGTTCAGCCGAAAGGGAATAGCCGCGACCTGGCGCATCCTCTCGCCTCTTCTTGCCTTGCGTACGGCCTTCTTGTTGGTGGCTGCCATTTGCAAAACCCCAGTCGAGGCAGCGCCCCTGTGAAACGAATTTCAGGTTCGTCACACCAGACGGCACGCACCTCAAGCCCATAAGTCGGCTAAATAACTGGAAAACGTCAGTCTGTCAGCGACATGTGCTGACAAAACTGCTTCCCGACGGCACCAACTGGCAAGTCGGCTTCACCTGCGGCACCACCGGCCGCTGCTGCGGCACGATCTGGCGATCCTGGGCACGGAACTGCTGTTGCTGCTGCTGATATTGCTGCCGCTGCAGCCTGTTTTGCAATATCTGCAATTCGTTTTGCTGGATCAGCGTGTTGCGGTTGTTGACGGTCTGCGCCGCGGCGGACGAGGCTTCGCCCGACAACGCACCCATTGCCAGCATTGCCGACATGAAAATCGTTGAAATACGAGGCTGCGACATTGTCCATTCCCGCGCCAAAAAGAGACACCCTTATATAGGGCGTCTGTCCGCTGATGCCATGGTCAAGGTCCGATCGTAGCGGAATCGATGCGCTTACCGCCAGGACATAATATTCGTAAATACTAATATGCTGGCTATCCGATCGAAGCATTACCGTCATATGACGACTATGAAAGGCCAGACGTTTCGGCCAGTGTTCTTTGCGCAACACTTCGATTCCATCTGGCGGAAGGTCAACAAATCGATTCCATCCGGCGGATGTTAATGTATTCTAATGAAGCTGGCGCTTGACAGACGAATCAACGGCGTTGGCGATAATGCGTTGAGTTTTATTATAAATATCCAGCATTTTTTACTGCCTAGGCAGATCTGGCGGCGGCGGCGGACTCAAGGAGGGGTTGGGAACGGCGCAATCTAGGGGGAAAGTGCATGGCTTTGTTCTCAAGGCATTCCGCGCGGCGCGGGGTCATTGGCGAAGAGCCCATTTCGGCGGACGGCCCGACCGGCATCATCTCACAGGAAAAAACTGGATCGGCACGGGAAATCGCGCTGCGGGCGAACCGGCGCATTCTGCCAAACCGTCTGGCGCTGCTGCTCGGCGCGACAGCACTGGCCGGGCTCTTTCCTCTTTCTTCCGGCATCGTGCACGCGCAGGTGTTGATCCCTCAAAACGGGGGCAACGGAGGCAATGGCAGCGGCTATGATGGCGACGGCGGCAATGGCGGCGCGGGTGGCAATGCGGTGCACGTCAACAACCTCGACCAGAACGTACCCGCGCCGGCTCTGCCCCAGGTCAGCGCCTACGATGTCACGGCCGACGGCGGCAATGGCGGCAATGGCGGATACGGCACTCTGTTGCTCGTAGGCAATGGCGGCGAGGGCGGCAATGGCGCCGCCGCCGGAAGCGCCACAGCCACCAACACTGCCAGACTGACCACGGCAGGAACCTTGCATCACGGCATGATCGCCACAGCCACGGGCGGCCGGGGTGGCAATGGGGGTGGCAGTGGAGGGCTTTTCTTTGCGGATGAGGGCGACGGCGGACGTGGCGGCGCCGGTGGCAACGCCTCTGCGACCGCCACTGTTTCGAGCATAATCGAAACCGCCGGAGCGAATTCGATTGGGATAGTCGTCGACGCGAGCGGCGGCGATGGCGGCACCGGGGGCAATGCGGTTTCCGCCGGATACGCCAATGCAGGCGAGGGTGGCAACGGGGGGCATGCCGGGACAGCGAGCGGCAGTAACGCCGGCTCGGTGACTACGTTCGGGCAATTCTCGTATGGCATGCTCATTCGCTCGGCCGGCGGCAAAGGCGGCGACGGGAATAAAACCTCAGTGCTTTTCGCGGGCTCCGGCAGCAATGGCGGGGCGGCGACCCAAGGCGGCAATGCTTCGGGTGACAATTCCGGCTTCATCACGACCCATGGAGAATCCGCCAGCGGACTGGTCGTCCAGTCGATTGGCGGCGCCGGCGGCGATGGTGGTGGTGCTTTCGGGCTGTTTTATGCGGGGGGCGGATCCGGCACCGACGGAAATAATGGCGGAGAGGCCAGGGCGGTCAACACCGGCAGGATCACGACCTACGGAGCCAACGCAATCGGCATGCTGGTTGAATCGATCGGCGGCGGCGGCGGCAATGGCGGTGGCGCCGGGAGCGTTTTCGTTTCCACTGGCGGTAAGGGTGATGGCGGTGGCAATGCGGGAGCTGTGATTGCCGGCATCGGCGGCGAAATCAACACCGGCGCGGACGACAATGGCGGCGACGGCGCAATCGGGGTCCTGGCCCAATCGGTGGGCGGCGGCGGCGGCAATGGCGGGTACGCAGTTGCGATTGGGAGCTCTGTGGCGGCAGTTGCGATAGGCGGCGGCGGCGGCAATGGCGGGTACGCAGTTGCGATTGGGAGCTCTGTGGCGGCAGTTGCGATAGGCGGCAGCGGCGCGGCCGCCGGGAACGGTGGCAACGTCACCGCCAACCAGGCTGGAAACGGCGTTATCGTCAACACAAACGGCCGGTCGGCGATCGGCATGCTTGTGCAGTCGGTCGGCGGCGGCGGCGGCAATGGCGGCGGCGCGATCGCCGCCGGCGGCATTGCTTCGGTCGCCATCGGCGGCTCGGGTTCACGAGGCGGCAACGGCGGTGAGGTGCGCTACAACATCGGCAATGCCAATGTCACCACCAGAGGCGCGGATTCCGCCGGTGTGATTGCACAGTCGGTGGGCGGCGGCGGCGGCAATGGCGGGTTCACGGTAAGCGTTTCTCTCGGGGTTGCCGTCGGTGTCGGCGGTGGCGGCGGTACTGGCGGTAATGCCAGCCTGGTCGACGTTACCAGCGGCGGTTCGATCGAGACCTCCGGCGAACGATCCGCCGGGTTCATCGCGCAGTCGATCGGCGGCGGCGGCGGCAATGGCGGATTCAATATCGCCGGCAGCCTTGGTGCGACGATCGGCGTCGGTGGCAGCGGGTCCGCGGGCGGCAATGCCGGTGACGTGATTTTCCGTACAGCTGCTAGTGTTGTGACTCTAACGCTTGTTTTGCGCGAGTGATCTTTTCGAGGATTTGGCCTGCGGATTTGGTCCAGACGAATGGCTTGGGCTGAGCGTTGTGCTGATCGAGATAGTCCATGATTGCAGCCTCCAGTTCGCCGACGTTTTTGAACACGCCGCGCCGGATACGCT
>NZ_CAUM01000062.1 GCF_000350085.1 Mesorhizobium metallidurans STM 2683
GAGCATGCTTTGTGCGTCCAAGCGGATGCACGTCGCTCTAGAGAGATAGCGACATGGCCGAGACCGACACCAGAAAGACGATCGTGCTGACCGGCGCCAGCCGCGGCATCGGCCATGCCACGGTCAAGCGCTTTTCACGCGAAGGCTGGCGTGTCATCACCTGCTCACGCCAGGCATTCGCCGAGGATTGCCCGTGGCCGGCCGGCCCGGAAGACCATATCAAGGTTGATCTCGCCGACCAGGAAGATGTCGGCATCGCGATCTCGGAAATTCGCCACCGCCTGGAGGCGCATGGCGGTCAGTTGCATGCGCTGGTCAACAATGCCGGCATCTCGCCCAAGCTCAAGGACGGCAACAGCCGTATGAACTCGATCGACACGCCGATGCATGTCTGGCGCGACGTGTTCCAGGTCAATTTCTTCGCGCCGATCATGCTGGCGCGCGGGCTGTTCAAGGAATTGGCGGCGGCCAAGGGTTCGATCGTCAACGTCACCTCGATCGCCGGCACCCGCGTGCACCCGTTTGCCGGCACGGCCTATGCGACATCGAAGGCGGCACTTGGCTCGCTGACCCGCGAAATGGCGCATGATTTCGGCCCGCACGGCATCCGCGTCAATGCGATCGCGCCGGGCGAGATCGACACGGCGATCCTGTCGCCAGGAACGGACAAGATCGTCGAGACGATTCCGCTGCGACGGCTTGGCACCACGGCGGAGGTCGCCGACATCATCTTCTTCCTGTGCTCGCAGCAGGCATCCTACGTGACGGGCTCGGAAATCCACATCAATGGCGGCCAGCACGTGTGAGACTTCCGGCTAAGGTTTGCTCACCCGGTCATGGTGAGAACAGCCTTGCCGCTGATGCTGCGCCCTCGCAGTGCGTCCAGGGCTTGGTTGATGTCCGTCCACGGCACGGTCAGGGCCACGCGGGTTTCCAGCCGGCCAGCCGCGACCAGAGCGAGCAGCGCCGCGATGTCCGCGCCAATGCTCGGCCCAGAGGCATAGTAAGCGAAAGTCTGAAGCCTCGCCCCCTCGTGACCCGGAACGAACTGGCGGAATCCAACTGATGTGAGTTCGCCGCTGCTCGAGCCGAACATGACGACGGTGCCGCCAGGTGCGACCCGTTCGATCGCGTGTGCGAGGCTTTGGCCGCCGACTGACTCGGTGATCAGCGAAAACGGCCCCTCGGCCAGCTCCATCGACTCGACGACTTGCTCGGCTCCCAGGCCGCGGAGATCCTCGGCATGCCGGGCGGCGGCGATCGCGGTCACCGACGCGCCCTGCTGGCGGGCGATCTGGACCTGGAACCGGCCGACCGCACCGCTTGCGCCGGTGATCAGGACCTGCTGGCCGGCCAGGTCGCCGCCATGGCGCAAAGTCCTTAGCGCCGTCGTGCCCGCGACCGGAAGCGTGGCTGCGGAAACGAAGCTCACGTCATCCGGCAGGGCGGCGAAACGGTCGGTTGAAACGGCGACACGTTCGGCCCAGCCGGCCTGGTCGACCAAAGCCACAACCCGGGCGCCCACGGCGGGCCCGGAGCCATCGGCGGCTGCCCGTTCGACAACCCCGACGATGTCCTGGCCGGGTATCCAGCCGTTCGGACGTATGGTGAGCAGGCGCAGTTCGCCGCGGTTCAACGAGGTTGCGTGGACCGAAACAAGCGCTTCGTTCGGGGCCGCTTGAGGCTCGGCGAGTTCCGCGATCCTCAGTCCGGCCGCGCTATCGGAAGAGATGACGAGGGCGAGCATGGTTCATACCTCACTGCCGCGCGGTGGACGCACAGCTCTTCGGGCAGTTGTGTGCCCGGATCTTGCCGGTTCGACTGTGGAGCGTCGGCGGCCGCTGGCCGAAGAAAAGCTCGCCAGCTCCGCACGCTCCAGAGTTGCTCATTCACAAGCGGAACCTATCGATTTTCCTCTTCGAATAATCTAGATATTAAAGCATTCGATCGCTAAAAACGGTCAATCATGAGACAGCCGCTCCGTTACCCCTGGTTCAATCTCGATGTGGATGATCCTTCCGCGCCGGCGATTGCCGTGCGCGTTGACGTCCCCGAGACCAGAGCGGAGGTACCCGCCCATCGGCACCGCAAAGGCCAACTCGTCTTCGCGCTGGGAGGCGGCGTCACATGCCGCGTCCCAAGCGGCCTGTGGATGGTACCGCCTCATTGTGGGGTCTGGATTCCCGGCGACATGGAGCACAGCAATGTTGCGACCGCCAATGCCCGGATTTTCTTCGTCTACGTTGAGCCGGGTGCCGCCGATCTGCCGTGCCGATGCTGCACACTTTCGATCTCGCCGCTGCTGCGCGAACTGATCATCGAGCTGTCCGACGGCGAGCAGGATGATGAGGCGAGGGACGGGCTTTTGATCAGGACGCTGCTCACCGAACTGCCTCGCATGCCTGTCCAGCGGCTGCATCTGCCGATTTCAGTCGAGCCACGCTTGAGGAGGATCGCCGAAGCGTTGGCGCAAGACCCTGCCGACCGCAGCACACTGGCGGAGTGGGCCAATCGCGTTGCGCTCAGCGAGAGCAGCCTCGCCCGCCTCGTGGTAAAGGAGACAGGGCTGAGCTTCGGGCGCTGGCGCCAGCAATTGCACTTGATCGTCGCAATTCGAGAACTGGCCTCCGGTGCCAGCGTCCAGCAGGTCTCGGGCGATCTCGGCTATGGTTCGGTCACGGCCTTCATCACCATGTTCAAGAAGGCGCTTGGGAAGCCGCCGGCAAAATACCTTGGCAGTATCACTCAAAATGGCGGCTCTGCATTCGTGGCGTGATCAATCATGCAGTATCGGCTCAGGCAGTGGATGGTTCAGCAGCCTCCGGCTTCTGGCCAAGCACCTCTTCCACAATGCCACGCGCGATCTCGCGCTCGCCCATGATCACCGTATCGGCGCCAAGCCCCTTGAGATGCTCGATCTCGGCATCGGAATGGGCGCGCGCGATGACGCTGATGCCGGGGTTGGCGGCTCGTGCGCGCAGCACGATCTGTCCGGCCTCGAAGGCATTGGGGATGGCCAGGATCAGCCGCTTGGCGGCCTCCGGATTGGCGGCGGCGAAGACGCTGGCATTGGCTGCATTGCCGGCGACGGTTTCAATGCCGTCCGCCTTGAGCCTGGCCAGCGTCTTGTCGGCATCCTCGATGACGAGGAAGGGCAGGGCGGCCTCCTTGAGCGCTGCGCCGACGAGGCTGCCGACCCGGCCATAGCCGATCAGGATGGCGTGGCCGGCGAGCGCTGTCCTGGGCGGCGGACCATCCTCCGTCTCCGGCACCGAAGCCACCTGGCCGGGCTGCGTCGCCGGGCCGATCGGCTTTGCCTCGACTGGTGGCGATGCCTTGGCAGAGCGCGCCTCCAGCCATGGCTTCATCCAGTCGAGGGCGAGGAACATCAGCGGGTTGAGGAGGATCGACAGGATGGCGCCGGCCAGAATGAGGTCGCGGCCCTGTTCGGGCAACAGCTTCAGGCCGACGCCGAGCTCGACCAGGATGAAGGAGAATTCGCCGATCTGGGCGAGGCTGGCCGAGATCATCAGCGCCGTGGCGAGCGGATAGCGGAAGGCAACGACGATGACGAAGGCGGCCAGCGATTTGCCAATGACGATGATGGCCAGCGTCGCCAGGATCGGCAAACCGTTGTCGATCAGGCTGAACGGGTCGAACAGCATGCCGACCGAGACGAAGAACAGCACGGAGAAGGCGTCGCGCAGCGGCAGCGATTCCTCGGCCGCCCGGTGGCTGAGTTCGGACTCGCTCATGATCATGCCGGCGAAGAAAGCGCCCAGCGCCAGCGACACGCCGAACAGCTTGGCGGCGCCGAAGGCGACGCCAAGCGCGATCGCCAGCACCGCCAGCCGGAACAGTTCGCGCGACCCGGTATGGGCGACGTAGTGCAGGATCCAGGGAATGAGCCGGCGGCCGACCACCAGCATGACCGCGACGAAAGCGATGACCTTGGCCAGCGTGATCCCGACGACGCCCCATATGCCGTAACTCGCCGGCAGCGACAGCAGGCTCGAGTGGGTGTCGACCTGCTGCTGACCGCCAAGCACGCCGGCCAGCGCCGGCAAAAGCACCAGCGCCAGCACCATGGCCAGATCCTCGACGATCAGCCAGCCGACGGCGATGCGGCCGCGTTCGGTCTCGATCACCCGCCGCTCCTGCAAGGCGCGCAACAGCACCACGGTCGAGGCGACTGAAAGGGCCAGGCCGAAGACCAGTCCGGCGCCCATCGACCAGCCGAGCAGCCAGGCGAGGCCGGCGCCAAGCGCCGTCGCGAAGCCGATCTGCACGATGGCGCCGGGTACGGCGATGGCGCGGACCGACAACAGGTCCTTCAGCGAGAAATGCAGGCCGACGCCAAACATCAGGAGGATGACGCCGATCTCGGCCAGTTCGTTGGCCAGGCCGGCATCGGCGACGAAGCCCGGCGTGTTCGGCCCGACCAGAACGCCGGCGACGAGGTAGCCGACCAGCGGCGGGATGCGGAAGCGGTTGGCGAGAGCGCCGAAGACGAATGCCAGCCCCAGACCGGCGACGATGGTGGCGATAAGGGGCGTGTCTTGCGGCATGTCTATGGAGCGCCTTTCAGAAATCGCGATGTCGGATATGCGCCGCCCGAAGCCGCCGCCTTTGCAATATGGGGGCAGGGCCCGCCATGAGGCAACCCGCAACGCCATGAAATCGACGGCAGGGACGGCGGAAGACGGAGAGCCGAGAGCATTAGCTCGCGCTCGGCCACTGTGGCAGCGTGCGCCGGGCTGTTGGCGGGTCGATGCGGAAAAGACGGTCGCGCTGCTGGATAACCAGTCAGGCTGCCTGCAGCAGGGCCTCGATGTCGACTATGGTGTGGTTGGTCAGGGTTTTCGGTATTTCCGCTGCTATCTTTTCGGCAACCTCCTTGTGCAGTTTCCTGCGCATCTCGCCCAGCACCTGCGGCGGCGCGATCAGCACGATCTCCTTGAACGTGCCGCGATGGGCGAGCTTGTAGAGCCGCTCTGCAATCTCATCGGCGAAACGTTCCTTGCCGAGACGGTGCCAATCCGTGTCCTCGACCGCGCTGCGGTGGACGGAAGGCCCGTCATTGTAGCGACCGGGCCGGTCGCTGCCTTGATCGCGGCTGGCGGGATTGTCCTGCTCCATTTCCTGTACCACCTGGAGGTTCGGATAGAGCGTGTCGCCCTCGTTGCGAAGAAACAGCGCTTTCTCGCCATCGGCCACCACGATCCACAGACCATGTTTCAGCTTGAGATTGTCCATGGAGCGCTCCTTTTTGCTGGTTTCATTCCCGGCTTCCAGGCTCATCGCTGGGGCCATTGCGGCAGTCAAACGGCCAAGCTCGGGGTTCGCAAGGAAAACGCACGCCGAGGCGGTAATGTTCCGGCGGCGACTTTAATCTACTAGATTGATAGAATTTAGAAAAATCTGTTTTGTGGCGCGCGCCGCTTGCCGCTAAAAGAGCCGCAGATCAAGGCCCGCGCCAGCGGCTTCAATCCGCCAGGAATGGCGATGTGGAATATTTTTCTCCTGGCTGCTACGCTTGCGGAAAAGCGATTGCCTCGCGCAAAGCGATGCGCGAGAGCGTTCCTTCTGCTTTTTCGCGCTCGCGCGTAGAACTGACCGCGTATTCAGGATTTTGTCCGCAATGCCGCAAGCCACGCCCAAGCTCAATGCCTTCCCGGTCTTCCTGCGGGTCGAGGGCGAAGCCGTGGCCATCATTGGCGGCGGCGAGCAGGCGCTGGCCAAGGCGCGGCTGATCGGCCAGTCGAGCGCAGCACTGCGTATCGTCGCCGACGCCCCCGAGGCCGAGTTGCTGTCCTTCATCATTACCACTGGCGCGACCCACATCGCCGCTGCTTATGATGCCGTGCATCTCGAAGGCGCGGTGATGGTGTTTGCCGCCAGCGGTAACGAGGCGCTCGACCGCCGCGTTGCCGAGGATGCCCGCCGGCTGGGCATTCCGGTCAATGCCGTCGACCGGCCGGAATTGTGCGATTTCTTCACCCCGGCGCTGGTCAACCGCGCGCCGGTCGCCATCGCCATCGGCACCGAAGGCGCGGGCCCGGTGCTTGCCCAGATGCTGCGCGGCCGCATCGACCGCATGCTGTCGCCGTCGCTCGGCCCGCTTGCCGCACTTGCCGCTTCCTTCCGTGGCGCCGCTGAGAAACTGCTGCCGAAGGGCAATGCCCGCCGCCGCTTCTGGAGCGATTTCTTCGGCGGCGCGCCGGCCCGTGCCATGGAGGCAGGCGAGCCTGCGCAGGCGCATGATGCCGCCGTCGACCTGCTTGCCTCGAACGCACCGGTCTCCGGCCATATCGCCTTGGTTGGGGCTGGCCCCGGCGCTGAAGATCTTCTCACGCTGCGTGCCCATCGTCTGCTGATGGAAGCCGACTTCATCGTCCATGACGCGCTGGTGCCGGAGGCGATCGTCGCCATGGGCCGGCGCGACGCCGAGCGCCTGCCGGTGGGCAAGCGCAAGGGTTGCCACACCAAGAGCCAGGCCGAGATCAACGCGCTGCTGATCGAACTCGGCCGCGACGGCAAACGCGTCGTGCGGCTGAAATCCGGCGATCCGCTGGTGTTCGGCCGGGCGGGCGAGGAAATGGCGGCACTTCGCGATGCAGGCATCGCCTATGAGGTCGTTCCCGGTGTTACCGCGGCGTTTGCCGCCGCCGCCGATTTCGAACTGCCGCTGACGCTGCGCGGCGTGTCGTCGTCGATGGTGTTCACGACTGGCCACGACCTCAAGGGCAATTCGCTGCCCGACTGGGCCAAGCTTGCGATTTCCGGCGCCACGGTCGCCGTCTATATGGGCCGCTCGGTCGCGGCCGAGGTTGCCGGCCGGCTGATCGAGGCCGGCCTGTCGCCGGACACGGCGGTCGCCGTGGTCGAGAATGCCAGCCTTGCCAACCGCCGCCGCTTCCACGGCACGCTCGCCGATCTGCCTTCGCTGGAGGCGCGCGCCGACCTCTCAGGACCGGTGATGACCATTATTGGCGATGCGGTCGCCGGCGCCAATTTTGAACGTTCCGAGCCGCTTGCGGCACACAGGCATGAAGGCGCTGCTCAAGCTGCCGCCGAGGGAGTTGAACAGTGAAGGTTCTGACTGCAAACCGCCTCACCGACGGCATCGCCGTCTGGTATGCCGATGGCGGCTGGGCCGACATTGTCGACAATGCCGAGATCGCGCATGACAAGGCGACCGAGGACCGGCTGGAGGCGATCGGCGCGGCGGCCTATGCCGGCAACGAAGTGGTCGACGTCAACCTGATCGACGTGAGCGTCGTCGATGGCGTCGTCGAGCCGGTGCGGCTGCGCGAGAAGATCCGCGCCGCTGGCCCCACCATCCGCCACGATCTGGGCAAGCAGGCTGCCCGCGCGGCTTAAAGCAACAAGACAGATGGAACACGGGCGGACGCGCCCGGAAAGACCAGACTATGTACCGTTACGATGAGTTCGATCATGACTTCGTCCAGGCCCGCGTCGCCGAGTTCAGCGACCAGGTCCAGCGCCGGCTGGCCGGCGAGATCACCGAGGACCAGTTCCGGCCGCTGAGGCTGATGAACGGCGTCTACCTGCAGCTGCATGCCTATATGCTGCGCATCGCGGTGCCTTATGGCACGCTGAACAGCAAGCAGCTGCGCATGCTCGGCCATATCGCCCGCAAGTACGACAAGGGCTACGGCCATTTCACCACGCGCCAGAACATCCAGTTCAACTGGCCGGCGCTGTCGGACATTCCGGCGATCCTGGCCGATCTGGCCAGCGTCGAGATGCACGCCATCCAGACCAGCGGCAACTGCATCCGCAATGTCACCGCCGATCATTTCGCCGGTGCCGCCGCGGATGAGGTCGCCGATCCGCGCCCCTATGCCGAGATCCTGCGGCAATGGTCGTCCGTGCATCCGGAATTCTCGTTCCTGCCGCGCAAATTCAAGATCGCGGTAACCGGTGCGGAGCGCGACCGCGCCGCTATCCAGACGCATGACATCGGCCTGCATTTGAAGAGGAACGCGGCGGGCGAGCTCGGCTTTGCCGTCTATATCGGCGGCGGCCAGGGCCGTACGCCGATGGTGGCCAAGAAGATCCGCGACTTCCTGCCCGAGGCGGACCTGTTGTCCTACTGCACGGCGATCCTGCGCGTTTACAACCTCTATGGCCGCCGCGACAACAAATACAAGGCGCGCATCAAGATCCTCGTCCACGAGACCGGCGTCGAGGAGATCACGCGCCAGGTCGAGGCCGAATGGCAGGAGTTGAAGGACGCCGAGCTGAAGCTGCCGGAAGCCGATATCCGCGCGATCGATGCCTATTTCGCGCCGCCTCAGCTCAGCGATCGGCCGGAAGGCGACGAGACGGTCAAGCTCGCCCGGCTCGATTCGAAGCGCTTTTCGGATTGGCTCGACCAGAATGTGGTGACCCATCGCCATCCCGACTATGCCGCGATGACGATTTCGCTCAAGGGCATCGGCGAGGTGCCAGGCGACGCGTCGGACAGCCAGATGGAAGCGGTCGCCGACATCGCCGAGAAATACGCTTTCGACGAGCTGCGCGTCAGCCATGAGCAGAACCTGATTCTGCCGCATGTCGCGCGCGCCGACCTCAAGGCGGTCTATGATGCGCTGGTCGATATCGGCCTGGCGACGGCCAATTCCAACCTGATATCAGACATCATCTCGTGCCCCGGCCTCGACTATTGCGCGCTGGCAACGGCGCGCTCGATTCCGATAGCGCAGGAAATCTCGCGCCGCTTCGCCTCGCTGGAGCGGCAGCGCGAAATCGGCGAGTTGAAGCTGAAGATATCCGGCTGCATCAATGCCTGCGGCCATCACCATGTCGGCCATATCGGCATTCTCGGCGTCGAGAAGAAAGGCGCCGAGCTCTATCAGGTCACGCTTGGCGGCTCGGCCGACGAGAACACCTCGGTCGGCGAGATCATCGGCCGCGGCTTCAGTTCGGAAGAGATCACCGACGCCATCGAGCAGATCGTCGAGACCTATCTCGGCCTTCGGCTCGATCCGCAGGAAAAATTCATCGACGCCTACCGCCGTGTCGGTCCCGCGCCGTTCAAGGAGGCGCTCTATGCTGGCGAAGCCAAGGCCGCTTGACCGTATCGTCGAAGTCGAGGCCGGTGTCGCCGCCGAGGCGGCGGGGTTCGACGCGCTCTACGGTCACCTGAACCCGCTCAAGATCATCGAGCGGTCGGCGAGGGAACTCTTTCATGGCGAAATCGCCGCCGTTTCGTCCTTCGGCGCCGATTCGGCCGTGCTGCTGCACATGATCGCCGAGATCGACCGCACCTTGCCGGTCATCTTCCTCGATACCGGCAAGCATTTCGAGGAAACGCTCGGCTATCGCGACGCTTTGGCCGCCGATTTCGGGCTGACCGATATCAGGGTAATCACGCCCGATGAAGCGGCACTGGGACGCATCGATCCGACCGGCAATCTGAACGAGACCGACACCGACGCCTGCTGCGATGTGCGCAAGG
The DNA here is from genome assembly GCF_000350085.1 of Mesorhizobium metallidurans STM 2683. Taxonomy (GTDB): domain Bacteria; phylum Pseudomonadota; class Alphaproteobacteria; order Rhizobiales; family Rhizobiaceae; genus Mesorhizobium; species Mesorhizobium metallidurans. The sequence continues at coordinate 9,488 of NZ_CAUM01000062.1, forward strand.
TCGAGCCGCTGGCGCGGGGCGTCGAGCCGTTCCGTGCCTGGTTCACCGGACGCAAGCGCTTCCAGGCCTCGACGCGGGCAGCGCTTCCGGTGTTCGAGGCGGTCGGCTCGCGCATCCGCATCAACCCGCTGGCGCACTGGACGACGTCGGACCAGGCCGCCTACATGCGCGCGCATGCGCTGCGCGAAAACCCGCTGGTCGCCTATGGCTATCTGTCGATCGGATGCTTCCCGTGCACGCAGCCGGTACAGCCGGGCGAGGACGCGCGCAGCGGCCGCTGGGCCGGGCATGCCAAGACCGAGTGCGGCATCCATCTGTCGGGGCTGGAAAAGTCGCTGACCGACGCATCTCTCTAGGGTATGCTGATATTCAGGCGATGCCGGCCTGCAGACGGCGGCTTCCTGTGCTTCCGGCCTTCGCCGGCCGAAGCATTCATGATAGTGACGAAGGAGTTAAGGCTACGGTCGGCATAGGCCGGTGCTCACGTACTATAGTACGCTCTGCTTCGGTTCTCTGAAGCCACCATTCTCGGCTCGGCCTGACCTGAATCTCAACGCACCCTAGGATTCTTCTGGGCTTTAGGAATTTTTGATGACCGAACCGACACCGGAGACCCGCCTTTGGACCCCGCAAGGTTTCCGGGAAGACGAGTGGATCCATGCCGAAAGTGCGGACGCGCTCGCCGGCAACGGCCGTTTCATCCTGCCGCTGCAGGCGTTCCTTGGGCTGGACCCGGAGGTGCGCCTCTCGGCGAAGGAGCGCCTCGGCGTCGAGCTCCAACCTGGCGATCAGCTCGAAAAGATTGCCGGCCTGCTCGACCAGCTCTCGCTGGTGGCGCTGGCCTTCCCGGCGTTCAATGACGGCCGTTCGTTCTCCAAGGGAGAACTGCTGCGCAACCGCTACCATTTCGAGGGCGCGGTCCGCGCCACCGGGCAGGTATTGGTCGACCAGCTGCCGCACATGCTGCGCCTTGGCTTTGACGAATTCGAAGTATCCAACCCGGTGCTGTTGAAACGGCTCGAGCAAGGCCGCACCGGCGGACTTTCGCTGTACTACCAGCCGACCGCGAAGCCAGAGGCCAGAGGTCCCAAATATTCCTGGCGGCGGGAGCGCGCCGGCTGATCGGACCCCGCCCACGATTTCGCCTGATCTGGTCGGACCAATTCGCAGATTCAGTCTTTTATTTTCCATATCCGCGCCGTAGGATAGGCCTATTATTTCGTGCTCCGAAATAAATGTGGCCACCAAGGGAGGAACCGGGAATGGCTGGGAAGAAGATATTGATGCTCGTTGGCGAGTTCAGCGAGGAATACGAGATTTTCGTCTTTGAGCAGGCCATGCATGCGGTCGGCCATACGGTCCATGTCGTTTGTCCCGACAAGAAGGCGGGCGACATACTGAAGACGTCGCTGCACGACTTCGAGGGTCACCAGACCTATACGGAAAAGCTCGGCCACGACTACATCCTCAACAAGACTTTTGCCGAGGTGAACCCGGCCGACTACGACGCCGTCTATGCAGCCGGTGGACGTGGTCCGGAATATATCCGCATCGACAAGCGCGTGCAGGCGCTGGTGCGGCATTTCCACGAGACCGGCAAGCCGATCTTCACCATCTGCCACGGTGTGCAGATATTGATCGCGGTGGACGGCGTGGTCCGCGGCCGCGAGGTCGCGGCGCTCCAGTATTGCGAGCCGGAAGTCACGCTGGCCGGCGGCATCTATATCGACGTCGCGCCGACCGGCGCCCATGTCGACGGCAATCTGGTGTCGGCCAAGGGCTGGCCGGGCCTGGCGGCATTCATGCGCGAATGCCTGAAGGTTCTCGGCACCGAAATCCGCGACGGCAAGGCGCTGATGCGCGACGAGCGCAAGGCGGCCTGAGCAAGGTTTGGAAAAGCCGTCGCACCCTGGTGTGGCGGCTATTGCTGCTCTACGCAGCCATGCGCGCTTCGCGGAACGACACCAGTTTCCTGCGGCTCTCGTCCCACAGCGCGAGCTTCACGCAGCGCAGGCTGTCGAGAAGCGTGACGCGGCCGATTTCGCGCAGTTCCGGATAGTCCCTGAGAACCTCCGGAAGCCGGTAGCATGGCACTTTGGCGGAGAGGTGATGGACGTGATGGACGCCGATATTTCCGGTGAACCAGTTCAGCACCGGCGGCAGGTCATAATAGGACGAGCCGTGCAGCGCCGCATGCTGGAATTCCCATTCGGAATCCTTTGCCCACTCCGTCTCCTCGAACTGGTGCTGGACGTAGAACAGCCAGATGCCGGCCGAGCCGGCGAGGATGACGATCGGCAGATGCACCACCAGGAAGGCGCCGAGGCCGACGAACCAGATGAGGACGGCGGCGATGAACGCGATAGCGGCGTTGGTGGCCATGGATGACACCCACGGTGTCAGTCCGCTGCGCATCATGCCGACCGGCAGCCTCTGCTCGAAGATGAAAAGCCAAATCGGGCCGAGGCCGAACATGACCAGCGGGTGGCGATAGAGACGATAGGAAAACCGGCCCCGCCAGGACATCTGTCGGTATTCGGCCACGGTCAGCGTCTTGATGTCGCCCATGCCGCGCTCGTCGAGATTGCCGGCTGTGGCGTGATGGGTTGCGTGGGCGCGCCGCCAGCAGTCATAAGGGGTCAGCGTCAACACGCCGAGGCCGCGGCCGATCCAGTCGTCGGCGTAGCGATTGGCGAAGAAGGAGCCGTGGCCGCAATCGTGCTGGATCATGAAGATCCGCACCAGAAAGCCGGCCGCCGGAAGGATGAGGATCAGACCCCACCAATGGCCATAGGAATAGGCAGCCGAGGACAGTGCCCATAGCGTGGCGAAGGGGATCAGGGTGATGGCAAGTTCAACGGCGCTGCGCCGCCTGTCGGGCTTCTTGTAGCGCGCCAGAATCTTCAACCAGGCACGCTTGCTGTTGGCCACAGCTTCGGGGGAAATCATGTTCATCAGAAAGCATAGGCGGCACGTGACGCTGCCGCAAGACACAGATCACGCAAAATTACTGTGCGTAATTGTCGCGCGACGCCCACAGACCGGTTGCGAGGCTGAAAGCGCCGCAACACCTATGGCATCTACCGAGGGCGTCGGCTGACGGTCACGCTGCTTTCGATGCCGTCCAGGCGGTCAAGCAGCTCCTTGAAACGATCGGGAATGTCGAGCTCGGTGCGGAATGCCGGCAGGGTTCGCAGAAAGCGCGTCGTGGCCTCCGTACCGAACTGGCGTCTGATATCGGCGTCGAGCCCCTCGCGTCTTTCGCTCTTGTTGCGGGCGGCGTTGTTGCGGGTCGTCATCTCAAAATCCTGTGTCGGCTTCGAAACTCCCCCGGCACGGGAATGGTTCCCGTATCGCAGCATCGTCGCAAGCAAATCCGCCGGTTAGAGTAAAATTTGAATTAAATCGAAAGTCCGTGCTGCTTGCGGACAAATTGCTGCCGGCGGCGTACAGTATCGCTTGCCCCTTGATTTTTGGCCGCCAAACCTCGATATCGGGCACAAAATCCATACCATTCGAGATGACGGGAAACGGCGATGAGCGACCAGGCAAAAGACGAACGCGCGCCCGAGGATATCGAGGCGATCGAGGCCGCCGCCGAGCGCACGGAAGGCAGCGTCGACGGGGACTATGAAGCGCTTCTGCGGCTGATGAAGGAAAATGAAGATTTGAAGGACCGCGCGCTCCGCGCCGCGGCCGAGATGGAGAATCTTCGCCGCCGCACCGCACGCGACGTCCACGACGCCCGTGCCTACGCGGTGGCCAATTTCGCCCGCGACATGCTGTCGGTGTCGGACAATCTGCGCCGGGCGCTGGATGCCATTCCGGCCGAGGCGGCGGCGTCTGGCGATGCCGGCTTCAAGGCGCTGATCGAGGGCGTCGAGATCACCGAGCGCGCCATGCTGTCGGCGCTGGAGCGGCACGGGGTGAAGAAGCTCGAGCCGGAAGGCGAGAAGTTCGACCCGAATTTCCACCAGGCGATGTTCGAGGTGCCCAATCCGGCAGTGCCGGCCAACACCGTGGTCCAGGTCGTGCAGCCCGGCTATTCGATCGGCGAGCGGGTGCTGCGGCCGGCCATGGTCGGCGTCGCCAAGGGCGGTCCCAAGCATGTGGCTGGTGAAGCCCCGGTCGAGCCCGGCCCGGTCAATGAGCAGGCTGAGAAGGATGCGTGATCAGGGGAGTAGTGCGCCATCCGGCAGGCACCACCAAAGGCTAAGGCATGATCGTTCCCGAAACCTGTCCGGCGTCAGGGACGACCGATAGTACGCTGCCACTTGCAGTGCATGTCCTCAGCCAAGCAGTTCACAACCATAGTGCCTGACCACGTCGGGAAATGTCTCCATGTCCGGCATTCCTTCGCCGTCCGGAGGGATGCGCCTGTCGTCGGCAGGCACACTGGTCGCCCTCAAAAGCTCTTCGAACCCACCGGGCGTGAAGAGGAACAGCATCCGGGCCGGTCCACGCTTGACCGTATAGCGGTGCGGCACATCGCGTGGCCCAAAGAGAAACGAACCGGGTCCAGCCATGATCGTCCTGCCGCCGATCTCGAACTCGATCTCGCCTTCCATCACCAGGAATGACTCGTCCTCGCGATGATGGACGTGCAGCGGCGCCTCGCCTTCGTTCTCGATCACTTCGACTAGCGTGAACCGGCCCGCCGTCTGGGTTGCTGAAGCCTTGATCACCGCCAGCGAACCAAGCCACCAGCGCGCCTCTCCTTCCAAGGCGTGACTGCAAAAGGCGCGGGGGGTTGCCCCAGCTTCACCACCAGTGAGTTCAACGATATTCGTGTTCATGACTTCCTCCTTCGCTATCTGGCCTTAGCCTTTGTCTGCCTCCGGTATTGTGTTCGTCAGTACGTGCTCCGCCGGCCTTTCCTTAAGCCAGCATAGCGCCATTCCCGTTGCCGTTTCGGCGGCTAGATCCATTGTCATCCCGCGTATCCGCATCGCGTTGAACGTCGGAAAGTCGAACAGGAAGCTGATTGCCTGCGCGGCATCATCGCCGGGATCGTCCTCCACCAACGCCTCTCGCACGAATCCGGCCACCATGTTCCGCAGGTAGTCTTCCCATTCCCGCATGGCCGGAAGCTCCCGCTCGCGCAGGTCACTTTCGAGATGCCGTCCGCCACGGTGGTAGAAGGCGAACAACTCGTTCGCGACCCGGCGCAACCGTTCTTCAGAATCCCTCGCCCCGCCGATTATCTCCGTCACTGATTCGGGCGATGGCGGCCGCAGGCGCTCCATCAGCAATTCGCCGCACGCGGGCACTAGCTGGTCCAGCGTAGGAAAATGCTTGTAGACGGTGCCAACGGCGACATCGGCTTCCGTAGCGATGTCCTTCCAAGTCGTGCCGAAGATGCCGTTCCGGGCGTGCAGCTTGATCGTCGCGTCGAGAATGCGCTGCCTCGTCTTGGCGAAGGTGGCAGTCCGGGAATCCATGTTGTAGCGGCGAGGGGACATATTCGTCCATTAAATTGAATGAACTATTCAATCATTTAATTGACATGAAGTCAATCCAGTTTCGCGGGGAGCCACTCGCTATTCCCGACGCGCTATTTCATTATTCACCCCATGAACCCGATCGAGCTTCTCGACTATGCCGGCGTCACCGTCTTCGCGGCGACGGGGGCGCTTGCCGCCTCGCGCAAGCAGCTCGATATCATCGGTTTTCTGTTCCTGGCCAGCGTCACCGGTATCGGCGGCGGCACGTTTCGTGACATCATCCTCAATCTGCCGGTCTTCTGGATCGCCAACTCCGGCTATGTGATGATCTGCGCGGTGGTGGCGATGTTTGTCTTCTTCGCGGCGCACCGTCTCGAATCCCGCTGGAAATTACTGCTCTGGCTCGACGCCGTCGGCCTTGCCGCGTTTTCGGTGATGGGCGCCGCCAAGGGCCTGGCCATCACCGGCTCGCCGGTGGTCGCCGTCGTCACCGGCGTGCTCACCGCAACGTTCGGCGGGATATTGCGCGACATGCTGGCCGGCGAGCCGTCGGTTGCTCCTGAGACCAGAAATCTATGTCACCGCCGCCCTCGCGGGCGCCACCCTGTTTACAACAGGCGATCTCGCCGGACTGCCGCCGCTCGCATCGGGCCTGGCGGGCTTCGCCGCGGCATTCCTGGTGCGTGGCGGCGCACTCAAATTCGGCTGGGCCTTTCCATCCTACAAAAGCCGCCCTGGCCGGCGGCCGGAAGACATTCCGTGAAATGAGAGCGAGTAGCGAATAGCGAATAGGAGCAACAATCCGCAGCGAGTTGGCGGAACTCCCGCTACCCGCTACTCCCTATTCGCTGGAATCTCACGCGGCGAAACGCTGCGCTTCCCCGCCATAGTAGTTGACGTAGCGGGCGCCGATCTCCTTGACCGGCATCACCACGAAGACGTCGACCGTCGAGAATTCGCGGTCGATGACGCAGCCGTCGCCGATGCGCGCGCCGACGCGCAGATAGCCCTTGACCAGCGGCGGCATCGCCGCGATCGCGGCCTTGGCGTTGACCGCCTCGATCGGCATCAAATCCATGGAGCAGTAGCGCCCGGCGACCGCGCGCACGTCCCAGGCCGAGTTCGTCCGGCAGTGATGGGCGAGATAGGTCAGCGCTTCGGCATGCGCCGCCGGCACGGTGCCGTGGAACGAGGCGCAACCGGTCATCACGCCGATCCCATAGTGGTTGATATAGGCCCAGATGCCTTGCCACAGCGCCTCGATGGTGCGCTTCGAGCGGTATTCCGGCAAAACGCAGGAGCGGCCGAGTTCGAGGAAGCGCTGGCCGGGATGGCGGGCGATGAGCTTGGTCAGCTCGAATTCGCCCTCGGAATAGAAGCCACCGGCGGCGGCCGCGATCTCCTGGCGCAGCAAGCGGTAGGTGCCGACGATGCGGCGGTGCTCGGGACCGGACCGCGAGGTGTCGAAGACGAGCAGATGGTCGCAGAGCGGGTCGAAGCGGTCGGCATCGCGCCGGTCCTGCACCTGGAACAGGTCCTTCCTGGCGCCGAGTTCGTCATAGAATACCCGGTAGCGCACCTCCTGGGCCGCGGCGATCTCAGCCTCGTTGCGGGCGAGCCGCACTTCGAGGTCGCCGATGCGGCCGAGAGATGCGCCTTTAATGACGGCATCGACGTTCCGCCCGACAAGCATGGCGCTGCTGGCGTTCGGCCGAGTGTCACATTCCGGCATAACTGTATGCACGAGTGATTCTCCTTCGAGCCATCCCTCTTGGCACGGGGATACGGTGTAGGTGCAACAGGATTGTGACAGTACCGTGATACGGGGGCGCGGGCAATACTTCGTCGGCTGGCTATCGCACGACCGGGAAGCCGAAATCGGTTTCCGGGGAAAGGATCATTTGAAAAAGTCACGGTCTTGGCGCGTCCAATAGACGTGCTACGCTCCAATGCTCTCAACCGGCTGAGGGGGAGGGGCGCACTGCGCTCCGGAGAGGTCAGGCGGCCACCTGGCCCTCGACGGCATGGACGAGCGCGTCGGGATCGAGCGGCTTGGTGACGAAGCCGCTGGCGCCATGGGCAAGCACGGCGTGGCGGGTTTTTTCCTGACTGTCCGCCGACAGCACCATGATCGGAACCGGCGGCGCGGCGGTTTCCTCCTCATGGCGGCGGATGGCGGCGATGGCGTCCAGCCCATCCATGACGGGCATGTGCAGGTCCATCAGCACCACGTCGAAGCGATGCTTGTGGCCGGTGCCGATGACGGCCTCGACGGCCGCCTTGCCGTTGCCGACCACTTTCACCCGATGCCCGGCCTTCAAAAGCGTGGCGCGGGCAAGCATGGCATTGATGTCGTTGTCCTCCGCGATCAGCACGGACAGGCCGTGCTGGCGGCTGCCGAGGGTGCGCACCGATGGCGCGCCACGCTTTTCCGCCTCCGGCTGGGCGAACGCCGGCGCGTGGCTGGTCAAAAGCACGCGCAGCAGCGTCTCGCCGCGCACCGGCCGTGCCAGGAAGGTGGCGTAGCCGTTGGCGCGGAACTCGCCAAGCATGCCGCGGTCCGTCGGCGCGATCAGCGTGATCGCCTCGCAATCGACAAAGCCGCTCTGGCGAAGACGCTTGAGCAGCCTGCCGTCACTTTCTTCCATGGCCGCGTCGACCAGCAGCACGTCGCAGCTGCCGGCGAAGGCTGCGGCCTGGGCAGCGGTCGCGGCCAGATCGACCTTGCCGCCATTGGCGCGGATGGTGCGGGCGATGGCATCGGCCTCGATGGCATTCTTCGACAGGATCACCGCGCGCCGGCCCGACAGCGCATCCTGGCGGTTCTGAGGCGCCTCGGTGGCCGATACCGCGGGGATTTCAAAGATGAATTCCGAGCCCTGGCCGAGCTGGCTCGACACCGAAATCGCGCCGCCCATGGCGGTCACAAGGCGCTTGGAGATGGCAAGGCCGAGGCCCGCGCCGCCATGCGCGCGAGTCGAGGTGCCATCAGCCTGTTCGAATTCCTCGAAGATGCGCTCCAGGTCGTCCTCGTGCAGGCCGGGACCGGTGTCGGTTATGGTGAAGCGTATGCGGTCGGTGGTTTCGGTGCGGGTGCGGGCGACGGTCACCAGCACGCCGCCGCTGTCGGTGAACTTGATGGCGTTGCCGATGAGATTGAGCAGCACCTGCCGGACCCTTCCCGGATCGGCTGAGATCATCTGCGGCACGTCGGGTTCGACATGGCAGCCAAGGCCGATATTCCTGGCGAAGGCCCGCGCAGCCAGGAGTTCGATGATGTTGTCGGCAATCTCGCGCACGGACATTGGCTGTGGTTCTGGATCGAAGCGGCCGGCCTCGATCTTTGAATAGTCGAGCAGGTCCTCGATCAGAGCCAGCAGGGCGCTGGCCGAGGTGGAGACGGCGCCAACATAGGTCCGCTGTTCGGGCGAGAGATTGGTGTCCGCCAAGAGCTTCGCCATGCCCATGATGCCGTTCATCGGCGTGCGGATCTCATGGCTGACGGTGGCGAGGAAGCGCGATTTGGCCTGGCTTGCATATTCGGCCCGCTCGCGGGCGGTGATGAGCGATGATTCAGCGCGCTTGCGGGCGGTGATGTCGCGGGCGATGGCGCGATGCGACACGGCACCGCTATCCTTGTCGCGCACCGACAGTTCGATCCACGAGAACCAGCGCGAACCACCCGGCGTGCGGATGGCGACGTCGGTGGAACTCAGGCATTCGTGATCGGAAAAGGCGGCATCGGGGACGATGCCGACATCGATGCCGAGTTCGGCCAGCGTCTTGCCGGCAAGCTCGCGCTGGTCGGTTTCGACAAGATCGGCGAAGACCTTGTTGGCATAGACGATGTGGGCGTCACGGTCGCGGTGGACGACGAGATCGCCGAGCGCGTCGATCAACCCGCGAAAGCGTTCCTCGCTCTCCTGCATCTCCCACATGCGGTCGGCCAGCGTTTCGATCTCGGCGCGGCTGCGAGCCGTCGTCTCGTCGAGCAGGGCGACCGTGCGGCGCTGGGTGCGTTTGGCGCGCAGATGCATGGCAATGCCGGCAATGCCGGTCGCCAGGAGGCCAACGGTGACGAAGATCGGCGCCCCCGTCAGATGGGCAAGCCCTGCCATCACGACGATGGCGACGAGCGTCAGGAACGGCAGGCCTTCGCGGCTGGCCCCGGGCAGCTCCGGCGCCAGCGGCGGCGCGGCGACGATCGGCCGCCTTGGCGCCTCGGGGCCGATCCCATTGACGCTCTCGGCACTCTCCGTCTCTTTGATGCCGGGTTCCGCGATCATGCGAAACCTTTGCCAGATAGAGATTATGGAAAATTGTGGCGGATCGTTCGAATTTTAGCGGTCGCGCCGTTTTTGCTTCGCCTCGGCTAAGGATATGAGGCGAAAAGAGGTCACATATCCACCACCACGCGGCCACGGATCTTGCCCTCGACAATGTCATGCGCGGCGCCGACGATGTCGTCGAAACCGATGGTCGAGGAGAGGCTGGCAAGCTTTTGATGGTCGAGATCCGTACCGATGCGGCGCCACGCTTCCATGCGGACCGCCTTTGGCGCCATCACCGAATCGATGCCGAGCAGGCAAACGCCGCGCAGGATGAACGGGGCGACGCTTGCCGGCAGGTCCATGCCGCCGGCCAGGCCGCAGGCGGCGATCGCGCCACCATAGGAGGTCATCGAAAGAACGTTGGCCAGCGTATGGCTGCCGACCGCGTCGACGCCGCCGGCCCAGCGTTCCTTGGCGAGCGGTTTTGCCGGCTGGGCAAGCTCGTCGCGCGAAATCACCTCCGCGGCGCCGAGGTCGATCAGATAGGGGCTTTCGGCGTTGCGGCCGGTCGAGGCAATGACGTGATAGCCAAGACTGGACAGGATCGAGACGGCGACCGAGCCGACACCGCCGGCGGCCCCCGTCACCACCACCGGGCCGCGATCGGGCACGATGCCGTGCCGCTCCAGCGCGATGACGCAGAGCATGGCCGTATAGCCGGCGGTGCCTACCGCCATGGCATCATGCGGGCTCATGCCGTCGGGCAACGGCACCAGCCAGTTGCCCTTGACGCGGGCGCGCCCGGCATAGGCGCCGAAATGCGTTTCGCCGACGCCCCAGCCGTTCAATATGACCTTGTCACCCTTGCGCCAGCCGGCATGGGAAGACGAGATGACGGTGCCGGCAAAGTCGATGCCCGGCACTAGCGGCCAGCGGCGGATCACCGGCGCCTTGCCGGTTATGGCAAGCCCATCCTTGTAGTTCACCGTCGTCGCCTCGACGGCGACGGTGACATCGCCTTCCATCAGGTCCGCTTCGGTCAGGTCGGTCACGGCGACCGATTGTTTCTTTTCGGCGTCGCGCGAGACGAGGATGGCTTTGAAGGTTTCGGACATTTTTTCTCCTCGGGCTTTCGAATGTGTGGCGGCAGGTGGGTGAGGTCAACCGTCTAGGTGTCAGGATCTTGGGCGTCCGGGTCTCGAGGCCGGGCTTCGCGTCGCCAGCCGACGAGTTCGTCGAAGACGACCAAAACCGCACCCGTCGAGATGAAGACATCGGCAAGGTTGAAGACGGCGAAGGACCAGACCGGCGTGTGGAACAATAAGTAGTCGATGACATGGCCCTGGACGGCGCGGTCGAGCAGATTGCCGAGCGCGCCGCCGATGATCAGCGCAAAGCCGATGCGGGCAAGCGAATGACCTGGCGGCGTGCGCGCGGCTAGATAAAGCACGAAACCAACGACCAGAACGGCGATAACGACGAGGCCGGTGTCGCCGAACGACGAGAGCATCGAGAAGGCGATGCCGGTGTTGTAGGTGCGGTAAAGCGCCAGGAACGGCACAAGATCGAGCTTTTCCTGAAAGGGCAGGCCAGTCTCGACCAGATGCTTCACCCACTGGTCAGTTGCTACTGCCGCAATGACCAGCAGCGCATAGGGGGACCATGAGCTGACCCACAGGGATTTCACGATTTTGTGCCCTCTTGCTTGACCATGATCTTGTTCGAAAACCGGACGCTTTTCGGGATCATGGTCTAGTCCGGCTCCAGCTTCAGCGCGCCGCGCCGGATCTCGAACAGCATCACGCCGGTCGCCACCGCGAGGTTGAGCGAATCGGCGCGGCCGGCCTGCGGGATCCTGAGCAGCCTGTCGCAGCTTTCGGCGAGGTTTTCTGGCAGGCCCTGCTGCTCGTTGCCCATCACCAGCAGCACCGGACCTTTGGAAAAATCGACCGAGCGGTAGTCGACCGCGCCCTGCAGATGCGTGCCGGCGACGAGACCCTGAAAGCCCTTTCGCCAGGCGAGGAAGGCGTCCGGCGTGGCCTTGGCGACCGGCACGGCGAAGATCGAGCCCATGGTGGCGCGCACTGTCTCGACCGAAAAAGGGTCGGTGGTTTCGCCGACCAGGATAACGCCCCTGGCGCCGACCGCATCGACGGTGCGGATGACGGTGCCAAGATTGCCGGGGTCGCGCACCCGGTCGAGCGCCACCCAGACATCGCCATCCCTGGCGCGGATCTCCTTCAGCGGCAGGATCTTTTGTGAGAAGACGCCGACCACCATCTGCGGGTTGTCGCGGCGGGTGATGGCGACAAGCACCTTTTCCGAAACTTCGAGCACGGTGCCGCCGGCGGCAACAGTGCGTGCCGCTGCCTTTTCGACCGCCGCATTGCCGCGTCCGGCCTTGGCGAAAACCAGCGTCCTGATCTGCCAGCCGAGATCGAGCGCATCGATGACCAGCTTCAAGCCCTCGGCCATGAAGGCATTTTGCTGGTCGCGGAATTTCTTGAGCGCCAGCGCCTTGATGTCCTTGATCAGCGGGTTGGCGAGGCTGGTGACCTCTTTCACCTGGCCTGGCGCGCCTGCGTGCCGCTCGCTCATTCAAGCCACCCAGCGCGAGAACAGCGAGGTCGACAGCGCCCGGCCGGCGGATTGTTCGCGGATGATCAGTTCGCCGGATTCGACTGTACCGCCCATGCCGGCGAAAGTGTCGCGCATCAGGGCATGGATGGCGAAGAAGGAGGCGCGGATCGAATAGGCGGTCAGCACCACGGCCAGCGGCCTTGGCGTCAGGATCGAGCGGCAAAGGTCGGTCAAAGCAGGAAGATCCTCGAACAGCTGCCAGACCTCGCCCTTGGGGCCGCGGCCATAGGCCGGCGGGTCGAACAGGACGATGTCGTAGCGGCTGCCGCGGCGTTCCTCGCGTTCGGCGAATTTCACAGCGTCGTCAACGATCCAGCGGATCGGCTTTCGCGACAGGCCGGCCATCTCCTGGTTCTCGCGGGCCCAGCCGATAGCCTTCTTGGACGCATCGACATGGGTGACCTCGGCGCCGGCGCGGGCCGCCACCAGCGAGGCAAGTCCGGTATAGCCGAACAGGTTAAGCACCTTGACGGGCCGTTTCGCCGCCGCGATCAGCCCGGCCATGTGGTCCCAATGCGAGGCCTGTTCGGGAAAGACGCCGACATGGCGAAACGAGGTGAAACGGCCGAGATAGTCGATGCCGTCGTGCTTCATCGGCCAGGTCTCGCCGAGCGGCGTCCTTGGGAAGCGCCAGCGGCCGATGCCTTCCTCGTCGGTATCGCCGGTGAAAATGGCGTCGGCACGCTCCCAGTCCCTCGCCGGCAACGCCTTTTGCCAGATCGCCTGGCCCTCGGGCCGCACGATGCGGTAGGGGCCGTATTGTTCGAGCTTTTGCCCGGCGCCGCTGTCGAGCAGCGCATAGTCGGCGTTTGGCGCCACTTCGAGGATTACCGGAAGACGTTCGGCGGGCAGGGCGCCGTCGCGGCGGGCAAGCGCGCGCGGCGCGGATTTGGGTTCCGGCCGGTTGTCCGGTGCGGTGCTGGTCCCGCGCAGCGGCTGGTCGGCACTGGCTTTCACGGGCTGGCGCGGACTGTTGTCGCGGTTTCGGTCGCGAAAGGATTTCAAGAACTGTCTCCGGAACGGCAGGCCGCTTTTGACATAGGGCCATTGGCTTCGCAACCAAATGGTCCGATATGCCGGTCCAGCAATAGGGCAGCATGGGAGTAAAGGAGTAGGTAGGGCTGCCCTACTGTCCTACTGCCCTGCTCCCTTTGTAGACGGCGATGCCGGCGGCGAGGTCCTCGAGGGCCGCACCGACCGATTTGAACAACGTGATCTCATCGGGGCTCTGGCGGCCTTTTTTCTCACCGCGCGCCAGTTCATGCAGGTCGGCGACGATCGCTTCAGGCTTCAGCACGCCGGAGGCCAGCGGCTGGACGATGTCGCCGGCTTCCTTGGTGGCGCCGGCGCGGGTGTCGACATAGACGCGGGCGCGTGCAATCGCGTCGTCGTCGCTTTCGCGCATATCGGGCGTGAAGCCACCAACCAGGTCGACATGGGTTCCCGGCCGCAGCAGCGCGCCCCTGATCAGCGGCGCGGTCGTGATGGTCGCCGACGAGACGATATCGGCCTGGCCAAGTTCGGCGTCTAGATCGCTTGCGGCGCTGGCCGCAAGACCTTCGGCGCGCAATTGCGCTGCAACCTTTTCGGCATTGGCCGGCGTGCGGTTCCAGATGCGGATGGCCTTGATCGGCCGCACCGCCGAATGCGCCTTGGCGAGGAACGGCGACAGCGCGCCGGCGCCGACCACCAGCAACCGCGAAGCGTCCTCGCGGGCGAGATAGGAGGCGGCCAGTGCCGAGGCACAGGCCGTGCGCCACTGCGTCAGCCGCTGGCCGTCAATCATGGCTTCGGGCTCGCCGGTCGCGCCGTCGAGCAGAAGGTAAAGCCCCATCACGGCGGGCTTGCCGAGGGCATTGTTGTCGGGCGAGACGGTGACGATCTTGACGCCGATATGGCCGCCCGCCGAGGTTCCGGCGGCGTTGAAATCGGTCCAGGCCGGCATCAGCAACAGCGTCGAAGCCGCGCCGCCGGGCCGTTCGACCGTGTGGTGATGCCTGACCGGTTGCACCGCTCCATCGCGAAAGGCGGCGCGCAGCGTCTCGACCAGCCCGGAAAAGGTCAGCGCATGATCGACCTCGGCGGCCGAAATGGTCAGCATCAAAAGCTCCGTGGAGAGAAAATCGCCAAACCGATTTTCAGTTTGTTGGCTTCGGCAAGGCTGACCCCTGGGTCGGGCCTTGCGGCACAGACGGCGCACGGCCCACTGCCTGCCGCAGGTTCTCGGCTTCGACGCCGCGCTGACGCGCCAGCTTGCGGTAGCGGCCCTGCTTGACCCAGGTCGCCAGGCTGCCGACGATCATGCCGACGGCGAGAGCCAGGAAGAGGAAGATGAACAGCGGCAGCGTCAGCGTCAGCGCCGGATTGCCGGGATTGAACGGGTCGAGCGTGAAGGCCACCAGTTCGCGGTTGGCGACGGCCAGCGCAATCAGGATGACGGCCAGCGGCACGAAGACCACGATAAGCATGAAGCGATTGAACATGTTTTTTCCGTCGGAAGAACTTGTCGACAGGCTGGATTGCCGCTGAGGCGGCGCCTATTTGGCGCCGTTCAGCCTTTCACGCAATTCCTTGCCGGTCTTGAAGAACGGCACCCATTTCTCCTCGACCTCGACGGATTCGCCGGTGCGCGGATTGCGGCCGGTACGGGCGGGGCGGTTTTTCACCGAAAAAGCACCAAAACCACGCAGTTCGACCCGATTGCCTTCAGCAAGGGCGTCGGTGATCTCGTCGAAAATCGCGCCGACAATGTTTTCGACGTCGCGCAGGAAAAGATGTGGGTTGCGCGTGGCGATAATCTGCACAAGTTCGGATTTGATCATCGGAAGGGTCCCCGTGAAAGCGGTGCGGTCAAAATTATGAGGATGATTTTATTTGCTTTTTTCACTCGTCCCGGCTCCTCAAGGGTGCCAGACGGAAACGAGACCGTCAAGAAACAAGCGGTCGGCTCCGATTTCGTGAATGACGTCGCCGGCGTCAGGCAGGCCGAGCGCGCTGGCGACGGTTTTCGCCATCGCCCTGGAGAACAGGAAGCCGCCACGACTTTCCGTGTTCTTCCACTCCACCACCTTGAGCTTGGCGTCGACGCCCTTGGTTGCGAGCCAGTCGATCGCCTCGGTCTCGCCGCCGACCGCGTCGATCAATTTGTTGGCGACAGCCTGCCGGCCGGTGAAGATCGACCCGTCGGCGAGCGCCAGCGCCTCCGGCTTGGTCATGTTGCGGCGTTCGGCGACGATGCCGACGAACCAGTCGTAGCTGTCGAGGATGAGCTTGCGCACCATGGCGCGCTCGTCATCATTGGTTGGCTTGAAGGGCGAGGGCGAGGCCTTCAATGGCGAGGATTTCACCTCCTCCAGCTTGATGCCGAGCTTGTCCATGAGACCGCTGACATCAGGATACTGGATCAGCACGCCGATCGAGCCGACAATCGAGGATTTGCGCGCGACGATATGATCGGCCGCGGTTGCGATCATGTAACCCGCCGATGCGGCGAGCGTGCCGACCTCCGCCACGACAGGCTTGTCGGCGGCCAGCTTGCGCACTTCCTCGTAGATCGATTCACCGCCGACGGTGGTGCCGCCCGGCGAATCGATCGACAGGATCACAGCTTTCACTCTCGAGGACTGGCGGATGGTCTCCAGCCGTTTGATCAGCTCCTCGTCCTCGGTGATGGTGCCTTCGATCTTGACCTTGGCGATATGGTCGACCGCCGTGCCGGTGAAGTCGTCACCGTAGATCCAGGTCGAAAGGGCGACCAGCCCGGCTGCCGCGACAACAAGCGCGGCAACGCGCCAGAATGTCAGCTTGCGGCGCAAGCGGCGGCGGTCGATCAGGTCGTCGGCTCTCAGTGCCATGGTCAGCCTCGCAGTCGATGGGAAAAGATGCTTTTAAAGCAACCGTCCGCGCCCGGCTACCGTTTCCTGACGCGCCTTCCTGACGCGCTTGGGCCAAAGACAAAGCCTTCGACATTTGTAAGCCGGAATGTCATGGGATATCAGGCCTGTCCACAGGCTCTAACGCATTGCGTCCGTATCTGGTATGACGTGCAGATTGTGCCGGGTTCATTTTCGTTTGCATAGCAAAACCGTCACATTTTTGCGGTTTTCCTCGGCTTGTGCTTGCTTGGGGGCGTCGGCATCCCACCTATAGGGTGCTTGCGGGCAGGGGTTTAGAAGAAACAGTCATGTTAGCCAGACCGATCGAACCGACCAACACCGAGGCGGAGTTGGCGCCCCCGGCCGTAGGCCCGACGCGGGGCGATGCCTTCGACATCGCCCGCCGCCATTCGCGCCGCGTGCGCGTCCTGAAACTGGCGGTGCCTCTGGTCGCGGCGGTGATCGCGGTCGCTTTCCCGGTCTATTCCTATCTCGCGGCACCTGTGTCGTTTACAGTCCAGGCCGACGGCAGCGCCTTTGCCAATGGCAAGCTGGTGATGGCCAATCCAAAGCTTAACGGGTTCACCAAAGAGAAGCTGCCCTATTCGATGACGGCCTTGCGCGCCATACAGGACGTAAGCAAGCAAGGCATCATCGATCTGGAGGGTATCAACGCCAAACTGCCGGTCTCGACCGACAACGTGGCGGCCATCAATGCCTCGCACGGCACCTATAATCGCGACGGCAACACGATGAACCTGACCAGCGATGTCACCATAACCACCACTGATGGCATGGAGGCAAAGTTCAAATCGGTCTTTCTCGACATGGGCAAAGGCACTATGAAGACGAACGACCCCGTCGATGTCAGCCGTGGCGGGTCGCGGATCACCGCAGATTCGATGTCGATTCAGGATAATGGCAAGATCGTGGTTTTCGAGAACAAGGTGCGTGTCAACATCGATCCCGCCAGCTTGAAGGCGGCAGAGGCAGAGAGCGGAGAAACCAATGCGGCTCACTAGTTCGGCACGGTTCGTGGCCGCGGCTTCGGCATTGCCGATCCTGGCACTGGTCCTGGGAACGGCGCCGTCGCTGGCGCAGTCCAAGGCCACCAGCCAATTGTCGGGCCTCAAATTGTCCGGCGACAAGCCCATCCAGATCGAAAGCGACAAGCTCGAGGTCCGGCAGGCGGACAGCGTCGCCGTGTTCACGGGCAATGTAAGCGTCGTCCAGGGTCCGACCGTGCTCAAGGCCGGCAAGATGACGGTCTACTACGTCAAGGACGCCGGCACTGCCGCCAAGGGTGCGGAAGCCGCGGGCGCCGCGATGACCGGCTCGGCCAACATCGACCATCTGGAGGTCGACAACAAGGTCTACATCAAATCGGACGACCAGGTCGCCACCGGCGACCGCGGCACGTTCGACATGAAGAGCGAAGTGCTGGTGCTTTCAGGCAGCAAGGTCGTGCTTTCGCAAGGCGACAATGTGCTGGTCGGCTGCAAGCTCACCGTGCAGATGAAGAGCGGCCTGGCACAGGTCGACGCCTGCGGCGGGCGCGTCATGATGTCGATCACGCCGCCCGCGAAGTCGGGAGCGGCGAAGAACTGATGGCCGGCCTGTCATCGCTGTTGGCGCGTCTTCCAGGACGCGCCGCCAGCAAACTCGCGGCCCCGGCCACGGTCACCGTCGAGGCGGCAAAGTTCAAGGGCACCTTGATCGCCAAGGGCCTGACCAAGAGCTACAAGGGCCGCATGGTCGTCAGCGGCGTGACGATAGGCGTGCGTGCCGGCGAGGCGGTCGGGCTGCTCGGTCCCAACGGGGCCGGCAAGACGACCTGCTTCTACATGGTCACCGGCCTGGTGCCGGTCGACGAAGGCACGATCGAGATCGATGGCTTCGACGTCACCTCGATGCCAATGTACCGCCGCGCTCGCCTCGGCATCGGCTATCTGCCGCAGGAAGCGTCGATCTTTCGCGGCCTAAGCGTCGAGCAAAACATCCGAGCCGTGCTTGAAGTGGTCGAAAACAGCCGCAAGGAGCGGGAGCGCAGCCTCGACGAGTTGCTCGACGAATTTCATATCAGCCATCTGCGCAAGGCCCCGTCGCTGTCGCTGTCGGGCGGCGAACGGCGGCGGCTCGAGATCGCGCGCGCACTGGCGACGCGCCCCGCCTACATGCTGCTCGACGAGCCTTTCGCCGGTATCGATCCGATCGCCGTCGCCGATATCCAGCAGCTCGTGCGTCATTTGACGGCACGCGGCATCGGCGTGCTCATCACCGATCACAATGTCCGCGAAACGCTCGGCCTGATCGACCGCGCCTACATCATCCATGCCGGCCAGGTGCTGACTCATGGCCGGGCCGACGAAGTGGTCGCCAATCCGGATGTGCGCAGGCTTTACCTCGGCGAGGGATTTACGCTCTGAGCGCGAAATCCTGTGTCGGTGTGACTTTTCGGGTAATCCTCGATCAGTTTGTTCAGTTTTCTCGGAGATAACACTCGTCTGAGCCGGTTTTGCTCGTCATCGCCTTGACAAGCAAAAGCCGGGCCAGTTTCATGTCCGTCCGGGAAAATTCTTTTCCGACAGTCCGGACGCGTAAATTCCGGATGCGTAGAATCCGAATGCGTAGTAGGGGCGTTTGAGACCGAACCATGGCGTTGGCGGCAAAACTACAGCTACGACAGTCCCAGTCGTTGGTGATGACGCCGCAGCTCATGCAATCGATCCGGTTGCTGCAGTTCACCCATGTCGAGCTCGAACGCTTCATCGATGACGAGATCGAGCGCAACCCGCTGCTCGAACGTGCCGAACCGCAGGACGATGCCGCGAGCGACCAGGCGCAGAAGGTCGACGCCGCGCCGGAGGCGGCCGGCGACTGGTTCGAAACAGACACGGCATGGAGCGCCGAGGCGATCTCGGAAAAGCTCGATACCTCGCTGGAAAACCTGTTCCCCGACGATCCCGGCACGAGCGAGCGGCTTGGCCCCGACCTGACGGCGCAGTGGAAGTCGGCGTCCGGCAACGGCTCCAGCTCCTCGTCGTCCGAAGGCTTCGATGCGGCTGACATCGCTGCCGCCGCGATCACGCTGCGCGATCACGTTGGCGAACAGGTCGCGCTGGCCTTCGGCGATCCGGCGGCACGCCTGATCGCCGGCGAGCTTGCCGATGGCCTCGACGAGGCCGGCTACATGCGCGCCGACATGGCCGAGATCGCCGTCCGCCTCGGCACGAACGAAGCCGCGGTGGCCAAGGTGTTGGCGGTCTGCCAGGCCTTCGAGCCGGCCGGCATCTTCGCGCGCGACCTCGCCGAGTGCCTGGCGCTGCAGCTTGCCGTTCGCGATCGGCTGGATCCTGCGATGAAGGCCCTGATCGCCAATCTCGAACTGTTGGCGCGGCGCGATTTCCAGACGCTGAAGCGGATCTGCGGGGTCGACGAGGAGGATCTGCTCGACATGTTGGCCGAGATCCGGGCGCTCGATCCGCGTCCGGGGATGGCGTTTTCGGGCGGCGCCAGCGACGCAATCGTCGCCGATGTCGAGGTGCGGGCGGCCAATGACGGGAGCTGGACGGTCGAACTCAATGCCGAGACGCTGCCGCGCGTGCTGGTCGACCATATCTATTTCGCGCAGGTTTCGCCGCATGCCAAAAAACCAGACGGAAAAGGATTTCCTGGCCGAGTGCCTGCAGAACGCCAATTGGCTGACGCGCAGCCTCGACCAGCGGGCAAAGACCATCCTCAAGGTTGCTTCCGAGATCGTGCGCCAGCAGGACGCTTTCCTCGTGCATGGCGTGCGGCATCTGAAGCCGCTCAATTTGCGCACGGTGGCCGACGCCATCGGCATGCACGAATCGACCGTCAGCCGGGTCACGGCGAACAAATACATGCTGACGCCGCGTGGCGTGTTCGAACTGCGCTATTTCTTCACCGCCTCGATCGCGTCGTCGGGCGGCGGCGATGCGCATTCGTCGGAAGCGGTGCGCGATCGCATCAAGCAGCTGATCGACGAGGAGAAACCCGTCGACGTGCTTTCCGACGATGCGATTGTGGACATGTTGCGGGAAAGCGGCGTCGATATCGCCAGGCGCACGGTCGCCAAGTACCGGGAAGGCATGAACATTCCCTCGTCGGTGCAACGGCGGCGCGAAAAACGCGCGCTGGCCAGCGCCGGGCGTTAGTATCACAGCCGGATTTCCACAGTTTTCGCGCTTCATTGACAAGCTGCAATGAAGTGGCTAGAAGCCCGCCCGCATGAGGCGGGCTTGATGCCCGCAAGCGAATGGTCCGTCACGACGTAGGCCACGGGACGGCCAAGAAGGCGGCTTGTGATCAATCGGAAAGTTCGGATTTAAAATCGGCGCAAGTGACGCCGCAAAGCTTGTGCGCACAGACCACGAGTATAAACTCGGGACAGTTTGAAGCCTGAGCAGGGAAGGTCAGTTTTCAGATGAAACTGCGCGTATCGGGAAAACACATGGATATCGGCGATGCGTTCCGTACGCGCATCAACGACCGTGTCGGCGAGGCGATCGGCAAATATTTCGACCGCGGCTTTTCAGGACATGTCACCGTCATCAAATCGGGATCGCGCTATTCGGCCGACTGCATGATTCGGCTGGATTCCGGCGCTTCGCTGCAAGCGACCGGCGATGCGCAGGATCCGACGCTGGCTTTCGAGGCTGCGGCGGATCGGCTCGAAACCCGCCTCAGGCGCTACAAAAGGCGTCTGAAATCGCACAATTCAGGCAGTTCCAATGGTGCGCCCACCGATATCGCCTATACGGTGATGGCGCCGCTTGCTGACGACGACGAGGAGATACCGGAGAATTTCGCGCCGGCCATCGTCGCCGAATCGACCATGACGCTGCAAACGATGTCGGTGGCGTCGGCCGTCATCGAGCTCGACACCAAGGAGAGCCCGGTCTTCGTCTTCCGCAATGCCGGAAACGAGCATCTCAACATCGTCTATCGCCGGCCGGACGGGAATATCGGCTGGATCGACCCATCCACGACCAAAGTCGCACAGGGATGACGGCCAAGGCCGCATAGAGATAAGGAGCCGGCCGCGCGAGGGGCGAGGACTGGCGACGGCAGGCGAACAAGGGATTTCAAGCATGGATCTGAGCGATCTTATCAACGTTCCGGCGATCATGCCGGCGTTGAAGGCGAACTCCAAAAAGCAGCTTCTGCAGTTGCTGTCGGAAAGAGCGGCGGCGATTTCCGGCATTGCGGAGCGGGAGGTGTTCGACACCATCCTGCAACGCGAGCGGCTGGGCTCGACCGGCGTCGGCAATGGCATCGCCATTCCGCACGGCAAGCTGGCCGGAGTGAAGCGGATCGCCGGGGTATTCGCGCGATTGGAGACGCCGGTCGATTTCGAGGCGCTGGACGACCAGCCGGTCGATCTGGTGTTCCTGCTGCTCGCGCCCGAAGGCGCCGGCGCCGATCACCTCAAGGCGCTGTCGCGCATTGCGCGGGTGCTGCGCGATGCCGACACGGTGGCCAAGATCAGGGGCACGCGCGACGCCGTCGCAATCCATGCGCTTTTGTCGGATACACAGGCTTCGCACGCGGCCTGACGCTATTCGATTTAACGGTTCAGGGGCCGCCGCGGGCGGCCCTGTCCGTTTCCAACCCGATCGCCTTGTTTGTTAGTGGATGGCGACGGTGGTCAAATCGTTTTCCAGGGCGCCTGCCAGCGCCCGGTCGCGGGCGTCAGAAAGCAGGATCGGCTGGCCGTTGGCGGCAAACAGTGCCCACAATTCCAGGCCCGGCGCGATTTCGCCGAGGCCCGGGAAGCGGCCGCGCAAATCGTCGCTCGACACTTTCCTGAGATAGGCGACCGAGCCTTCGCCGAGATGGGCGAATTCACCGCTGGTCATGGTGATATTTTCGTCAGTTCTGGTCATTTCAAGCCTCCTTGGCGCGAGGACGCCGCTCAAGGCCGCCTCGCATGAGAGCCATTCAATTTGCTGCATCGTGCTTTCGGAAAATCGGTTCCGGTTTTCCGGCCGATGCAGTGGTAAAGATCAGTCTTTCACCGATATGTTTATTTTCCGTACCAGCCGTTCGGACTCGGGCCGATCGAGATCGATCGACAAAAGGCCGTTCTTCAATTCGGCCGCGATCACCCGCATGCCGTCGGCAAGCACGAAACAGCGCTGGAACTGGCGCGCGGCGATGCCGCGATGAAGGAATTCGCGTTCGGTTTCGTCGTTCTGACGACCGCGCACGACCAGCTGGTTTTCCTCCGTGGTGACATCGAGATCGCTTTCGGCGAAACCGGCGACGGCGAGCGTGATGCGCAACCTTTCGGTCTTGCCGTCGGCGCCGCTGAGGCGCTCGATGTTGTAGGGAGGGTAGCTGTCACCCGACTTCGCCAGACGCTCCAGGGTCTTTTCCATAGCGTCGAAACCCAGGAGAAGCGGGCTGGAGAAGGGCGTCATTCGGCTCATGTTACAGTGTCCTCTCGAGAGCGACATAAAGTGGAAAAACCCGGATGGCATTTTTCCCGATGGTCTTGATATGGTCCGCCCCGCCATCAAGTTCAAGCCATCAAAAACCCGCCCAAAAAGACTCCCCGGACAAGGAATTGAAATGCCCCAATCCCGCAAGATCATCATCGACACGGATCCCGGCCAGGATGATGCCGTCGCCATATTGCTGGCGCTCGGCAGCGCCGAGCTGGAGATCGTCGGCATCACCGCAGTCGCCGGCAACGTGCCGCTGAAGCTCACCGAAAAGAATGCCCGCAAGATTTGCGAACTGGCCGGCAGGCCCGACATCAAGGTCTATGCCGGCGCCATCCGGCCGCTGGTGCGCGAACTGGTCACCGCCGAGGAAGTACACGGCAAGACCGGCCTCAACGGGCCTGATTTGCCCGAGCCAAGGATGAAGCTGCAGAATCAATACGCGGTCGATTTCATCGTCGAGACGCTGATGAAGGAACAAAGCGGCACGATCACGCTTTGCGCGCTCGGGCCGCTCACCAATGTCGCGCTGGCGCTGATCCGCGAGCCGAAGATCGCGCCGCGCATCAAGGAGATCGTGCTGATGGGCGGCGGTTTCTTCGAGGGCGGCAATGTCACGCCGACAGCCGAGTTCAACATCTATGTCGACCCGCAAGCCGCCGATGTCGTGTTCAAAGCCGGTATTCCGATCGTCATGATGCCGCTCGACGTCACCCATAAGGCGCTGACCACCGCCACGCGCACCCAGGCCTTCCGCAAGCTCGGCACCAGGGTTGGAACGGCCACGGC
Organism: Mesorhizobium metallidurans STM 2683; assembly: GCF_000350085.1. Classification (GTDB taxonomy): domain Bacteria; phylum Pseudomonadota; class Alphaproteobacteria; order Rhizobiales; family Rhizobiaceae; genus Mesorhizobium; species Mesorhizobium metallidurans. The sequence continues at coordinate 32,977 of NZ_CAUM01000062.1, forward strand.
CGAGATGCTGGAATTCTTCGAGCGCTTCGACGAGGAAAAATACGGCACCGACGGCGGACCGCTGCACGACCCTTGCGTCATCGCGTATCTGTTGAAGCCGGAACTGTTCAAGGGCCGCACCTGCAACGTCACCGTGGAAACCGCCTCGGAGCTCACCATGGGCATGACCGTCATCGACTGGTGGGGCGTGACCAAGCGGCCGAAGAACGCCATGGTGATGCGCGACATCGACCATGATGCCTTCTTCGCGCTGCTGGTGGAGCGGCTGGGGCGGCTTTAGGGCCTCTTCCTTCCTCCTTGCGGGGGAAGGTGGATTGGCGCGTTAGTGCCAAGACGGAAGGGGTGTTGGAAGAAACTCCAGCGCCGCAATCGGTCCAGCACCCCATCCGACCGAGCTTCGCTCGGCCACCTTCTCCCACAATGGGAGAAGGAAAGGCGCCTTACTTCGCCTTGGAAAACGCCAGCCACAGGCCGCCGCCGACCAGGAAGCTGCCGCTGATCCTGGACACGAGCTTGATGCGGCTGGCCGACAGCAGGCGGCCGGCGCGGCCGGCGGCGAGCGCGTAAGTCGAATCGGAGACGGCGGCGAAGATCATGGCGGTGAGGCCCATGACCATGATCTGCAGCGCGTAGTTGCCCTCGGGAGAAATGAACTGCGGAAAGAAAGCGCCGAAGAACACCAGCGTCTTGGGGTTGCTCACTGCCACCAGCAGGCCCTGCAGGAAGAAGCCGCCACGCGGCTTTTTCGCCGATCCGTCGGCATTCAGTCTGCCCTTGGAGCGGAACATCTGCACGCCCATCCAGATCAGATAGACGGCGCCGATCAGCCTGACCCATTCGAACCAGTGGCCCATGCCCGCGATCAGCGACGTCAGGCCGATGCCGACAATGGCGATCATGATGGCGAGACCGGCCTGCGTGCCGGCGACATTGGCGAGGCCGGCCCGCGAGCCATGGCGAATGCTGTTGCCGATGATCAGCGTCACCGTCGGTCCAGGCACCAGGATGATGACGAGGCAAGCGACGAGATAGGTGGCGTAGAGTTCCAGCGACATGGGTTTTCCTCGGTAGAGTGCCGCTTGAAACGCGGCTGACCAGGATCAATGCATGGCGACGACGGCGGTGCAAGCCGGCACGACAGATTGCCGACGAAGCGGAATTGAGTTCAGCAGGCTCCGGCCGCCCAGGTCAGCGTGGACTCATAGGCCGCCGCCGCTCTCAGCACCGCCATGTCGCCGCGCGGCCGGCCGATCAGTTGCATGCCCATCGGCCTGCCCCTGCCGTCGAAGCCAACGGGCACGTTGACCGCCGGGCAACCGCCAAGCGTGGCGAAGGCGGAAACCTGCATCCAGCGGTGGTAGCTGTCCATGGCGCGTTCCGCCACCTGGCTCGGCCAGTGGGTAACCACCTCGAAGGGAAAGACCTGTGCGGTCGGCAGGGCAATAAGGTCGAAGCGTTCGAACAGCGGCAGCAGCGTTTTATGCCAGGACGAGCGCCTTACCGTCGCGGCGTGGACCTGCGGCGCCGTGAGGCGCATTGCGTTCTCCACTTCCCACACGACTTCCGGCTTCAGCAGCCGGCGTTTGACGGGATCGTCGTAATGCGCCTTGAGCGCGCAGCCGCTGCTTGCTTGGCGCAGCGTCACAAAGGCCTGCCAAAGTGCCTCGAAGTCGACATCCGGCAATAGCGCTTCGGTCTGAAAGGACATTTCCGCGAAGCGGCCGAAAGCGGCCTCGCAAAGCGGCAGGATGCCTGCCTCAACCGGCAAATGGCCGCCGAGATCGCCGAGCCAGGCGATGCGGCCGCCAGCCGCCGGTGCTTGCAGTCCCTGCAGGAAAGCGCCCTGTTTGTGATGTGAGAGCGGCGCGCGCGGATGGTAGCCGGCCTGCTCGTCGAGCAGCAGCGCCATGTCGCGCACGTTGCGGCCCATCGGCCCCTCGACGCCCATCTGGGCGTGGAAGACATCGAGGTCCGGCCCGGCCGGGACAAGTCCCTGCGACGGGCGGAAGCCGTAGACGTTGTTGTAGGCGGCCGGATTGCGCAGCGAGCCGCCAAAGTCGCTGCCGTCGGCGACGGGAAGCATGTCGAGCGCCAGCGCGACCGCCGCGCCACCGCTCGAACCGCCGGCGGTCAAGGCCGGATCGAAGGCATTGAGCGTCGGCCCGAACACGCTGTTGTAGGTGTTGGAGCCCAGACCGAATTCGGGAACGTTGGTTTTGCCGATGATGATGGCGCCGGCCTTGCGGACGCGCTCGACGAAGAAGTCGTCTTCCCCGGGCACGAAATCGGCGAAGATCGGCGAGCCGAAGGTGGTCCTCAGCCCCTTGGTCAAGGCGAGGTCCTTGATCGCGATCGGCAGGCCAAACAGCGATCCGGCATTTCCTGCTTGCGCCAGATGGGCGTCCGCCCTGTCGGCCTCATTCAGGATATCGGCACGGTCGCGCAGCGAGACGATGGCGTTGACCAGCGAGTTGACCGCCTCGATCCGGTCGAGGAATGCCGTCACCACCTCGCGCACCGACAGGCGGCGCTGCCTGATCGCTTCGGCAAGCTCTGTCGCCGACAGACGGCAGATATCGCCGGCAACCGGCACGGCGTGTTTCGTGGCAGGGCGGTTGCCTGTCATGCTGATTGCTGCGAAACGGCATCGACATCCCTGGCCAGCGGGATGGCAGGCTGGGCGCCGGGCTTCAGGCAGGCGAGCGAGCCGGCAATGGCGGCGCGGGCGAGGGCCTGTTCGAGCGGCAGGCCTGACGACAGGCCGGCGGCGAAATAGCCGCAGAACGTGTCGCCGGCGCCGACCGTGTCGACAGGGGTGATTTTCATCGCCGGCACGGTCAGGAAATCTTCTGATGTCGCGGCCAGCACACCGTCGCCGCCGAGCGTGACGACAATGGCGCGGCCGGTTTTTCCGGCATAGTCGCGCATCCGCGCCGGACGGTCGCGGCCATTCAACGACAGCGCTTCGCCGTAGAGATCGAATTCGGTTTCGTTGGCGACGACGTAGTCGGCCTTGCCGAGGAAAGGGACGGCCTCGCCGCGGAACGGCGCCGTGTTGAGCACGGTGACCGCGCCCACCGCCCGTGCCGCGTCGAGTGCTGCATCGACGGTCTGCAGCGGGACTTCCTGCTGCAGGAGCACGACATCGCCTTTCCCAAGGAAAGCCTTGGACAGGTCGCCCGGCAGAACCGAATCATTGGCGCCCGGCACGATGGCGATGACGTTCTCGCCGTCGTCGCCGACCATGATCACGGCTATGCCGGTCGAGGCAAAGGTCTCGCCGACGCCGGACAGGTCGATCTTGCCATCCCTGAGCAGCGCCAGCGCTTCACTGGCGAAACTATCCTTGCCGACGGCGCCGACCATGCGCACCTTGGCGCCGGCGCGCGCTGCGGCCAGCGCCTGGTTGGCGCCCTTGCCACCGGGTGCGGTGGCGAAACCGGAGCCGCGCACCGTCTCGCCGGGTGTGGGCAAGCGGTCGACATTGGCGATAAGGTCGAGATTGATCGAGCCGACAACGATGATCAAGAAATGCCTCCTGCTGAATGCGCGGGAAGCTATCCTGTAAGTTCGCCGCTTGCCAGACCGCGCTGCATGATCCCACGCGGTCTGATGTCAGGCCCTGGTTCCTTGGGCGTTTCATCAGGAGCCGACCTGTCCCGCTTCCCAGCCGAGGATGGCGCGTTTGCGGGTCAGGCCCCAATGGTAGCCGGTGAGCGCGCCGGACTTGCCGAGCGCCCGGTGGCACGGCACCACGAAGGACATCGGGTTGGCGCCCACCGCCGCACCCACCGCCCGGCTCGCGCTCGGTGCGCCGATGCGGGCGGCGATCGAGGAATAGGTGCAGGCCTTGCCCATCGGGATGCGCAGCAGAGCTTCCCAGACGCGGACCTGGAAATCGGTGCCGATCATGACGACGCGCAACGGCTGGTCGGCGCGCCACAGCGCCGGATCGAAGATACGCGCGGCATAGGGCGCGGTGGCGGCCATGTCCTCGACATAGGTCGCGTTCGGCCAGCGGCTGGACATGTCGGCGAAGGCGGCGCGCTCGCCGCCGGCATCGTTGAAGGCGAGGCCGGCAAGGCCGCGGTCGGTGACCATGATCAGGGCCACGCCAAATGGCGAGATGTGGTAGCCGTAGCGGATGGTGAGGCCCACGCCACGCGTCTTGTAGTCGCCCGGCGACATCGCTTCATGGGTGACGAAGAGATCGTGCAACCGGCCGGGGCCGGACATGCCGACTTCGAACGACGTCTCGAGCAGCGGCATGCCGGAATCGAGCAGCTTGCGCGCATGGTCGAGCGTGACCGCCTGCAGAAAGGCCTTGGGCGACAGGCCGGCCCAGCGGGTGAAGAGCTTTTGCAGGCCGGTCGGCGTCTCGCCGACTTCCTCTGCCAATATTTCGAGCGACGGCTGGTCACGGTAATCGAGGCTGATCTTCTCGATGGCGCGGCGAACGACTTCGTAGTCACCGCCTTCGGGGGTGATGTCTTTCTGAAGGATTGCTGTTGTCTTGAGAGGCATCTGGGCGTTCATGGGACTATCTCCTTGGCCCTGAATATCGTCGTTCAGGGCACCGATCACCACCCGAAACTTGCCTTCCTGCCGCACATACCCGGGGAGACGCGGATTTCGAGCCCAGGAGGAGCTGATGGTTGGCGAAAAAGTGCATCTTACTGGGAAAAGGCGACCTTGCTGATAACGCTCTACGGTAAGGCGCTGGAGAGCCGGCTGCCCCATTCGCTGCTCAGGGATCACTTCGCCGACGAGGCGGTGCGCAGGATCGACTACGATTTCTCCAGGCTCAAGGTCGACGGCAATCTCGGCGTCGGCCTGGCGATCAGGGCAAAGACGCTGGGTCCACATTCAGGACTTTCTCGTCAGAAATCCCGACGCCATCGTGCTGCATCTTGGTTGCGGGCTCGATACCCGCATATTCCGCGTCGATCCGCCACAAGGGGTGGAGTGGTTCGACGTCGACTACCCCGAAGTGATCGAGCTCAGGCGCAAACTTTATCCATCCCGTGACCACTACCATCGGGTCGCCTCGTCGGTGACCGAACCGGATTGGCCGGCTGAAGTGCCTGGCAATCGCCGGCCATGGTGGTGGCGGAAGGGCTGACGCCCTATCTCGCCGCCGAAGAGGGACCACGTATGCTTTCACGGCTCGTCGCGCACCTTGCCAGTGGCGAGCTGATGTTTGACGCCTACAGTCGTTTTGGTCTGAAGCTGCTTCGCCTCAATCCGGCCGTCAAGGCGACGGGCGCCGAGGTTCAATGGGCGATCGAGGATCCGCGCGAACTGGAGCGAGCCGTTCCGAAGCTGCGGTTCGTCGAGGACATCCCGGCCTACAAGCCTGAAAACGCCCGCCGCATGGGCTGGGTCGCGAGATTGTTTATTCGGCTTTGGAAACATATTCCCGCGCTGCGCAAGGTCGGCAGGCTTTTGCGCTATCGCTTCTGAAGCGCCTTCTTTTGTATGAGCATGATCTTTTCCGAAAACCGGTGTCCACTTTTCGGGATCATGCTCAGCGTGCCTTCGCGGTTGCCAGCGCCCTTGAAAAAGCAGTGGCAAAGCTCTCGCGATCGTCGGGGTTGAGGAAGCCGCCTAGCGGCACATTCTGCCCTTGCGCTTCCACCGCCATCCCGGTGATGCCGATCTCGGCATGGCGGGCAATCGAAAAACGCGCCCAGAACGGGTTGAAGCGATGCGCTTCCGATTTGCCGGACGGTGCGGTCTTGCGGATGTCGAGGCTGGTGCGCGAGACCGAGACCTCCTCGCGGGCGCGGGCGGCGCGGTAGTTGGCGCGGAAGGCGATGTAGACGGCGATCACGTCCAGCCCGAAGAAGCCGAACACCGGCCAGGCGCCGCGCGACAGGAAAAACGCGCCGGTGACCACCCAGCAGAACAGCAGCGCGCCCATCAGTACGGCAAAGCCGGTGCGGCCGAGCGAGCGGTGCGGTGTCAGCAAGGCGTGGAAGAAGGGCTCGTCGGCCTGGAAAGAGGCGTTTGTGTCGCTCATGCCGCGATATTATAGGAAGGGAATGGCGAGTCCCAAGTCCAAAAAATCCTCGATGCCCAAAAATCTGCCGATGGCCAAAAATGAGTTGCCACCCGGCCGGCGCGACGGCTCGAACGCCAAGCCGCGCCCCCGGCCGGTACGGCCCCATTCGCTCTACAGTTCGGTTGAAGTGCACGAGATTTTCCGGCGGTTTTCCGTGCAGAGGCCCGAGCCGAAAGGCGAGCTCGAACATATCAACGCCTTCACGCTTCTGGTGGCGGTGGTGCTTTCGGCGCAAGCGACCGATGCCGGCGTCAACAAGGCGACGCGGGCGCTGTTCAAGGCGGCCGACACGCCGCAAAAGATGCTGGCGCTTGGCGAGGCCAAGGTCGCCGACTACATCAGGACGATAGGGCTCTGGCGCAACAAGGCCAAGAACGTCATTGCCCTGTCACAGGCGCTGATCGCCGACCATGGCGGCGAGGTGCCTGACGATCGCGACCAACTGGTCGAGCTGCCGGGCGTCGGGCGCAAGACCGCCAATGTCGTGCTCAACATGGCCTTCGGCCGGCATACGATGGCGGTCGACACGCACATCTTCCGCATCGGCAACCGGCTTGGTCTGGCGCCCGGCAAGACGCCGGAACAGGTCGAGCAAGGGCTGTTGCGGATCATTCCGGACGAATATATGCGCCACGCGCATCACTGGCTGATCCTGCATGGGCGCTATATCTGCAAGGCGCGCAAGCCGGACTGTCCGGCCTGCGTCATCGCCGATATCTGCAAGGCCGAGGAGAAGACCACCGACGTGCCGGCGCCGCTGGTCGAGATCGCGCCGCTCGGGCCGGCGGACGAGGCCTCGATAGCCTAAGTCTCCTCGACAAATACCTCTTCGCGCTTCTTCTTGACCGCGGGCAGGAAGACAATGACGAGCACGGCGAGCGCGATGAGGAGCAGGCCGGCGCTGATCGGTCTGGTCGCGAAGGTGCTGGGGTCGCCGCGCGAGAGGATCATGGCGCGGCGCAGGTTTTCCTCGAGCAGCGGGCCGAGCACGAAACCGAGCAGCATGGGTGCTGGTTCGCAGCGCAGCTTGGTCAGGAGATAGCCGAGGAAACCGAAGAAGGCGACGGCGTAAAGGTCGTAGACGTTGGTGTTGACGCTGTAAACGCCGATCGAGCAAAACGCCATGATGATCGGGAAGAGCACGTAATAGGGTATCGTCAGCAGCTTCACCCAAAGCCCGATCAGCGGCAGGTTCAGGACGATCAGCATCAGATTGCCGACCCACATCGAGGCGATAATGCCCCAGAATAGCGCCGGCTGTTCGGTCGCGACATTGGGGCCGGGGACAATGCCCTGGATGATCATCGCGCCGATCATCAGCGCCATGACCGGGTTGGCCGGAATGCCAAGCGTCAGCATCGGAATGAAGGATGTCTGCGCGCCGGCATTGTTGGCCGATTCGGGTCCGGCGACGCCTGCGATGGCGCCCTTGCCGAATTCCTCCGGGTTTTTCGATACGCGTTTTTCGACCGTGTAGGAGGCAAAGGCCGCCAGGATCGCACCGCCTCCGGGCAGGATGCCAAGTGCCGAACCGATGATCGTTCCGCGCAGGATGGGCGCCGCCATGCGCCTAAAGTCGTCACGGGTCGGCATGAGGCCGGAGACCTTGCGGATCAGCACCGAGCGCTCGTGCTCGTTTTCGAGATTGCGCAATATCTCGGCGACGCCGAAGACGCCGACCGCCACCGCGACGAAATTCAGCCCGTCGGCATATTCGCGGATACCGAGGGTGAAGCGCGGCGTGCCGGTATAGATATCGGTGCCGACAATGCCGAGCAGCAGGCCGAGAACGACCATCGCCAACGCCTTGACGATCGAGCCGTGGGCAAGCGCCACGGACGAGACGAGGCCGACGATCATCAGCGAGAAATACTCGGCCGCACCGAATTTCAGCCCTATCGCCGTCAGCGGCGGGGCAAAGATGGCGACGAGGAAGGTCGACACCGTGCCGGCAAAGAACGAACCTATCGCCGCGATCGCGAGGGCTGCCCCGGCACGACCGTTCCTGGCCATCTGGTAGCCGTCGATCGCGGTCACGGCCGACGAGGATTCGCCGGGCATGTTGATGAGAATGGCGGTGGTCGAGCCGCCATATTGCGCGCCGTAGTAGATGCCGGCGAGCATGATGAGGGAGGAGACCGGGTCGCCGATCTGAAAGGTGATCGGCAAGAGCATGGCAATGGTTGCGGTGGCGCCGATGCCGGGCAGGACGCCGATCAGCGTGCCGAGAAGGACGCCGATCAGGCAGAAACCGAGATTTGCCAGCGATGTGGCCGTGGAAAAGCCGAGCGCGAGATTGTCGAGGAGCTCCATCTCAGCGCCTCAAATTGGCAGCCACGGGCCAAAGCGCCGGAACGGCAGCCCGAGCGCGTAGCTGAAGACGAGGAACGCGAACAGCGTCAGGCCGGCCGACAGCACGAGCGCGGTCAGCGGCTTCATGCGGCCGCTGGCAAAGGATGCGATCAGCGCCGTCAGGAAGATCGACGGGATGAAGCCGAGGCCGCGCACCGTCAGGCCGAAAAAGATCGGAGCGGGCAGGATGAACAGCATGCCGCGCCAGGCGATGTGGCCGATCGGCTCGCTCTCGAAGCGCACCGCCTGGACGAGGATGACGGCGCCAAGCAGGATCAGTACGATCGCCAGGACCAGTGGGAAATACCCCGGTCCCATGCGGAAGGTGGTGCCGATTTCGAGGCCGAGCGACTGAGCTGCGAAAAATGCGCCAAAAAAGATGAATAGTACGGCGCACAGGCCGTTGGTCCTGTCGATGGCGAAAGGTTTCATGGCGTTCCTCCCAGGCCCCAGCCACGAGCGCGCCCGTGCGAAAACCGGGCAGTGCGGGAACGGGGGCCGAAGCGAAACGGGGCGCTGGTGGCGCCCCGTTTCAAGACCTCAGTCGGCGTACTGGCCGGCGGCTTCGATGATCGGCTTCCAGCGCGTGATCTCGCCTTCCAGCTTGGCCTTCAGCGCGGTCGGCGTCGCGTCGGCCTCTGATGACGGCTTGGTGCCGAGTTCGGCGAAGCGGGCGACGACATTCTGGTCCTTCAGTGCGACCTGAAGCGATTTCGACAGGCGCTCGGTGATCTCGGCCGGGGTGCCCTTCGGCGCATAGAGGCCGTGCCAGATGCCGACCTGCACGTCGGGAAGGCCGCCCTCCGTCGTCGTCGGCACGTCCGGCAGCACGTCGAGGCGCTCCGGCGAGGTGACGGCATAACCCTTGATCGTGCCGCCCTGGATCTGCTTGGTGGTGTTGGTCGTCTGGTCGCACATGATGTCGACCTGGCCGCCAAGAAGATCGGTCATGGCCGGGCCGGTGCCCTTGTAGGGCACGGTGACCAGCGGCGTGCCGATGGCGCTCATGAACAGCATGCCGCACAGATGCGAGGCCGCACCGATCCCGGCATTGGCGACGGTGATGCTGTCCTTGTTGGCCTTGGCGTAGTCGACCAGCCCCTTCAGATCGGTCGGCTCGAGATCCTTGCGGCCGACGATGGTCATCGGCACCTCGGTGACGAGGCCGACATATTCGAAGGCGTTCAGCGTGTCGTAGGCGAGCTTTCTGTAGAGCGTGGCGCTTGTCGCCATGCCGATGTGATGGAGGAGCAGCGTGTAGCCGTCCGGCTCGGCATTCGCCACGCGGCCCGCGCCCAGCGTGCCGCCGGCGCCGCCGACATTCTCGACGATGACCTGCTGGCCGAGATCCTTCGACATGGCTTCCGCGACGAGGCGCGTGACCGTGTCGGTCGGGCCGCCGGCCGAAAACGGCACCACAACGGTGATGGTGCGTTCAGGATAGGTTTGCGCGCCCGCGGCCAAGGGGTAAAGCGTGACGGCCGCGGCGGCAGCCAGAGCGGCGACAAATCTTCTCATCGTGTTTTCCTCCCAAGATATGAATTTCCAGCCGCTGCGCGGCGTTCCTCTCAACACCGGCCGCGGATGAAACAACAAC
>NZ_CAUM01000061.1 GCF_000350085.1 Mesorhizobium metallidurans STM 2683
CGCCGCGCCTGCTCTGCAACGTTGAAGAGAGGCGAAACCGAGAGTGACAGCCAATCTCCCCCCTTGAGGGGGAGATGGCCGGCAGGCCAGAGGGGGGTGACTTGGCGCCATCGTCACACCTGAAGAATCGAGGAAACGAGAAGCTGCGTGTAAGGCGCGCGCGGATCGTCGAGCACGCGGTCGGTGAGGCCGCTTTCGACGACGCGGCCATCCTTCATCACCATCATGCGCTGCGACAGGAGACGCGCCACCGCAAGGTCGTGGGTGACGACGATGGCCGCGAGGCCGAGGCCGGTGACCAGGCCGCGTAAAAGATCGAGCAGGCGCGCCTGCACCGAGACGTCGAGGCCGCCGGTCGGCTCGTCCATGAACACCAGGCGCGGCCCGGTGACGAGGTTGCGGGCGATCTGCAGGCGCTGGCGCATGCCGCCGGAGAAGGCGCGCGGCTCGTCGTCGATGCGGTCCTCGTCGATCTCGACGCGCGACAGCCAGTCGACGGCGGTGGCGCGGATCTTGCCGTAGTGGCGGTCGCCGACCGCCATCAGCCGCTCGCCGACATTGGCGCCGGCCGACACCGTCATGCGCAGCCCGTCGGCCGGGTTTTGATGGACGAAGCCCCAGTCGGTGCGCATCAGGAAGCGGCGTTCCGCCTCGCTCATGCGGTAGAGTTCGCGGAACTGGCCATCGCGCATGCGGTAGCTGGCGGTGCCGGAACTGGGCAGCAGCCTGGTCGAGAGGCAGTTGAGCAGCGTCGTCTTGCCGGAACCGGATTCGCCGACGACAGCCAGCACTTCGCCGGGCCAGAGGTCGAAAGTGACGTTCTCGCAGCCGACGCGCGAGCCGTAGAATTTGGACAGCGCCGAGACGCGCAGCAGCGGTTCGTCGGTCATTGCGCCGGCTCCGTTTTTTCCAGGGCAAGAGGGGTTTCGGGCGCAAGATGGCCGCGATGGCCCTCTTCGCGGCGCTTCTCGCAATGGTCGGTGTCGGAGCAGACGAACATGTGGCCGCCATGGTCGTCGAGGATGACCTCGTCGAGATAGACATTCTCGGCCGCGCACAGGGCACAGGGCTGGTCGAAGGTCTGCACTTCGAACGGATGATCCTCGAAATCGAGGCTGACCACTTCTGTGAACGGCGGCAATGCATAGATGCGCTTTTCGCGACCGGCGCCAAATAGCTGCAAAGCCGGCGAACGATGCATCTTTGGATTGTCGAATTTCGGTGTCGGCGAAGGGTCCATGACATAGCGGCCCTCGACCTTGACCGGGTAGGCGTAGGTGGTGGCGATGCGGCCGTGTCTGGCGATGTCCTCGTAAAGCTTGACATGCATGAGGCCATATTCCTCCAGCGCATGCATCTTGCGCGTTTCGGTCTCGCGCGGTTCGAGGAAGCGCAGCGGTTCGGGGATCGGCACCTGGTAGACCAGCACCTGGCCCACGCTCAGCGGATGCTCGGGGATGCGGTGCCGGGTCTGGATGATGGTGGCCTTCGCGGTCTCGGTGGTGACCGCGACATTGGCGACCTTCTTGAAGAAGGCGCGGATCGAGACAGCATTGGTGGTGTCGTCGGCGCCCTGGTCGATGACCTTCAGCACATCGTCGGGACCGATGATCGAAGCGGTGACCTGCACGCCGCCGGTGCCCCAGCCATAGGGCATCGGCATTTCGCGCGAGGCGAACGGCACCTGATAGCCGGGGATGGCGATGCCCTTGAGGATCGCGCGGCGGATCATGCGCTTGGTCTGCTCGTCGAGATAGGCGAAGTTGTAGGCGGCGATGTCGGTTGGTTGTGCGGTCATTCCGCCGCCTCCCTGTTCTCCTCGGCCTTGCCGGTATTTTCGCGGGCCTCATACTCGGCGCGCATGCGGCGTACGAGGTCGAGTTCGGCCTGGAAGTCGACATAGTGCGGCAATTTCAGATGCTCGACGAAGCCAGTCGCCTGGACATTGTCGGAATGCGAGATGACGAACTCCTCGTCCTGGGCTGCGGCGACGACGTCCTCACCGAGTTCGGTTGCACGAAGAGCGCGGTCGCAGAGCGCCATGGCCATCGCCTTGCGTTCACTCTGGCCGAAGACGAGGCCGTAGCCGCGAGTGAATTGCGGCGGCGCCTTGGCCGAACCCCTGAACTGGTTGACCATCTGGCACTCGGTGACACGGATGCTGCCGAGCGGGACGGCAAAGGGGAGTTCCGGCACGTCGAGTTCCAACTCGACCTCGCCGATGCGGACCTCGCCGACGAAGGGATGGTTGCGGGCATAGCCGCGCTGGGTGGAATAGCCGAGCGCGAGCAGAAAGCCCTCGTCGCCGCGCGACAGCGCCTGCAGGCGGATATCGCGCGCCATCGGGAATTCCAGCGGTTCGCGGGTGATGTCGCCGGGGACATAATCCCCAAGCATGTCGCCATCGGGTTCGATCAGGCCCTCGCGGGCGAGGATCGCGGAGACGCGCGGCATGGCTTCCGCTTCGCCGGAGCGCTGCAGCGGTTCCTCGACAGCACCGCCGGTAGCAAGCTCGGGATCGAGCAGGCGGTGGGTGTAGTCGAAGGTCGGGCCGAGAAGCTGGCCGCCTGGCAGGTCCTTGTAGGTCGCCGACACCCGCCGCTCGACCAGCATCGCGCCGGTGTCGATCGCCCTGGTGTAGCCGAAGCGCGGCAGCGTGGTGCGATAGGCGCGCACCAGGAAGATCGCCTCGATCATGTCGCCGCGCGCCTGGACGATGGCGAGCGCGGCCAATTCCCTGTCGTAGAGCGAGCCTTCGCTCATCACCCGGTCGACGCCGAGCGCCAGCTGCTCGACGATCTGGTCGAGGCGAAGCGCGGGCACCGAGCGGTCGCCGCGCCGGCGGTCGGCGAGCAGGCGATGGGCATTGGCGATTGCGGCTTCGCCGCCTTTTACCGCGACGTACATTTCAGGCCTCCATCGTCTTGATGCGCGTCGTGCGCGGCAGGCAGGCGATGCTGCCGGCGGCGGCCAGGACGATGTCGACGCCGCGCGGAAAGCGCTGGTTGTTCTGCTTCCATTGTTCGACGAAATGGCGCGGCATCTGCGCCGGCGCGATCGTCGCGGATTTTTCGATGCCGGGGCCTTCGAGCAGCAAAGGCGTGCCCGACGTCAGATTGTTCACCTGCAGGATCAGCGTGGTGGAACGGTCGGGATAATCCTGGGTGCCTTGCGAAAAGCCGTCCAGCGCCATCATCTCGGCCGGCGCGGCAATCAGCGCGAAATGGGCATCGGCCGGCGTGTTGGCGAGCGGTGCGCCGGTGTGGAAGCCGAGCCATGATTTCACCGCCGCTGAGATCTGCAGGGCAGGATCGAGCCAGAGCGGCGTGTCGTTGTCGCAGAGCGCCAGGGCGACAGCGCCTGATGTCGCCGAGAGCGGCGCCGGCGGACGGGCAAAGGCCGGAAGGGGCCGCACGCTGCCCGGCTGGGCCATGGCGTCCATGACGGCGCGAAACACCGCCTGCGCGTTGAACACCGGATCGGCGAAGCCGCCTTCGATCGATTGCGTTGCGATCTCCATCAGTCTTCTCCGCGCACCATTGTGAAGAAATCCACCTTCGTCGCCGCCGTTTCGGCACGGCGCTTGTCACGCGCCTCGGCCAGGGCTGCTTGCAAAGGCGCGACGATCTTGGCCTTGATCTCGCCACGGCGGGCCGGATCCTGCCAGAGCGCGTCGGCGATCGCCGCCAGTCTTGCCTTCTCCCGGTCGCGGCCGAGCGAATAGCAATGACCGACCTGTCCGGACGCCAGCCGGACCGTGGCGCGCGTCACCGTCGCCTCGCCGACATTGAACGGCGCGCCGCCGCCGCCGATGCGGCCACGCACGGTAACCAGGCCGGTTTCGGGGCCGCGCAGCAACTCCGCCTCCGAAGGCAATCCGGCCTCGTCCCAGAGGCGCACGATGTCGTCGCCGGAAGATTGCGCCAGCGTCGCCATGACGGCCTTGCGCTCCGCCTGTTCGCTCGCTTCCTGTCCTCGCATGGCTTGCACTCCAGTTGCGTAAAATTTGTCTATTGATATAGACAACTATACAATTTATACCCTTGGGTAGCGTGAGTCCATGACGAGTGCGTGACAAGGCGAAGGATCGGGGCAGAAAATGACCGGACAAGCGATGGCCAACAGGGCGATGGCCAACAGCATCGAGCGGCGCAGTGGCGTCTCGCTGTGGCGGCAGATCGCCGACCAGATACTGCATTCGATCGCGATCGGCGATTTCGCCGAGAACGCGGCGCTGCCGCCGGAAATGGCACTTGCCGAACGCTATGGCGTCAACCGCCATACGGTGCGCAGCGCCATCGCCGCTTTGGTGCAGGAAGGGGTGCTTCGGGCCGAGCAGGGGCGCGGCACATTCGTGCTGTCGCGCAAGCGGCTCTCCTATCCGATCGGCAGGCGCACGCGCTTTTCGGCCGGGCTGCAGGGACAGGCATCCGAGCGCCGCAGCGTGCTGCTCGAAGCCACGGTCGAGCCGGCCAGCCGCCGCGTCGCCGATGCCTTGAAGCTTGCCAGAGGGTCGGATGTGATACGCCTGGAGGCGCGCGGTGAAGCCGACGGACAGTCCGTGTCACGTGCCACGAGCTGGTTTGAGGCCAGGCGTTTTGCCGGCATCGATGCGGCCATGGCCGAAACGGGATCGATCACCGCCTCGCTCGAGCGCTTCGGTGTCAACGACTATCTCAGGCAATCGACAGTGTTGTCGGCGCGCCATGCCGATGCCGCCGATCTCGCCGATCTCGACCTGCGGCCCGGCGCCATCGTGCTGGTCACCGTCGCGGTCAACGTCACGCCCGACGGCCAGCCTATCCAGTTCGCCGAGACGCGGTTTCCGGCGGAGCGGGTGGAGCTGAAGCTGTCGGCGCTGTAGGTAGTGCCGGCCTTTACGAGACCGTGATTTATCTGACTCACGCCGATATCTACCAGCTCGGTCGCGCTTACTTGTCAGCGGCTTGGCGTTTGAGAACCGCCTTCCCCCACTCCGTCTCGGCTTCGCCGAGCCACCTCTCCCCCCTCTGGAGGGAGAGGAAGGGAGCCCGCTGGGGGCGGGAGAAGGAGGGAATCTGGTTGAGAGCGTTGGCTGCAATAGGCTCGCAGCCTTCCTCTACCCCCGTCGATCGGGGGAGAGGTGGCTCGGCGAAGCCGAGACGGAGTGGGGGTCGACCTGCGCGGGGCGTCGTCAATTCGGGCCGGGTTCACCGCCTCCCGTGTTATGCCCCGACTTCGATCACGGCCTTGATCAGGCCGGATTTCTCATGCGCCCAGCGGGCGAGGTCGCGCGGCGTCTCGCCAAGCGTCGTGCGATGGGTGACGAGCTTTGCCAGCGGCACCGCGCCGTTGCGGATCGAGGCGGCGACATGGTCGAAATCGGCGCGCAGCGCGTTGCGGCTGCCGACAAGCGTCATCTCGCGCTTATGGAATTCGGGATCGGAAAAGGCGATGTCGTCCTTGACGACGCTGACCAGGACCAGGGTTCCGCCATGCGCGACATGAGCGAAGGCCGATTGCACGGACCGGGTGTTGCCGGTGGCGTCGAAAACCACGTCGAAACCGTCGCCGCCGGTCGCCTCCCGCACCAGATCGGCCGCCGCTGCCCGCGAACCGTCGAGGGTCGCGAAGCCAAGTTCGCTTGCGGCAAAGTCCAGTCTTTCGCGGCTCATGTCGAGCAGGCTCACGTCGAGTCCGGCGATGCGGGCAAACAGCGCCGTGCCGAGCCCGATCGGGCCGGCGCCGATGACCAGCGTGCGCGCACCGGGATCGGCTCGCGAGCGTCGCACCGCGTGCGCGCCGATGGCCAGGAACTCGACCGCGGCGGCGTCCGCCAGCGACAGGCCGTTGGCCGGATAGAGATTTTGCGCCGGCACCAGGATTTTCTCGCACATGGCGCCGTCGCGATGGACGCCGAGCACTTCGATCCTGACGCAGCAATTCGGCTTGCCTTGCCGGCAGGCGATGCATTTGCCGCAAGCGAGATAGGGGTTGACGATGACGGCTTCGCCAATGGCAAGATCGACGCCTTCGCCGGCCTCGATCACCGTGCCGGAGACTTCGTGGCCCATGATACGGGGATAGGCGAGGAACGGGTGCTTGCCTTCGAAGATGTGATAGTCGGTGCCGCAAATGCCAACATGGCTGACCGCGACCAGCGCCCAGCCGGAAGGAGGTGCGCCGGGAGCGCCGCGGTCTTCTAGAACGAGGTCGCCGGGCGAGCGGCAGACGACAGCTTTCATGCTAAGATCCAGTCGGTCATGGCAGCGCGGCCCCGCTGTCGCGGGAACCGGCTTTTGCAAGGGTGGTCTACTTGCCGCGGCGGCGCAATCCGTCGAAATAGACGATGACGATGATCAGCGCGCCGGTGATGATGCGTTGCCAGAAGGCGTTGACGTTCAGAAGATTGGCGCCATTGTTGATGGTGGCGAGGATGAAGGCGCCGAGCAGCGGTCCGTGCACAGAGCCGACCGCGCCGAACAGCGAGGTGCCGCCGATCACCGACGAGGCGATCGCCTGCAATTCCCAGCCTTCCGCCTGCGTTGGATTGCCGATGCCGATGCGCGATGCGAGCAGCACGCCGACGAAAGCCGCGCACAGGCCGGACAGCGTATAGGCCATGTAGATGGTGCGCTGGACATTGACGCCGGACAGACGCGAGGCTTCGGCGTTGGAGCCGACCGAGAACAGATACCGGCCCCAGCGGCTGTGATGCAGGAAGATGTAGGCAGGGATACCGACCAGGATCACCATCCAGAACAGATTGGGGACGCCGAGGAAGGAGCTGCGCGAAAAAAGCTGGAAGGCATCGTTGTTGATCGAAATCGAGTTGCCGTTGGTCATCAACAGGCCGATGCCGCGCAACGATGTCAGCGTCGCCAGCGTGATGATGAAGGGCGGCAGGCCCATCCTGACGATGCCGAAGCCATGGAACATGCCGATGGCGACGCCGACCAGCAAGGTGAGCAGGATGGCGATGAAAACCGGTACCCCGGCATTGATCAGCATCGCCACGATGACTGTCGCGAAGCCGACGACGGCGCCGACGGAGAGGTCGATGCCGCCGGTGATGATGACGAAGGTCTGGCCGACCGCCAGGATCGCGATCATCGAGCCCTGCCGCAGGAGATTCGAGATGTTGTTGGCCGAGGCGAAGCTCGGCGTTGCCACCGACAGGATGATCCACAAAAGAACCAGCAGCGCCAGCAGTGTCAGCCCGAACAGGGCGTTGTAGTTGCGCTTCGGTTTTTCGGCGGGAATGGCCTCGGTGCTCATGTCTGTCCTCCCAGCTTTTCTTGTTTCTCGGCGAGCGCCTGTGTGAGAATTTCCTCGTGATCGGCGGTGCGGAACCCCTGCGTGGCCACCAGCTTGCCGCGCCGGAAGACATGCAGCGTGTCGGCCAGCTCATAGACCTCCGGCAGATAGGACGAGATCAGGATGATGCCGGCGCCCTTGGACAGAAGCGCGCCGAACAAGCGATAGATCTCGGCCTTGGTGCCGACGTCGACGCCGACCGTCGGCTCGTCGAAGATGAACAGCTTGGCGCCGTGAGCCAGCCATTTGCCGATGACGATCTTCTGCTGGTTGCCGCCGGACAGGCTGGAGGCCAGGGCGTTGCGCGTCGGCGTCTTGATTCTGAGGTCGGCGATCTGGCGATCGGCCTCGGTCTTCTCCTGTGCATTCGAGATCAGGAGATTGTTCGAGATGCGCTTGTAGATCGGCAAATTGAGGTTGAGGCCGACCGGCAGATTGAGGCACAGGCCCTGGTCGCGGCGGCTTTCCGGCGCCAGCGCCATGCCGAGCCGGATCGCATCGTGCTCGGAATTGACCTGGACTGGCTTGCCCTGCCAGAGGATCTGGCCGGCCGACTTGCGGTGGCGGCCGTAGAGCGTGGTGACGAATTCGCTGCGCCCGGCGCCGATCAGGCCATAGAGCCCGACGATCTCGCCGGCGCGGACGGTCATCGAGACATTCTCGAAACCTTTGCCCGAGAGGTTCCGGGCTTCGACGATCGCAGCACCCGGAGTGAAATGCTCCTTGTGGTAGATCTGCTCGATCGAGCGGTTGATCATCATCCTGACCAGTTCGGGCTCGCTGGTCTCACTGATGGTCCTGGTGCCGACCAGCGTGCCGTCGCGCAGCACGGAGACGCGGTCGGCGAGCTCGAACACCTCCTCCATGCGATGGCTGATATAGATGATGGTGACGCCTTCGCCCTTCAGCCGGCGGATCAGCGTGAAGAGCTGGTCGGCCTCCTTGCGGGTAAGATAGGCCGTCGGTTCGTCGAAGATGAGGAATTTGGTGCCGCGCACGGTGGCGCGGGCGGCGGCGATCAGCTGCTGCTGGCCGATGGTGAGATCGCCGAGCACGACATGCGCCGGCAGGTCGAAGCCGAGATCGTCGATGATCTTCTGCGCCTGCCTGACCATGGCCCGCTGCTGCAGGATGCCGAAGCGGGAATCCTCTTCGCCGAGGAACATGTTGGCCGCGACGGTGAGGTGGCGGCATAGCACGACCTCCTGATGCACGGCATTGATGCCGAGCGCCATCGCCTCGTGCGGGGTCGCCAGTGCCGCCGGATGGCCCTCCCACATGACGTCGCCGGACGTGCGCGGCATGACGCCGGTCAGAAGCTTGATCAAGGTCGATTTGCCGGCGCCGTTTTCGCCGACGATGGCGTGGATCTCACCGGCCTTGAAGGCGAGGTCCACCGGCTTCAGCGCGTGCGTGCCGGGATAGCGCTTTTCCAGCCCCTTGAGTTCGAGGATCGTCCTGCCGGGTTCCAGGGTTGGGGCCGGGTGCAGTTCCTGCGCCGTGGACGTCATGACAATCCTCCCAGATTGGCCTCACGATTGGCACGAGTGTAGGTCGTTTCCGGGGCAAAAGCCCCGGAAACAGTGCGCCTGCGGCGATGCTCAGTCGAGCTTCGGATTGAGCAGCGCGTCGATCTTCGGCTCTTTCATGTTGGCCTTGGTCACCAGATTGGCGCCGGTGTCGACATTGGCTTCGACCTTTTCGTCCTTCGAGGCGGCGAGCGCCGTCTTGATGCCGTCGTAGCCCATCCGGTACGGATCCTGCACGACGAGCGCCGAGATGACACCGTCATTGAGGAACTTGATCAGCTTCTCGTCGCTGTCGAAGCCAACGAGCCCGACCTTGCCGGCAAGGCTGTTCTCGGCGATCGCCTGGCCGACGCCCTGCGCCATGATCAGGTTGGAAGCGAAGATGCCCTTGAGGTTGGGGTTGGCGGTGATCAGGTCGGTCGCGATGTTGAGGCCGGTCGTGGCTTGGCCGTCGGCATATTTGTCGGCGACCAGCTTGAGGCCGGGATATTTGGCGGCAAGCTGTTCCTTGAAGCCCTGGGCGCGCTGTTCGAGCGAGCCGGCGCCCGGGAGCGCGGTGATCAGGGCAACATCGCCCTCGACCTTGCCGCCATTGGCTTCACCGATCGCGGCCGCCAAGCCGTCAGCGGCGACGCGGCCGCCCTGGATGTTGTCGGTGGTCAGGAACGAGGTGAAGGCCTTGGAGTCGGCTCCGGAGTCGATGCCGATGATCTTGACCTTGGTGGCGGCCTCGTCGATCGGCTTGCCGAGGGCCTTGGCTTCGGTCGGTGCGATGACGACGGCAGCCGGGTTGCCGGCGACGGCGTTTTCGAGGATCGAGATCTGGCCGTTGACGTCGGTCTCGGCCTGGGCGCCGAGTTCCGGCACGTTGACACCGAGGTCCTTGCCGGCCTTGCGGGCGCCGGCCAGAACGATCTGCCAGTAGAAAGAGGTGGTGTCCTTGACGATGATCGGAATGGTCACGTCCGCCGCCGAAGCCGGCGCCGAATGCATCACGCCGGGAAGCATCGAGGCGGCCGCAAGCGCCACGAAGGCGCGGCGGTTGAGAATGCTGGTCACGAATTTCATTTAGGATTCCTCCCTAAGTCGCCCGGTGAACGTTACGCAAGCCCCATTCGGATAGGCGTGGCCCAAACAGAACTTTATCAATAAAAAACATTTACCACATTTTGATATTGCATAGGTCCGGCCGACGCAAGCGTTGTTTCGTAACGTTTCCGTATGACCCGGGAGGAAAAAGACTTCCCGCCGCCATGTCACGCTCGACTGCTCTCGATCCTCCCGACCGATATGGAATATTAATTCCAATTATATGTCAATATGGAATGTTCATTCTTTCATGAAGCCGCAGGCATTCGGTGCCTGTCCACTGTGTCTAGAACGGCTCTGTTTTAGAGCGCGTGGCGCGGATGGGATTCATGCGCCATGCATCAGAGGGTTGCTCCGAGATGCCAGGGCACGAATTCATTGTCGCCGTAGCCGAACTCTTCGCTCTTGGTCTTGCGGCCCGAAGCGGTTTCGACGATCAGTTCGAAGATCTCGCGGCCCATGCCGGCGATGGTCTTTTCGCCCGAGGCGATGACGCCGCAATTGACATCCATATCCTCCTCCATCTGGTGGTACATGGTCGAATTGGTGGCGACCTTGATCGACGGTGTCGGCCGGCAGCCGAAGCAGGAGCCGCGGCCGGTGGTGAAGACGATGACATTGGCGCCGCCCGCCACTTGGCCGGTGGCCGAGACCGGGTCGTAGCCGGGCGTGTCCATGAACACCAGCCCGTGCCCGCTGACCTTCTCCGCGTAACCGAAAACGCCGTTGAGCGGCGTCTGGCCGCCCTTGGCCACCGCGCCCAGCGACTTCTCCAAAATGGTGGTCAGGCCGCCGCGCTTGTTGCCGGGCGAGGGATTGTTGTCGATCGAGGCGCCGTGCTTGGCGACATGGTCTTCCCACCACTTGACATAGCCGTTGAGCTTGGCGGCGATCTCGGGCGTCGCGGCGCGATAGGCGAGCAGGTGCTCGGCGCCATAGATTTCCGTCGTCTCCGAGAGAATGCCGATGCCGCCGACGCCGGCCAGAATGTCAACGGCGGCGCCCAGCGCCGGATTGGCTGTTATGCCCGACATGCCGTCGGAGCCGCCGCATTGCAGGCCGACGACGATCTCGCTGACCGGGATCGGCTCACGCTTCAACTGGCCGACTTCCTCGCAGATCTCGGCTAGCACGCCCATCGCCTTCTCGACCGATTTACGCGAGCCGCCGGCCTCCTGAATGTTGAAATGGCGTTTGCCGGCAGCGACGCCTTTCTGGCCGTAAAGGGTGAGCTGGTTGACCTCGCAGCCGAGCCCAACCATCAGCACGCCGCCGAAATTCGGATGCCGGGCATAACCGGCCAGCGTGCGGTGCAGCACCATCATGCCGTCGCCGGTGGCGCTCATGCCGCAGCCCTGGCCATGGACGATCGGGACGAAGCCGTCGATGCCCGGATATTTCGGCAGCAACTCGCGGTTGGCCCGATCGGCGATGGAGTGGCAGACGGTGGCCGAGCAATTGACGCTGGCGACGATGCCGATGAAGTTGCGGGTGCCGGCGCGGCCGTCGACGCGGCGGTAGCCCATGAAGGTGCGGGCACGGTCGGCCTCCGTGGCATGCTCGGCCTCGCTCGGCGGCACTACCGGCAGACGCCCGGACTCAAAGACCAGATTGTGCGAATGAACATGCTCGCCGGGTGCGATGGCTTCAGTGGCGCGGCCGATCGCCTGGGCGTATTTCACCACCGCCTCTCCGGCCGCGATCGGCTTGATCGCCACCTTGTGGCCGGGCTCGATCAGCGCGGCGGCGACGGCGCCGCCCGGTAATGGCGCACCGATCTCGATGCGGCCATTGGCGACCGCGACATTGTCGGCGGGAGACAGAAGAATGCTGTTTGCGGCGTTCACGGGCGGTTTCCTGGGTATGGTCCTGGGATGGGCGCGGATTGACATGCGCCACTTAACATATAATGTCTTTTATCGTGAAAAAACATTTTTGCGTCAATCGTTTTTTCACGGATGGGCCGGGCGTTCTGGGTCTTCAAGGACGCTCCAGCATCGGAGCCGCGCATCTCTTTGGAAAGCGATTCCGCTTTTCGAGGGGCATGCGCTAGGAGCATCTGTCATATCGCGCTTCAAGCCAGCCGCTGCAAGCGTCGGCGCGCAACGGGGCAGGGGGATGTCGAAGAGCAACAACGTCTACAAGGACGCCTACAATCGCGGTCTGAGGCTGCTCGACGAAACGAAAAGCCTGCCGTCGGAGCCGGAACTGGGCGCGTTGCTCGGCGTCAGCCGCACGACCATCCGCACCATCCTTGCGCGCATGGAAGAGACGGGGCTGATCGCCTGGAACAAGCGCAGCAAGACGGTGCTGCGCGCGCCGCGGCCGGAGGATTTTTTCCCCGAGGAAGAGACCGACACGCTGTCGCAGATCATCGAGCGTTCCTTCATGCGGCGGCTGCTCGCGGGCGGCGCCGAAGCCGGCATGCAGATCAACGAGCTCGAACTGGCGCGCGAGATCGGCGTCGGCACCACCAGCGTGCGCGAGTTCCTGATCCGTTTTTCCCGTTTCGGGCTGATCGAAAAACGCCGCAACAGCCACTGGGTGCTGAAGGGCTTCACCCGCGCCTTCGCGCTGGAACTGACCGAAATCCGCGAGATGTTCGAATTGCGCTCGGCTGCCGCCTTTGCCGCGCTGCCTGAGGACAGTCCGGTATGGGCCGATCTCGACCTCCTGGAGGAAGAGCACCGCGTGCTGGCGCGCGAGATCGCCGCGCGCTTCAATGAGTTCTCGGAACTCGACGAGCGCTTCCACCGGCTGATCCACCGCGCCTCGCACAACCGCTTCATCGTCGATTTCTATGATGTGATCGCCATGATCTTCCACTATCACTATCAGTGGAACAAGGCGCAGGAGCGCGAGCGCAACGAAGTGGCGGTCGGGGAACACCTGGCTTACATAGCCGCGCTCAAGTCGCGGAACCTCGGCAAGGTCGACGCGGCCTGCCGCATGCATCTGAAGTCGGCGCGCCACACGCTTTTGACCTCCATCCCCGATCGCGCCGCGTTGCCGCAGCCTTGATTTGACGATTTTCCGCATGCCTGCCCCGTGCTAGTTAGCTGATGTTGCTGCGTGAAGAGGCAGGGTTTTGAACATCCGGCGGAGACGATGGAGCATGCCGGCCGCGCTGGTCGCGGCCTATCTGCTCGTGCTCCAGTCGACGCTTGGCGCATTCGCCTTCGGCTTGATCCCGGATGCTTCGCGGCTCGACGCCTTCGGCAATGTCATCTGTACGCGTGATGGCGCGGCGGAGCTTCCGGATGGCGATCCGCACCAGCAACACGTGCCGGCCTGCTGCATGCTTGGCTGCAGCAAGGCTTCAGCTGTTCATGCGCAGACCGATGGCGCCGCTTTGCCCCGCAGCCTCTTTTTCGAAGCCGTCGCCTTCATGCTGCCGGCGTTCTGGCATCTCGACTTCGCCCGCCCCCGCTCTCCATCAAACCCGCGCGCACCACCGGTTGTCTGAGCCAGCGCGGCTCGCGAAATCTTCCGCGGGCGCACTCGTCCACACTGAAATTATTCGCGACCGGCCACCGGCGCGATATCATGTCAATGGAGCCATCATGTCTTACTTTTTCGGCGCCCCCGCGCATGCGCGCGCATCCGGCCTCAGAAACTCCCTCCTTCGCAGAGTCGAGCAGCGCCTCGGCATCATTGTCTTCACCCTCGCCCTTTTGTTCGTTGGCGCCCAGCCGTCCTTCGCGCATGAATTCAAGGTCGGCGATCTCGAAATCGAGCATCCCTGGTCGCGGGCCACGCCTGCCGGCGCCAAGGTCGCGGGCGGCTACTTCACCATGATCAACAATGGCAGCTCGGCGGACCGGCTGCTGTCTATTTCTTCCGATGTGTCGGACAAGGCCGGACTGCACGAAATGGGTGTCAAGGACGGCGTCATGACCATGCGGCCGGTCAGCGGCGGCCTTGAAATCCCGGCCGGCGGCAAGGTCGCGCTCAAGCCCGGCGGTTATCATCTGATGTTCATCGGCCTCAAGCGGCAGCCCAAGAAAGGCGAGAAGTTTTCCGCCACTCTGACCTTCGAGAAGGCCGGCACGGTCACCGTCGAGTTCGCCGTCGAAGGCATGGGCGAAATGGGCGGCATGGACGACCATGCCAATTGAGCCGGCCGACTGGAGCGGCGGCAGCCTGCCGGACGAATTCCATGATGAGTTCGTCTTCCGTGGGACGCTGGCGGCCGACCTGACGGCCGGCCAAAAGCTCTACTTCCCGGTTGTGCAGGAATGCCACGGCGCGGCCGATCGCTGGATCGATCCGGCGCCCGGCATCAAGCTTTTGCCCAAGAAATAATCTCTCTGGCGGTGCGCTCGGTTCGATAGAGTGCGCCGCCATTTTTGTGACAGCGACATGAGCGTGGCATCTCTTCGGTGGACGACCTGCAGGTTCGGCAAGCGCGCCGGTTGGCTTGCCATTGGCCTGCTGGCCGCGATGCTGCTGCTCGCCGTCATTGCCGCGCCAAGTCAGGCCTTTGCCCATGCGGCGCTGGTTACGACCGATCCGGCCGACGGCGCGGTGCTGGGACAAAGCCCGACGCAATTTTCGCTGACTTTCAGCGAGCCGGTGTCACCGCTCGTGCTCACCCTGGTGCGGCCCGATGGCACACCGGTTCCGCTGACAGCGTTCCGCCTTAATGATCAGACCGTCGAGATCGACAACCCGCAGGTGCTTGGGGCCGGCACGCATGTGCTGAACTGGCGGGTGATTTCCGCCGACGGCCATCCGGCCGGTGGCTCGGTGCTGTTTTCGATCGGCGCGCCGAGTGCGGCGCCCATCGTTTCCGAAGCCGTCGACTGGGGGCTGCGGTCGGCGATCTGGGCCGGCAAGGTCTTGCTCTATATCGGCCTGTTTCTCGGCGTCGGCGGTGCCTTCGCCATTGCCTGGCTGGCAAAGGGTGGGCGTTCCGGCCAGCGCTTCGCAATCGCCGCGATCCTGTGCGGACTGGTGGCGGCGCCCTTGTCGCTCGGCTTGCAGGGACTGGATGCGCTCGGCGCGCCGTTTACGCACCTGGCACGGCCGGTCGTCTGGCAGACCGGACTTGGCACCAGTTTCGGCTGGACGGTGCTGGTCGCGCTGATAGCGCTCGGGCTTGGGCTTTTGTCGCTGGTCGGGCCGCGTGCCGACGCAAGACTGTTCGCCCTTGCCGGATTGGTGTGTGTTGGCGCCGCACTCGCCGCCAGCGGGCATGCCAGCGCCGCCGAACCACAATGGCTGACACGGCCGATGGTGTTTCTGCACGGCGTCGGCATTGCCTTCTGGGCCGGAGCGCTGGCGCCGCTCGGCCTTGCGGTCTGGCGGCAGCCGGCGTGGGCCGTGCCGTTCCTGCGCCGGTTCTCCCAGGCGATCCTGCCCGTCGTTGCGGTGCTCGTCGCCACCGGCACCGCGCTGGCCGTCATCCAGGTGCAGGCGCCCGCAGCGTTGCTCGGGACTGCCTACGGCCGGCTGCTGCTGGTCAAACTGGCGCTGCTGTTCTTTCTCTTCACGCTCGCCGCGACCAACCGCTGGAAGCTCACTGCTCCGGCTGAAGCGGGAGAGACCGAAGTACAGAGGAGGCTGGTCCGCTCGATCGGCGTCGAAATGCTGATCGTGCTGGCGATCTTCGGCGTTGCAGCCGGCTGGCGTTTCACGCCGCCCCCGCGCGCGCTGGCAATTGCGGCGGCACAGCCCGCATCGATCCATATCAACACGCTGAAAGCGATGGCCGACCTCAGCATCACGCCCGGCCATGCCGGTTCGGTTGCTGCCTCGATCGTCGTCATGACCGGCGATTTCGGTCCGCTCGACGCAAAGGAGGTAACGCTGGTGCTGTCGAAGCCCGATTCCGGCATTGAACCGATCAAGCGTCCGGCGACCAACCCTGGCGACGGCACCTGGCGCGTCGACGATCTCGTCATCCCGGTTGCCGGCCGATGGACGGCGCGGCTCGATATCCTCGTCTCCGATTTCGAGATGGTGAAGATCGAGGCACCGATCGACATCAGGCCGTAACACAATTCGGCGAGGCGGTTGACGCGGCCGCGAAGGCCCGTCATTCATCTGGGGAAGAACAGGCATCACGCGAAGAACGGGCATCGCCCCAATCACTGCCTCAACAAAAGATCCGCAAGCAGGGAAGAAACGATGGAAAAAGCCGAAATCGGCCTGATCGGCCTTGGCACGATGGGCTCCAACCTGGCGCTCAACATCGCCGAGCACGGGCACCGCATCGCCGTCTTCAACCGCACCAAAGCGCGCACCGACGCCTTTGTCGAAAACGCCGGCACGCTGAAGAACATGATCGTGCCTTGCTACAGTCTAGAGGAACTCGCCGCCGCGATCCGGCCGCCGCGCCCGATCATCATCATGGTGCTGGCCGGCAAGCCGGTCGACGAACAGATCGCGTCGCTGCGCGGCGTGCTGTCGGCCAATGACATCGTCATCGACGCCGGCAACGCCAATTTCCGCGACACGATGCGGCGTTTTTCCGAGCTTTCAGGCTCGGGCCTGACCTTCATCGGCATGGGTGTGTCCGGCGGCGAGGAGGGCGCCCGCCACGGTCCCTCGATCATGGTCGGCGGCACCGAGGAGTCCTGGAAACGCGTCGAAAAAGTGCTGACCGCGATTTCAGCCAAATTCAAGGACGAACCCTGCGCGGCATGGCTCGGCACCGACGGCGCCGGGCATTTCGTCAAGACCATCCACAATGGCATCGAATATGCCGACATGCAGATGATCGCCGAGATCTACGGCATCCTGCGCGATGGCCTGGGCATGGGGCCGAAGGAGATCGGCGACGTGTTTGCCGGCTGGAACAAGGGCCGGCTCAACTCCTACCTGATCGAGATCACCGCCAAGGTTCTAGCCGCCGACGATCCGAAGACCGGCAAGCCGGTAGTCGACATCATCCTCGACCGCGCCGGCCAGAAGGGCACCGGCAAATGGTCGGTCATCGAGGCGCAGCAGCTCGGTATTCCCGCCACCGCGATCGAAGCGGCGGTTGCGGCGCGCGTCCTGTCGTCGATCAAGGACGAAAGGCTGGCGGCGGAAAAAGCCTATGGCAACAGCGGCGTGACGAAGATTTCCGGCGACAAGGACGCGCTTCTCAGGGATCTCGAGCTGGCGCTGTTCGCCGGCAAGATCGCAGCCTATGCGCAGGGTTTTGCGGTGATGGCCGGTGCGTCGAAAGAGTTCAACTGGAACCTGCCGATGCCGACCATCGCCAAGATCTGGCGGGCCGGCTGCATCATCCGCTCGCAAATGCTGGACATGATGGCGGAAGCCTTCGGCGCGGATGGCGCCTCGACCAATCTCCTGATGGCGCCGGCCTTCATCACGATGATGCAGGAGGCGCATCCGTCGCTAAGGCGCATCGTGGCGCGAGCATCGGAGGCTGGCGCGCCGGTGCCGGCGCTGTCGTCGGCGCTTGCCTATTTCGACAGCTATCGCCAGGGCCGAGGCACCTCGAACCTGATCCAGGCGCAGCGCGATTTCTTCGGCGCGCACGGCTTCGAGCGCATCGACGGGCAAGGCGCTTTCCATGGCCCGTGGGGGAGTGGGGCGGCTGGCTAGAGATCATGCTCTAGCCCTGATACGCCACAACCTCGCCAGGCAGGCTAAGCGACTGCAGGGAGCCAGGCGCCGCGCCGCCGATCCAGCCGAGCACGGCGCGGGCGAGCTCGGAGCCGGCCAGCCGGAAGTTCTCGTTGACGACCAGCAATTCCCTGCGGAACAGATGCAGCAGTTCCGAGGACTGTTTGGACACCACGTCGACATCGCGGCCGAGCTTGAGGCCGGCGTCCTCGATGCCGGCGACGATGGCGAGCGTCGCGGCGGCGGCGCTGCTGACGAAGCCGTCCGGCCGGTCCTGGCGGCGCATCACCTGCGCCGTCCGCATCCTGATCTGCTCGATCGAGTGGTCGATCGAAACGGTATTGAACGGCACCTCGCTGGCGCCGACCTCGCTCAGCGCATCGGTGAAGCCGTTCACCGTGTGGCCGTGATAGGTCAGGCCGACAGGCGGCGCCAGCAGAGCCAGCCTGCGGCGGCCGACGCCCGCCAGATGGCGCACCGCTTCGGCCGCGAAAGCGTAATTGTCGAAATCATGATAGGGGTGAACGAGCCCCATGTCCGTGCGGCCATGCGTAGCGAAGGGGATGCCGCGCTCCAGCATGTAGCGGGCCCTGGGATCATTCGGCTGCGTGCGCGAAATGATGACGCCGTCGGCGGAGCCGGTTTCCACGAGATAGCGTATCGGGTCGAGCGGATCCTGCGAGCGTGAATAGGGCGTGACGATCAGGTGATAGGGCGTGTCGGCGATCACTTCCGAGACGCCATAGATGATGTCGGAGACAAAGCTCATGATCTCGCGCTCGGTGTTGAGCACGAGGCTGATGACGTTGGTCTTGCCGGTTCTCAGGCGCACGCCGGCGCGGTTCGGCCGGTAGCCGATCTGCTTGGCGACAAGCTGGACGCGCCGCCTGGTCTCGGCGCCGATCTCGGGTGCGTCCTTCAACGCCCGCGACACGGTGGTGACGCCCAACCCGGTCATGAAGGCGAGCGTCTTCAGCGTCGGCCGGCCTGGCGCCGACGTCTCGTCGTCCTTCTCGGTTTGATGTTTGTCCATTCGTCCCGCCCGTCAGGCGCATAGCAGTTGCCGGGCAGGCCGGCAATCGGCGGACCGCGGCCATCGCGGCTCTCCTCCGACTTGAATTGCAATATACTGAAACGTTACAGCTTGTCACGGCTGCGCGAGGAACGGCTCTGACAGGCGTCATACGGCCTTGGTGCTCCTGGGATGGAAAACCGTTGGAAATCAGTGTTCAAGGTGCATCGGCCAAGTTTTTCGCCGACTTTCGTCGTTTTGCAGTGCAGTCCCGTGTGCTGCGGCGCACAAAAGGCGATCGGCAATGCGATTTTGTTCGGGTTCCGAAAAAATATCGACCGACCTTTTATCCGAGGGGTTGCGCGCATCGAGCAATTGCCGTATCGAAAATCTGTAACGTTTCAGATTCTGGGAGGAAACCGAAATGCGATACAGACTTATGACTGCTGCGCTGGCAGCGACGGCCGCGCTGCAGTTCGCCGGCCCGGCGGCGGCGACGGATCTGGAAGTCACCCATTGGTGGACTTCGGGCGGCGAGGCGGCGGCGGTCGCCGAACTCGCCAAGGCGTTCGATGCGACAGGCAATCGCTGGGTGGACGGCGCCATCGCCGGCTCCGGCGGCACGGCGCGGCCGATCATGATCAGCCGCATCACCGGCGGCGACCCGATGGGCGCCACCCAGTTCAATCACGGCCGGCAGGCAGAGGAGTTGGTGCAGGCCGGGCTGATGCGCGACCTCACCGATATCGCCACAAAAAGCAAGTGGACGG
The DNA here is from genome assembly GCF_000350085.1 of Mesorhizobium metallidurans STM 2683. Taxonomy (GTDB): domain Bacteria; phylum Pseudomonadota; class Alphaproteobacteria; order Rhizobiales; family Rhizobiaceae; genus Mesorhizobium; species Mesorhizobium metallidurans. Next base: position 19,278 of record NZ_CAUM01000061.1, read on the forward strand.
AGGTCGTGCGGCCGAAAAGCCTGCTCGACAGTTGCACCATCGACGGCAAGATCTATTGCGTGCCGGTCAACATCCACTCCTGGCAGTGGCTGTGGCTGTCGAACGCGGCCTTCGAAAAGGCCGGCGTGCCGGTGCCGAAGAACTGGAATGAATATGTCGCGGCCGCTCCCGCGCTGGAGAAGGCAGGCATCATCCCGCTCGCCGTCGGCGGGCAGCCCTGGCAGTCCTCCGGCGCCTTCGACGTGCTGCTGGCGGCGGTGGGCGGCACCGACGCCTTCCTCAAGGTCTACAAGGACAAGGACGCGACATTCGCTGCCGGACCCGAAGTCGCCAAGGTCTTCAAGGCCGCCGACGATGCCCGCAAGATGGCGAAGAACACGAATGTGCAGGACTGGAACCAGGCGACCAACCTCGTGATCACCGGCAAGGCCGGCGGCCAGATCATGGGCGACTGGGCGCAGGGCGAGTTCCAGGTCGCCGGTCAGACCGCCGGCAAGGACTATACCTGCCTTCCGGGCCTCGGTCTCAATGAGGTGATCGCCACAGGCGGCGATGCCTTCTACTTCCCGCTGCTGAAGGATGCCGACAAGGCCAAGGCGCAAGAGGTGCTGGCCGAAACCCTGCTCGATCCCAAGACGCAGGTCGCCTTCAACCTCAAGAAGGGTTCGCTGCCGGTGCGCGGCGACGTCGATCTGCAAGCGGCGAATGACTGCATGAAGAAGGGTCTCGACATCCTGGCCAAGGGCAGCGTCATACCCTGGACGGACCAGCTGCTCTCGCAGGACACCCAGAAGCAAAAGGAGGATCTGTTCTCCGAATTCTTCGCCAAGCCCGACATGACCATCGAAGACGCGCAGAAGCGCTTCGCCGACATCGTCGGCTCGGCAGACTGACTTTCGACCAACCGCCTCACTTCCGGCCGCGCAAGCGCGTGGCCGGAAGCTCAGGGGCAGGACCCCGGTCCTGACCCTCCCGCCCTTACCCGATCCAGCCCGGCTGTCGAGATGAGCAAGAGCGAACGCCCCAACCAGCTTTTCCGCAATCTCAATGCGAAGGTCGCATCGATCCCGATGATCCTCACCGCGCTGGTGGTGTTCGTCGGCGGCACCGCTTGGACGGTGCTTTATTCCTTCACCAACTCGAAGCTGCTGCCGCGGCTGAACTTCGTCGGCCTCGACCAATACTACCGGCTGTGGTCGACGCCGCGCTGGCTGGTCTCGATCGAGAACCTCTTGATCTACGGCGTGCTGTCGCTGGTATTCTCGCTGGTGATCGGCTTCATCCTCGCCGCCCTTCTCGATCAGAAGATCCGCTTCGAGGACACGTTCCGCACCATCTTCCTCTATCCCTTCGCGCTCTCCTTCATCGTCACCGGCCTTGTCTGGCAGTGGCTGCTCAACCCGGATTTCGGTATACAGCGTGTGGTGCGGGAACTGGGCTGGGAAAGCTTCAGCTTCAATCCGCTCTACGATTCCAGCATCGTCATCTACGGCATATCGATCGCGGCACTCTGGCAAGGCACCGGGCTCATCATGTGCCTGATGCTGGCGGGCCTGCGCGGCATCGACGACGACATCTGGAAGGCCGCGCGGGTGGATGGGATACCCATGTGGAAGACCTATCTGTTCATCATCATCCCGATGATGCGGCCGGTCTTCATCACCACGCTCGTCATCATCGCCTCCGGCATCGTCAAGGTCTATGATCTCGTCGTTGCCCAGACCAGCGGCGGCCCCGGCATCGCCTCCGAAGTGCCGGCAAAGTACGTCTACGACTACATGTTCTCCGCTCAGAATCTCGGCCAGGGCTTCGCCGCCTCGACGATGATGCTGCTGTCGGTGCTGATCGTCATCGTGCCGTGGGCCTATCTCGAGTTCGGAGGCAGGAAGCGTGTCTGACCGGGCTGTTTCCTTGCCCCTTGCCGTCGTCGGGCGCGAAGCCTCGGGGCCGAGTGGGCCGAAGCCGCGGCATACGTTCTCGCGCCGCAATATTTTCCTTTATGGCACGCTCATTGTCGTGGCGCTCTACTATCTGCTGCCGCTCTACGTGATGATCGTCACGTCGCTCAAGGGCATGCCCGAGATACGCCTCGGCAACATCTTCTCGCCGCCGCTCGAGATCACCTTCGAGCCGTGGGTGAAGGCCTGGTCGCAGGCCTGCACCGGGCTGAACTGCGATGGGCTTTCGCGCGGCTTCTGGAACTCCGTGCGCATCACCGTTCCCTCCGTGATCCTGTCGATCGCCATTGCCTCGGTGAACGGATACGCGTTAGCCAACTGGCGCTTCAAAGGCGCCGACACGTTCTTCGTCATCCTGATTGTCGGCGCCTTCATCCCCTATCAGGTGATGATCTATCCGATCGTCATCATCCTGCGCGAGATCGGCCTCTATGGCAGCCTCAGCGGCCTGGTGATCGTTCATTCCATTTTCGGCATGCCGATCCTGACGCTTTTGTTCCGCAACTATTTCTCTTCCATGCCGGAGGAGCTGTTCAGGGCGGCGCGCGTCGACGGCGCCGGCTTCTGGGGCATCTATCTCAGAATCATGCTGCCGATGTCGCTGCCGATCTTCGTCGTCGCCGTCATCCTGCAGGTGACCGGCATCTGGAACGACTTCCTGTTCGGCGTCGTCTACACCCGCCCCGACACCTATCCGATGACGGTGCAGCTCAACAACATCGTCAACTCGGTGCAGGGCGTGAAGGAATACAACGTCAACATGGCCGCCACCATCCTGACCGGGCTCGTCCCGCTTATCGTCTACTTTCTCTCCGGCAAGCTTTTCGTGCGCGGCATCGCCGCCGGCGCGGTGAAAGGGTGATGATGACAGCTATCGCCAACCCCAGCGTGTCGATCCAGGACCTGTCGCTGAATTTCGGCGCTATCTCGGTGCTGGAGACGCTCAACCTCGATGTCGCCGAGGGCGAGTTCATCGTGCTGCTCGGGCCGTCAGGCTGCGGCAAGTCGACCTTGCTCAACTGCATCGCCGGCCTGCTCGACATCTCGGACGGCCGCATCTTCATCAAGGGCAAGAACGTCACCTGGGAGGAACCCAAGGACCGCGGCATCGGCATGGTGTTCCAGTCCTACGCGCTCTATCCGCAAATGACGGTGGAGAGGAACCTCTCCTTCGGCCTGCGCGTCGCCGGCCTACCCAAGGAAGAGATCGCCAAGCGCATCGCGCGGGCGTCAGAAATCCTGCAGATCGAGCCGCTCCTGCAGCGCAAGCCGGCCGCCCTTTCCGGCGGCCAGCGCCAGCGCGTGGCGATCGGGCGGGCGCTGGTGCGCGACGTCGATGTCTTCCTGTTCGACGAGCCGCTCTCCAATCTCGACGCCAAGCTGCGTTCCGAACTGCGCGTCGAGATCAAGCTTTTGCACCGCAAACTTGAGAACACGATGATCTACGTCACCCACGACCAGATCGAAGCGATGACGCTGGCCGATCGCATCGCGGTGATGAAGGGCGGCGTCATCCAGCAACTCGACGCGCCACAGACGATCTACAACCGGCCGGTCAACCGGTTTGTCGCCGGCTTCCTTGGCTCGCCGGCGATGAATTTCCTCGAAGGCAGGCTGGAGAAGGACGGCAGCAACTGGCACTTCGCTGTCGAGGACGTGCGTATCCCGCTGTCCACCTATACTTTCGAGAGGGAACCGACGCCAGTGCCGGCGGTGTTCGGCATCCGCCCCGAACATGTCGCGTTCAACAGCGGCGCGGGCTGGCCGTTTACCGCGACGACAAGTGTCGAGGTCGTCGAGCCGATGGGCTCCGACACGCTGGTGTGGCTGAAGCTCGGCGGGCAGAATTTCACCGTGCGGGTGACGTCGGAGCGCACACCAAACAATGCGGACACGGTGAACATCGGTTTCGACCCGATGCGCGCTTCGCTCTTCGATGCTCAAACCGGCAACCGCCTTTAAACTCCCAACCACCTATCCCCCAAGAAACTACTCCAAAGAGAACGGACAGAGACGATGAACTGGTCATTCCAACTTTACAGCGCCCGCAACTTCAAGCCCTGGGAGGGCGTGCTGAAGACGCTAGGCGAGCTCGGCTACGCGCAAGTCGAAGGTTTCGGCGGCGTCTATGACGATCCCAAATCCTTCCGCGCAGAACTCGACAAGAACGGGCTTGCCATGCCGACCGGGCATTTTTCGATCGATGCGCTGGAGAAGGATTTCGACGGCGTGCGCAAAATCGCCGATGCGCTCGGCATCACGCTGCTGATCTGCCCCTATCTGGTCGCCGAAGCCAGGCCGACGGACACGGCCGGCTGGCGCGGTTTCGGCGAGCGCCTGGCCAAGGTCGGCGAGGCCGCAAAGAAAGCCGGCTACGGCTTTGCCTGGCACAACCATGATTTCGAGTTCAAGAAACTTGCCGACGGCTCGGTGCCGCAGGACCACATACTGTCGTCCGCGCCCGATATCGGCTGGGAAATGGACGTCGCCTGGGTGGTGCGCGGCGGCGGCGATCCGCTGCCGTGGATCGAGAAGCACGGCAAGCGCATCGTCGCCGTCCATGTCAAGGACATGGCCAGGCCCGGCGAGGGGCTCGACGAGGACGGCTGGTCGGATGTCGGCCACGGCACGATCGACTGGGCCGGCCTGATCAAGGCATTGCGCGCCAAGAGCGCCGCCAAATACTACGTCATGGAGCAGGACAATCCCAACGATGTCGAGCGTTTCGCCCGCCGCTCGATCGCATCCGTCAAGAATTACTAGGAACAACCAACATGGCAAAAAAACTGGGTATCGGCGTCATCGGCTGCGGCAACATCTCGAAGGCGTATTTTTCGCTTGCCCCGCTGTTTCGGGGCATCGAGATGCGCGCTTGCGCCGACATCAACATGGAGGCGGCGAAGGCGCGGGCGAAGGAGTTTAAACTGCGCGCGGAAACCGTCGATGATCTGCTCAAGGACGACGACATCGACATCATCGTCAACCTCACCATTCCGGCGGTGCACTACGAGGTGTCGAAGCAGATCCTCGATGCCGGCAAGCACGTCTATTCGGAAAAGCCCTTCGTGCTGTCGGTCAAGGAAGGGCTCGACCTGAAGAAGCGGGCGGAGAAAAAGGGACTGCGGATCGGCTCGGCGCCCGATACCTTCCTCGGCGGCGCGCATCAGCTTGTCCGCAATCTGATCGACACCGGTTCACTGGGCAAGATCACCAGCGGCACCTGCCATGTGATGAGCCACGGCATGGAGCACTGGCACCCCAATCCGGACTTCTTCTTCCTGCCTGGCGCGGGACCGGTGCTCGATATCGGACCCTATTATATCACCAATCTGATCCAGTTGATCGGGCCGGTCAGCCGGGTCGCAGCGTTTGCCTCGATCCCGGCGAAAGAGCGGACAATTTCGTCCAGGCCGCGCGCGGGTGAAAAAATCCCGGTCGCCACGCCGACGACCATCCACGGGCTGATGGAGTTCGAGAACGGCGCCGTGGTGACGCTCAACACCAGTTGGGACGTCTGGAGCCACGGCCACGCGCCGATGGAGCTCTATGGCGAGGCGGGCACGGTGTTCGTGCCGGATCCGAATTTCTTCGGTGGCGAGGTGCGTCTGACCGAGGCGGCCAAGCCGGTCAAGAAGCTGCCGAAATGGAAGCATCCGTTCGGCGTCGCCAACGAGATGCATTCGCACGGCATGATGGCCAACTACCGGACCGCCGGCCTGGCCGATATGGCATTGGCGATCACCGAAGGGCGGCCGCACCGCTGCTCGATGGAACTGGCGCTGCATGCCGTCGACGTCATGACCGGCATGCTGCTCTCCGGCGAGACCGGCAAGTTCGTCGCCATGCAGACAAGCTGCGAACGGCCGGCCGCACTCGGCATCAAGGAAGCGAAGGCGCTGCTGGCCAAGAAGAAATAAGCCGCGGCGATTATCGATAATTTTGACGGCCCTCTCCCCGTTGCCCTGGGGAGAGGGTAAGGATGGCGCGCAGGGCCTCCTCGTCACATTCGCGACGACGGCCCTCGGTCCGTTCAGATACGAGGATTTCCCATGCCCTATGTCGCCGCCGAAAACCGCTACGAGAAGATGATCTACAACCGCTGTGGGCGGTCCGGCCTGAAGCTGCCGGCAATCTCGCTCGGGCTTTGGCACAATTTCGGCAACGACACGCCGCACAAGACCAAGCAGGCCATCGCGCGCAAGGCCTTTGACCTCGGCATCACGCATTTCGACCTTGCCAACAATTACGGCCCGCCGCCCGGCTCGGCCGAGACCGCCTTCGGCGAAATCCTGCGCACCGACTTTGCCGCCTATCGCGACGAGCTGATCATCTCGACCAAGGCGGGCTATGAAATGTGGGCCGGCCCGTACGGCGAATGGGGCGGGCGCAAATATGTGCTGGCCAGCCTCGACCAGAGCCTGAAGCGGATGGGGCTTGACTATGTCGACGTCTTCTATTCGCACCGCTTCGATCCCGATACCCCGCTGGAGGAGACGATGGGCGCGCTTGACCATGCGGTGCGTTCGGGCAAGGCGCTTTATGCCGGCATCTCCTCTTACAATTCGCAACGCACGCGTGAAGCGGCCGACATATTGAAGCAGCTCGGCACGCCCTGCGTCATCCACCAGCCGAGCTATTCGATGCTCAACCGCTGGGTCGAGGACGACGGGCTGCTCGACACGCTGGAGGGGCTCGGTGTCGGCTCGATCGTGTTCTCGCCGCTGGCGCAAGGCATGCTGACCGACAAATATCTCGGCGGCATCCCCGAGGACAGCCGCGCTGCCCAGGGCAAGTCGCTGCGGCCCGCCTTCATCAACGACAAGACCATCACCAACATCAAGGCGCTGAACGCGATTGCCGGCCGCCGCGGCCAGACGCTGGCGCAGATGGCGCTGGCCTGGGTGCTGCGCAAGGGCCGGGTGACCTCGGCGCTGATCGGCGCCAGCCGGCCGGAGCAGGTCGAGGATTGCGTCGGCGCGCTGAAGACGCTCGATTTCAGTGACACCGAACTCGCCGAGATCGACACCTACGCGCGCGAAGCCGACATCAATCTGTGGGCGGCCTCGGCGGAACGCAAAGGCCCGCCGAGGAAGTGACTGGCAATCAATAGTCGGCAAAATATAAGGCGGCGGACTTGGTCCCGCCGTCTTTCATTCGAACGTGTATCCGCTCAGGTATTTCGAATGTGGCGCCACGCTCGGCCTGCGACGCGCCATTGCGCCACGAAGGCTGTGGTATTGCCCTTCAGGCGGAAACAGTAGCAAAAACGCCTGTTCGTCGCTATCTGGGTAGGGACGAGGATCCATTGGCATGCAGACGTGGCGTGCGGATGGCGCAGACAGGCTGGAAACGGGATCATGGCGGCCAGGGATGTGCTGACGAAGAACCAATTGTGCGTGCTCGAGAAACTCGAGGCCGCCAGTGGACCGCTCAGCGCCTATACGTTGCTCGACCAGCTGCGCGAGCGCGGTTTCCGTGCGCCGCTTCAGGTTTATCGCGCGCTCGATACGCTGGTTAAGTCCGGTCTCGTGCACAGGCTCGAAAGCCTCAACTCGTTCGTCGCCTGCGCCGAGCCGCACGACCACAGCCATTCGATGACCGCCTTCGCCATCTGCGACACATGCGGGCAAGTGACGGAAATGTCCGACCATGATGTCGACCACCGGCTGGACGAATGGGTGCGCTCCACAGGATTCGCCGCGAAGAAGGCGGTGATCGAGTTTCGGGGCACCTGCGCCAAGTGCCTGGCGGAAGCCGCCTAAGGCCTGTCACGCAATCAAGTCAGTCAATGGGGGAATGTCGACGCTGGAGGGACAGCGGCGCATCCAGCCGTTTGGAGCGGTTAGTGCGCCTCGTCCCAGTTGTGGGCGGCGCGGGCGTCGACATGCAGCGGTACCGACATCGAAACCGCCGGCATCGGTGCGTGTTCCATCACCTGGCGCACGACAGGGATCGTCGCCTCGACTTCGGCTTCCACCGTTTCGAAGATCAGCTCGTCATGCACCTGCAGCAGCATGCGGGCCGAGAGCCCTGCCTTCTCCAGCGCCTCGTCCATATGCACCATGGCGCGGCGGATGATGTCGGCGGCTGTGCCTTGCAGGCGCGCATTGATCGAGGCGCGCTCGTTGAAGGCGCGGATCGAAGGATTTGACGAGCGTATCTCCGGATAGTGGATGCGGCGGCCGAAAATGGTTTCGACGAAGCCATATTCGCGGGCATAGGCCTTGGTCGCTTCGATATAGTCGCGGATGCCGGGGAAGCGTTCGAAATATCTCTTGATATAGGCGCTGGCTTCCTCGCGCGGGATCGACAGCTGATTGGCCAGGCCGAAAGCCGAAATGCCGTAGATGATGCCGAAATTGATCGCCTTGGCGCGGCGGCGCACTTCTGACGGCATGCCCTCGACCGGCACGTTGAACATCTCCGAGGCGGTGATGGCGTGGATGTCGGCGCCGTCGGCAAAGGCCTGCGTGAGCTGGGGGATTTCGGCGACATGGGCAAGCACGCGCAGCTCGATCTGGCTGTAGTCGGCCGACACCAGTTTGTGGCCCTTGTCGGCGATGAAGGCCGTCCGGATCTTGCGGCCCTCGGCGGTACGCACCGGGATGTTCTGCAAATTGGGGTCGGAAGACGACAGCCGGCCCGTCGTGGTCGCGGCCAGCGCGTAAGAGGTGTGCACGCGCCTGGTGTCGGGATGGATGAAACCGGGCAGCGCATCGGTGTAGGTCGATTTCAGCTTGGTGAGCTGACGCCAGTCGACGATTTTTCTGGGCAGTTCGTGACCTTCGGCGGCAAGATCCTCCAGCAGCTGCGCCGAGGTCGACCACTGTCCGGTCTTGGTTTTCGAGCCACCCGGCAGGCCCATCCGGCCAAACAATATGTCGCCGAGCTGCTTGGGCGAACCGATATTGATGCGCTCGCCGACGAGCCCATAGATTTCCTCTTCCAGCCGTGCCGCACCTTGCGCCAGCTCGCCGGAGAGCCGCGACAGGATCTGCCGGTCGACCGAGATGCCGCGCTGCTCCATCCTTGCCAGCACCGGCACTAGCGGCCGTTCCAGACGCTCGTAGACCGAGACGAGGCCCTTTGCTGCAAGTCGCGGCTTCAGCACCCGCCACAGCCTCAGCGTCACGTCGGCGTGCTCCGCGGCATAGGCGGCCGCCCTGTCGATATCGACCTGGTCGAAGCCGACCAGGCTCCTTCCCGAGCCGGCGAGATCCCTAAGCGGGGTCGGCGCATGGCCAAGCCATTTTTCGGAAAGAGCCGCCAAGGTGTGATGGCCGGTGCCGGCGTCAAGCACGTAGGAGATCAGCATGGTGTCGTCGAAGGGCGCGACGTCGATGCCATGGCGGCTCATGACGACGATGTCGTACTTGACGTCCTGCACGATCTTGAGGACGGAGCGATCCTCCAGCAAAGGTTTCAGGAGGGCGAGCGCTTCGCGGACCGGGACCTGGTTGTCGATCAACCCGCCGCCGAGCAGGTCGCCGTTTCCGCTCGCGTGGGCGAGCGGCACATAGGCGGCGCGGCCGGGCGCGATGGCCATGGAGAAACCGATGAGGTCGGCCAGCATCGGGTCGGACGAAGTGGTCTGCGTGTCGAAGGCGACGACACCTGTCTCCTTCGCCTCGGCCAACCAGGCCTTCAGCGTCGCGGCATCGCGGATGGCGACAAAGGCCGATGTATCGATCTTGCCGGCGGAAGCTGCCTCCAGGCGCAGCGCCGAGAGCAGGGAAGGGGTGTCGCCTTGCGTGGGTGCTTGCGCCTTGGCGGATGCCGCTTCGCCCGGCCCGGCACCAGGCGCGCTTTCGGCGACTGCCGGCGCCCCGGATCCGACATCGGGGCCATGCGCGGTGTCGGCGCGTTCGATGGTGACGGCAATGGCCTGGACATCGCCGATTTCGGTCCCGGTCGCTTCACCGACACGGCGGGTCAGCGCGGTGAATTCCATGGTCTTGAGGAAGCCGATCAGCTTCGGTCCGTCGGGCGCGTGCAGGACGAAATCATCAAGGCCTTCGGCGACCGGCACGTCGTTCTTCAGCGTCACCAGCTCACGCGAAATGCGCGCCTTGTCGGCATTGGCGATGATCGATTCCCGCCGCTTCTCCTGCTTGATCTCACCGGCGCGGGCGAGCAGGCCGTCGAGATCGCCGAACTGTTCGAGCAATTGCGCAGCGGTCTTCGGACCAATGCCGGGCACGCCCGGCACATTGTCGACAGAGTCGCCGGTCAGCGCCTGCAGGTCGATCATCTTTTCCGGCGGCACGCCCCATTTCTCGACGACTTCGGGAATGCCGATCTGGCGATCCTTCATCGGGTCGTACATGCCGACGGTGGCGCCGACCAACTGCATCAGATCCTTGTCGGAGGAGATGATGGTGGTGTCGCCGCCAGCCTCGCAGGCGAGCCGGCAATAGGTGGCGATGAGGTCGTCGGCCTCGAACCCTTCCATTTCGATGCAGGGCAGGTTGAAGGCCGTGGTCGCCTGGCGGATCAGGCCGAATTGCGGGATCAGATCCTCGGGCGGAGCCGAGCGATTGGCCTTGTATTCAGGGTAGAGGTCATTGCGGAAGGTCTTCGAGGAATAGTCGAAGATGACGGCGAAATGCGTCGGCACCACGCCGACATCGGTATTGCGGGCGTCCTGCATCAGCTTCCACACCATGTTGCAGAAGCCAAGTACGGCACCGGTCGGCAAGCCGTCCGATTTGCGGTTGAGCGGCGGCAGCGCGTGATAGGCGCGAAAGATGTAGCCGGAGCCGTCGACAAGAAAGAGATGATCGCCTTTTTTCATGCCGGCAGGGATAGCGCGGCCCGACGCCGCGGTCCATGCCAAAGGCGGCGCTGATCACTGGTTCCGGCAAGACCCTGACAGGACTGGCCACCTGACGGACTTTCCACTTGAGGGCCGGCCGCTCACGCGCATGTTACAAAAGTGTAATTTTGGTGCCCTTGAATCGCCACGTTCAAAGACCCAAATAGACGTTATCGGCAGTTTTCGCCGAAGTCCGGAGCAAGGCCCGTCCCCCGCCTATCCCGGACACTTGCGGCAGCCTATCCCCCCTCTCCGGGCTGCCGCATCGTTTCGAGTAAAGGCCGCCGTGGTTCCCCTCCACCACGGCGGCATTTTTTTGCCCTTTTGCCAAAGCATTCACGGAGCCGTGGTCCAACGATCGCGGGCTTTTCGTTTTCCGGTCCTGCCTTTACGGTGCCGGTTCTGAATCGAAAGGCCTTGAAGAATGTCAGCAGCTTCCCCCGTCCTCGACCGTCTCGACAAGAACCTCGACCAGAGCCTGGAACGCCTGTTCGGCCTGCTCCGGATCAAGTCGATCTCCACCGATCCGGCCTATGCCGCGGAATGTCGCAAAGCGGCGGAATGGCTGGTGGCCGAATTGAAGCTGATCGGCTTCGAAGCCAGCGTGCGCGACACGCCAGGCCATCCGATGGTGGTGGCGCATCATGAGGGGCCGGCGGGCGCGCCGCATGTCCTGTTCTACGGCCATTACGACGTGCAGCCGGTCGACCCGATCGAGCTCTGGGAAAACGACCCGTTCGCACCCGCTGTCAAGGAGCTCCAGCCCGGTCACAAGGTGATTACCGGGCGCGGCTCGGCTGACGACAAGGGGCAGTTGATGACCTTCGTCGAGGCCTGCCGCGCCTGGAAGCAGGTGCATGGCAGCCTGCCATGCCGCATCACCATCCTGTTCGAGGGCGAGGAGGAGTCCGGCTCGCCATCGCTGAAGCCATTCCTCGAGGCAAACGCGGCCGAGCTCAAGGCTGACTTCGCGCTTGTCTGCGACACCAGCATGTGGGACCGCGATACGCCGTCGATCTGCGTTTCGCTGCGCGGGCTGGTCGGCGAGGAGATCACGGTGAAAGCCGCCGACCGAGACCTGCATTCCGGCCTCTATGGCGGCAGCGCCGCCAATCCGATACGCATCCTCGCCAGGGTTCTCTCCGACATCCACGACAAGGACGGCCATGTCACCATCCCGGGTTTCTACGATGGTGTAGAGGAAACGCCGTCGCAGGTTCTGAAATCGTGGGAGACGCTGGGCGAGACCGCCGAGACCTTCCTCGGGCCGATCGGCCTGTCGATCCCGTCAGGCGAAAAGGGCCGCTCGGTACTCGAACTGACCTGGGCGCGGCCGACGGCCGAGTTCAACGGCATCATCGGCGGCTATACCGGCAAGGGGTTCAAGACGGTGATTGCCGCGGAAGCCTCGGCGAAGGTGTCGTTCCGTCTGGTCCACAAGCAAGACCCGCAGAAGATCCGCGCCGCCTTCGAGACGTTCGTCAAAGAGCGTATTCCCGCCGATTGCTCGGTCGAATTCCACCCGCATGGCGGTTCGCCGGCGATCCAGCTTTCCTACGACTCGCCATTCCTCGCCAAGGCCAAGGATGCGCTGTCCGACGAATGGCCGAAGCCGGCGGTGACGATCGGCAGTGGCGGCTCGATCCCGGTGGTCGGTGACTTCCAGGCCTATCTCGGCATCGAGTCCCTGCTGGTCGGTTTCGGCCTCGACGACGACCGCATCCATTCGCCCAATGAGAAATACGAGATGAGTTCCTTCCACAAGGGACAGCGCTCCTGGGCGCGCATTCTCGATGCGCTGACGCACTGAAGTGGTGGAAAGACAAGTTTTTGTTGATTTTTTGCCGGATCGCGGCGAGGACGATGCACGCCCCCTCACCGGAGAAGACGATGAGCGACATCCGCTTCCACAAGAATGACCTGCCCGACCTTGCGCACTACAATGTCGCGGCGGTCGCCATCGACACCGAAACGCTGGGGCTGAACCCGCATCGCGACCGGCTCTGCGTGGTGCAGATCTCGCCGGGCGACGGTTCGGCCGACGTCATCCAGATCGCGCCCGGCCAGAAGAAAGCGCCGAACCTCGTCAGCCTGTTGAAGAACCGCAATGTGACCAAGCTTTTCCATTTCGGCCGCTTCGATCTGGCCGTGCTCTATAACGCCTTCGGCGTCATGCCGGAGCCGGTTTTCTGCACCAAGATCGCCTCGCGGCTGACCCGCACCTATACCGACCGTCACGGGCTGAAGGACATCTGCTTCGAGCTTCTCGGCGTCGGCCTGTCGAAGGCGCAGCAATCGTCGGACTGGGCGGCGGAGACGCTGTCGCCCGAACAGCTCGAATACGCCGCCTCCGACGTGCTCTACCTGCACCGGCTGCGCGACGTGTTGAGCGCGCGGCTGGCGCGCGAGAGCCGAACGAAGGAGGCCGAAGCCTGCTTCCGCTTCCTGCCGACGCGTGCGAAGCTCGACCTGATGGGCTGGGACGAGGAGGATATTTTTGCACATAGCTGATGATGGAACCGGGCGTGCTCCCCGGCGTTCCGTCGGTCCATGGAGGGGATGAGATGGCTGCCCGTCAACCAATCGAGACCGCGCCGAAGGACGGCTCCAAGGTCACCGTCTACTGGAAAGACAGCAACGGCGTTATCAACGAGTCCATCGCGCAGTACCGCGATGCAGGCTGGTGGACCTATATCGACAGCGACACGCAGAAGAGGGTCGAACCGACGAGCTGGCGGCCGACTTCTGAAGACAGCGACGATGAATGACGCGGCCGCTGGCAGGACCGTCAGGTTTGGCATAGCCTGAAGCCGCTGATATCGAGGCTGATTCGGGTTTTTCACTCCGGCCTCTTCTCGCGGAGGAACGCTCTATGGGTATCGAAAGCCTTCTCGTCTTCATCATCATCGGCGCCATCGCCGGTTGGCTCGCCGGCCTCATCGTCTCGGGTTTCGGCTTCGGACTGATCGGCAACATCGTCGTCGGCATCGTCGGTGCCTTCATCGCCGGCTGGCTTTTCCCAAGGTTGGGCTTCGCCATTGGCGGCGGCACCATCGCCTCCATCATCAACGCCACGATTGGCGCCGTCATCCTGCTGGTGCTGGTCAAGGTCCTGAAGCGAGCGTGATGCCCGCTATGAAAAAGGGCGCGCCATGAAACAGAACACGCTCTATTTTCTCATCGGCGCGCTTCTGGTCGTGGTCATAGCCCTCGGCATCTATATCTACCGCGAGCAGACCAAGCCGAAGGGCGTGGAGCTCAAGATCGACGACAAGGGCATTTCGATCCAGCAGAACTGACCGCTTTGGGTCAGGCGCACCAAGGTGCGGATGACCCACCTTCCGTTATTGTTCAGGTTCGACTCTCTTGTGCCCCCCGGATCGATAGTCGGTATGGAAGTTTGAGCCAAAGCAAGCCATAGATTTTGTCAACAAGACCGAAATTGATGATCAGGGCAGGGTCGCTGAAGGAGAGACAAGCCAATCCGGATATGGAATCCGAGTGACGGATTGGCGCTTTCGCGGTATCATTCCGGTAAAGGGCGTTTGGGGCCAACCCACCTACTTCGGGAGGTTGCCATGAGGCACCAAACACTGGACCAACTGCATACAGTGGCTGAGGTCCGCAAAGATCCAGCACATCCCAGATGAACCGAACCCGGCGTCTCGTACGCTGGTCGGAACTTCTCGAGCGGGAGCCCAGTCGTCTTCTTACTGCGCTCACCGGCACTGAATACCGTGCGCCGCCCGAGCGCGGCGTCATGCGCGGCGATGGTTCGCCAATATCGGTGGCCTTGGCGGACCCCATCTTGCGCGATGAGGGTTTGAAAGACGACAGCTATGGCGAAGCCAAGCGCTTCTTCGAACTGACCGACAATCAACTGCACGAAATCGTCTGCTATTGCCATGTCGGCGAGACGATGCAGTCGTCAAGGGCAGCACTTTCGGTTCGTGCCGCTATCGGCTGACGGATGATTTGGAGCGCGATCGAACGCGAAGCCAGTCGCCGCCTCGTTTGATCGCGCTCTGACGAAAAGGATATCTTGCGGCTGCCGGCGGCAGTTCGTTCGCGTGCCGGTCGCGACCGTTGGTGACTGCCCGGGCGATCGCCGCAAGCGAAGCGGCAATGCGGCTTCACCGATCATTTGATTATCAATTGCTTTGAATTTTTCCCGCTTTAACGCGCCTTTAAACCGCCGCATCTACTCTTCACCCCGAGCGCCATAGGCATCGGGACAGACAGCACAGCGCATGGCGAACCGCAAAGACAGCCGCATCGAACCCAGCTTCGAGGGAGCGCCGGGGGCGAAATCGTCGGCCGGTTTTTCGGTGAGCGAGGAGGATCGCGTCGTGCCGGGCAACCGCAAGAGCGCCGCAAAGGGTAAATCGGCCAAGGCGAAATCGTCGCGCCGCGGGCGCGGCAAAAGCCGGCGCGGCCTGTTCGGCGTGCTCGGCCGCCTGGTCTACTGGTGCTTCGTGCTGGCCATCTGGGGCGGCATCGCCGCTGCCGGCATCGTCGTCTACTACGGCGCGAAAATGCCGGCGGCCACCACCTGGGCCATCCCCGACCGCGCGCCCAACATCAAGATCGTTTCTGTCGACGGGCAGTTGCTTGCCAATCGTGGCATGAGCGGCGGCGAAGCCGTCGGCCTGCATGAAATGTCGCGCTACATTCCCGAGGCCGTCATCGCCATCGAGGACCGCCGCTTCTATTCGCATTTCGGCATCGACCCGATCGGTCTTTCCAGAGCCATGGTCACCAACGTTCTCGGTGGGCAGTTCTCGCAGGGCGGCTCGACGCTGACCCAGCAATTGGCCAAGAACCTGTTCCTGACGCCCGACCGCACGCTGGAACGCAAGGTGCAGGAAGTGCTGCTGGCGCTGTGGCTCGAGCACAAGCACACCAAGGACCAGATCCTTGAAATGTACCTCAACCGGGTCTATTTCGGTTCCGGCGCCTATGGCGTCGAGGCGGCTTCGCGCCGCTATTTCGGCAAGAGCGCGCGCGATGTCACGCTGTCGGAGGCCGCACTTCTGGCTGGTCTTTTGAAGGCGCCGTCGCGGCTGTCGCCGGCGCGTGACCCGAAGGCGGCCGAGGAGCGCGCGCAACTCGTGCTCGCCGCCATGCGCGACGAAGGCAAGATCAGCGCCAAGGAGCTGACCAGCGCGATGAGCGCGCCGGCGACGCGCTCCCCGTCCTACTGGACCGGCTCGGAAAACTACGTTGCCGACACCATCATGGAAGAACTGCCCGACCTGATCGGCGACGTGCGTAGCGACATCGTCGTCGACACCACGGTCGATCTGAATTTGCAAAAGCTCGCCGAACAATCGATCCGCAGGCTGGTCGACGAGAGCGGCAAGAAGCTCAATGTCACCCAGGGCGCGCTGGTGTCGATCGACAATTCCGGCGCGGTGCGCGCCATGGTCGGCGGCTATGACTATTCGACCAGCCAGTTCGACCGCGCCTCGGAGGCGCGCCGCCAGCCGGGCTCGGCGTTCAAGCCCTTCGTCTACATGGCGGCACTGGAAGCCGGCCGGACGCCGGACAGCGTGCGCAACGATGCGCCGATCAAGATCGGCAAATGGACACCCGACAATTACGGCGGCAAATATTTCGGCAAGGTGACGCTGGCCACCGCACTGGCGAAATCGCTGAACTCGGTGGCCGCCCAGCTGACCATGGAAGTTGGACCCGACGCGGTGGTCGAGGCGGCGCATCGCATGGGCATCCGGTCCGACTTGACGGCCAACACGTCGATCGCGCTCGGCACCTCGGAAGTGACGCCGCTGGAGCTGACGTCGGCCTATGTCCCCTTCGCCAATGGCGGTTTTCGGCCCGAGGTCCATTTCATCCGCCGCGTGACGACAACCGAGGGCAAGGTGCTCTACGACAACAATGGCGGCAGCGCGCCGCGCGTCGTCAAACCCGAGATCGTCGGCATGATGAACTCGATGATGACCGGCACCGTCGAGGTCGGCACGGCCAGGAAGGCGGCGTTCGCCTGGCCGTCCGCGGGCAAGACCGGAACCAGCCAGAATTCGCGCGACGCCTGGTTCGTCGGCTACACCGCCAACCTCACCACCGGCGTCTGGTTCGGCAATGATGACGGCAGCCCGATGAAGAAGGTCACCGGCGGCGCACTGCCGGCGCAGGCCTGGCACGAGTTCATGGTCGCAGCACACGAGGGCGTGCCGGTCAGGCCGCTGCCCGGAACATGGAAATCGACGCCGGCGGATACGATCGTACAGGATGAGATACCGTCCAACACCGCGCAACCGGCGCCACCCGCTTCGGTTGGCCAGCCGGCTCCGGCCGCCCAGGCGCCCTCGGCCGCCCAGGCGCCGGCGCGCGCTGCGCGTCCCGCGGAGACCGTCGATGCCGGCGGCTTCGGCATGCCGGGCAATGACGGCACCACGGGATCGATCAAGCACCCGGTGCCGCCCGGCAATGTCGGCGGCCCGGTCAAGAAGCGGCAGACCTCGATCCTAGACATCCTCACCGGAGGTTGAGCGTCAACTCGCCGCTCGCCACCGCTGCCGCCTTCCGCTACATCTCGCGCGCATAGTGCTCTAAAAAAATCGGAATTGATTTTCGGAGAGCGAGATGCGTTGATTCAAGGTACTAAGG
>NZ_CAUM01000060.1:5000-65955 GCF_000350085.1 Mesorhizobium metallidurans STM 2683
TGAAGATGCGGGGTTCCTGCGGTTAGACGGAAAGACCCCGTGCACCTTTACTATAGCTTTACATTGGCATTCGTAGTGGCATGTGTAGGATAGGTGGTAGGCTTTGAAACCTGGGCGCCAGCTCAGGTGGAGCCACCCTTGAAATACCACCCTTATTACTATGGATGTCTAACCGCGACCCGTTATCCGGGCCCGGGACAATGTATGGTGGGTAGTTTGACTGGGGCGGTCGCCTCCTAAAGAGTAACGGAGGCGCGCGATGGTGGGCTCAGAACGGTCGGAAATCGTTCGCTGAGTGCAATGGCATAAGCCTGCCTGACTGCGAGACTGACAAGTCGAGCAGAGACGAAAGTCGGTCATAGTGATCCGGTGGTCCCGCGTGGAAGGGCCATCGCTCAACGGATAAAAGGTACGCCGGGGATAACAGGCTGATGACCCCCAAGAGTCCATATCGACGGGGTTGTTTGGCACCTCGATGTCGACTCATCGCATCCTGGGGCTGGAGCAGGTCCCAAGGGTATGGCTGTTCGCCATTTAAAGCGGTACGTGAGTTGGGTTCAGAACGTCGTGAGACAGTTCGGTCCCTATCTGCCGTGGGTGTAGGAATATTGAAAGGATCTGTCCCTAGTACGAGAGGACCGGGATGGACGGATCTCTGGTGGACCTGTTGTGGCGCCAGCCGCATAGCAGGGTAGCTATATCCGGACGGGATAACCGCTGAAGGCATCTAAGCGGGAAACCCACCTTAAAACGAGTATTCCCTGAGAACCGTGGAAGACGACCACGTTGATAGGCCGGGTGTGGAAGAGCGGCAACGCTTGAAGCTTACCGGTACTAATAGTTCGATCGGCTTGATCGTTCTCATTCCTTATGCCCATCAAGGCGACAATCCTTTGGATTGCGCTGAAATGGATGGCACAGAAAACAGCTTCTCGAACAACGTGCGTTTTGCCGACCTGGTGGTTATGGCGGAGCGGCTGCACCCGATCCCATTCCGAACTCGGCCGTGAAACGCTCCAGCGCTGATGGTACTTCGTCTCAAGACGCGGGAGAGTAGGTCGCTGCCAGGTCTGCCAAACGCACGTTTGATCGTCACATCGTACTTTCCAAAATCGAAAATGATTTCGGGTCGATGTGAAGAAAATCTTCTCCTAACGATTAGGCCCGCCAACGGGATTTCGGGCCGCGCAAGCGGCCCTTTCATTTGGCAAAGGCTTGAATCCGGTAAGTTTCGGCTTACTTCTAAGGTTGACGCGGGGTGGAGCAGCCCGGTAGCTCGTCAGGCTCATAACCTGAAGGTCACAGGTTCAAATCCTGTCCCCGCAACCACTGATACCGACACTCCCGCAGCTTTCGCTGCGGGAGTGTTCTTTTTTGTAGTCTTTCCAACGGCTTGGCTTGGAGGTATGCTTCAGGCGTTTGATCGACGGCCAAGCAATTATTTGAAATGGCACCTGACGGACAATGACGAGAGGTTGCGCGTATCCGGCGCCAAAGTTGATCTGACCCGTGGAAACGATGATCCGGTTGGCGGCCAAGCATGAAGATAGGCCGCCCGGCGGGACCAGAAAAATCAGGTCCTGCCCTCGCGGCCCAATTCTTCATAATTTCAGCCGGTTGGGTTTGCTCAGCCGGTTTTTTTCGTTTGACGCCCTGCGTGAGCCGCCCGAATTCCGCTATGCCGCTGATGTCGACGCCGTTGTGGAGGCAACAGTCACCAGGCACGCCTCCGATCGCAGCAGGCCCAGCGCCTCTTTGGAGACGCTGTCGTCGGTGATGACTTCGTCAATCTCGGAGATATCACAGAGCGTGCAGAAGCCAGGCGCCGTAAACTTCGAGCCATCCACAAGCAGGATTGTTCGCCTGGCCGAAGCAATCATGGCCCGCTTGAGGGACGCAACCTCAAGCGCCGTCTCGGTGAGCAGGGTGCCGGTTACCGCTGACGCGCCTGTCATGCAAAGGTCGGCGTGGAGCGTCCTTATGAAGCTTTCACCGGGCTCGCCGGCAAGATGGCGATAGCCCGGCCGGACGGTGCCGCCGGGCAGGATGATGCGCCAGGATTTGATGTCAGCGGCAAAGTCGGCGATCTGGAGGCTGTTGGTCACCACGGTCAGAGGCAGATCGCGCTCGGCAGCCGCGCGAACCGCCTCCATGACCGTCGAGGAACTGTCGAAGATGACGCTGTCTCGCGCACTGAGGCGCAGGGCGGCCTCGCGGCCGATCGCCACTTTTTCCGCGTGCTGGAGTTCGGCGTTGACCGTCATCTCCCTTTCGAAGGTGGCCCGCATCGGCTGAAGCAGATGAGCGCCGCCATGGGTGCGCTCCAGATAGCCCTTTTCCACGAGATCCTCGAGGTCGCGCCGAACGGTCGATTGGGAACCGCCGATGGTGTCGGCCAGTTCCTGGATGCTGGCTGCTCCATTGACCCGCAGATGCTCCAAAATCAGGGCCCGTCGTTTGGCCGGAACGATGTCGACGCGCTTGCTCGGAGAGTCCATGCATCACCCGGTTGGTGGCCGGCAATGATGCCGGCCGGTTTCCGATCAATTTCGGTCAATCTCTACCAAATCGTATATCCACAATCCACCACGACCACCGAGCCGGTCATCGCGCTGGAGGCACTGGAGGCGAGAAAGAGGATGGGTGCCGCGATCTCGTCCGCCCGCGCGACGCGCCTCATCGGCGTCATGTCCATCCAGACCGGCATGAGTTTGTCGTCCGTGAAGCCGTCGCGGGACATGACCGTGTCGACGTAAGTCGGTGCCACACAGTTGACGCGCACGCCCCGCTCCGCCCATTCGCCGGCAAGCGACCGTGTCATATGATGAACGGCCGCCTTGGCCGCATTGTAGTGCGCCTGACGCTGCGGCTTGTTCGAAATCAAGCCGGACATCGAACCGAGCGTCACGATGGAGCCACGACCGCGTTCCAGCATCGGCCTGGCGAATTCCCGGCATGACCAGTAGGCGCCGTTGAGATCGACATCGACAACCCTAAGCCAGACCTCGTCGCTCATTTCCTCGCCACCCGTATCCGGCCAGGCGATGCCGGCGTTGGCAACCAGGATGTCGACGGCCTGGTAACGCTGGTTGGCTGATCGAGCGGCCGCCGCGACTGCCTTGGAATCGGTAACGTCGAGCACAACAGCGTCGACCGTATAGCCTTTCCCGGTCAATTCCCGCCGGCCGGCTTCGAGCACGTCAGGGTTCATGTCCGAAATGATCACCCGCGCCCCGGCTTCGGCCAGCGCCTCGGCTGTCGCCAGGCCGATGCCGCGCCCCCCGCCGGTGATGAATGCCGTTTGTCCATCCAGGCGGAATCGTTCGAGATACATCGGATCTTCCTTCATGCCTGTTTGAGGGCGGTGCGCGTGTCAGCCGGGCTGTGGCGGCCAAGCATCAGCAGGCAGCCGGCCGTGAAACTGTCGCCGAGACCAAGTGTGGTGGCGGGCTTTTCGACGTAAGGCGAAGCGCAGGCGACGAAGGCCCAGCGCCCTTTGCGCACTGCTATCTCGAACGGCACGGTGTGGAACTGGACCTCGGGTGCCGTGGTAATGATTTCGGCGGGTGCGCCCGTTGCGGCGCGTGAGCTGGCGATGGCGCAGCCGGTCATCAAGGCAAGTTCCTCCTCGCGCGGATCGTTGATTGTAATGGCCGCGGCCCAGGTGTCGGCGTGAACGCAGACGCGCTCAAGGTCCAGGCGCTCCGCGAGCGCGATCATCGCCTCCCGGGGTGATTGGGCCGAAGGGTCCATGGCGAGCAGCTCGGAATGGCTCATGCCGAGAGAGGTGATCGTGCCTTTTGCGTGGGCGAGCAATTCCTCCACGGCGGCCAGCGAGGCGTAACCGGCAAGCTCGAAATGGATGGTCTTGAGCCCCGCCGCCTTCCACGCCCGGCTGAGTTCGAAGACATGCCGGCTGGCCGTGCCGACATTCTCCACCGCCTCGTCATTGAGGCCTGAAAGCAGGCCGGTGGCAGCCGATGACGCCAGCTGCCGGGACAATGTCTCGAAATCGGCATCGCGCTGGATGCCCCGATCGCAGAAGCGGACGATGACGCGTGATGAGCGTGGAGGCACCAGCGTGCCGATCGGCCGGCCTGCCGTGTACTCGAAGATGAATATTTCGGGAATGTGCGGTCCGGCTGGCCTGATCGCGTCGACCGTCTTCATCATACCGCCTTCGGCGAGCAGAACACCGCTCGGGATTTGCCGCAGCATTTGCTCGTGACGATCCTCGAGCGCGATCAACGCGGGCACGCCCAACCTCGAAAGAACCCAGGCGGCCTGCGGACCGGTTCCTCCCAGCGCGTAGCGCGGCTCGAGCCGTTCGCGGAGCCAGGCGGGACCCTGCGGCCATTCAAAACGGACCTCGCCGCCGATACCGCGCGCGGCGCGTGAGAGCAGAAGCGATGCAAGTTCACCCGCCGGGCTTGCCGTGGGCGCATCCAGCAAGGGCTGAATGTCGGGCATGTCGACCCTGGCATCCACGCAGGCACTTATGCCGCACAGAACCAATCCGGACTGGGAAAGGGTGCTCGCGCTCAACAGACCCGATCGCGGGTTCGTCAGGGCGGCATAGCGATCGGCCCATGATCCAGTGAAAATCTCTTTCATAGCCGCGTAAATCCTCCCCTACCCGGCGATGATGTCAATTGCTACCATTATCTTCCAAATCGTCAATGCGGTTTTGCGGAAGCCTGTCAAAATTATGCATATTTGGCGAATTCCGGTAACCGCCCGTAGCCATGAGGTCGAAAATCCCTATTCCCTGCTTCGCACATCTGGCGGCGTCGATTAGTCACCATAAGCTATTGTTAATAACTATATTTTTAAATCAAAATGCAAAAAGTTCTGCTCATTAATGCCTGCGACCAGGTGTCGACTGGGTAAAATTTCGAGAGAGTTAGATAGCTATTGACAGATTATGAAAAGAATCGGCATATGACTGCAGGTCTTTGGCGGCGAGAGGACGCGCGCCGCGGCCCCGTCCAGAATTTTGAGGAACACTGATGCCCACGAGACTCGATAGAAAACTGGCGAACATCCGGGCAGGACACTACAAGCCCACCGACTTCATCATCGCCGATGCCAAGGACAGTGATGTCGGAGCGGGCGTGACCGCGACCGGGTTCGATTATTCGGCAAAACCGCCGCGCCGCCGCAGCCGCCAGGAATTCATCGCGCAGATCGAGGCGATCATCAAGCAGGACATCGTCGACATCATGCTGGTGTCGCAGTCGAATCTCGAACTGCTGGACGAACGTGCCGCCTTTCTTGGCAGCGACGTGAAGCCGGCGATCCGCGCCAATCTCGAAACCATGTGCTGGGGGGCGGTCCGGCATGGCGTCTATACGCAGACGCCATCCATTCCGTTTCGCGATGCCAATCTTGCCCGCCTCGTTGCCAACTATCCGACGAGCGGCACGAATCTCGGCCTGTACTCGGTGTCCTTCAGCAACAATATCGAACTCGATATCCGCACCTTGAACGCCTTCGCCGAATTCCGGGCAGAGGCCGCCAGGCACAATTTCAGATATTTCTACGAGGTCTTCAATCCAAGCGTCGACATCGGGCTCAGCCGTGAGGAGATCGGCGAGTTCGTCAACGACAGTATCATCAAGTCGCTGGCAAGTGTGCCGCGCGCCGATCGGCCGCTTTTCCTCAAGACCCCCTACAACGGACCGAAGGCGCTGGAGGAACTCGTCAATTTCGATTCCGAACTCATTGTCGGCGTGCTCGGCGGTGGTGCCGGAACAACGCGCGACACTTTCGAGTTGGTCGCTCAATCCGAACGTTACGGCGCGCGGCTGGCCCTCTTCGGGCGCAAGATCAACCTCGCCGAGGCACCGCTTCAGCTGATCGTTCTGATGCGAGCTGTCGCCGACGGCGAGATGGGGCCGGAAGAGGCTGTCCGCGCCTATCACGGTGAACTGCAGAAGCTGGGCCTTGCCCCCAACCGGTCGCTGGCGGACGACCGGGCCATTACGGAGGACGTCTTGAAGGTCGCGGCCGCGAAGGCCGCCTGACCGCTGATAGGGAGACGCCATTTCGTCTCCTTCGGAACGTGGCCCCTGGGTCACGGCGCCCGCGAGTAAGAGGCCGCGACGCGCGCATGCTTGGAGAAAAAAGGGAGGAACATAATGAGGAAAATGCTGTTTCTTGCGACGACCATCCTTACGGCGGTTCTTGCCGCCGGTTCGGCCTGGGCCGACGAGAAGGAAGTGACGGTCTGGTCCTGGTTCATCCAGAGCACGATGGACAAGTCGATCGCGGCCTTCGAGAAGGCCCATCCGGACATCAAGGTCAAATACACCTACTACAACTATTCTCCTGAATACATCACGGCACTGAAGGCGGCGGCGGCTTCAGGCAGCCTGCCTGATGTCATCGGCCTGCAGCCGGGATCGCTGACACAGCAGTACCGGGACAATCTGGAGGCGGTGAACGAGCGCGCCGAGAAGGAATGGGGCGCGGACTGGGCGCGGAAGATCTTCCCGGTCAACCGCAAGCAGATGCAGATGGGCAATCCGGCGGGCGACAAGAACTATTACATCGTCCCGCAGGAATCGCAGGTCCTCTGTATATGGTACAACCGCAAGATCTTCGAGAAGCTCAACATTGCCGCGCCGAAGACCTATGACGAGCTCAAGGCGGCGGCCAAGGCGCTGACCGACGGCGGCTATATCCCGATGTTTCAGGGAGCGGCCGACGGCTGGCAGAACGAGAACGTGTTTCTGATGCTGGCCAACCAGTTCTCGCCCGGCATCGTCGACAAGGCACAGGCCGGCGAGACACCATGGACCGCACCTGAACTGGTCGAGGCCATGAAGGCCTGGAAGGGTCTCTTCGACGACGGTATCTTCCAGCAGGGCGCGCTTGGCGCCCATGCCTATCCGACGGGCGCCCAGCTTTTCGCGCAGGGCAAGGTCGGCATGATGGCGCTCGGCTCGTGGTGGATGCAGGAAAGCAAGTTTCCACCGCCGCTTTCGGAGTATGTTCAGAACATGGACGGTTTCGACTTCTTCTACATGCCACCCGTCAAGCAAGGCAATCCGGCGAGCCCGCCGGTCGGTGGCATCGACATCGGCTACGGGCTGACAAAGAACGGCGGCAAGAACCCGGCTGCATGGACATTCCTGGCGGAGCTGACCAATGGCGCCGGCCTGCAGGAAGCGCTGAACGACCTCAATGATCTGCCGGCCTTCGACGGCCACTCGCCGAAGGGCGATATCACCGACCACGTGAAGGAGATGTCGACCCGCTTCATGACCGACCTGCCAAAGGCCGAGAACCAGCGGTTTGCCTCGCCGGCAGTCGCCGAGGCGCTGGACAACGCCCTTGCCGGTGTCGCGGCCGGCAGCACCGAGCCGGAGGCGGCGCTCGCGACCGTGCAGGCGGCGACCGAAAAGGCGCTTGCCGCGCAATGAACCGCAGCGATCGACCGGGCGCTTTCGAGCGCCCGGTCCCCGTTGATCTGACAGGGTGAGCATTATGCGCGCAGAAGCCGTGCGAGCCGGACCCGCGGCGGCGATCGAACGGCGGCCGGCATCGAGAACCTCAACGCTTTATCTCTTCGCTCTGCCGGCGACCCTTCTGTTCGTCGTCTTCATTGCCTATCCGATCCTGTGGGTGGCCGGACAAAGCTTCTACGTTCGTTCGGGCAGCGGCACATCCTCCTTCGCCGGCCTCGCGAATTACGTGACGGTTCTCGGCGATCCGACCTTCTGGATCGTGGTGCGCAACATGCTTTTGTGGGGCGTGATCACCATCCCGGTGCAGATGCTTATCGGTGGGGTGCTTGCCTATTTCATAGAGCGGCACACCCATGCCCTGCGCGGCTTCTTCCGCACCATGTTCTTTCTGCCGGTGGTCACCTCGGTTTCGGTCATCAGCCTGGTCTGGGTGCAGATCTATGCGCCTTACTACGGCATTGCCCAGGAATATCTGAAGCATGTCGGGTTCGTCATGATGACCTCGCCGATCGGTGACCCGAAGATGGCGATCTATGCGCTTGTCATCGTCAACATCTGGCAGTGGACCGGCTTCTCGATGCTCATGTACATCGCCGGCATCGCAAATCTGCCGAGCGAGGTGCTGGACGCGGCGCGCGTCGACGGGGCGAGGGGCTGGCGGCTCGCGATGCATGTCATCGTGCCGATGCTGGCGCCCGCGACCAAGTCGCTGCTGCTGCTGGGCGTCATCGGCACGTTGCAGACCTTCCCGATCGTCCATCTGATGACCGGCGGCGGCCCGAACCGCGCCAGCGAGGTGTTCGGCACTTTCATCTTCAAGCAGAGCTTCGTGCTCGGCGACACCGGCAGCGGTGCCGCACTTTCCGTCATCGTGCTCGTCGTCGCGCTGGTCCTGTCGCTGCTCCAGATCGTGACGCTCGGCGCCCGCCTGACGCCGGCCGGAAAGGAGCGCGCGTGACCCCGCTTGCCCGCTCCCGTCTTCGCAGCACCGTGATCCACCTGGTGCTCTTCATCGTGCTCGGCTTCTGGATGATGCCGCAGGTCTACATGCTGTCGATCGGTCTCAGGACGCCGGCCCAGGCCTTCGATGCGGCGCTCTTCACCTGGCCGGTCACCTTCGACAACTTCGCCACGGTCATCCGCGACAATCCGCTTGGCGGCATCTTCCTCAACAGCCTCATCGTGACGGTGGCGACGGTGGCGATCGTGGTGGCTGTCGCCTCGCTCTTTGCCTTCGCCTGCGCCATCCTGCGGCTGAAGGGTTCGCTCTTCCTCTACACGACGCTGCTGACGACGCTCATGGTGCCGCTCGCCTCCATGGTGCTGCCGCTTGCCATCCTGCTCAGGAATTTCGGCTGGGTGAACACCTATATCGGCCTGATCCTGCCCTATGCGGCGCTCGGCGTGCCCTTTGCCATGGTGATCCTCAAATCCTTCCTGGAGGATGCGCCCCGCGAGCTTTTCGAAGCCGCGCGCGTCGACGGCTGCAATGCCTGGCAGACCTATTGGCACGTGGCGCTGCCGCTGGTCAGGCCGGCGCTTGTCTTCGTCACGATCTGGCAGTTCATCGTCACCTGGAACGAATTCTTCCTTGCCCTCATCGTGCTCACCAAAGCCGAGATGAAGACACTCACCATCGTGCCGATGCAGTATTCGGGCCTCTACATGGCCAATCCCGGCGCGCTGTTTGCGGTGCTCACGCTGATCGCGCTTCCCCTCATCCTCCTCTATGTGCTGGTTCAGCGCGCCTTCGTGCGCGGGCTGCTCGCCGGCGCGGTGAAAGGCTAGATCCATGGCGACGCTTTCGATCGACAAGATCACCAAGGCTTTCGGCAGCGTGATGGTCATTCCCGAATTGTCGCTCACCGTCCCTGACGGCGAATTCTGCGTGCTTGTGGGACCGTCAGGTTGCGGCAAGTCCACGCTGCTGAGGATCATCGCCGGCCTGGAGCCGGTCAATTCCGGGCGCATCTTGGTGGACGGCGTCGACATGAGCGATGCCGAGCCGCCGGAACGCGGCGTGGCCATGGTTTTCCAGTCCTATGCGCTCTATCCGCATATGGATGTCGGCCGCAACATCGGTTTCGGCCTCGAGATCGCCCGCACCCCTTCGGCCGAGATTGCCGAGCGGGTGCGCCGGGCCGCCGACAAGCTGCGCCTGTCGTCCTATCTGCGGCGCAGGCCGCGCGAACTCTCCGGCGGTCAGCGGCAGCGCGTGGCGATCGGCCGGGCCATAACCCGCAAACCGAAGCTCTTCCTGCTGGACGAGCCGCTCTCCAATCTCGATGCGGCGCTGCGTGTCGGCATGCGCATCGAGATCGCGCGCCTCAAAGCCGAACTTGCATCGACAATGATCTACGTCACCCATGACCAAGTAGAGGCGATGACGCTTGCCGACCGCATCGTCGTGATGGACGGTGGGCGGATCGAGCAGGTAGGCACGCCGCTCGAACTCTATCACCGGCCCGCCAATCTGTTCGTTGCCGGCTTCATCGGCTCGCCCGCCATGAATTTCCTCAAGGGCCGGGTCGCCACCGTTCAGGACAAGCAAGCGACGGTCCGTCTGGTATTGGGCCCGACGCTTGATATCCCCGTCTCCAAGCCGCTCGAACCGGGCGACGAAGTCATCCTTGGCATTCGACCGGAACACGTTCTCCTCTCGGCCGAGGAACACCCGGATGTGCATGTCGTGAAGGCTGGCGTGGTCGAGCTGTTGGGCAGCGATACCTTCATTCATGTGCGGGACGGTGAAGAGAACCTCGTGATCCGCGACAGCAGCGGGCGCGTGGCGCGCGCGGGGGATCGTATTGCAATCTCCTTGCCGACTTCCGCCTGCCATCTCTTCGACAAGACTGGCCACAGAATCTCCGAAAATGCTCCCACGCGCTGGGAACCCATACCCGCAAAGGCGCGGATCAACTGACGACAGCCAAGGAATACAGGGAGGAAAATATGACGGATTTCCAAGGGCGACCCATTCTGGTCACGGGCGGCAGCGGCGGAATCGGAGGCGCCGTCGTTCGCCATCTCGTGGCGGCCAATGCGGATGTCATCGCCGCTGGCCGTTCGCGCGAGGCGCTCGATGCGATCGCCGGCGAGACCGGCTGCCGCACCCTCACCTTCGACCTCGCCTCGGAGGAAGAAATCCGCAATGCCCTCGAAGGGCTCGATCTCTGGGGTGTCGTCAACTGCGGCGGCTTCGGCGGCGAAATTGCAACGCCGATGGATACCGACATCGCCATCTTCGACAAGGTCATCACCATCAATGCGCGCGGCGCATTGCTCGTCACCAAATATGCCACGCGGTCGATGGTCCGGCTCAAGAAGGGCGGTGCGATCGTCAACGTGTCGAGCCAGGCAGCGCTCGTTGCCCTGGAAGGGCATATCTCCTACGGGTCGTCGAAGGCGGCGCTGGAAAACATCACGCGCGTTTCAGCCCTTGAGCTCGGCAAATACGGAATCCGGGTCAACAGCGTCAACCCGACGGTGGTGATGACGCCGATCTCTTCCGGGCATTGGAGCCAGCCGCATGTCGCGGAGCCATTCCTGAAGCAGATGCCGCTCGGCCGCTGGGCTACCGAGGATGAAGTCGCAGCGCCGATTGTTTTCCTGCTCAGCGATGGAGCGTCGATGATTACCGGCGTCTCCTTGCCGATAGATGGCGGCTATACGTGTCGTTAAAAGAGGTGCGGCCGGTTATCCCGGCCGCACCAGGCCTGGGAGGTTAGCGGGCCGCGGTCCAGCCCTTATAGTCCTTCAGGTTCTCGGCCGTGATCAGCTTCGGGTCAAGCAGCACGGTGGGCTCGGCCGGCTTCTTGCCGGCAAGCAGGTCAGCCGCCATCGTGAGCGACTGGCCGGCCATCACATAGGGGTCCTGTGAAGCCGACGCCTTGATCATCGAGGTGCCGGAAGAGAGTTCCTTCTCGATGTCCGGTGCGCCGTCGACCGCAGTGAAGATGAACTCCGAGCGGTTGAGCTGCTTGGCCGCAAGCTGGGCGCCGATCGCTGTCGGATCGTTGATGGCAAAGACCGCGTCGATCTTGTCGAAACGGGTGAGCAGCGACTGGAACACTTTCAGGCCGCCGTCGCGCGAGCCTTCGGCATTCTGGTCGTCGGACAGGATCTTGATGTCCGGATGCTTTGCAAGCACGTTCTTGCAGCCCTGCACCCGCTCGAGAATCGACGACGACGCCGGACCATTCAGGATGACGTAGTCGCCCTTGCCGCCGGTGTGGTCGACGAGATACTGGCAGGCCTCTTCGCCGGCCTTGACGTTGTTGGTCATCACGGTGACGTCGGCGCCCGGCGCCGAAACGTCGAAGGCGGCAACCACGATGCCCGCGGCCTGCGCCTTCTTCACCGCCGGCGCGATCGCCTTGGCGTCGACGGCGTTGAGCATGATCACGTCGACGCCGGCGGCGATGAAGGAATCGACCTGCGAGACCTGCTTGTTGAGGTCGTAGTCGGCCGACACCGATGTCACCTCGACATTCGGGTTGATCTTCTTGGCGGCGTCCTCGATGCCCTTGATGGTGGCGACGAAGAAGGGGTTGCCGAGCAGGCCGACCGAGATGCCGACCTTGTTCAGATCCTTGGCCGAAGCGGGTGCGATGGCGACGGCCGCGAGTGCGACGCCGCAGAGCAGTTTAGCTATGGTCTTCATTGCTTTCCTCCTGATGCCCCGCGCCTCTCACGGTGCGTTACACGAACCGGGTCGTTGACGCCGGCGACTAAGGTCAATCACGTTCTTGCTCCTGCCTGGAGCCTGTAGCGGTCGAGGGCGACCGCCACGATGATGACCAATCCCTTGATGATGTACTGCCAGATGTCCGAAACACCGGCCAAGATGAGCCCGTTGGAGAGCACCGCGATGATCAGGCCGCCGATCAGCGTGCCCCAGATCGAGCCAACGCCGCCGACGAAGCTGGTGCCGCCCAGAATGACCGCGGCGATGGCGTCGAGCTCGTAGGACTGCCCAAGTTGAAGCCCGTTGGCAGCGTAGAGTCTGGCAGCCGACATGGCGCCGCCAAGGCCGGCCAGAAGGCCGGAGACGCCATAGACGAAGAGCAGCACCAGCGGCACCTTGATGCCGGTGAGGCGGGCGGCCTCGGCATTGCCGCCGACGGCATAAATCCAAGTGCCGAGCACGGTGCGCTTGAGCACCAGCCAGGACAGCACCACGACCGCGAGCGCGATGATGACCAGCCAGGGAATGCCGAACAGCGAACCGTTGCCGATGAAATCGAACGGCAAGTCCGAATTGAACACGGTCGTGTCCTGGCCGAGCAGGCGGGCGACGCCGCGTACGGCGGTCAGCGATCCCAGCGTGACGATGAAGGGCGGCAGCTTGATGTAGGCGACGAGCAGCCCGTTGATGAGGCCGAAACCGAGGCCGACCAGAATGGCGGCCGGAACGCCGAGCATGCCCCAATCCGGCACCAGCGACACGATCACCGCCACCATCGCCGAGGCGGCCAGGATGGCGCCGACGGACAGGTCGATGCCGCCAGTCAGAATGACGAAGGTCATACCGGCCGCGAGCACGATATTGATCGACGATTGCTGCGTGACGATGAGCAGATTGGTCTCGGTCAGGAAGCGCGGATTCAGGAACTGGAAGCCGGCCGCCAGCAGGACCAGTACCGGCAGCATGCCCAGCGCGGCGAAGGCGGTGCGCAGCCGCCGGTTCCTGGCGACAGCCTGGTCGCCTGCACTGATTGTTCCGGTCGCCCTGTCGGTCATCCCTTGGCCGCTCCCGTTGCAAGTTCCATGATCTTTTCCTGGCTGAGCGGCTCGCCTTCGGATGCCGCCACCTCGCCCGCGATTGCGCCGTCGCGCATCACCAGCACGCGGTCGGCGACGCCGATCACCTCCGGCAGTTCGCTGGAGATCATCAGGATGGCGATGCCCCTGTTGGCGAGGTTGTCGATCAACCGGTAGATCTCCGACTTCGCCCCGACATCGACGCCGCGGGTCGGCTCGTCGAGGATGAGGACCCGCGGCTCGGTCTCGAGCAGGCGGGCAAGCAGCACCTTCTGCTGGTTACCGCCCGACAGCGAACCGGCATTGGCCTGCACAGACCCGGTGCGGATGGAGAGGTCGGATACGGATTTGGCGGCACGCCTTTCGGCGGCCATGAAGTCGCGGAAGCCGCCAGCCCGCGCATCCCTCGCGAGCACGCCCATGCTGATGTTGTCGGAAATCGACATGTCGAGAAACAGGCCGAGTTCCTTGCGGTCCTCGGTGAGGTAGGCGATGCCGGCATCGAGCGCCTCACGCGGCGAGCCGATGGTTACAGGCCTGCCGTCGAGTTCCAGCGTGCCTGCCATATGCCTGTCGGCGCCGAAGATCAGCCGTGCAAGCTCGGTGCGACCGGAGCCGACAAGGCCGGCCAGCGCCAGCACTTCGCCCTTGTGCAGGTCGAAGGAGCAGTCCCTTAGCAGCTTTCCGTCCGACATGCCGCGCACCGAAAGTGCCACCGCGCGCTTCTCGTCCGGCGGCCGGTGATCTTTCTTGTAGAAGGCGGACAGATCGCGGCCGACCATCATCGAGACGAGGCGCGAGGCGTTCAGGTCGGCGCGCTCGAGCGTGCCGACATAGCCGCTGTCGCGCAGCACGCTGACGCGGTCGGCAAGCTGGTAGACCTCTTCCATGCGGTGGCTGATATAGATGATGGCGATGCCTTGCGATTTCAGCGTCGCGATGACCTCGAACAGCCGATCGGTCTCGCGCGAGGTCAGCGACGTCGTCGGCTCGTCCATGACGATGATGCGTGCATTCGTCGACAGCGCGCGGGCGATCTCGACCAGTTGGCGTTCGCCAAGCGACAGGCTGGAGACAGAAGCGCGCGCCGAGAAGGAGACGCCGAGCCGCGTGATGATCTCGGTGGCGCGCCGGTTGCACTGGTCGCGGTCGACGACGCCGAAACGCCGCGGCTCGTTGCCGAGGAAGATGTTCTGCGCCACCGTCAGATTGGGCGCCAGCGACAACTCCTGATAGATGACCGCAATGCCATGGGCGCGTGCCTTGATCGGGTTGCCGGTCACAACCGGTACGCCGTCGATCAGGATCTCTCCGCCGGCGTCAGGCCGGTAGGCGCCGGACAGCACCTTCATCAGCGTCGACTTGCCGGCGCCGTTCTCGCCCATCAGCGCGTGCAACTCGCCGGGATGAACGGTCAGCGACACGTCCTGCAGGGCGCGGATGGCGCCGAACGTCTTCGAGATATGACGCATTTCCAGCACTGGCTGGCGCGCGGCCTCTGCCCGGGCAGTGGCGGTCATCGTGCGCCTCCCGCTGTTGCGCCGGCGACACCTCGGTCAGCGGCGAGGCCGCGCCAGCGATTGCGGTAGCCGGCGAACCCGGCGAAGGTCGAAGCGCGCACGGGCTCCGGCACCTCGGCGGCAAATTCGCGGCCGACACTCTCGAAAGCGAGAGCCGCCGCCCCGGTGGCGCTGCCCTCCAGCGTGGCCCCTTGCATGAAGGCCTGTCCGGAGCGCAGTTCGGCCAATAGGGAGGCGAGCAGGCCGCCACTGTTCAGCCCGCCATCGACGATCACCGTGTTGTTCGAATGGATCAGGTCGAGGCAGAGATCGACCATCAGCGCGACGTAGAGCAGCGCCACGGCGGCGCGTTCCCCGGCGCTGGGCGTGCGCCCGGTGAGTTCGCCTGAGCGATGAGGCATCGGCCCGCCAGGGGCGAAGCTCGGTAGCGCCATGATGCCGGCGTCGATCACCTGCTGCAGCGAGGAGCGGTCGATCGCACCTTGCCAGTCGCCGCTGATGACAGCGAATTCGCGCCCGCCCATGAAGCGGATGGTTGGCACCGGGCCGCCGTCGACGTCGACATTGACAAGCATGTCGCGGTCGCGATCGAGCGCGTCAAGCGGGCAGTCCGGATTGAGCACGACGACCCAGGTGCCGGTCGAGACGACTGTGACCGGGCCCCGCTCCTGCCTGCGGTAGGCATGGAGCGCGGCGTTCGAGTCGTGCACGCCATTGTGGATGGCGATGGGCTGCGCCGCACTACCGAAGCGCTGCTCGCCGATGACGGCGCCGGCTCGCTCGAAGGCAGGCATCCGGCCGCGCCAGCCCTCGGCGTCGACCAATGAGGAAAAGTCGCGCTTGCGCGGCGCCCACAGATGCGAGTGGCAGCCGAGATAGGACACTTCCGAGACCGTCCTGCCGCCGAAGCGCCAGCTCCAGTATTGCGGATAGCCGAGGATCGATTTCGCTGCCGTGAAGGCGTCGGGCTCCACCGCCTGCAGCCACAGCATGTGGCGGCCATAGTTGAAGCCGAGCGGCAATTTCGGCGAAAAGGTCTCGGCAAAATCCGGAATGCGACGATCGATTCTGGCAGCGATTTCAGCAGGCGGCTCCTGCTCGTAGTCGAGGATCGGATGCGTCAGGCTGATATCGTCGACCAGGGCAAAGGTGCAGCCATGGCCCGACACCATCAACCCCTCCACACCGTGGTCGTCGATGGCATCGCTGACGGCGCGGACCGCCCAGTCATGAAGCGCCGGCTCGTCGAGCACGCTGAACCCGCCTTGGCGTATCCAGCTCGGCTTGCTGCGACGCTCGTCGAGGATGCGTCCATCCTGGGCGAAGACGAACAGCTTCGAATTGGTCTTGCCGAAGTCGAGCACGGCCATCTTCACTGGATGGCCCCCGAAGCAGAGGCGATCCGCACCATGACGCCGGCGTCCTCCAGCATGCGGGCGTCGGCGTCGGCGAGGCCGTCATCGGTGATCAGCGTGCCGATGCGCGACAGCGGCAGCGCCACATTGCGTGCGTGGATCGACAGTTTGCGGCTGTCGGCCAGCACCACAATCTGGTCGGCGCAGAGACTGAGATCGACGATCGAGCGGACCAGCAGCGGATGCGATTCCAGCACGCCTTCCTGGCCAAGGCCTTGCGCGCCAAGAAAGAACTTCGAGGCATAGAAGGTCACTGCCTGGGTGAGCGAATGGGTGATGCCCGGCTCGCGGTGCAACTCGCCGCCGGCAACCGTCAGGCTGCAATGGCCGTGGTCGCTCAGATAGGCCGCCAGCGGCATCGAGTTGGTGTAGAGACGGATGTTGCGGTCGGCGAGCTTGACGCCGAGATGAAAGCAGGTCGACCCGCCATGCACGATGACCGCGTCGCCGTCGCGCACCATGGTTGCGGCGAGAGCGGCGATCTGCCGCTTGGCCTCGACCGCGAGGTCGCGGTTCTCGTCATAGGGCCGGGCGTAGGCGACACCCGCATGCGACGCGCCATCGAGCGCCGAGATGCCGCCATAGACCTTGCGCGCTTCACCGGCCTCGTCGATCCTGTCGATATCGCGCCTGACCGTCGCGGCCGACACGCCGAGCCGCTCCTGCAGCTCGCGCACCGAGGCGAAGGGGCGATCCCGCAAGAGCTCGACGATCTGACGCTGGCGGCCGGAGTCGCTCAATCCTTTTCCTCCCATGCCATTCTGCGACGGCAATTGGTGTAACTTACTCAACATTTATCCGATTGCAAGCGTGATATGATTAGATAAGATCACTATTGACGTAACTTACTCGCATCTGCGATACCGACGCCAACATCTGGCCCAGCGACGGGACATCCGAAGCCGTGAGATACGCGGCCGGGTTTGTGGAGGAATGTTCGATGGCGACTGATGCCGATACACGAGAACTGGCCGCCTTGCGGACGCTTTCGGCCAGCATCGGGCGTGATCCGCATTTGACCCAGGCGGCCGGCGGCAACACCTCGCTGAAGGCCGGCGAGACGCTCTGGATCAAGGCGTCCGGCACCTGGCTGAGGGACGCGCTCGCCGAGGACATCATGGTGCCGGTGGCGATCCCTGCGCTGCTGAGTGCCGTCAGACAGCGCGACCCGGCCGCCGACCGGCCGCAGGGTTTCACCATCGAGGCGCTCAACCCGCGCGGGTTGCGCCCTTCTATCGAGACAACGGTGCATGCGTTGATGCCGCAGCGCGTGGTCCTGCATGTCCACTGCGTCGACACCATCTCGCTCGCAATACAGGCCGATGGCGAGGCTGAGGTCGCCAGGCGTCTCGACGGCCTTGAATGGGCCTATGTTCCCTATCGCCGACCGGGCCTGCCGCTTGCCCAGGGCATTGCCGAGCGCCTTCGGCCTGGCGTCGATGTGCTGATCCTTGGCAATCACGGGCTGGTCGTCGCGGCCGAGACTGTCACTGAGGCCGAGGCGCTGCTGCGCCGCGTCACGCAGCTTCTGGCACGGTCGCCGCGCGACGTGGCGGAACCGGATATTGCGGCATTGACGGCGCTTGCCGGAAACAGTGGTTACAGATTGCCGGCCGACATCGAGGCACATGCCGTAGCGATCGATCCCGAGAGCTGCCGCATGGCATCGGGCGGCAGCCTTTATCCGGACCACGTCATATTTCTCGGCATAGGTTCCATCGTGGCAAGGTCCGGCGAGGATGTGGCCGGTATCATCGAGCGGCTGGGCACGGCGCCGGTGGCGATCCTGCTTCCCGGCCTTGGCGTGCTGATGCGCGGCGACGCCAGCGCCGGCGCCGATGCCATGCAGCGCTGTCTCGCCGACGTGACCGCGCGGGTCGACGCCGCAGCGAGGCTGAGCTACCTTACAGAGGCCGAGAATGACGAATTGATCAACTGGGACGCCGAGCAGTATCGCCAGAAACTCAATGCCGCCGGCAACTGACATGTCGCCTTCGCATGGGCCGCTTGCCATCGGCATCGACATCGGCACATCAGGCGCGCGCGCCGTCGCCATGCGGCCGGACTTTTCCATTGCCGCGCATTCCGCCGTTGCCCTCGAACGATTTGGGCCGAACGGCCGCGATCCTGCCGTATGGTGGGAGGCGGTCGGCGCGACGTTGGCGGAGCTGCTCAAATCTGTCGATCACGCTGCCGTCCGCTCGATCGCCGTCGACGGCACGTCGGGCACACTGCTGCCGGTCGACAGTGCCGGGCGGCCGCTGGCCGAACCGCTGATGTACAACGACAAGGTCGCCGACGACGCGATCCTCGCCGCGGTTGCCCGCGCGGCACCGGCAACGAGCGCGGCACTTGGGGCGACATCCGGCCTCGCCAAGGCGCTGTCTTTCCAGCGCCCCGGCGTCGCTGCCGTGCTGCACCAGGCCGACTGGATCGCGGGACAACTCTCCGGCCGCTTTGATATCAGCGACGAGAACAACGCGCTGAAAACCGGCTACGACGTCGAGGCCCGCTGCTGGCCGGACTGGATCGCGGCGACCGGCCTGCGCATGGAATTGCTGCCTGGCGTCGTCGGGCCGGGCGATGTCGCCAGCACGATCGCTGCGAGCGCCGCCGAGCTGTTCGGCCTGCCGCGCGACGTGATTGTCGTCGCCGGCACGACGGATGGCTGCGCATCATTCCTGGCGACGGGTGCGGCGACAGTCGGCGACGGCGTTACCGCGCTGGGATCTTCGCTGACCATCAAGATCCTGTCCGACCGGCCGATCTCGGCGCCGCATTTCGGCATCTACAGCCATCGGCTCGGCGATGCCTATCTGGCCGGCGGTGCGTCGAATTCCGGCGGCAAGGTGCTCGCCCAGCACTTTTCGCTTGCGCGCATCATCGAACTCAGCGCGGTTATCGACCCGATGACCGAGACCGGCCTCGACTACTATCCGCTTCCCGCTACAGGCGAACGCTTTCCGATCGCCGATCCGGCGCTGCCGCCGCGGCTTGTTCCGCGGCCGGTGGACGACGCGGACTACCTGAAGGCGATGCTGGAGGGGATCGCCGCGATCGAAGCGCTCGGCTATAGCAGGCTTGCCGAACTCGGCGCGCCTCGGCTGACATCGGTCAGGAGCGTCGGCGGCGGCGCGGCAAATCCCGCCTGGACCGCGATCCGGCAACGCAAGCTCGGCGTCGATTTCCTGCCGGCGCTTTCCGACGAGGCCGCCGCCGGCACGGCGCGGCTGGCGCTGATGGGTGCAGGCACAGCGGGGCTTTTGTGAAAACGGCTGAACATCTCGACGGGATCGGAGCGCTGGCCGCGCGGTACGATGTCTTCCTGCTCGACCAGTTCGGTGTGCTGCATGACGGCACCAGCCCCTATCCGGGCGCGGTGGAAGCATTGTCGGCGCTGAAGCGCGCGCGCAAGACCGTGGTGCTGATCTCGAACTCCGGCAAGCGGGCAGAGCCCAACGAGCGTCGCCTGCTGAAGCTCGGTTTCGAAGCGGGGAGTTGGGACCACTTCGTCTCTTCCGGCGAAGTGGCGTGGCGGTCCTTCCACGACATGGTGGCGCATGGAAGCCTGCGCCCGGGCACGAAATGCCTGCTGATCAGCCGCGACGACGACCGCTCGGCGATCGAGGGCCTGCCGTTCGAACTGGCCAGGAGTGGCGACGATGCCGAGCTGGTGCTGATTTCCGCCAGCGAGGGCGACCGTTACGACCTCGACCATTATCGCAGACTTCTCGCGCCGGCAGCGGCGCGGCGGGTGCCGTGCTTCTGTACCAACCCCGACAAGATCATGCTGACGGCCGTGGGGCCGCGTTTCGGCGCTGGCCGGCTGGCCGATCTCTACGAAAGCCTCGGCGGCGGCGTCACCCGCATCGGCAAGCCCTATCTTCCGATTTTCGCCGCCGCCCTGGCGCTGGCGGGGGATCCCGATCGCGGCACGGTGGTGTGCGTCGGCGACAGTGTCGAACACGATATCGCCGGCGGGCTTGGCGCCGGCGTGGCGACGGCGCTGGTCTTGTCCGGAATATTGGCGGACACTGCCGACCTCGCCGGACTTTTAGACGAGCTGGACGCCTATCCGGACTACACCATGGATCTGTTCAGGTTCTGCTGACCGAGCCGGCAATTTACGAGGTAAAACAACGCAGCCAATTGACGGAGAGGAAGATGCGGCAGGCGCTGATCGTGTGGGGCGGCTGGGATGGACACGAGCCGGAACAAGGCGCGCATGCCGTCAAGGCGATGCTCGAGGAGGAAGGGTTCGAGGTCCTCGTCGAAACCACGACCGAGGTTTTCGCCGACCCCGCAGTCGCCGAACTGAGCCTGATCGTGCCGATCTACACGATGTCCAAGCTGGCGAAGAACGAAGAGCTCAACCTGACGAAGGCAGTCGCGGGCGGTGTCGGTCTTGGCGGTTATCACGGCGGCATGTGCGATGCGTTTCGTGAAGCCACGGACTATCAATTCATGTGCGGCGGCCAGTGGGTCGCCCATCCCGGCAATATCATAGATTACAAGGTCGATATCGCCAGGCGCGACGATCCCATCATGCACGGCATAGACGATTTTTCGTATCGCTCCGAGCAGTATTACATGCATGTGGATCCGTCGAACGAAGTGCTGGCGACCACCACTTTCTCCGGTGAGCACGCATCCTGGATAGAAGGCGTCGTCATGCCAGTGGTCTGGAAGCGCCGGCATGGCAAGGGAAGGGTGTTCTATTCGTCGCTCGGACATGCCGCCAAGGAGTTCGCGGTGCCGCAGATGCACACGATATTCCGTCGCGGCCTGCTCTGGGCGGCACGTTGATACGACCGGCCTCGCCGGCGCGCCATGCGGGACATGGCCGCGATGCACCTCAAACAGGGCGATAGCGTTCCGCGCTACGATGCCCGCGCGAGAAAGCTCTGGTAGTCCGACTTCGCCTGCAGCAAGCGAAGGATGTTGTTGCGCGACCCGCGGATGTGCGCGCGCGTAAGCTCGACGGCACGCGCGGCATCGCCGGCGCAAATGGCCTCGACGATCTCGAAATGCTCGTCGCGGGCGATCCCCCATTCGTCCAGCCTCAGCAACTCCATCCAGACATAGTGCTGACACTTGTCGAGGATGCCGTTCAGCAGGCCGCACAGCATGACGTTGCCGCTGATCTCGGCGATGGTGCGGTGGATGTCCATTCCGATCTGGAGTTCCTGGAACATGTCGCCGGAACTGCGCGTCGGGAGTGCTGCCAGGCGTTCGCATTCCCGCACCATCTCGCGGAGGCGTTCCTTATCGGCGGCCGTGATCTTGGCGGTCGCCAGCTCGGTCGCATAACCATCCAGCAATTCCCTGATCTCGAAGGCCTCGCGGAACATCTGGATGTCGAATTCCTTGACCGTATAGCCCTGGCGGGGGCGGCCAACCACCAGGCCGTCCTGCTCCAGCCGGTTGAGGGCTTCGCGCACGGGCGTGCGGCTGACCTTCAACTTGACCGCCAGGTCGTTCTCGGTGACGCGCGCGCCGGGAGGAAGCTGTCCGGTGACGATCATCGCCTTCAGCGACCCATGCACCGATTCGCGAAGCGTGTTCTTCTTTCTCGTGGGCATATTTTTCCGATTCATCTGCGAGGAGCGCCCCGCGAGGTTAATCTCATTGGTCCAGGATTAGCATGATCGCAAAGATCGCGGGAAGCGAGCGTGTTCGACGCCTCCACGCGACGACGCGCTGCCGCCAAAAAAAGCGATCTTTCACGTTGACATCCGTTTTGCCGTCCCGCTACATTCAAAATTGTATACAAAATAGAATGCCGAGACAACGGCCAGATATGGGGAACATGATGACGAGAAAATCAAGATTTGTCAGTGCGTTGGCGTTGACAGGACTGGTCGGCTGCATCGTGCCGGCAGCACTTGCGGCGGAAACGATCACCGTTGCTTC
The DNA here is from genome assembly GCF_000350085.1 of Mesorhizobium metallidurans STM 2683. Classification (GTDB taxonomy): domain Bacteria; phylum Pseudomonadota; class Alphaproteobacteria; order Rhizobiales; family Rhizobiaceae; genus Mesorhizobium; species Mesorhizobium metallidurans. The sequence continues at coordinate 27,084 of NZ_CAUM01000060.1, forward strand.
GTGGGGTGGATCCTATCAGGAAGCCCAGTCGAAGGCCTTCTTCAAGCCGACCGCCGATGCGCTTGGCATCACCATCAAGGAAGATACCACAAACGGACTGGACGACGTCCGGTTGCAGGTGACGGGCAATGCCGTCAAATGGGATCTGGTCGAGCTCGGCGCCGACGAATGCGCGCGGGGAACCAAGGAAGGATTGTTCGAGAAGCTCGACTATGGCCAGATCGACAAAAGCGGCATCGACCCGAATCTCGTCCACGACGACTGGATCGGGATCACCTATTATTCCGTTATCCTGATCTACAACACCGACGTCTTCGGCAAGAACGGGCCGAAGACGTGGGCCGATTTCTGGAACGTCGAGAAATTCCCCGGCCGCCGCGCCCTTGGCGGCGCCTTCGCAACCGAGACCTTGACCGTGGCGGCGATCGCCGACGGCGTGCCGCTCGACAAGGTCTATCCGCTCGATATCGATCGGGCGCTGAAGTCGGTCGACAAGATCAGGTCGCATGTCGACGCCTGGTGGACGTCAGGCGCGCAGGCTATGCAACTGGTCAAGGACGGCGAGGTCGACATGGCCAGCATCTGGAACGGCCGGGCCAGCACGCTCAAGGATCAGGGCGCGCCGGTCAGCTACAGTTACGACCAGGGCGTCCTGACAGCCGACTGCATGGTGATCCCCAAGGGCGCCAAGAACAAGGACGCGGCAATGAAGGCGCTCGCAATGTTCCTGAAGCCGGAGATCCAGGCGAACCTGCCGCTTTACATCGCCAACGGTCCGGTGAACGAGAAGGCCTTCGATACCGGCAAGATTCCCGCCGACAAGATACCAGGCATCAATTCGGCGCCGGAGAACGTCAAGAAGCAGGTGCTGCTCGACCCGGCCTTCTGGGGAGATCATCTGGTCGAGGCGCAGGAGAAATTCGATAATTTGATCCAGCAGTGACGGGGCTGATCCAGCAGTGACGGGGTCGTCTATAGTTGGCCGCGTGGGGTCGGCTCGATCGACCCTTCGTCCGTCTCTTGCCGCATCTGCGCAGATTTCCGAAGGAGCCCTGCCATTGTCCACCGCGCGATCCGCGCCGCCGATCAACATTCGGGGCATCGCCAAGCGTTTTGGCAGCGTGCCGGTGCTCAGCGGCCTCGACCTCGACGTCGCCTCCGGCGAATTCCTGACGCTGCTTGGCCCGTCGGGATCGGGCAAGACCACGCTGCTGATGATCCTGGCGGGGTTCGTCCGCGCCAATGCCGGAAGCATCGACATCGGCGGGGAGGAGGTCATCACCAAGCCGCCGCACAAGCGCAACATCGGCATGGTGTTCCAGAATTACGCGTTGTTTCCGCACATGAACGTCTTCCACAACATCGCCTTTCCGCTGAAGCAGCGCCGCACGTCCGCAGCGGAAACGGCCGAGCGCGTGGAGAAGGTGCTCGACCTGGTGCAGTTGCAGGGTCTGGCCGACCGCCGCGTCGACCAATTGTCGGGCGGCCAGCGCCAGCGTGTCGCGCTGGCGCGGGCGATCGTTTTCGAACCGCGCATCGTGCTGATGGACGAGCCGCTGTCAGCGCTCGACAAGGGACTGCGCGAGCATATGCAGATCGAGCTGCGCAGCCTGCATCGCCGGCTGGGCATGACCACCGTCTACGTGACCCACGATCAGCGCGAGGCGATCACCATGTCGGACCGTATCGCGGTCATGAACAAGGGCCGGATCGAGCAGCTCGACCGGCCCGAGACGCTCTATGCCAGGCCGCGCACCAGGTTTGTCGCGGGCTTCATCGGGGAATCGAATTTCATCCCCGTGGAAAGCCGCGACGGCAGCGTCTGGTATGCCGGAAAAAAGGTGCATACCGCATCGCCTTCGCCGTCGTCGGGCCGGCACTGGCTGGTCGTGCGGCCCGAAAGGGTCCGGCTCGCCGCCGATGCCGGACTGGGCGCCAACGCCAACATGCTGCACGCCACGGTGCGTGACATCGTCTATCAGGGTGATAGTTTCATCTGCTATGCCAATCTGGCGGATGGCCAGCAGATCGCGCTGCGCGACTATTGCCGCAGCGACGTGCTGGCGCGTCTGCCCGTCGCCGGGCAGCCGGTGCAGCTTCGCGTCGATGCGGAGGACGCGATACTGGTGGCGGACGAGACATGAGCGCCCGGCCAGCAGAATTCGTCAGCCATGGCCTGAATGCGGATGCGTTGCGGGCCGATGCTCGCCGCGAGTCGCTAGGCCTGCTCGGCCTCTGCTCTCCGGGCCTGGTTTTGGTCGGGATCATCATCGTCCTGCCGATCGGCTGGCTGTTCTGGCTGTCGCTGTTCGACGAGAACGGACAACTGAGCGGTGCGAACTACGCCCGCTTCGTCGAACAGGCTTCCTATATCAGAACCTTCATCACGACGTTCGAGGTGGCGTTCCTGGTCACCGGCCTCTGCGTCCTCATCGGCTATCCCTTGGCCTACATGCTGTCACAGCTTCCGCGGCGTGCCGCCTCCGTCTGCCTGATCTTCGTGGTGCTGCCATTCTGGACATCGGTGCTGGTGCGCACCTATGCCTGGCTGGTGATCCTGCAGCGCAAGGGCCTGGTGAACACTTGGCTCATCGACCTTGGCCTGATCAGCCAGCCATTGCCGCTCGCGCACAATTTCGCGGGCGTCATCATCGGCATGACGCATATCATGCTGCCTTTTCTGGTGCTGCCGCTCTACGCCTCGATGAAGACGATCGACGCAGACTATCTCTGCGCCGCGATGAACCTCGGTGCGCCACCGACGGCGGCTTTCTGGCAGGTATTTTTCCCGCTTTCGCTTCCCGGCCTCGCCGCGGGCGTGGTCATCGTCTTCATCCTCTGTCTCGGCTTCTTCGTCACGCCCGCCCTGATGGGCGGCGGCAAGGTCGTCATGTGGGCCATGCGCATGGAGCAGACCACCGGCCTCTACTCCAACTGGGGCGCCGGCAGCGCGCTGGGCGTCGTCCTGCTCGCCGTCACGCTTGGGCTGCTCGGCCTGTTCCGGTGGCTGCTGGGCGCGCGGGCTACCAGCGTGTGGGGTGCGCGATGAACGACGATATCGGCCTGCCGATCTCGCACTGGCGACGACTTTGGCTCTACTGCGTCGGCGCCCTGGTGCTGTCGTTCCTCATCGTGCCGTCGCTGATCATCGTGCCGATGTCGTTCTCCGGTTCGACGCTGCTGCGGTTTCCGCCGGAAAGCTGGTCGCTGCGATGGTACGAAGCCTATTTCCAGTCGGTCGAATGGCGCGACGCCACGATCGTGTCGCTGAAGGCGGCGGTGCTGACGACGGTTTTCGCGACACCGATCGGCACCGCGGCCGCCTATGCGCTGAATTCCGGCGCGTTACGCCTCGCCGGCTTCATCAATGTGGTGCTGACCGCCTCGCTGATCATTCCGGTCATCCTGATCGGCATCGGTACGTTCTTTCTCTACGCGCGCCTTGGCCTGAACAACACGCTGACCGGCCTAGTGCTGGCGCATACGGTGCAAGCGGTGCCGCTGGTCGTGCTGACGGTGCTTTCCGGCTTCCGGTCCTACGACATGAATCAGGAGCGCGTCGCGCGCAGCCTGGGGGCGGGGCGTTTTTCCGCCTTCTGGCAGGTGACCATGCCGCAGATCCGGTTCTCCATCGTGTCGGGCGCCTTGTTTGCCTTCATCACTTCGTTTGACGAGGTTGTCGTGTCGCTGTTCATATCGGGCGGCGAGACGACGACGCTGACGCGCCGCATGTTCAGCGCGCTGCGCGACCAGATCGATCCGACGATCGCCGCGATCTCGACATGCCTGATCGTGCTGTCGATCGTGCTGCTTTCGGCGGCGCAGCTTTTTGGCCGTCGCCGCTAAATTCAAATCTGCTTCATTGGAGGCTATCGATCCTGCATGCGTGATTTTCAGTTCCCCGGACGGTCGCCGGTTCGCGCGACCGAAGCGATGGCCGCGACATCGCACCCGCTGGCGACGCTGGCGGCTGTCGACATGCTGCGGTCGGGCGGCAACGCAATGGACGCGGCGGTTTGCGCGGCGGCGGTGCAGGCGGTCGTCGAGCCGCAATCGACCGGTATCGGCGGCGACTGTTTCGTCCTCTATTGCCCCAACGGCCAGAGTGAGGTCCTGGCCTTCAACGGCTCGGGCCGCGCACCGGCCGCGGCGACGGCTGAATGGTATCTGGACAGGGGGCATGAGGAACTGCCTGGGTTCGGTCCCCACGCGGTCACCGTGCCGGGGGCCATCGACGCCTGGTGCCGGCTGCTCGATGACCATGGCAGGAAGGGCATCGACGCCGCGCTCGCGCCTGCCATACGGTATGCCGAACAGGGCTATGTCGTGCATGACCGCGTGGCCTTCGACTGGGCCGACAGCGCCGACTTGCTCGCCGACGACGAACACGCCACGCGCATCTTCCTGCCGGACGGCAGAGCGCCGCTGGCCGGCGAGTTGCACCGGCAACCGCAACTGGCCGACACGTTGCGCATCGTCTCCAGCCACGGCCGCGCCGGCTTCTATGAGGGCGACGTCGCCGACGACATGGTGTCTCGTCTTCGCGCACTCGGCGGGTTGCATACGCTTGAGGATTTCGCGGCGACGACGGGCGACTATGTCAGGCCCGTCGGCACATCCTACCGGGGCTATGACATTCATCAGATGCCGCCGAACAACCAGGGGCTGACTGCGTTGGTCATGCTGAATGTGCTGTCGGGCTTTTCGCTCGGCTCCCTGGAACCGAACGGTGCGGAGCGCTTTCACCTCGAGATCGAAGCGGGGCGGCTCGCCTATCAGGACCGCGACAATCTCATCGGCGACCAGAACCACGTCCATGTCCCCGTTGAGGAGTTGCTGTCGAAATCGCATGCGGACCGGCTGCGCGCAGCGATCGACCCGGTGCGCGCGATGACGCATCTGCCTCGCCTTGAGCTTCAGCCGAGCGATACCGTCTATATCTCCGTGGTCGACCGCGACCGCAATGCGGTCTCCTTCATCAACTCGACCTTCCATTCGTTCGGCAGCGGGGTGGTCGGTCCCAGGACCGGGGTCGTCTTGCAGAACCGCGGCAGCAGCTTCCGTCTGACGGCAGGCCACCCAAATCGCATCGCGCCGGGAAAACGTCCCATGCACACCATCATGCCGGGCATGGTGACGGCCAAGGGCCGGGCGGTCATGCCGTTCGGGGTGATGGGCGGCGGCTATCAGCCGTTCGGCCATGTCCACCTGCTCACCAACATGATCGATTTCGGCATGGATCCGCAGGAGGCGCTGGATGCGCCGAGGGTGTTTTACAAACAGGACGCGGTGGAGGCCGAGCGTGGCGTTCCGGCCCGCACCCTCGCCGGCCTGCGCAAACGAGGTCACCATGTCTCCATCGCCGCCGAGCCGCATGGCGGCGGCCAATTGGTGCTGATCGATTGGGACAAGGGCACGCTTACCGGCGCGTCCGATCCCCGCAAGGACGGTTGCGCGCTGGGTTATTGACAGTCCGTCGCGCAAGAGTGCCAAACCGGATCGACCTTCGGCGTCGGTATCGACCGCGATAGCAACAATGTCGCTTCTTCCCCAACCGCACCGGCGTCGTTAATGTCCTCGACTTCGCAAGCACGGGCAAAGACGACCATGGGGCAAGGCCGACTGACGAAGAAGGAGCGGCATGAACTCATTCTGTCGGAAGTGCGCAGGTCGGCCTCGATCCGCATTTCCAAGCTCGCCCGGCGCATCGGCGTCGCCGGCGAAACGATCCGCCGCGATCTTATCGAACTGGGCGAGGCCGGGCTTCTCAACCGCACCTATGGTGGCGCGACCATTTCGCTGGTGACGTCCGAACCGGTGATTTCCCAACGCGGCCTTATCTTGGTCGAGGAGCGGGCCCGGATCGGCCGCGGCGCAGCAAGCCTCATCGGCAAGGGGCAGATCGTGATGATCGACGGCGGGTCGACGACCTTTGAGGCGGCGCGCTACCTGTCGCAGTTGAACCGGGACCTGATCATCATCACCAACTCCCCCGGCGTCGCCTCGGTGGCCGGTACCAAATCCGACCTTTCGCGTCATCCTTTGCCCCGGAACCTATGACAGCCGGGAAGGCAGCGTGTTCGGCGAAGATACGGTCGAGTTCGTGCGCCGCTACAATGCCGATGTTGCCGTCATCGGCGCGTCGGGCGTGACCGCGGATGGTCCGAACGACATGATCTCCGGTGCCGCGGCAATCAAACGCGCGATGATGTCCCGATCGCTGTCGACCGTGCTGGTGGTGAGCGGCGAGAAGTTCGGCCGCAGCAGCCTCAATCGCATCTGCGCGCTCAGCGATATTTCCGACATCGTTACGGATTGCGAGCCGCAGCTGGAATGGCGTGCGGTCATCGAAGAGGCTGGAACGGAACTGCACGTCTTCGCAGGCAACTGAGACTCTCGCCCTGTCATGATGCGTTCTGACTCACTGTTTGACCATGATCTTGTCCGCAAACTGGGTCCCACTTTGCGGGATCATGGTCTGGTTCTATTCAGTCGTGGCGTTGCCGCCACCAGCGCCTTGCCGATGGCCGATTGCGGCGCGTCGATCACGGCACGGGCGTTGCCGCTCTCGGCGATCGTGCCGGCGTCGAGGATGACGAGGCGATGGGCGATGGCACGGACCACGCCGAGATCATGCGAAATGAACAGATAGGCGATCCGTTCCTCGCGCTGCAGGTCGAGAAGCAGCTTGAGGATCTGCCCGCGCACGGACACGTCGAGCGCCGACACCGCCTCGTCGAGCACGATCAGCGACGGTTTCGTGGCGATGGCGCGGGCGATCGCGACGCGCTGGCGCTGGCCACCGGAGATTTCGTGGATGGCTCGCGGCGCGAGATCGGGGGCAAGGCCAACGCGCTCCAGCAAGGCGGCGATGCGGCGCGTGCGCTCCAGCCGGGACGCGATGCCATGGATGCGCAAGGGATCGTCGAGCGCGCGCGCCACGGTGGCACGAACCGGCAAGCATGATGCGTCTGGAAATCGTGAAATCTGACATGATCGAACTCCGTCCTCGCCGTGGACCCCGGCCGGCGCGCCAATACCCCTCGGATACTCGCGATCCCGCCAGCATCCTGCAATGGCGATTACGGGCCTTGCCCGGGGTTTCGCCAGAGACGGATTTGGCGCATCTTCATGTGGCTTTGAAGATTTCGTCCGCTGGACCAGTCATAACGAAGCGGTTCCACGTGGTCCTATCTGGTACGATCAGATAGGACCGGCTCCGCGAAATAAGGGCGGTGGAGGTTGCTGGCGTGGCCTTTCAGCCTATTCTGGCTGGACCATGCTTGGCAAAATAGTGCAGATTTGATCGACAGCCAGACCAAAACAGCCGGCATCCGACCGGTTGGACAGGGAGTTCAGGGAGAGAGAAATGAACATCGTCCCGGGCAAAAATGCCGTCAGCGCCATTCCGTTCGACCATGCCAGGGTCGACCGGCTGATGGAGGAGGCCGGCATCGATGTGCTGCTCGCCACCTCCAAGCACAACACGCAGTACCTGCTTGGCGGCTACAAGTTCATCTTCTTTGCCGCCATGGATGCGATCGGCCACAGCCGCTATCTGCCTGTGGTCGTTTACGAGAAGGGCGGGCCGGACCACGCCGCCTATATCGGCAACCGCATGGAAGGCGGCGAGCACCAGAACCACCCGTTCTGGACGCCGACGCTGCATGCCGCCTGCTGGGGCACGCTCGATGCCGCCAATCTCGCCGTCGAACACTTGAAGACGATCGGCAAGGGCGGTGCCCGCATCGGCATCGAGCCGGCCTTTCTGCCGTCCGATGCCTATATGTTGATCCGCAAGGCACTACCGGACGCCAAGCTGATCGATGCGACCGATATGCTGGAGCGCATGCGCGCGATCAAGACGGAAGCCGAGCTGGAGAAGCTGCGCGTCGCCTCCGAGCTGATCACCGATTCCATGCTGGCGACCATCCAATGGGCGCGCGAAGGCACGAGCAAGACCGAGATCATCGAGCAGCTCAGGCGCGAGGAGACCAATCGCGGCGCGCATTTCGAATATTGTCTTTTGACGCTGGGTTCCAGCCACAATCGGGCTGCCTCGCCGCAGGCTTGGAAGCAAGGCGAGGTGCTGTCGATCGATTCCGGCGGCAATTATCACGGCTATATCGGAGACCTTTGCCGCATGGGCATTCTGGGCGAGCCGGACGCCGAGCTGGAGGATCTGCTGGCCGAGGTCGAGACGGTGCAGCAAGCGGCCTTCTCCAAGGTCAGGGCGGGCACGCTGGGCGGCGACATGATTTCCCACGCGGAAGGCGTACTTAAGAAATCAAAGGTTGCGCCCTATACCGATTTCTTCGCCCACGGCATGGGGCTGATCACGCATGAGGCGCCGTTCCTGATGACCAACCATCCGGTGACCTATGAAGGCACCTATGCCGAGCAGCCGCTGGAGAAAAACATGGTGCTGTCGGTCGAGACAACCATGCTCCATCCAACGCGCGGCTTCATCAAGCTGGAGGACACGGTTGCGATCACCGATACCGGCTACGTCATGTTCGGCGACCGGGGCCGGGGCTGGAACAGGGGCGGGCTCGCTTAGAGCGCGCTTGCGATCAAAACCCAGTCATTCTGGACGAGCTCAATCCCGAGCAGATCTTGCCGTCCTTCCTGGAAGCACGGCGGGAAATCGTCGGTGCCTCGACAGACCTCTCAGGACTCCGTGGCATCGAAATCAATCGCAAATCCAGCGTCGATTGCGCTTCGTGCGATGAGATGTCCAAGTTCCCAATCGGTGAGTTCGCAAAGCGGAAACACTCTCCTCACGGTGTGGCTAACCTCGGATATCGAAATGCTCGGGTGGTCGACATTGTCGATCAGGTAGCGGACGATCGCCAGGCGAACGTCCGACAAGGTAGGCCTCTGCGCGAGCGCGGGCATCTCCGGCGTTACGAATGGAGCCGGGGTCCTTCGCCGTCGGCCGCTGTTGCGTCGAAAGCGACGGGCACACGGTGAGTGATACACGCGGCCGCCAGCATCTCCTCCAACTCGCGGTCGGTGGCCCTGCAAGCTGGCATGAGTGTTCGGATGGCGCGGATCGCCTGTGCGATGGAGAGAAAGCGTGCCTTGCCTCTGGAGAGAACATAGGCTTCGGCGGCTCTTTCAACCGTGACCGTGTGAAAAGTGTTGGTCATCGAGAATTTCCTCCCTGAAACCCTGACCAGCACGATTTACGACAAGAATTCAGCAGCCTTCAAGCTTATGTCTGAAAGCGGACAATCAGGCGGAGGCCAGGCCGAAATAGCGCTGCTCCTCCTCGCCATAAGCGCCATGGGTTAGCTTTATCATTCCGGCGCGGTCGACAATCGTGATCTCGCCGCGCTTGGCGTGAACCAGCCCCCTATATTCAAGCATTTGCAGGGCTGTGGTAACGCCGGGACGCCGGGCGCCAAGCATGGTCGCCAGAAATTCATGCGTCAGATAGATTTTACTTCCTTCAGCGCGATCGTGGACCATCAGCAGCCAGCGCGCCAGCCGTTCCTCGATTTTCGAATGGCCGTTGACCAGTGCCGTTCGGGACGACTGGACAAGGAAGGCGTGGGCATAGCGAAGCAGTGACTCGCGAAGGGACAGGCTTTCTGAAATCGCAGAGCGGAGATTTTCAACCGGCAGGCTCCAGCCTTTGCTGGCGACCTGGATATAGGTTTCATTGGAAGACCTGTCCTGGCCGAGAAGGACTGCTACCCCGGTCATGCCGTCGTAGCCGATGATGCCGACTTCGCTTTGCCGGCCTCCGGTCATGGTGGCGACCACCGAAGCGATACCCGCTTCTGGAAAATAGACATGCTCGATCGGCTGATAGGCGATTTCCAACCGGGCCTTGATGTCCAGTTCGACGTGACGCATTGCCGGCTGCAAAAGTGCGAAATCCTCTGGGGAGAGGGCTTTCAATAGCTGGTTGCGAAGAAGGGATTGGGGCATGGCTCTCTCCCGAACGGGCAAGAGCGCGTACCTCTTACTGTCGGCTGCATCCGAAGCGCTGGCGGCCGATGTGGAAGCATAGGCTTTATAGGCGCGGTTGGCAAAACTTCGCCGGCGCTGAAGCCGAGTTTCCTCACGAAACGGGGTCACTGGTTTGCCAGCAAACGGGAGAGAGGCATCCGAACTGCTGGTGGCGACCCAGTTGCTAGTCAATGACTCCCGCCGGGCGGCAGCAGCTTGAAATCCGGCAATTCCCGCAATCCCAGTTCCGGCCCGGCCGGCGAATAGACGACGAAGAGCTGCATCGGCCCGTCGCCGGTGTTCAGCGTCGAATGGAAGCGGCTTTCCGGCACATAGATGGTGCAGCCCGGGCCGACCCTTTCGACCACAGGATTTCCCTGTTCGTCCTCGACCATCTGTTCGCCATGGCCGGAGATGACGAAGATGATCTCCTCCGCACCCGGATGATTGTGACGGGTGTGGCCCTTGCCGGACGGCAGGTCGACGACGCCGCCGGAAAAGCGCTCCGCACCATTCACCTCGGGCGCCACCGTCAGCGAGAGCTTGCCCCAGTCGAAGCCGAAGGCGCTGACGTCCTTCGGATAGACAAACACCTTGCTCTTGTCGGTCATCGTCTCATCCCTTCTTTTTCTCCGCGATAGCTTTCGAGCCGCCGATCGCCACGGCCTTGAAATCGGCGGTCTGCCTGGCGATCGCGGCTTCCGCCGGCAGCCGTTCCATCGAGCTTGCGCCATAGAAGCCATGCAGGCCCTTGCAGCGGTCAAGGATATAACGCGCGTCGTCCGGCATCGAGATCGGGCCGCCGTGACAAAGCAGGATGACATCCTTGCGCACCGAGCGGGCGGCGGCGGCGATGGCGTCGATCTCCGTCACGCAGTCGTCGAGCGACTTGGCCGAGGTCGCGCCGATCGAACCGCCTGTCGTCACGCCCATATGGGCAACGACGATGTCGGCGCCGGCCCTGGTCATGGCGCGCGCCTCGTCGGGGTTGAAGACATAGGGCGTGGTCAGGAGGTCGAGCTTGTGCGCCTCGGCGATCATGTCGACCTCGAGCCCGAAGCCCATCCCGGTCTCCTCGAAGCTGAGCCGCATCTGGCCGTCGAACAGGCCGATTGTGGGAAAGTTCTGCACGCCGGAAAAGCCCATCATCTTCAGTTCGGCCAGGAACAGCGGCATGATGACGAAAGGATCGGTGCCGTTGACGCCGGCCAGCACCGGCGTCTTCTTCACCACCGGCAGTACCTCACAGGCCATCTCCTTGACGATCTCGTTGGCGTTGCCATAGGCGAGCAGGCCGGCGGCCGAGCCGCGCCCGGCCATGCGGTAGCGGCCGGAATTATAAATGATGATGAGATCGATGCCGCCGGCCTCCTCGGCCTTGGCCGACAGGCCGGTGCCGGCGCCGCCGCCGACGATCGGCACGCCGTCGGCGATCATCTTGCGGAATTTCTCCAGGATTTTCTTGCGCGGTATGGCGGCCATGCTTGTCAGGTCTCACTTGCTGGCGATGTCGAGAAAGGCCGCTACCGCAGCCTTGGCGAATTCGGGGTCGTTGATGTGCAGCGGCAGGCGGGTCACGCGCCGGTTGGCGTTCGGTTTGATCGTCCGCTCGATGACTTCGAACAGCTCGGCGTCGGCCTCGGGGTTGAAGAAGGCGCCGCCTTCGATGTCGAGCGCCGAGACGCCCTTCTCAGGGATCAGGAAGCGGACCGGACCGTCGCAGCGGCTCAGTCTGGTGCCGATCCATTCGCCGATCTGGCGGCATTCGTCGGGCGTCGTGCGCATCAGCGTGACGTTCGGATTGTGCTCGTAGAACAGCCGGCCGCGATAGCGTTCCGGGATGGTCGGCGGCGCCCAGAAATTGACCATGTCGAGCGCGCCGACCGAACCGATATAGGGCACTCCGGTGCGGGCAATAGCGCCGAAGCGATCCTCGGTCGCCGGCAGCACGCCGCCGAACAGGAGATCGCAGACTTCCGTCGTGGTGATGTCGATGACGCCGGCGAGCAGCCCGCTGTCGGCAAGCTTTTCCATGGTGCGGCCGCCGGTGCCGGTGGCGTGGAAGACCATGCAGTCATAGGTCGAGCGCAGCGCGTCGGCGATTGCCGTCACGCTTGGCGTGGTGACGCCGAACATGGTGAGACCCAGCGCGGGTTTGCCATCGGGCGGCGGTGCAGGTTTCGCAGCCATGCCTGATATCGCCTGGGCGGCATTGTGGAGCACGACTCGCGACAGCCGGTTCAAGCCCGCCATGTCGGTCACTGCAGGCATCATGATGATGTCGGAGACGTCGACATAGGGAGAGGTATCGCCCGAGGCTAACGTCGAGACCATGATCTTGGGCAGGCCGAGCGGCAGCGTGCGCATGCCCGATGTGATGATCGAGGTGCCGCCGCCGCCGCCGATGCCGATCATGCCTGCCATGTCGATGCGCGACCGCGCGAACCGGGCGAAGGCGATGGCCATGGCCGCGACCGCGGTGCCGCGGTCATCGATGCCAAGCACGGCAGCGCTGCCGCCGGGATGGTGGCCGGCCACGTCTTCGGCCGAGACATCGACCGGCACGGTGGCAGTGCGCGTGCCAACATCGACACGGACGACAGCGGTGCCGGTAGCGGTGATCGCGTCGGCCAGGAAGGCGAGTTCCTCGCCCTTGGTGTCGGCGGTGCCCACCACGTAGATGCGCTTCATCGCGTTTCCCGCTCTCCGGCGCGCTCGGCGTCGATGCCTGCCGCTCTTTTGCCCAGCCGCGAAGGCCATTGCAATTTTTTGAGACGCGCGTATCGTATTGACATGAAAGTCTCACGTCAACAAGCAGTGAACGACGATGCCGATCAGAGCGGCGGCCGAGGGGCCGAGCGCGGAGCCCGGGCACGCACAAGGCGGTTGATGCTGGAGACGGCGACGAGACTGATGCAGGAAGGCGCAACGCCTTCGGTCAGCGAGGTTGCGGAGGCGGCGGAGGTTTCCCGCGCGACCGCCTATCGCTACTTCCCAAGCCAGGCGGCACTGGTGCAGGCTGTGGTCGACGAAGGGCTCGGGCCGATCCTCACCTGGCATTCGAGCTCCACCGATTCCGAGCGCCGGGTCGCCGAATTGTTCGAGACGGCGATGCCGCGCATCGAGGCCTTCGAGGCGACGTTCAAGGCGGCGCTGAAATTGTCGCTCGACCAGTGGGCTCGCCGGCAGGCAGGCACGCTGGGCGGCGAGCCGGCGTTCACGCGCGGCCATCGCGTCGACCTGTTGAAGGATGCGATCGCACCGCTCAAGGACCGGCTGCCGCCACGCGAATTCAAGCGCCTGGCGCAGGCCCTGTCGCTGATCTTCGGCGTCGAGGTGCTCATCGTTCTGAAGGACATATGGGGGCTGGACAGCCGCAAGATGATGTCGGTCGCGCAATGGGCGGCTGGCGCTCTGGTGCGGGCGGCGGTGGCGGAATCGATAAGCGGAGGAGACGGAATTAAGCCGGCGACGGCTGCGGAATAACGCCAATCTGGTTCGACCAGATTAGAATGCCGGCTACGCACAGTAGTTGCAATGCTAAGGCCGAAACAAGGCCCTTGCGTATCAAGGAGTAGGAAAATCGAGAGAAAACAGGCAGATAATGCAGCAATCCGCTTGCGCGACTGTCCATGATCGTCCAAGAAAGAGCTTGACGCGCGTCCGAAATTGGTAATACCAGATCAGGACTGACAAAGCGGATCGAAAGTGAGGGCTTAGATCCATTTCCGACGGGGCGAGGAGGCCCTAAACCGGAATGGCGCCATCACGGGAGGAACTACCGGGGCCGACCTCGCAGCCGGCTCGCATGACAAGGTAGAATGCGCACAAGGGAGGAAATCATTATGCGCAAGACAATGACCAGCATGCTTGCTGGTATCGGCTTAGTGCTCGCCTGCGGAACGTCCGTCTACGCGCAGGACAAGGAACTCACCATATTCTGGGCTGAATGGGATCCGGCGAATTATCTGCAGGAACTCGTCAACCTTTACGAGGCCGAGACCGGCGTGAAGGTCACGGTCGAAACCACGCCTTGGTCCGACTTCCAGACCAAGGCATTCACCGAGTTCAATGCCAAGGGCAGCGCCTACGACATGGTGGTCGGCGACTCGCAGTGGATCGGCGCGGCCTCCGAGGCGGGCCACTATGTCGACCTCACCGACTTCTTCAACAAAAACAATCTGAAGGAGGTGATGGCGCCAGCGACGGTCAAGTACTACGCCGAATATCCGTCGGACTCTGGCAAGTACTGGTCGATCCCGGCCGAGGGCGACGCGGTCGGCTGGTCCTACCGCAAGGACTGGTTCGAGGATCCCAAGGAAAAGGAAGCCTTCAAGGCCAAGTATGGCTACGATCTCGACGTGCCGAAGGATTTCAAGGCGCTGCGCGACATCGCCGAATTCTTCTACCGTCCCGACGAGAAGCGCTACGGCGTCGCCATCTACACTGACAACTCGTATGACGCTCTGGTGATGGGCGTCGAGAACGCCATCTTCTCCTTCGGCGGCGAACTTGGCGACTATGCCAGCTACAAGGTCGACGGGATCATCAACTCCGAGCAGAACGTCAAGGCGCTCGAGGCCTACAAGGAGCTCTATTCCTTCACCCCTCCTGGTTGGGCCAAGAGCTTCTTCATCGAGGACAACCAGGCGATCACCGAGAACCTGGCGGCGATGAGCATGAACTACTTCGCCTTCTTCCCGGCGCTCATCAACGAAGCCTCGAACCCGAATGCCAAGGTCACAGGCTTCTTCGCCAATCCTCCAGGACCGAACGGCGACCAGTTCGCCGCGCTCGGCGGCCAGGGCATCTCCGTCATCTCCTATTCCAACAACAAGGAAGAGGCGATGAAGTTCCTGGAATGGTTCATCAAGGAAGATACGCAGAAGAAATGGGCGGAACTCGGCGGTTACACGGCAAGCGCCAAGGTGCTCGAGTCGCCTGAATTCCAGAACGCCACGCCTTACAACAAGGCCTTCTACGAAACCATGTTCAAGGTGAAGGACTTCTGGGCGACGCCGGAATATGCCGAGTTGCTCATCCAGATGAACCAACGCGTCTATCCGTACATCACCGGCAATCAGGGCACGGCCAAGGAAGTGCTCGATTCGCTCGCAGCGGACTGGAACGCGACGTTCAAGAAATACAACCGCGTGAAGTAAACGGTACTAACGCTCGGAGGGGGCGGGAGCCCGCCCCTTCCGTTTTCTTTTCCGGACAAGGAAGGAACGGGCCTTGGCCACCGCAGTCATGACCACGCTGGATCCCAATTCGCGCTCCGCCGCCCGCGGCATGAGCGATCTCACGATCCGCAATCTCTTCATCATTCCGACGATCGTTTTCCTGATCGTCTTCAACATCTTTCCGCTGATCTATTCGCTCGGCTATTCGTTCACCGACTTTCGCGCGTCGAGCCCGGCAGCGGCCAATTTCGTCGGACTGCAGAATTACCGCGAGTTGCTCAACGACCCGTTCATCTGGTCGAATTTCGCCATCACCGCCAAGTATGTCATCGTCTCCGTAGTCGGCCAGGTCATCGTCGGCTTCGGCGTGGCGTTGCTGCTCAATCGCGATATCCCGTTGAAGGGCCTGCTGACGACTCTGCTGCTGTTGCCAATGATGCTGTCGATGGCTGTAGTCGGCCTGTTCTGGAAACTGCTCTACGATCCGTCCTTCGGCATTATCAACTATACGCTCGGCCTGGGCTCGTTCGAGTGGCTGTCCAACCCAGACATGGCGCTCTACGCGGTTGCCATCACCGACATCTGGATGTGGTCGCCCTTCGTGATGCTGCTGTCGCTTGCCGGCCTGTCGGCAGTGCCGAAGCACCTCTACGAGGCGGCCGCGATCGACCGCGCCGGCTCGTTCTACACCTTCTTTCGCATTACGCTGCCCTTGGTCGCGCCGATCCTGATGATCGCGGTCATCTTCCGCACCATGGAGGCGTTCAAGACCTTCGATCTCGCCTACATCCTGACCAGCCAGCCAACCACCGAGGTGATCTCGATCCGGCTCTACAAGATGGCGTTCCAGGAATGGCAGACCGGGCGCTCCTGCGCGCTCGCCTACATCGTGCTGATCATGATCCTGGCGATCACCAACATCTACGTCAAATACCTGAACAAGGTGAAGGAGCGCTAGAATGGCTGCTGTCACCACCTCTACCGAGCGTTCGCTCAACAAACTCGCCATCGTTCTTGTGCTGATCATCACAATGATCTTCCTGGCGCCGATCTACTGGATAGCCTCGACGGCGTTCAAGCCGCGCAACCTTGCCACCACCATTCCGCCGACGGTGATCTTCCAGCCCGAGATATCACCCTTCGTAAAGCTCTTCACCAAGCGGTCGCAGTTGCGCACTGCGCCGACGCCGGAACAATACGCCGCCGCCCCGTGGTGGGAGCGGCTGGTGTTCGACGGCGGCGAGAAGGTGGTGCGCTCAGGCAGGGGCGAGGTGCAGTGGTCGGGTTATCCGAGCCGCTTCATGAACTCACTGATCGTCGCCATAACCTCGACCGTCCTGGCCGTCGGCATGGGTACCTTCACCGCATACGGTTTCTCGCGCTTCAAGGTGAAGGGTGAGGCGGACTTGCTCTTCTTCATCCTGTCGACGCGCATGCTGCCGCCGGTGGTGGTGGCGATCCCGATGTTCCTGATGTACCGGGCCGTCGGCCTCAACGACACGCATTGGGGCCTGATCATCCTCTACACCGCCTTCAACCTCAGCTTCTCGGTCTGGCTGATGAAAGGGTTCATGGACGAAATCCCGAAGGAGTATGAGGAGGCCGCGCTCGTCGACGGCTACACGCGCATGGAGGCCTTCTTCAAGATCGTGCTGCCGGAGGCCGCCACCGGCATCGCCGCCACCGCAGTCTTCTGCTTCATCACGGCGTGGAACGAATACGCCTTCGCGCTGATCATGACCAACCGCCGCGCCCAGACGGCGCCGCCCTTCATCCCCAGCCAGGTCGGCTCCGGCCTACCGGACTGGACGGTGATTGCCGCCGGCACCTTCCTGTTCCTGCTGCCGGTCGCGATCTTCACCTTCCTGCTTCGCAACCATCTGCTGCGCGGCATGTCCTTCGGAGCGATCCGCAAATGAGCTTTCGCGCCATCAACCAGAAATATCTCGAACCAGGCAGCCAGGTGCTGATGGTGCTCGGCATCATCGCGCTCTGCCAGCCCTGGAACATGCTGCTGCACAGCTATGGCGTGACCATCATCCTGATCGGCCTGATAGGCTTCAACATCTTCTCCAAGATCGCGCCGGAGGAGCAGGCAGGCACCGGGCAAACAGGCGACGCGCAAGCACGAAATCCGGGAGCACAGCATTGACCCAGATCGAGCTTCGCGGCGTGCAGAAATATTTCGGCGCCGTCCAGGTCATCAAGGACCTCAACCTGAAGATCGACGACAACGAGTTTATCGTGCTGCTCGGCCAATCGGGCTGCGGCAAGACGACGACGCTTCGCGCCATTGCCGGGCTGGAGACGATCGACGGCGGCGACATCCTCATCGACGGCAAGCCGGTCCAGCATCTGAAGGCCGCCGACCGCGACATCGCCATGGTCTTCCAATCGTTCTCGCTCTATCCGCATATGAGCGTCTACGAGAATATCGCCTTTCCGCTTAGGGCGACGCGCAAGAGCAAGGCCGAGATCGACCAGGAAGTGCGCTCGGTCGCCAAGACTCTGCAGATATCGGATCTGCTGGCGAAGAAGCCGTCGGCGCTGTCGGGCGGCGACATGCAGCGCGTCGCCATTGGCCGGGCACTGGTGCGTCGTCCCAAGGCGATGCTGATGGACGAGCCGATCGGCGCGCTCGACGCCAAGCTGCGCGAGGAGATGCGGGCCGAGATCAAGCGGCTGCACATCAAGCAGGGCTCGACCAGCATCTATGTCACCCACGACCAGATCGAGGCGATGAGCCTAGCCGACCGCATCGTCATCATGCATGAGGGCGTGCTGCAGCAGGTCGGTTCGCCGGACGAGGTCTATTCGCATCCGGCCAATCTGTTCGTGGCGCAGTTCGTCGGCAGCCCGGTGATGAACGTCGCCGATGCGTCGGTGACCGAGAAGGCGACGGCAGCCTCGGTCACGGTCGGGGAAGCGGCCAGCGGCTTCGAGTTTCCGCGCGCCTTGCTGTCGAAGCTCAACGGCCATGCCAGCGGCAAGCTTGCGCTCGGCATCCGGCCGGAAGGCGTCATCGTTCGCCGCGAAGCCGCCGATGGCTTCCTGCCGGTCGAGGCGCAGATCGTCGAGCCGCTCGGATCCTTCGACATCGTCGACCTCAAGGTCGGCTCCCAGATGCTGCGTGCCCGCACCAAGAGCGGTTTTATCAGTGGACCGGGCGTGAAGGTTTTTGCCAGGATCGATCCGGCCCAGACGCATTTCTTCGATAAGGCGAGCGGCAAGTCGCTGGGGGTGAGACTCTGATGGCCCATATCCAGCTCAAGAACATTTCAAAGACCTTCGGCAACCATACCGCGCTGGCCGGGCTCGATCTCGACATCGCCGATGGCGAGTTCTTCGTGCTGCTCGGCGAGACGGGCGCCGGCAAGACGACAACGCTGCGCATGATCGCCGGCCTGGAGAAGCCGACCGAAGGTCAGGTCTTCATCGATGGCGTCGATGTCGCCAACTGGGGCGCCGCCGAGCGCGACGTGGCGCTGGTGCTGCAGCAATATTCGCTCTATCCCCGCTATACGGTGCGCGAAAACCTTGAATTCCCGCTGAAGCCGAAGATCCGCCGGCTGCCTGACGCCGAGATCAAGGACCGCGTCGATCGTGCGGCCCGAACGCTCAGGATCGAGCACCTGCTCGACCGCAAGACCGATCGTCTCTCGGGCGGCGAGATGCAGCGCGTGTCCATCGGCCGCGCCATCGTGCGCAAGCCGCGCGTGTTCCTGATGGACGAGCCGCTGTCGGCGCTCGACGCCAAATTGCGCGAGGCGCTGCGCACCGAGCTGAAGAACCTGCAGATGCAGCTCGGCGCGACCTTCCTCTTCGTGACGCACGACCAGATCGAGGCGATGTCGATGGGCGACAAGGTCGGCGTGCTCAACCATGGCCGCATCGTCCAGACCGGCACGCCGTATGAGATCTACAACAATCCGCGCGACACCTATGTGGCGAGCTTCGTCGGCTCGCCGCCGATGAACCTCGTCGACGGCAAGCTCGTCAATGGCCGCGCGGTGATGGCGCCGCTGAATTTCGAACTGCCTTTTGAGGGGAGGGCCAAGACGAGCGGTGCGACCGACGGTCGCCCGCTCGTCTTCGGCATTCGCCCCGAGGACGTCTATCTCGATAGCGGCGCGCCGGTGGAAGCGCGCGTCCACGATGTCGAGAACCATGGCGTCGAGAAGATCCTGACGCTCAGGGTCGGCGACGCCATGCTGCGCGCCACGGTGCCGGCCAGAACCGACGTGGCGATCGAGCAGCCGGTGCGCTTTGCCTGGGATCCGGACAAGGTGGTGCTGTTCGACAAGGGCAGCGGCATCAATCTGCACCACGCGGGATGAGGCGGGCGTCCGTTATTTGGGCAGGAAGGTTTCGTAGGGGGTGTCATTGATCAAGAGGATCACGCACTCGGTGTCCGAGAGGCACGCGTCGTCATGCATCTCATTGGCTTTCTGGGTCCAATAGGATCCGGGAGGAAGTTCGACCTTGGTGGCTTCGCCGCCGTCCATTTGCCAATGCGCCCAGAGCCCCTGGATGACCACGGCGCGATAGTCGGCGGTGTGCGCGTGAACCGGTGCGCGCCAGTTGCCGGGGACCTTGAGCAAGGTGCCCGCCGGACCCTTGGATCGCTCGCCCCACAACGCGCCGAGGCGCTGCGGCTGGTCCGGCGCTTCAGCGACATAGGGAATCTTGCCGGCCGGCAAGTAGCTATCTTCAAGAGCGAATGCCTGCCCGGGAACGAAGGACAGGGCGGCGAGCGTAAGCAGTAGAGAATGATTGGCCATAGCGGGTTCCTCTGCTTGCCAGATTATTCACGAGACGTCGCCGGGCAATGACGCGCCGTCCAAAAGACTTGGCAATTCCTCCGGGCTTAGGACGCGTCGCCGCCGCCGGTGTTGCGCAGATGGCTCGGCGCCACGCCGATGACCCGTTTGAACGCGCGGCTGAAAGAGGCTTCCGAATCGTAACCCAGTTTCGCCGCCGCCACGGAAACCCTCATCCCGTCGCGGGCCAGCCATTGGCGGGCTTGGTGCATGCGCACGCGGAGCACATATTTGGCGGGCGTCTCGCCGACCACCGTGGCGAAGCGCTGGGCAAAGGCGGAGCGTGAGGCACCCATCATCCGCGCCAGGGCTTCGACCGTCCATTCGCGTTCCGGCTGCAGATGAATGGCCGCCAGCACCTTGCCGACATCGGGATTTCTGACTGCCGCGATCCATCCGGTCGCGTCGCCGCAGCCATTCTCGACCCAGGAGCGAATGATCGTCGCCGCCAGCACGTCGGCAAGGCGCGCCAGAATGCCGCCTGACCCAACCCGGTCCATCGTCACTTCGCCTGCCATCGCATCAAGCAGATGCTGGATGCCCGGCGCGTTCGCCATCAGCTTATGCGCCTGCATCAAGTCCGGCATCATGTCGAGCAACGGGTGCGAGCCGTCGAGGTTGAAATGCATGCTGCCGCAGAATAGCAGGGTCTTGGGGCCCCCGCACTCGTTCGAAACGTCATAGATGTTCTCGCAGACCGGCTCGATCGTGTAGCGGCCGATCGGCACCGGAGGCACACCCGGCGCGCTGGCTAGCACATGCTCGTCGCCGCGCGGGATCAGGAGCGCGTCGCCCACCGACAGCTCGACCCATTCCTTCGCCGGAGCGAACAGCCAGCAGCCCTGCTGGCCAATAAAATGAAACCGTGCTGCCTTCTGAGCAGGGAAGGACACCGCCCAGGGTTCTCCCAACACGCAGCGTCCATAGTCGACGCCATCAAGGCGCAGGCCACGCAGCATGTCGGTCAACGGATCGCCGGAAGTCGCCAGCGTTGTTTTGGATGAATTGTAATTCATTTCGGCGTTTATAGCATGGAAACTCCAGATAACCACCCCCATGTTGCATTGCAGCCAAATGTTGCGCTGCAACCGGAGATCCATCATGACCGAACCCACCACGGGCGTCATCGCCGCCGCTGTTCTCGACTCCTCCGAATCCGAAGAACGAGCCGAGCCGGCCTGGGGCGCGGTGGTATCGCTGGCGCTTGGCGTGTTCGGCCTGGTAACCGCCGAATTCCTACCCGCCAGCCTGCTGACGCGGCTGGCGCAGGATCTCGGCATTACCGAGGGTGCTGCCGGGCAAGCGGTCACGGCGACGGCAGTGGTCGGCGCGATCGCGGCGCCAACCATGGCCATCGTCACCAAACGGCTGGACCGCAGGCTGGTCATGTGGGGACTGACGGTGCTGCTGATCGTCTCGAACCTGCTCGCGGCCTTCGCATCGTCGCTTCCCGTGCTTCTGGCCGCTCGCGTCGTTCTCGGTATCGCCCTCGGCGGTTTCTGGTCGATGTCGGCGGCGATGGCGATGCGGCTCGTGCCGATGCGGTTGATGCCGCGCGCCATGTCGATCATCCTCACCGGCGTTTCGGTCGCCACTGTCACCGCAGCCCCGGTTGGCGCCTATGTCGGCGACATCTGGGGATGGCGCACCGCTTTCATGATCGCAGCCGTCGTCGGTGCCCTGGCGCTCCTGGTGCAGATCGCCACCATTCCGCGGTTGCCGCCAGCGGGTGTTGCCAGTTTTCGCACCTTGCTGGAGGTGATGAAGCGGTCGACGATCAGGGCGGCACTTCTGGTGGTAATGCTTGTCGCATCGGGGCACTTTGCCGGCTTCACCTATGTCCGGCCGTTTCTCGAGAAGGTTCCAGCAATGGACATCGAGACGATCTCGCTGGTGCTGCTCGCCTATGGCATCGGTGGGTTCTTCGGCAATTTCGCCGGCGGCTTCATGGCCGAACGCAACCTCAAGGCGGCCGTAGGCCTGGCGCCTCTGCTGATAGCATTGTCGGCGCTTCTGCTGCTCGTTCTTGGCGCCTCGCCAGTGGTGGCGGCAGTGGCGATCGCCGCCTGGGGCTTTGCTTTCGGTGCGGTGCCGGTCGGGCTGCAGACCTGGCTGGTGCGCGCCGCTCCCGACCAGGCCGAGAGCGCCGGCGGGTTGATGGTCGCCACATTCCAGGTGGCGATCGCGCTGGGCGCCGTCTTCGGTGGCCTGCTGGTCGATCACGCCGGCGTGGCCAGCGCGTTCGCGTATTGCGGCATTGCAACGCTGCTGGCGGCATTGGCGACGTTCCTGCTTGGCCCGAAGTCTGAAAGAGCCTAGGCCGAGCGGCCGTCGAAATCGATCACCGACACCACGCCAAGGTCGATGTCGTCGAGGCAGTTGATATTGACGTAGGCGCTTCGCTCACTTCCTTCGCCGACATCTTCGGCGAAGGGATGGATGCCGCAGGTGCGGCAGAAGCGATGCGCGATGCCGCCCTTGCCGAAAGTGTACCGGCCGAGATCATCGCCCCAAGCCAGCAGTCGCAATTTTCGATGCGGCACGGCCCACAACAGTGCCCCCTTGCGAGAGCAGATCGAGCAATTGCAGCGCACGGCTCCGCCAAGCTCGCCCTCCACCTCGAATGCCACCTTGCCGCAATGGCAACTGCCTCTGTAGTGCATTGGATTTCCTCTTTCGTCGCTTCGACAGGTGCAAACTCGCCCCCGCCGGGTTATGCCTTTCGCGCACGCCAGACGTTGGCCGCTGCCTGAAAGACGTTCAAGGCGTCCGGAGTCCGACACCGAAAATGCAATCTGCCCGCGATCGCCTCGACGCCGTCCTTTCACGCCTCGCCGCGCGTGCGGACGATCAACGCGTTTTCGTAAAGCTCTATGCCGAAGCAGCACGGGCTGCGGCGGATGCCGCTGACGCTCGCCACAGGGCCGGCGTGACGATCGGTCCGCTCGACGGAACGATCGTCTCGATCAAGGATCTGCTCGATGTCGCCGGTGAGGCGACCACGGCCGGTTCGCTGATGCTCAGGAACGCCGCTCCTGCTCGGTGCGACGCCGCCATCGTCAGCCGGTTGCGGCAGGCCGGCGCGGTTATCATCGGCAAAACCAACATGACCGAATTCGCCTTCACCGCGATCGGCGACAACCAGCACTATGGCACGCCCGGCAATGCGGCCGATGCCAGCCTGATCCCCGGCGGCTCATCCTCCGGTGCCGGCGTTTCGGTCGGCGAGGGCACGTGCGACATTGCCATCGGCTCCGACACAGGCGGTTCGGTGCGCATTCCGGCATCGCTCAACGGCGTCGTCGGCTTCAAGCCTACGGCGCGGCGCGTGCCATTGACCGGTGCATATCCATTGTCCGCGACTCTGGATTCGATCGGGCCGCTGGCGCAGAGTGTCGCTGCCTGTGCGCTCGCCGACGCGGCGATGTCGGGCGAGGACCTGCCGCCATTGCACCTGTCGCTACCGCTTGCCGGGCTTCGCGTCGGCATCCCGCACGGCCTGCTTTTCGAAGATGCCGAAGGTGAGATCAATGCCGCGTTCGATCGCAGCCTCGCCAAGATCGAGCAGACAGGCGCGCGCCTGACGGACCTGTCGATCGACGACCTGCTTGCCGATCTGCGTGCCGCGACCAGACGCGGCTCGATCGCCGCCATGGAAGGGGCCGAGATCCATGCCGACTGGCTGGCGACAGGGGCATCGGCGCCGGTCGACCCTTGGGTCAGCGGGCCCTTGTCGCGGGCCGCCGCGATACCGGCCCCGGTTTACATCAGGGCAATGCGCCGTCGCGCAGCACTCTGCGTCGCCATGGACGAGCGGCTGGCGTCGGTCGATGTCGTGGCGCTGCCGACCACGCCGGTGACGGCGCCGACCATCGCTTCGATGGCTGATGCCGATCTGCGCGAACGCATCGAAGGCCTGCTGCTGCGCAACACGCAGGTCGCCAACCAGTTCGACCTCTGCGCGATATCATTGCCGATGCCGGGGACCGCGCGGCCAGCCGGGCTGATGCTGGTGGCGCGCAACGGCCATGACCGTCACCTCCTGCGGATTGCTGCGGGAATCGAAGCGCTGCTTGGCCTTTGAGGCGCTCAGACGTCAGCCGGAAAGCGCCGACGGTAGTGCTCGACCACTTCGGGATTGCGCAGGTTGACGGGCAATTTGTTGGCCAGCACCAGCAAGGTCTCGGCCGCCGCGCCGACACCCATGCGCATCATCGATTGCTCGGTGATCCCCGCCATGTGCGGGGTGACGATGACATTGTCGAAGCTGAAATAGGGATGATTGGGCGGCAGCGGCTGCGTCGCAAAGACGTCGAGCGCGGCGCCGCCAATGCGGCCTTTTTTCAGCGCTTCGATCAGCGCATCGTCGTCGATCACCGGCCCGCGCGAGATGTTGACCAGAAGCGCATCCGGCTTCATCCGGCCGATGCGCTCGCGGCTGATCAGGCCGCGCGTCTCCGGTGTCAGCGGACAGCACAGAACGATGATGTCGCTCTGTTCGATCAGCGCATCGATGGACCGGAAACCGACCCTGTCAGGCGCCGGCCGCATGCTGCGTGTCGTCGCCACTACGTTCAGGTCGAAACCATGTGCCGCGATATGGCCGACCGCCTCGCCGATGGCGCCGAGGCCGACAATGCCGATCGTCTTGCCGGCGAGTTCGCTGGCCACCACAGTGTGCTCGCGACCTGCCAGCCAGCCCTTCGCCCGCAAGTCGCGATCCAGCACGCGGAACCGTCGAAGCAGCGCCAGGGCAGCGAACATCACATATTCGGCGACGGACCGCGCATTCACTCCCGGCACGTTCGCCACCAGCACGCCGGCGGCAGCGGCCGCTTCCATCGGGACCATGTCGAGGCCGGCTCCGTGGCGGATCGCGGCCCTGAGCTTGTTCGCCCCTTCGAAGAGCGCTGCTGGCAGCGGGGCGCGAACGATGATGACATCGACATCCCGCGCCTCGGCGGCCAGCGTGGCGGCGTCGAGGGCGGAGGCGACAACGAGGTCACCGGCACCGGTCAGCATGGCGGAAGCGTGCGGGTGCAGCGTATGCGTCGACAGAATCCTGGGCATGTCAGACCTGTTCCAGCGCCGGGCTCTGAGGTTCCATCCCGTCGCCTTCGATCAGGCCCTTCCAGTAGCTTTCCGCGCCTTGCAGATGGGCGCTCATCAGCGCTTGGGCGAGATTGCCGTCGCGGCGCAGCAGCGCCTCGTAGATCTGGATGTGTTCGGCATGCGAGCGCCTGCCGCGTTCGGGGTCGTTGAAATAGATCGGCAGGCGCTGCTCGCCCATCAGATAGTAGACGCTGCAGATATTGTGGAAGACGCCGTTCTTGGTTGCCCGCACGATCTCGAGGTGAAACTCGCGGTCTTCCCTGGCAAGGCCTTCGCCCGCCGCGATGCGCGCCTCCGAAGCCTTCAGAATCTCGCGCAGCCGCTCGAAATTCTCCTCGGTGGCGCGCGAACAGGCCAACTCCGCCGCCTTGATCTCGTGGATCTTGCGCAATTCGACCGTCTCATAGATCCGGACCGGATCGAGCGGCAGGCCTGCACGTGCGAACAGTGCCAGCGCTTCGACGCTGGCCTGCTTGGTGTCGACATAGATGCCGGATTTAGCGCGGCGCTCGACGATGCGCATGGCTTCGAGAATGGCCAGCGCCTCGCGGATCTGGCCGCGGCTGACGGCGAAATGCTCGGCCAGCTCACGCTCCGACGGCGTCCGGCCCGTTTCCTTGTCGGAATGGGAGAACAGATAAGCGGCGAGCTCGGCCAGAAGGTTCTTTTCTTTCATCGTCAATTGCGTTGCGCGTGCGCCTCCAGGAACCGTTCCGAAATGGTGAATCCCAGTCCGGGTTTCTCGGGGATCGCTATCATACCGTCCTTTGCTTCGACAGTCTCCTCAATCAGGTCGTGGATCATCGGGTTGGCGCCGAGCGAATATTCCACGGTGAAGCTCGCCGGAGAGGCGGCGCAGACATGGAGCCCGGCAAAGAAGCAAGGTGCGCCGGCCCACAGATGCGGCGCGAAGCGCAGATTGAAGGCGCTGGCGATGGTGCCGATCTTCATCGCCTCGCTGATGCCGCCGCAGAAGGCGGGGTCCGGCTGGAAGATGTCGGCCGCCTTGAGCGAGGCGAGGTCGCGGAACGCGTAGCGCGTCGCTTCGCTTTCGCCGGTGGCGATCGGGATGGAGCCGGAGGCCCGCACCTCGGCCATTCCCGGCTTGTCGTCGGCGATGACGGGTTCCTCGAACCAGGCCAGGTCGAGATCGCCGGCGAGATGGATGAAGCGTTTGGCTTCCGCCACCGTATAGGTGCCATGCGCGTCGACCATCAGGTCGACTTCGGGGCCAAGCGCCTGTCTTGCGGCGCGGACGCGGGCAGCGGAAATGTGCGGAGCGCCGTCCATGGCGCCGATCCGCATCTTCAGCGCCTTGAAGCCGCCCCTGGCGATGTAGGACTTCATTTGGTCGCCGATCGCCTCGCTGGAGGCCCAGCCGCCGGAAGCGTAGGCCGGCATGCGGTCAAGCTTGCGGCCGCCCAGCAGCCGCCAGACCGGGACCCCAAGCGATTTGCCCAGAATGTCCCACAGCGCGATGTCGACGGCGCTGATGGCGGCGACGCTGACGCCGCGCCGTGCCAGTTGCGGCATGGCGTGGCCAGCACGTGCGGCCGTGTCGTGGCGCACGCCGTTGTAGAGCATTTCCCAGATGATACCGATGTCGGCCGGGTCGCAGCCGATCAGTTGCGGGCCGACCTCGTGGTTCAGCATATGGACGAGGGCGCCATAGCTGCCGGCGCTGCCGGCGGCATTCTTGCCTTCGCCCCAGCCGACCAGCCCGTCGTCGGTCTCGACGCGCAGAATGGCGGCGTCGAACGTCGTCACCTGACCGAAGTCGCTGCGGTGCTGCTTCGCGGCTTCGATCGGTATGCGGACCCACCAGGCTTGGACCGTCTTGATGCGCATGTTCATCCCCGGCCCTGCCGCCAGTGGGCGGAAGGGCTCATTCCCAGTCGGATCGGCTACTTGATCAGCGGCAGCAGCGTTTCGGCGGTGATGCGCATCTGGTCGGTGTAGAATTTCTCCGTCAGCACGCTGGAGCCGTGATCCTGGATGAACTTCAGCTGCTCGGGCGAAATGTCGACCGGGTGGCGCTCGACCATGTCGGGATAGGGTGCGGCGGGCGTGCGGTCGACCGGGGCGACGAACTCATTGGTCAGCGCGCCGTCATAGCCGACCTCCTTCAGCGTCGCGACGATCTTCGGCCAGTCGATCTGGCCGAGACCGGCGGCGAAGCGGTTGTTGTCGGCGACGTGAAAGTCGAACAGGCGTTTTCCCACCTGGCGGATCGCGTCATAGACGTTAAATTCTTCCATGTGGATGTGGTAGGCGTCGAGGCAGACGCCGCATTCGGGGCTGACCGCGTCGGCCAGCGCCAGCGCCTGGGCACCGCGGTTGAACAGATAGGTCTCGAAGCGGTTGAGTGGCTCGACCGCGATCTTGACGCCGACCTTCTTGGCATGGGTGAAGCATTCCCTGGTGGCGTCGACCACCCATTTCCACTCTTCCTCCTCGGTGCCGTCTGGCACCACCTTGCCGACGGTCGCGGGAACCAGCGTGATGATCTCGCCATCGAGTTCGCTGATCATGGTCAGCACGTCCTTGACATACTGCACCGAGCGTTCGCGCTGGCCCTGGTCCTTGGCGGCGAGGTTGCGCTCGCCCAGCATCAGCGTGACCGCGCCCCAGCAGCGGATGCCATGCTCCTTCAAGCGCGCGCGCGTCTCCTTGGTCTTGTACTGCTCGGGTTCGCCCGAAATCTCGATCGACTCGTAGCCGAATTTCTTGATGCGCTTGAGCGTCGTCTCCAACGGTTCCGCCCGCATCCAGTTGTGCGTCGAAAGATGCATGGTCTATCCTTCCCGGAATTCGCCTGTCACGTTTCCCACAGCGCCCTCCAGCGAGGCTCGCCGCCTGATTCCTCCCCAGGGACGCTCCAGTGTTTTTTCGACGAACTGGTTCGACCAATTGGGCCTGATGGCAGGTCTACATCAAATTCCCATGGACGGCAAGAAGTCGCGCACTGCAACTCGCTGTGCCGATTACTCGATTGAATAGATTAACATATTTTCGTATCTTGTGATAACCGGCGGCTCTTCGGCGGCATGTGCCGCCGCTTGACCATTCGGCCATATTTGGTAATACCAGAATCGCGACACAAACAAGTGTCTTCGGGAAAACACCAAACGGGCTGGCCTCGCTTCCAATCGGCGCTATGCTTGGTCATGCAAACAACGAGGGAGGATGCCGATGCCATTGACCATGAAGGGTCCAGGTCTGTTTCTGGCGCAGTTCGCGGGCGATGCCGCACCGTTCAATTCACTTCCCTCGATCACCAAATGGGCTGCCGGCCTCGGCTACAAGGGTGTGCAGATCCCGACCTGGGACAGCCGGCTGTTCGACCTCAAGAAGGCGGCGGCGTCCAAAACCTATTGCGACGAGGTGAAGGGCATCTGTGCCGATGCCGGCGTCGAGATCACCGAACTGTCGACGCATCTGCAGGGACAGTTGGTGGCGGTGCATCCGGCCTATGACGCGCAATTCGACGGCTTCGCGCCGCCCGACGTGCATAATAACCCGAAGGCCAGGCAGAAGTGGGCGGTCGAGCAGATGAAGTTCGGCGCCAAGGCATCGAAGAACCTGGGCCTGAAGGCTTCGGTGTCGTTTTGCGGAGCGTTGGCTTTCCCTTACCTCTATCCGTGGCCGCAACGCCCTGCCGGACTGATCGAGGAAGCGTTCGCCGAACTGGGAAAGCGCTGGAAGCCGATCCTCGACGTCTATGAGGACAATGGCGTCGATCTTGGCTACGAAATTCATCCGGGCGAGGACGTGTTCGACGGCGCGACCTTCGAGATGTTCCTCGATGCGGTGGGCGGCCACAAGCGCTGCAACATCAACTACGATCCGTCGCATTTCCTGCTGCAGCAGCTCGACTACCTCGAATTCATCGACATCTATCACGAGCGGATCAAGGCGTTCCACGTCAAGGATGCCGAATTCAACCCGACCGGCCGGCAAGGCGTCTATTCCGGCTACCAGAGCTGGACCAACCGGGCCGGGCGTTTCCGCTCGCTCGGCGACGGGCAGGTGGATTTCGGCGGCATCTTCTCCAAGCTTGCCCAGTACGACTACGATTCATGGGCGGTGCTGGAATGGGAATGCTGCCTGAAGCATCCCGAGGACGGAGCGGCCGAGGGCGCTCCCTTCATCCAGCATCACATCATCAGGGTGACGGAAAAGGCATTCGACGATTTTGCCGGCGGCGCGACCGACAAGAAGATGCTGCGCGCCATGATGGGGATTTAACGCGGTTTCCCCTCCCCTTGAGGGAGGTAAGCAACGACGAGGGAGAAAAGTATGGTCGGCGCATCGAAGTCGGAAACGGGGGGCGGCCCGATCCGCTATGGCATGGTCGGCGGGGGGCAGGGCGCCTTCATCGGCGCCGTGCACCGGATCGCGGCGCGGATGGACAATGATTTCGTGCTGGTCGCCGGCGCGCTGTCGTCGGATCCAGAGCGCGCGAAGGCATCGGCCGCCGAACTCGGACTCGACCCCGCGCGCAGCTACGGCTCCTTCGCCGAGATGGCCAAGGCCGAGGCCAAGCGGCCCGACGGCATCGAGGCGGTGGCCATCGTCACTCCCAATAATGTGCATGTGCCGGCGGCGAAGGCCTTTCTCGAAGCCGGCGTCCACGTCATCTGCGACAAGCCGCTGGCAACGACATTGGCGGAAGCAAAGAAGCTGGCCGCCCTGGTTGAGAAGACCGGCAAGGTGTTCGTGCTGACGCACAATTACACCGCTTATCCCATGGTGCGGCAGGCGCGCGAGATGGTGGCGAAGGGCCAGCTCGGCGACATCCGCATCGTGCAGTCGGAATATCCGCAGGACTGGCTTACCGAAGACCTCGCCGCTACCGGCCAGAAGCAGGCGTCCTGGCGCTCCGACCCCAAGCAGGCAGGTGCGGGCGGTGCGCTGGGTGACATCGGCACGCATGCCTACAATCTGGCGCGGTTCGTCTCCGGGCTGGAGCTTGACGCGCTGTCGGCGGATCTCGACGCCTTCGTGCCGGGGCGGCAGCTCGACGACAATGTCAATGTGATGCTGCGCTTCAAGCCGGTCGGCAAGACGCATCCGGCCAAGGGCATGTTGTGGGCGAGCCAGGTGGCGCCCGGCCATGAGAACGGGCTGAAGCTGCGCATCTACGGCACGAAGGGCGGGCTGGAATGGGTGCAGGCCGATCCGAACTATCTCTGGTACACGCCGTTCGGTCAGCCGAAGCAGTTGCTCACGCGAAATGGCGCAGGCGCGCTGCCGGTCGCCGGACGTGTCAGCCGCGTGCCCTCAGGCCATCCCGAAGGCTATCTCGAAGGCTTCGCCAACATATACCAGGAAGCGGCCCGCGCCATCCGCGCGGCGCGCAGGAAGGGCGGCAAGCCGGCAAAGGATGTCGTCTTTCCGACCATCCAGGACGGCGTCGAAGGCATGGCCTTCATCGAGGCCTGCGTGAAGTCGTCGAAGAAGAATGGAGCGTGGACCAAGCTGTAACTTCGGCTTCTCCGGGAATTCAAGGGGGAGGAATGTCGATGAAAATCGGCATGTGCATGTTCTTATGGACGACCAGCGTCTCGAAGAAACACGAGAAACTGCTGCGCGACATCAAGGCGACCGGTTTTGACGGAGTCGAGATACCGGTGTTCTCAGGTACGCCTGACGACTACCGCAAGCTCGGTGACTTGCTCGACCGCATCGGACTGGAGCGCACGGCGGTCTCGGCCATGGGCGATCCCTCGATGAACCTGATCGCGCCGGATGCCGCGACGCGCAAGGCCGGCATCGACTATATGAAATGGGCGATCGACTCCGCCCAGGCGCTTGGCGCGAGCACGTTGAGCGGCCCGCTGCATTCGACGCTGGGCGCTTTCTCCGGCACCGGGCCGACGACGGCCGAGAAAAAACGCTCGGTCGCCTCGCAGCGCGCCATCGGCGATCATGCCGGCAAGAGGGATGTCACCATCGGGCTGGAGGCGCTCAACCGCTTCGAATGCTATCTCTTCAACACGATGGATGATTTGTCGGCGCATATCGACGCCATCGACCGGCCGCACATCAAGGCGATGTACGACACCTTCCATGCCAATATCGAGGAGGCCGATCCGGTCGGCGCCTATACGCGCAACCGGAGAAACATCGTCCACATCCACATCTCGGAGAACGATCGCGGTGTGCCCGGTCGCGGCAACATCCCGTGGCACGAGACGTTTTCGGCCATCCGCAAGAGCGGCTATGACGACTGGCTGACGATCGAGGCCTTCGGCCGCTCGCTGAAAGATCTGGCGGCGGCCACCAAGGTGTGGCGCGATTTTTCGGAAAACCCGGAAGCCGTTTATCGGGAGGGCTACTGGCATATCAAGAACGGCTGGAAGAAGGCGGGTGCGCGGGACGCAGCAAAGCCTTCCTCTCAGGCGATCTGAGCTGGCGGCAACAGGCGAGCGGGCCGCTCATCGCTGCCGTTTCCGACGTCCCCCATCAGTTTGCGGCGGAGATAGCTGGAGATGTTGTCAAAGATAAAGACGACAAGCAGGATCAACAGAACCATGTAGAAAACATTGGCCCAGTTGGTGTTGGTGCGCATGGCTTCCCACAATTTCAGACCGATGCCGCCGGCGCCGACAGCTCCTATGATCGTCGCTGAGCGGGTGTTCGATTCCCAGAAATAGAGGGATTGGCTGAGGAATACCGGCAGAACCTGGGGCAACACGCCGTAGCGTTGCACTATTGCCGGCGCGGCGCCAACCGAGCGGATGCCCTCGCGCTGCTTGTCGTCAATGTTCTCCAGCGCTTCGGAATAGAGTTTGCCCAGGGTTCCGGTGTCGGTGAAGAAGATCGCCGAGATGCCGGCCAGCGGCCCCGGACCGAAGCCGCGCGTGAAGAACAGCGCCCAGATCAGCATGTCGACAGACCGCTGGAAATCGAAGAAGCGTTTTGTTGCCTGGTTGGCTATCCGGCTCGGCGTGATGTTGCGGGCAGCCAGGAAGGCGAGCGGAAAGGCGACGATCGAGGCCAGCACCGTGCCGACAAAAGCCATGACGATGGTTTGCAAAAGTTTCAGCCAGACGTCGCCGTGCTGCCACTCGGCGTTGTTGAGGACGTTGTCCCAGGCAAGCGCTGCGTTTGACCGGGACGGATCGATGCGTGCCCCTGAGACGATCAATGAAGCGACCTCGCCGAACGGCTTTCCCCAGAATGGCGAATTCGTATCAAAGACAAAATTGGCCCAGCCGAAGAAACGCCTCCAGGCGACCACTTCGTCGTTTTGCACCTCAGCGCGACCGAGAAATCCGAACGAGACATAGGCTGTCGAGCCGGGCTTGCGTTGCTCGATCCAGTCAGGCAGCGGTGTGCGCGGCGTGACAGAATTGTCCTTGACGATGTCGAAGATGACGCTTTCGGCGCCGCGCGTCACAGTAACAAGGTTTGGCGTGATGGCGATCCGGCCATTGCCAAAGGCGACGGCGGCCGCCACCACAGCGTTTTCGCGCACCGTTTCAGGCGCAGCCGGAACCGATTGGCCCGATAGGGCGGCTGGGCTCTCGGCGGTTGGCGCACCAGGCGCCATGAACGAATCCTGCGACGACTTGTTGGTCGCGATCGCCGGTGCTGGCGCTGCCTCGACCCGCCGCTCGATCACGGCCATCTCCTTGGTCACCCAGTCGGGATTTGGATTGGATCCCAGTTTGGAGAAGCGGGAGTAGTCGATCGTCAGATAATTGTCTTTGAATTCGATGTCGGGCCGGATTTCGTAAGATACCCAGTCGGCGAGATACGCGCTGGCAAGGTTCCAGTTCGCCTTTCCGAGAACGATGGCGATTGAGAAGAACCACGAGCAATAGAAGGTGTAGAGAATGCAAAGAAGGATGCCGATCGGGGCGGCGTAGCGCTTCCACAGGGATCGCCGGAACGCGTCCGGATGGCGAGCGGCGATGTCGTTGATGGCGTCGGCGTTCATTGCGTTACTCTCCGCGCCCATATGCGAACGCCTGTCGGCCGACAAGACGATGTCTTAGCCATGCCGAAAACTGGTCGACGGCGACAATCGTGCAGAACAGCAGAAAGACGATGGCAATGGTCTTGGCCTCATGGCCCCGGCCGATCGAAAGACGCAGGGATTCGCCGATGCCGCCGGCGCCGACGGCGCCGAGAATGGTCGAAGCGCGCACATTGATTTCGAAGCGGAGCAGGAAATAGCTCATGAAGTTGGGCAGAACCTGCGGCACGATGCCGAACCACACCCGTTCGACCCAGTTGGCGCCAACGGCTCGCAAGCCTTCTTCAGGCTTCATGTCGGCATTCTCGACCACTTCGAAGAACATTTTTCCGAGCGCGCCGACGGTGTGGATGCTGACCGCGAGGATCGCCGGAATCGGTCCAAGCGAGAAGATCGCCAGAAAGAAGCCGGCAATGACAATTTCCGGAAAGGCGCGGACAATTTCAAGGAAGC
Organism: Mesorhizobium metallidurans STM 2683; assembly: GCF_000350085.1. GTDB lineage: Bacteria > Pseudomonadota > Alphaproteobacteria > Rhizobiales > Rhizobiaceae > Mesorhizobium > Mesorhizobium metallidurans. Next base: position 60,599 of record NZ_CAUM01000060.1, read on the forward strand.
GGCGCGTGGCGAAACGGATCCAGCGGCTGGCCGTGATATTGCCTGCGGCGAGAAAGCAGAGCAGGAAACCAAATGTGGAGCCCACGAGCGTCGAGAACAGGGCGATGTTCAGCGTCTCGATCATCCGGTAGAAATACTCCGGAATGTAGATGCTCTGGGTCAGGTAGACCCGGCCTTCGGGGTAGTCGAATTTGAGGCTGCCATCGTCATAGGGGGACGACAGGTCCAACAGCGCGCGCACCGGGTCGAACCAGTCGCGCGGCTTCAATTCGGTGAAAAAGTCGGCGACGTAGGGAAGGCGGTCGAAGAACTTTCCGGCGTTGGTTTCGTTGGCGAACCAGAGCGAGCCAGAGAGTGCAAGAAACAGGAAAACCAGGCCCCCGATCGTGTAAAGGCGCCGGCGGGCGGCGAGGTCGCGCCAGTGCCGCTCGACCGCGGCTCCCTCCGGTGAAAGCGCAGGCGCGCGGTAAACTTCGGTCGCACTCATCGATAGATCCCCGGCCCATGACGCGGCAACGCCGCCGGCGGCACATGGCCCCGGCGGCGTTGTGCGTTAGTGCGCATCGCGATGCGCACTAAGTCTTTGTTTATGCATGTCGTTATTCCAAAACCGCTGCGCACTTTTGGGCGACATGCATTAGGCTTACGAGCCGATCTTCGCCTTACGGGCGTCGATGATCGGCTGATAGAATTCCGGGGTAACCGGCGAATAGCCCTTATAATCGCCGCCTTGTACTGCCGAGAAACAGGCCGGATCGGTTTGCGGGAGCTTGGTAAGGAAATCGGTGATCTTCTGCTTGGTGTCGGCGTCGATCGACGTACGCACAACCAGCGGGCCGTTCGGGATCAGCGGCGACTGCCACAATTCGACAAGGTCATCCATCTTGAGGACGCCCTTGTCGACCATCTTGCGCAGATTGCCCGAGCTGTAGCCGTCCTTGAAGTCGCCCACGCCGGAGGCCCAGGTGGTGCCGGCATCGAAGGTGCCCTTCAGGACTTCAAGGACAAGCTGTTCGTGGCCGCCACCGAAACCGGTCGACGCGAAATAGCTCTTCACATCCATGCCGATGTCCTTGGGCAGTGAAGTGACGGGGATCAGATAACCAGAAGTCGAATCGGGATCGGCGAAACCGAGTTTCTTGCCCTTCATGTCGGCGAGCGTCTTGATGCCGGAATCAGCACGGGCGACCATGACCGCACGGTAGCCAGTCGAGCCGTCGGTCTGGATCGTCGTAAGGATCGGTTGAACCGCGTCCTTGTTTTCGAGATAGACCTTGGCGTAGGCGGAAGCGCCCAGTTCGGCAAAGTCAAGCGTGCCGCCGAGCAGGCCCTGGATGACGCCGTCATAGTCGGCGGCCGGGAACAGCGAAACTTTCTCGACGCCGAGGACTTCCTTGATGTGGTCGGCAAAGCACTGATAGTTGCGCAGACGGTCGGCTTCATTCTCGCCGCCCAGAATGCCGACGCGGAATTCCTTCAGGTCCTGTGCCTGGACCGCGCCCATCGCCATGGCGACGATGGAAACGGCGCTGAAAAGTATCTTCCTAAACATCTCGTGTCTCTCCTGTTGGTTCCGGCCTCGCGCCGGTAGCGTTCGAATTTGACAGCGTCCTTGACGTGGGCTGGCGATTCCGGCGTTCTTTTTCAGGATCTTTCCGTATACCGGTATCCACTTGTCGGGGTCATGGACTAGTACCCGGGAAACGCTGGTTCGAGCGGTCCGGCGGATGCGGCGATTTTCTGCTTGACGGCTACGCTGGTCGAGGTGATGGCCTCGGAGATTTCGCCGCCATTGCTGTCGGCGCCGTAGACCATGCGCACCGCCTCGCGGTTGAGATCTTCGGGCTGGCCGTCGAACACGACCTTGCCGGCCGCCATGCCGATGATGCGGTTGCAATAGGTGCGGGCGGTATCCAGCGTGTGCAGATTGGTGACGACGGTGATGCCCTCGCGCAGATTGATGTCCTGCAGCGAATCCATCACCACCTTGGCGTTGAGCGGGTCGAGCGAGGCGATCGGCTCGTCGGCAAGGATCACCTTCGGCTGCTGCATCAAGGCGCGGGCAATCGCGACGCGCTGCTGCTGGCCGCCGGACAAGGTGCCGGCCGGCTGCAGCGCCGTGCGGGCGATGTCGAGACGCTCGAGCGCCGCTATTGCCTCGGCTCGTTCCTCGCGGGAGAAGACGCCGAGCAGGTTGGCCAGGGTCGAGCGGTGATTGAGCCGGCCGAGCAGCACATTGGTCAGCACGTCGAGGCGCGGCACCAGGTTGAACTGCTGGAAGATCATGGCGCAGTCGCGCTGCCAGCGTCGGAGCGGCGAGCCGCGTAGCCGGGATACCTCGGCGCCGTCAAAAAAAATCGACCCTTGGCTCGGATCGATGAGGCGGTTGATCATGCGCAAAAGGGTCGATTTGCCGGCGCCGGAACGACCGATGATGCCGACCATCTGGCCGTGCGGGATCGAGATGTCGACATTGCTGACAGCGGTGTTCTTGCCGAACCGGCGCGTGACGCCGCGAATTTCGAGCGTTGCTGACATGGGGTAAGCTCCAGTCCAGTCGCGTTGAAGGTCTGTTAACCCTCGCTAGCGCAACGGCATGAACCTGCGGTGTCGGATTGATGTCAGTTTTGTTACCGCCCACAGGCGCGTCGAGCGGGAAGGCGAGTTCACCCAAACCGCTGCCGTCCGGGCGGCATGCATGGGATCAGCCGAGGACCAGCAGTTCCGCGAAATGCTCCATGTCCCTGAAGCTGCAGAAGGCGGGCGGCCGCAGTTCGATCACCGGAGCCTGCCGGGCAAACAGCGAGAGGCAATCGTCGAACAGATCCTGCCATTCGGACGCCCTTTCGTCCGCCAGACGCCGGATCTGGTAGGCGAAAGTGATGTGGAAGACGTAGGTATCGTGGTCGGGATGCCGGTATCCGAACGGCGCCGACAAGGCGTCGCGCCAGGCGCGCATGACACGCACGTCCTCATCGGTCGCGCCGGCAACGGTCAAGCCGGTCGGCACGACATCGACGACCTTGATCTTGAAGGCGCCGCAGCCTTCGAAGCCGTTCAAGCGTTCCCGATAGAGGCGGGTCATGTCGTCGATGCCGGTGTCGAGAGGCACATCCCCAGGCCAATAGGGAGGCCGGCGGCGGTATTCGATGATGCCCTGGAACAGCGTCATGTGCAGGCTGGAGACGGGCGTGAAGGCCAGCCGGTCGGCATCGGGCATGGCGCGCATCCGCTCACGCACCTCGACCACCACTGCCTCGGACGGCGAGCCGTTGACGAGATGGCAGACGACCGTGTTGCCGGGCTCGTTGAGAAAATTGCCAGAGGTGTCGTAACGCCTGCCGAGATGCAGCGGAGGGTTTGGGTTCGAGCCGGCAAAGAATCCGGTAAGCGAAGGTTTGACTGAAACAGGCATTGCGATCTCCAGAGGAAAGACCGCGTCCTGTCCGAGTCATATGTCAGGGATATGGAAACCGTGCCAAGAAGTAGAATATCAAAGGCAGGCTTCGCCAAGCGGTTCTGCCGGGGTTTGCACATCATCAAGATTGAAATAAAGATTCAAACTCGTATCAAAGAGAGGCTTCCCAATTGCTACGTTGGCGCCAGTGGTTGCGGCTGTATGCTGCAGGGGTAGTCGCTGCGATAAGTTTCACAGTGGCCCTGGTTTTGATTTCCGTATATCGGGTCGGTAGCTTGAACCATCCAATATCGGGATACTTGTACAATTATGGAAATGGGCGCGACGCGGCCATTATTCTAATGATTATTATTTTTTTAATCGCGCTGGTTACGATAAATTTTGCAAACAAGGTTGAGGAAAAAACCAAATCGCTTGTAGATATTGGTTATGACAAAAAATTTATAGAACTTGTCAGGTCAAGTCAGACTGGTGTTACTATTCTTATCACGTTAGGATTTCTTTCTATTATTTTGGACATTTGCCTGAGCGGCTGACTTTTTCGGGGCGTCAACCCCCATGCTTCTCCAAAAACTGATTGGCCGACAGTTCCCGAAAATCGTCGAGCGCGGCGCGCAGCCGGGCGTGATCCCAGTCCCACCAGGCCAGCGCCTGATAGCGCTCCGCCGTGCGGCGGTCGAAACGCTCGCGGATCGGTCTGGCCGGCACGCCGCCGACGATGGTGTAAGGAGCGACATCCCTGGATACGACCGCGCCGGCGCCGACGGCGGCGCCATCGCCGACGGTGACCCCGGGCAGGATGGTCGAGCCGTGGCCAAGCCAGGTGTCGTGGCCGATGGTGACGCGTTTGGCGCGACGCTCAGCAAAGAATTCGCTCTCGTGCTCGGCGTCGTCCCAATAGTCCGAGGCGCGGTAGGTGAAATGGTGCAGCGTCGGCCGCCAGGTCGGGTGGTTGGTGGCGTTGATGCGCACGGCGGCGGCGATATTGGAAAACTTGCCGATCGTCGCGCACCAGACGGCGCAGTCCTGCATCATGTAGGAATAGTCGCCTAGCGTGCTTTCCGAAACCCGGCTGCGGTCGGCAATCTCGGTCCAGCGGCCGAGCGTCGAATTCTCGACTTGCGCCGTCTCATGGACCAGCGGCGCCTCCGACAGCTTCTTGCTCATGCGGCAATTTTCCCGGCGGCGAAGGCGGTCACGTCGATGATGCGATCGGCCACCGCCTCGCGCACATCGTGATCGTGGAAGATGCCAAGCAAGGCGACGCCCGCCGCCTTCTTGGCGGCGATCAGCGCAATCACCACGTCGCGGTTCCTGGCGTCAAGCGAAGCGGTAGGCTCGTCAAGCAGCAGGATCGGGTGCTCGGTGATGAAGCCGCGCGCGATGTTGACGCGCTGCTGCTCGCCACCGGAAAACGTTGCCGGCGGCAGCGCCCAGAGCTTTTCCGGCAGGTTGAGCTCAGCCAGCAAGGCGCGGGCCTTGTCGCGCGCGACTTCGCGCTCCTCGCCGCGCTCGACCAAAGGCTCGGCGACGACATCGAGGGCGGAGACGCGCGGCACGGTGCGCAGGAACTGGCTGACATAGCCGATCGTTTGCCGGCGCACGGCAAGCACGGTGCGCGGGCTGGCTGTCGCGAGATCGATGAGCCCGTTCTCATGCTGGACGATGATCTGGCCTTCGTCGACGGCATAGTTGCCGTAGAGCATCTTCAGGATCGAGCTCTTGCCGGCGCCGGAGGGGCCGCCGAGCACGGCGCATTCTCCGGCCCGGATCGAAAACGAAACACCGGCGACAACAGGCAATTTGATACCGTCACGCAGATGCATGGTGAAGCTCTTGGCGACATCGGAGACGACGAGCGGGGTTGGCATCAGAAGGTCCTCCAATCGTCGTTCGTTTGCGGGCCAGCACCCCCCTCTGGCCTGCCGGCCATCTCCCC
>NZ_CAUM01000059.1 GCF_000350085.1 Mesorhizobium metallidurans STM 2683
TGCTGATCCTGAAGGAACTGCACGACACGATCGATCGCCTAACGGCAGAAGCCTATGGCTGGCCGGCCGAACTGTCCGACGAGCAGGTACTCGAAAGACTGGTGGCGTTGAACGCCGAACGCGCCAAGGAAGAGGCTGCGGGGCAGGTTCGCTGGCTTCGGCCCGACTATCAGATATCGCGCTTTGCCAAGGGCACGGCGGCGAAAACCGGCGAACTCGACCTCGGCGAGACCGTCGTATCGATCGATGCCGGCAAGCCCGTCTTCCCAAAAGACCGATACGAGCAGCCGCTGGCCGTGGAAGCGTTGCTTTCGGCGAGCACCGTCCCGCTCGACGCCGCTGCAATCTCCCGCGCGTTCAAAGGGGGCGGAAAGAAGATCGAGCAACGTGTGGCGCAAGTGCTTCTCACGTTGGCGCGCTATGGTCGGGTGACGCCACTTCCGGACGGTAAATTCGTCTCGCGCAAAGTGGCCTGAGAAGAATAGATGAAAGCGATCGTTCCACCCTTTGCCGAGTTCTTCGTGCCTGTTCTCAGAGCGCTGGACGCCCTCGGAGGCTCGGCTTCGATCGAAGAAATCGACGACAAGACCGCTGCTTTGATGAACATTTCCGACGCGGCGCGGGCAGTGCTGGTTGGCGATGGGCCGAGGTCGAGATTCGACTATCGCTGCGCCTGGGCGCGAAGCTGGCTGAAAAATGCAGGCCTCACGAACAACAGCGAGCGCGGCGTGTGGGCCCTGACGGCAGAGGGCCGTGCATCGCTGTCACTTGCTCCCGACGAGATCGTACGGCGCGTGAGGCGAGCAGATGCCGCGTTGCGCAAGGCGAAGGTTATCGCGACTCCTGAGCGCGTGGAGGCCGAAGCGGAAGCAGCGGATATCGCCTTGAAGGACTGGCGAGAGCAATTGCTGGACATCCTCTTGGCGCTGGACCCGGCGGCCTTTGAGCGACTGTGCCAGCGGCTTCTCCGGGAGGCGGGCTTCATCAAGGTGGAAGTGACAGGTAGAAGCGGCGATGGTGGCATCGACGGCACCGGCGTATTGCGGGTCAACCTTCTTTCATTCCACGTGCTGTTCCAGTCCAAACGTTGGAAAGGGTCAGTTGGCGCGGGCGTTGTACGCGATTTTCGCGGCGCGATGGTGGGCAGAGCCGACAAGGGCCTGATTATCACCACCGGAACATTTACCGCAGACGCTCGGCGTGAGGCCGTGCGCGATGGGGCGCCGGCCATCGATCTGATCGATGGCGACGGATTATGCGACCTGCTCAAGGAGCAGAAGATCGGCGTATTGGTGAAGATGGTCGAGGAAGTGACCGTGGACGAAGCTGCTTTCGCGGGATTTTAGCGGAGAGACCAGCGGGACAGCGCCCCCTCTGGCCCCCCTCAGGTGGGGAGATTGGCCAACCGCGAACGTCCGCGCCGCCCCTCATCCGCCCTTCGGGCACCCCGTGAACGGGGAGAAGGGAAAGGCGTGCCTTACGCAAACGCTCCGTGGCAGTGCTTGTACTTCTTGCCCGAACCGCACGGGCAGGCCTCGTTGCGGCCGACCTTGCCCCAGGTGGCCTGGTTGTTGGGATCGCGGTTTTCGGGGGCGACGGTGGCGTTGGTCTCCCGGCGGACCAGAAGTGCTGTCTCGCCGCCGTCGAAATCGTCCTCGCCGGTGGAGCCGTCGATGTGGCTGCCGAACATGTCGGGCGCCTCGGGCGGCGGGGCTTCGGCCGCCTGGCGGACCAGCTCGACGCGCATCAACTGCGCTGTCACGGCCTGGCGCAGATTGCCGAGCATCGCCTGGAACAGTTCGAACGCCTCGCCCTTGTATTCCTGCAGCGGGTCGCGCTGGGCGTAGCCGCGGAAGCCGACGACCGAGCGCAAATGGTCGAGGTTGACGATGTGCTCGCGCCACAGGTGGTCGAGCGTCTGCAGCACCACCGAGCGCTCGACATAGGTCATGACGTCGGGGCCGAAACGCTCGGCGCGCTCCTTGGCGGCGGCGTCGGTGGCGGCCGCGATGCGCTCGCGGATATCGTCCTCGGCAATGCCTTCTTCCTTGACCCATTCCTCGATCGGCAGATCGAGGTTGAGGAATTCGGCGACCTCGGCCTTGAGGCCGGCGACGTCCCATTGCTCGGCATAGGCATTTTCGGGGATGGCCTTGGCGACGATCTCGTCGATGACGCCCTCGCGCATCTCGGCGATCATTTCGGGAAGACCCTCGCCGTCCATCAATTCGATGCGCTGCTCGAACACCACCTTGCGCTGGTCGTTCGAGACGTCGTCATATTTCAACAGGTTCTTGCGGATGTCGAAGTTGCGCGCCTCGACCTTCTTCTGCGCCTTTTCCAGCGCCTTGTTGATCCAGGGGTGGATGATCGCCTCGTCTTCCTTGAGGCCGAGCTTCTGCAGCATGCCGTCCATGCGCTCGGAGCCGAAGATGCGCATCAGATCGTCCTGGAGAGACAGGAAGAATTTGGAGCGGCCCGGATCGCCCTGGCGGCCGGAACGACCTCTGAGCTGGTTGTCGATGCGGCGCGATTCATGGCGTTCGGTGGCGAGCACGTAGAGGCCGCCGGCGGCGAGCGCCTTTTCCTTCAGGCGGGCGACGTCGTCGCGGATGGCCTTTTCCTTCGCCTCGCGCTCCGGGCCTTCCGGCATGTCGCCAAGCTCTTCGGCAATGCGCATCTCGGCATTGCCGCCGAGCTGGATGTCGGTGCCGCGGCCGGCCATGTTGGTTGCGATGGTGATGACGCCGGGCTTGCCGGCCTGGGCGACGATGGCCGCCTCGCGCTCGTGGTGGCGGGCGTTCAGCACCTCGAAATCCTTAAAACCTTCCTTGCGCAGGCGCTCGGCCAGCTGCTCGGATTTCTCGATCGAGGTGGTTCCGACCAGCGTCGGCTGGCCCCTGGAGCTGGCGTCCCTGATCTCCTTGACGATCGCCTTGTATTTTTCCTCGACCGTCCGGTAGACCTCGTCGTCCTCGTCCTTGCGGATGACCGGCAGATTGGTCGGGATCTCGGTGACTTCGAGGCCGTAGATGTTGCCGAATTCCTCGGCCTCGGTCAGCGCCGTGCCGGTCATGCCGGAAAGCTTCTTGTAGAGGCGGAAATAGTTCTGGAAGGTGACCGAGGCGAGCGTCTGGTTCTCCGGCTGGATCGCCACATGCTCCTTGGCTTCGAGCGCCTGGTGCAGGCCCTCCGAATAGCGGCGGCCCGGCATCATGCGGCCGGTGAATTCGTCGATGATGACGATCTCGCCATTGCGCACGATATAGTCCTTGTCCTTCTGGAACAGCCGGTGCGCCTTCAGCGCATTGTTGACATGGTGGACGATGGCGACGTTCTCGACGTCGTAGAGCGACTCGCCCTTGAGCAGGCCGGCGTCGCGCAAAAGGTTCTCCAGCTTCTCGGTGCCGTCCTCGGTGAAGATCGAGGTCTTCTGCTTCTCGTCGATCTCGTAGTCGGCCGGGCCGAGCTTCAGCATGAAGGCGTCGATGGTGTTGTACATGTCCGAGCGGTCCTCGAGCGGACCGGAAATGATCAGCGGCGTGCGCGCCTCGTCGACCAGGATGGAATCGACCTCATCGACGATCGCGTAATTGTGACCGCGCTGCACCATCTGGTTGCGCTCATACTTCATGTTGTCGCGCAGATAGTCGAAGCCGAGCTCGTTGTTGGTGGCGTAGGTGACGTCGGCGGCGTAGGCGACGCGGCGCTCCTCGTCGGACAGGCCGTGGACGATGACGCCGACGCTAAGGCCGAGGAATTTATAGACGCGGCCCATCCATTCGGAGTCGCGGGTGGCGAGGTAGTCGTTGACGGTGACGACATGGACGCCGTTGCCGGCGAGCGCGTTGAGATAGACCGGCAGCGTGGCGACCAGCGTCTTGCCCTCGCCGGTGCGCATCTCGGCGATGCCGCCACTGTGCAGCACCATGCCGCCGATGAGCTGCACGTCGAACGGGCGCATGCCGAGCACGCGGCGGGCCGCCTCGCGCACCGTGGCGAAGGCCGGTATCAGCAGATCATCGAGAGAGGCGCCGTTGGCGATGTCCTGGCGGAATTTCCCGGTGCGGGCCGTCAGTTCGGCATCGGAGAGCTCCCGCATCTCGTTTTCCATGGCGCTGATCGCCTCGACGCGCGGTCGGGTCGATTTGACCCGACGATCGTTGGAGGAGCCGAAAACCTTACGGGCGAGACCGCCGAGACTGACCATCCAATGGCCCTTTCGATAGCATTCCTAGTCGTTGCGACGGGCACCGGCCGGCCCCATCAATTCCGCGTGAAACGCGGACAAACGCAAAAAGCGCCCGGAAAACGGTTCTGGACGCAAAGTCGTTGGACAGATAAGAGGGGGCTCAATCGATGTCAACGCCGCGCTCGCCCTGCCGACCGCGCCAAATTCCGCCACAATCTGGCTGATCTGAAACAGCCGCCAATCCCACTGGAGTTATCTCATGTCCTTATTGTTCCGCCGCGTGTCGTTCGCCAGCCTTGGTCTGGCCGTCGGGTTGTCGGCTCTCTCACTGTCGCCGCTGATGGCGCAGGATGCCGCGCCCGCCCAGCCGGCGGCGCCCGCCCAGCCGACCGCTCCGGCGGCAGCGCCGGTCGATCCGAACGCAGTGGTGGCGACCGTCAACGGCCAGACGCTGACCGAGGCGGACCTTGGGCTTGCCGAAGGCGAGCTGTCGCAGCAGTTCGCGCAGATGCCGCCCGAGCAGCGCCGCGCGGCCGCACTTTCGGCGGCGATCGAAATCAGGGTCATGGCCGCCCAGGCGGTCGCCACCGGCCTCGACAAGGATCCCGGTTTCCAGCGCCGCATGGCGTTCCTGCAGCAGCGCGCCCTGCATGGCGAGATGGTCGAGAAGAGCGTCGTCGACAAGGTAACGGATGCCGAGGTTCGCGCCCGCTACGACCAGGAAATCGCCAACACCCCGCCGACCAACGAGGTGAATGCCCGTCACATCCTCGTGAAGACGAAGGAAGAGGCCGACGCGATCATCAAGCAGCTCGACGGCGGCGCCGACTTCCAGAAGCTCGCCAACGAGAACACCAGCGATCCGAGCGGCAAGACCAATGGCGGCGACCTCGGCTGGTTCGGTCCGGGCCAGATGGTGCCGGAATTCGACAAGGTGGTCTTCGCGCTGGCGGTCGGCAAATACACCGAGCAGCCGGTGCAGTCGCAGTTCGGCTGGCACGTCATCAAGGTCGAGGACAAGCGCACCAAGCAGCCGCCGGCCTTCGACGAGGTCAAGGACCAGGCCAAGCAGGCGGTCATCCGCGACAAGTATTTCGCCCTGGTCAAGCAACTGCGCGCCGCCGCCAAGGTCGAAATCCCCGACGCCAACCTGAAGAAGACAGTCGACACGCTGGAAAGCGCGAAGTAATTCAGGGCCGTATCAGGTTTGGATGGTGACAGGGCGCCGCAAGGCGCCCTTTTGCTTACCGATAATGCGTCGATGCCTTGAATGCCGCCGGATCATCGGCGGCGAGCGCGCCAGAAAATTCGGGGACCCGCACCACAAGCATCATTGCCCAGAACAGCGGCCAGTCCGTCCAGCGGCAGAACTGATTGCCCACGGCCTGCGCGGTCTGGCGGTTTTCCTTGAACGACGTCGCCACGGCGCGATAGGCGAGGCCGAGCTTCGAGCGATGCGGTTTCCTGCGCTGCTCCATCCGCGCGAACTGGTAACCCTTGTTCCGCCTGACGTCCCAGATGAAACCCAAGCCCTCATAGGCGTGGATCGAGATGGCCCTGGGCGCAACCTCCATGGCGACGCCGTCCTTCAGCATGGCATGCTGGCGCAGATGCGAGCTGACGAAGGGACCGTGATCGGCCTCGAAGCGATAGCGTTCGAGCACCTGGCGCCGGTAGAGCGCGCCATTGTTGCTGGCATGAATGACCTGGCCATGCCGGTTGCGGCGCTCGATGAAGCCGCGGTCGAGCAGCGACATCACCCTTTTCATCATGTTCTCTTCGCCGTAGCTGGTCCGCCCGGAAACCGCGCCGAGCTGCGGGTCCTTCCCGGCGGTTTCGTAGAGGGCCGCCAGCCAGCCCGGCCGCGGCAGACAGTCGGCCTCGACCACCGCAACCAGATCATGACGGCAGTATGCGAGTGCGGCGTCCTTCAGCTGCGAGGACTCGTCGCTGTCATGGGTTGCGACGATCACCGACGGGCAGAGCCAGGCGGGCTTGCCGGCGAACTCGGCCTCGATTTTCGAATGATGGCTGCCTGAAGTCTGGTCATTGGGCAGCATGATGACGATTTCGCCGGGAATGCCCTGGCGGTCCTGCGCATAGGCCTGCAGCGAGCGCCGCAATTCCGCGTCGCCATCCGCTGTCAGATAGTCGGAAACGATGATCAGGCTGACCGGCAGCACTCGGGATGTTCTTTCAAGCAAGCCGCCGATCCTCCCTAACGACCATGTGCAAGTATGCCTTGTACCATATAGCGAACCGCGGTGCGTAGTGTCGCATCGTCCTCGTCGAGACGATTGGTGAGAAGATGCTTCCAGGCGAAGGAGGCGAGCAGGTCGGCGACGAGCGCGGCGTCGACATCGACTGCCACCTCGCCGCGCGCCTTGGCGCGATCGATCATCTGGCCGGTATGGGAGCGGCGGCCTTTCGAATAGTCGGCAAGGGCCGCCCCGGCGGCCGGGTCCGACTGCGCCTCGGCGATCAGCGATCGGAACACGCTGCCCGACGATGTCTCGCGCCAGTGCGAAAACAGGTTTTTGAGGAAGCCGACGAGATCGTCCTCGATGTTGCCGGTGTCGGGGCTGTCGACACGTTTGCCGCGCTGATAGATTTCGAGTAGCAAGGCTGCCTTGCTCGGCCACCAGCGATAGATCGTCGGTTTGCCGGCACGCGCCCGCCGGGCCACGGCTTCGATCGAAAAGCCGGCATAGCCGGCCTCGACCAGCACCGCTTCGGCGGCGTCGAGAATGGCCTCGGCGCTGTCGGGGTTGCGTCGCGCGCCGATCGACTTGCGCCCCGAATCAGCGTCCTCGGCCATTCCTGTCATCCTCGCCAACAATTTCTCGGGCAATCATATGTGAGCTGGCGATGAAACGAAACGTCCCGTTCCACCAACAGCCATGATGCTGACAAATCGCCCGGTGCGGGAGTGGCGGAAACCGGAACCCCCGCGTCACGGCCGGCTGCGAAAACGCCCTTGCACCGGCGCGCCGTATCGGGCAAACCGGCCTTCCCTTTGCGATGTTCCCGCCCGAGGTCCCCATGTCCGTAACGATTTCGCCGCTCGCGCCGAAGAAATATCCCAAAATGCCCGCGATCGAGGGCGTGCGCATCGCCACCGCCGAGGCCGGGATAAAGTATAAGAGCCGCACCGACCTGCTGGCCATGGTCTTCGACGCCGGCACCACGGTGGCCGGCGTGTTCACCAGGTCGAAATGCCCGTCGGCGCCGGTCGATTTCTGCCGGCAGAATCTGGGGCAAGGCAAGGCGCGTGTGCTTGTCGTCAATTCCGGCAACGCCAATGCCTTCACCGGCAAGAAGGGCCGGACCTCCACGGCCATGACCGGTGAGGCGGCGGCCAAAGCGGCGGGATGCACGCCGGGCGAGGTGTTCCTGGCCTCCACCGGTGTGATTGGCGAGCCGCTCGATACCGGCAAATTCAGCCATCTGCTCGCCGGGCTGGTCGGGCACGGGAAGCCGGAACTGTGGATCGAAGCCGCCAAGGCGATCATGACCACGGATACCTATGCCAAGGTGGCGACCGCGACCATCAAGCTCGGTGATGCCGACGTCACCATCAACGGTATCGCCAAGGGCGCCGGCATGATCGCGCCCGACATGGCGACGATGCTCTCCTTCATTGCCACCGACGCGCCGATCGCGGCACCCGTGCTGCAGGATCTGTTGTCGCGCGGCACGGCCAAGACCTTCAATGCGGTCACCGTCGACAGCGACACCTCGACCAGCGACACGCTGCTGATGTTTGCCACCGGCACGGCGGCGCGTCGCGGCGCGCCTCTAATCAGCGATCCCAGGGATGCGCGCCTCGGTGCGTTCCGCCGCGCGCTCGGCAAGGTGCTGAAATCGCTGGCGCTGCAAGTGGTGCGCGACGGCGAGGGCGCGCGCAAGCAGGTCGAAGTCACCGTTACCGGAGCGAAATCGGCGCGCTCGGCCAAGCGCATCGCGCTGTCCATCGCCAATTCGCCGCTGGTCAAGACGGCGGTTGCCGGCGAGGACGCCAATTGGGGCCGCGTCGTCATGGCCGTCGGCAAGGCCGGTGAGCCGGCCGACCGCGACCTTCTGTCGATCTGGTTCGGCGACAACCGGCTGGCGCATGAGGGCGAGCGCGACCCTGCCTATTCAGAAGAGGCGACATCGGCCTATATGAAGCGCGACGAAATCCGCATCCGCGCCGATATTGGCATCGGCCGCGGCAAGGCAACGGTGTGGACCTGCGACCTCACCAAGGAATATGTCGCCATCAACGGCGACTATCGCAGCTGAGGAATTTGGCGTAGCTGAGGAATTTGGCGGAGCTGACGGCATTGGTTTCCAGACATCCGGCAAGCGTGCTCGCCATCGTACGCCGCTACGAGGCGGCCGGCTTCCGCGCCTGGCCGGCGGCGGCCGTTCATTATGACGGCACCTGGGTGGTGCGGCTGACGGCCGGCCATCCGGCCAAGCGGCTGAATTCGGTCAACCCGCTGGATCCGGGCGACACCCAGCACATTGGCGAGCGCATCGGCCGCGCCAGCCGCCGTTTCGACGCCTATGGCAGGCCGCTGACCTTTCGCATCTCGCCACTGTCGGGGCCCGATCTGTCTGGGCATCTCGACAAGGAAGGCTGGAGCATATTCGACGAATCGCTGGTGATGCGCCTGCCGCTGGCGGACGCGCAACTCGACCTGGCCATGGACCAGATCCCGTTGAAGGATATCAGCCGCTTTATCGGCGCATCGCTCAAGGTCAGCGGTTCCGACGTGTCGCTGCGCCCCGGCCTGTCAGAGATCATCGGCGCGATCCAGCCCGAGGCCGGGCTGTTCGCGCTCGAACAGGACAGCGAGCCGCTGGCGACATTGATCTGCGTTCATGACGGCGATCTTGCCGGATTGTTCGAGGTCGCCACCGACAGATCGGTGCGCAACCAGGGTCATGGCCGCAATCTTATCCTGTCGGCGCTGAAATGGGCGCGGCTGCGCGGCGCCCGCGAAGCCTGGCTGCAGGTCGAGGCCGGCAATGCGCCGGCGCTGGCGCTCTATCGTTCGCTGGGCTTCGAAGAAGTCTATCGCTATCACTATCGCCGGCCGCCCGGCGCATGAGCGACGTCAAATCCGCCGGCAAGCGCCTGCTCCTGGTCGCGGCCTGCGCGCTGGTCGATGCCGACGGCCGCGTGCTTCTGGCGCAACGTCCCGAAGGCAAGCAGCTCGCCGGTCTGTGGGAATTTCCGGGCGGCAAGGTCGAGCCCGGTGAGACGCCGGAACAGTGCCTCATCCGCGAGCTCTACGAGGAAATCGGCATCGAGACCGAAATCCCCTGCCTGGCGCCGCTGACCTTCGCCAGCCATTCCTACGATGATTTTCACTTGCTGATGCCGCTGTTCGTCTGCCGCCGCTTCCATGGCATCGCCCAGCCGAAGGAGGGCCAGGTGCTGAAATGGGTACGGCCGCGCCAGATGCGCGATTTTCCGATGCCGCCGGCCGACCCGCCGCTGGTTCAGTTCCTCATCGATCTGCTGTAAGCCGGACTGTTCGCTGCCGGCCCTGTTTCACGCGGCGTTAATGAAAGATTTATCTTGCCGTGAAAAGTTGAGGCAAAGCGCCGATATCACCGGGGAGCGATTGCATGAGCCTCGACAGGGACTGGGATTCGATCCGGCCCGATCGTTTTCGTAGTGCAAGCGAAGCAGGCATGGGCCTGTTGCGCCTCACGCTGCTGTTCGGTTCGGCCGCGGTGGCTCTGGCCTTGTTCGCGACGCCTTACCTCGACAGCCGGACGCGATTGCAGTCCACCGGCGACGATTTCGGAAGCGGCGTCGACATGATGAGCACGGCTTCGATCGGTCGTCGCGACACCTACACGCTGCGCAGGAGTGTCCTGCAGCCGCTGCCCGGTTCGGTCTGCGTCATCAGCAACAATGGCAGCAACAGCGGCGACTGCTGATCGAAAGCGCGTCATGCGTGCGGCGCTCTTTGCGGGGCATGCGTAGTTAACATATTTCGAGAACGCCGCCGTTTCATCGCCTGTTAAGCCTGTGCCGTTAACCTTTCTTAACACGTCGGCGCTAGGGTCGTGGCAAGCGGGACCGATGGCCATGAAAACAGTGCTGCAGCGATTTTTAGAGGACGAGACAGGCGCCACGGCCATTGAATATGGGCTGATCGTTGCCGTACTGTCGCTCACCGTCATCAGCGGCATCGGCCAGGCCGCCGATGCGATCTCCTGGATGTTCAGCGACAACAACAGCAAGCTGGTGAAAGCTTTCGCAAAATGATCGCAACCGGCTATCCAGGGTTGTGGGGTCCGGTCAGCGCCCTTCGGGATTTTCCAATATCGTCTTGAGCGAGACCTTGGCTGAGCCCGGCTTCAGCGGCTTTTGCTGCGAGGCATCCGGTGCCCAGCCGGACATCCAGACGATCGGGAAACTCGCCCTGATGCGACCATCGGCGTCCGCGAACCGTTCGGCGTAGATTTCGGCGGCGCGGGCAAACAGCCTTCGCGTGCCCGGCCGGCGGCTACGGTCGACGAGCGCGCTGGTCTCACCCATGGCCCGCAAATCCGCCATCAGGCCAAACAGGGTTGCGTAGCGCACCGTCACCGTTTCGACATCCGCCACCGGCAAGGCGAAGCCGGCACGTTGCAAGAGCGCGCCGGCGTCACGCACGTCGGTGAACGGGATGACGCGCGGACTGACGCCGCCATAGAGCTCGGTCTCGGCGGCCAGCAGGCTTTCGCGCAATTCGGAAAGCGTGCCGGCGCCGGCAAAGGCGCCGAGGAAAAGACCGTCCGGCTTCAGCGCGCGGCGGATCTGCACCAGCATGCCGGGAATGTCGTTCATCGCCTGCAGCGACAGCAGGCAGACAGCGAGGTCGAGGCTTTGCGGCTCGAACGGCACTGTTTCCAACGATGAGACCAATCCCGCCTCGCCCTTCAGGAAAGCCGCGTCCGCCTCGACGCGCACGATCTCCGCCACCTTGCCGCTTGCCTCGATCGCGCCGGCGGCAGACGGCGTCTGGCAAAACAGGACGGCCGCCCTGTTAAATTTGCGCTCGACGGCGCCCAGCCGGTCGGCAAGTTCTTCGGCTGCGCGGCGCATCAGGAAATCCGCACCGCTGACAGGGTGGGCCAATGCCCGGCGCTTGTGCGCCAGCCACAGCGGGATGTCTGTTATAGGGTGCAATGGGCAGGTTCCTGTTTTCCCGTGCTTGGATATAGTGGCGCGGAGGACCAACCACGTGGCCGATCCTATGCCAGAGATCAAGGGTATTGCGATCAAGGGTATTGCTCGAAAGGCATTGGGCTGGCCGGCGCGCATCCTGTTTCCGCCGGTCTGCGCCGGCTGCCGCCGCCATGTCTCGCAGCCCGGCGTGCTGTGCGGCGCCTGCTGGCCGAAACTCAGGCTTCTGGAGCGGCCCTGGTGCCCGGTCATGGGCACGCCGTTCACCCATCACATGGGCGATGGGTTCCTGTCCGCCGAGGCGATTGCCGACCCGCCGCCCTTCGAGCGTGCGCGGGCAGCAGTGGCCTATTCCGGTGTCGCCCGCCAGATGGTGCAAGGGTTGAAATACCAGGATCGCACCGATCTGGCGCCATGGATGGCGCGCTGGATGCTGCGCGCCGGCGCCGAATTGATCGCGGAGGCCGATATGGTCGTGCCGGTGCCGCTGCACTGGCGGCGCTTTTTCAGGCGCCAGTTCAACCAGTCTGCGGAGCTCGCAAGGGCGGTGTCACAGCTTGGCGGCCGGCCTTTCGCGCCGTCGGCGATCCGCCGTGTCAAACTCACCCGCCAGCAGGTCGGGCTGGAGCGGCAGGAGCGCGAGGAGAATGTGCGTGCCGCATTCAAAGTGCCCGGCGAGGCGGAAATCGAGATCGCCGGGGGCCGGGTGCTGCTGATCGACGACGTCTATACCACCGGCGCCACCGTCCGCGCGGTCGCCAAGGCGCTGAAGAAGGGCGGTGCCGGCGCGGTCGATGTGCTGACCTTCGCGCGCGTGTTGCCGGGGGACTTTCGGGCGGACGAGTCCGCGACTATATAAGTTCTGGAAAAGGCAGGATTGCTGACCCGATGGTCGATGTGACGATCTATACACGGATGATGTGCGGCTATTGCATGGCGGCCAAGCGGCTGCTCGAGCGCAAGGGCGTTGCCTACACCGAACACGACGCATCCTTCTCGCCGGAACTACGCCAGGAAATGATTTCCCGCGCGCGCGGCCGCTCGACCTTTCCGCAGATTTTCATCGGCGATACGCATGTCGGCGGCTCAGACGATCTTCACGAACTGGAGGCGCAGGGCCGGCTAGACAAACTTCTTGCCAACGGCTCGGCGAATTTGAGGACATGACCATGGGTGCTTTCAAGGCGGCGGCGATCCAGATGCGTTCGGGCACCAGCCCGGAGCGCAATGCGGTCGACCTGGAGCGGCTGGTGCGCGAGGCGGCACGCCAGGGCGCGACCTACATCCAGACGCCGGAAATGACCGGTGCGCTGGTCCGCGACAGCCGAGCGCGCGCCGCCTCCTTCACCTCGGAGGATAAGGACATCATCGTCGCAACCGCACGCAAGCTGGCCCGAGAATTCGGCGTCTTCCTGCATATCGGCTCGACCGCCATCCTGCGCGCCGACGGCAAGCTCGCCAACCGCGCGCTGCTGTTCGGGCCGGATGGCGCTACGCTTGCCAGCTACGACAAGATCCACATGTTCGACGTCGACCTCGACAATGGCGAGAGCTGGCGCGAATCCGCCGCCTATGAGCCCGGCATCGAGGCCGTCGTCACCGGGATCGACGGCGCGAGGCTGGGCTTCGCCGTCTGCTACGATCTGCGCTTTCCGCAACTCTTCCGCGCCGAGGCGCTGGCTGGCGCCGACCTGCTTTCGGTGCCCGCCGCCTTCACCCGGCAAACCGGCGAGGCTCACTGGCACGTGCTGCTCAGGGCACGCGCCATCGAAAACGGCGCCTATGTCGTCGCCGCGGCGCAGGGCGGACTGCATGAGGACGGCCGCGAGACCTACGGCCATTCGCTGATCGTCGATCCATGGGGCCGCATCGTTGCGGAAGCGGCGCATGACGAACCGGCGGTGATCGTCGCCGAGATCGATCCGGGGCAGTCGCTTGCCGCGCGTAAAAAGATTCCGAATCTGAAAAATGCGCGCGATTTCGCCGTCAATGCAGGTTCGGCCGAGGCACTGCGCCTCAGGGGTGCGGCGTCTTGATCCGATTCTCCCTGATCTGCGATCACGACCACGAATTCGAAGCCTGGTTCCGCAGCAACGACGATTTCGACACCCAGAAGAAGCGCGGTTTCGTTGATTGCCCCACCTGCGGCTCGCACAAGATAGAAAAGGCGCTGATGGCGCCGGCCGTCTCCACCGGGCGCAAACAGGAAAAGATCGCGCTCGCCATGGGCGAAGCGCAGAAGCAGGCGCTGGCGCAATTGAAGGCCATGGCCGAGAAAGTGCGCGAGAATGCCGACTATGTCGGCGACAAATTTGCCGAGGAAGCGCGCAAGATCCATTTCGGCGAGAGCGATCCGCGCGGCATCTATGGCGAGGCGACACTTGACGAGGCCAAGAGCCTGGCCGAGGACGGCGTCGAGTTCATGCCGATCCCGAGCTTTCCCGACGATCGCAACTGACTCAGCCAATTTTCCCGAACTGGTTCATTCACCCGGCTGCTTTTGCTGGTGACCTCGCAGCGATCGAGGAAACACAATGAAATTTCTCTGGGATTCGGCGCTCGGCCTTCTGGTCGTCACCGGCGGCCTGCTCGGCCTGACGCTGCCGTTCGGCAAGCTGGCGACGGCGGCCGGCGTGCCGGCCATGGTCTGGGCCTTCATCATCTCGTTTGGCGCCGGCGGCGTGCTTTTGTGCGCTCTGCTGCTCAACGGGGAGCGCGTCCGGTTCAGCCCGCACAGGCTGCGCTATTTCTTCGTCACCGCGGCGGTATCCTACGCTATCCCCAATCTCCTGATGTTCTCGGCCATTCCGCATCTTGGCGCCGGCTATACCGGCATCATGTTCACGCTGTCGCCTGTCATCACGCTGGTGTTTTCGATCCTGCTTGGCGTCCGGCGACCCAATCTGCTCGGCGTCGCCGGCATCGCCGTAGGCTTCGTCGGCGCGGTGATGGTCGCTGTGACGCGCGGCGAGGCCGGCCAGCCGGCCGAATTCTTCTGGGTGCTGATGGGGCTGCTCATTCCGGTCAGCCTTGCCGTTGGCAACATCTACCGTACGGTCGACTGGCCCGAAGGCACCGGCCCGATCGAACTCGCTGTCGGCAGCCATCTGGCATCGGCCACGCTTCTGCTCGCCGGGATTCTCGCCCTGTTCGGGGTCAAGGCCTTTGCGCCGCTTGGCGGCGTGCCGCTGGTGGCCGCCGGACAGGTGGCGTCGGCCTCGGCGATGTTTGTTTTCTTCTTCCGGCTGCAGGCGGTCGGCGGCCCGGTCTATCTCAGCCAGATCGGCTATGTGGCGGCGGCGGTCGGGCTGTTTGCCGGAACGATCTTCCTCGGCGAGCACTACCAATTGCTGACCTGGGCGGGCGCGGCCATCATCGTTGTCGGCGTGTTCATCACCACCAAAGCGCAAAGTCAAACCACCACGAAGGCGCAAAGCCAGGCTGCGTGAGTTCGGCTCAGCTTGTCCCGTCGCCGTTCTGCTCGCCGCCGGGTTCCGGCTGCGGATGCCGGCGGCGATGGGTGGCGGCGGCGCGGGCCGCCTGTTCGTATATGCCCGTCATCAGTTCGAGCGTGCGCGCGACGTCCTCGAGCTTGCCCGCCATCTCGGGAATCCGCGTCACCGCCTCGATGAGCAGGACCGAGCGAATATCGGCATAGCGTTCGGTCACCCGGTGGCCGAGCGATGTCACTTCATAGGTGACACCGGCCCGGCCGCTGCCGGTGCGCGTGATCAATCCGCCCTTCAGCAGCTTGCGCAAGGAGTACTGGATGTTGGGGATGTCGTCCCGATTGGTCATCTGGGCAAGGTCGCGGACGCTCTTTGGCCGGTCGTTCATCCTGATGATGTGGAGCAGTGCGTTCTCAGGCCCGCTGGCGGAAAACTCGATCACCGTGGCAAGGCACTCGGCCTGCCAGTGGCCGAACGCCTCGTAGGAGCGCATCAGCGCATACTCGACTTCAGTGACGTCGATCTCAAGCGGCGTGCGGGCCAGGTGCCAGCCGCGATCCAGCAACTCCGCCTGTGTCTCCAGAGATTTGCGCCGGTCATTCATCCGCCAGTCCCTCTTCTACGCAGCATGCGCCGATCCGAACGATTGCGTCTACACGAATTTATGATAGACTTTCTATCATAAATTATAATCAAAGATGAGGAGAACGGACCATGAGCATGCTCGACAAGACCGCGCCCAATGCGCAACCTTTCTTTCTCGGCACCTTCGCGTCCAATTGCTCGGGCGGCATGACCGTCACCAAGGTTCCCGAGCGCTGGGTTAGTTCCTGGGACAACAATCTGCGGCTTGCCCACCTCCTCGACGAGGCCGGCATCGACTTCATGCTGCCGATCGCCCGCTGGATCGGTTATGGTGGCGAAACCAATTTCCACGGCAATGTGCTGGAGACGATCACCTGGGCGGCCGGGCTGCTGGCGCTCACCCGCAACATCACGGTTTTCGCCACGACCCATACGGCGGCAAACCATCCGGTCGTCGTCGCCAAGCAGTTGGCGACCATCGACCAGATCAGCCGCGGCCGTATCGGCCTCAACATCGTCGCCGGCTGGAACAAGCCGGAATATGAGGCGCTCGGGCTGACGCTGCCCGACGACCACGCCACTCGCTATGGCTATGCGCAGGAATGGTTCGATATCGTCAGGGCGTTGTGGAGCCGCACCGAGGCGTTTGACTGGAACGGAACCCATTTCAAGCTGAAGAATGTGCTTGGCGATCCGCGCCCGTCGTCACCGCTGCCGATCCTCAATGCCGCAGGCTCGGAAGAGGGGCGCAAATTTGCCGTCCGCAATGCCGATTTTCTGTTCACTCCGGCCATCGATCTGGCGCGCTCCAGGGACGAGATCGCGGCGCTGAAGGAGCAGGCGGTCGCGGCCGGCAGCAGCGTCGATGTGCTGACCTTCGCGCATGTCGTCTGCCGGCCGAGCGAAAAGGAAGCCAAGGACTATCTCGAGCATTTCGGCCGCACCAATGCCGACTGGGCGGCCGTCGACAATCTGGTCCGCCTGCAATTTGCCCATGCGCAGTCCTTCCCGCATGATCTCCTGGCGCTCATCCGCGACCGCATGGCGGCCGGCCATGGCGGTTTCCCGCTCACCGGCACGCCGGAACAGGTTGCTGATGGCATCACTGAACTGCACGAGGCCGGGTTCCGAGGCTCGACGCTGTCCTTTGTCGACTATGCCGAGGAGTTCCCGTATTTCCGCGACACCGTCTTGCCCATTCTCGAGCAAAGAGGCATCCGTATTGCCCCGGCCGCGATGCAATCGGTTGCTTAGTGCATGTCGCCCAAAAGTGCGCAGCGGTTTGGGACAAAGACATGAATAAAAACAAATATTTAAAGCTTGTCGAGCCTTAGGAGAAAACCATGACCGAATCCAGCATCGCCGATTTTCGGGCAGCGATGCGGCTGATTGTCGGCAATGTCAGCGTCATTACCGCCGGTATTGGCGAGGACCGCTCGGGGCTCGTCGTCATTTCGGTTGTTTCGCTCTCGGCCGAACCGCCAAAGGTGATCGCCTGCGTCAACCGGTCGTCGTCGACCTGGCCGCTGATCGAGCGTTTCAGGCATTTCGGCGTCAACTCGCTCGGTCCCCAGCACCGACACGTCGCCGAGCGGTTCTCGGGTTTCGGCGGCATCAAGGGCAAGGACCGCTATGAAGGCGCCGAGTGGATAACGCTGAAGACCGGAGCTGCGCTGCTGTCGGATGCGGTGGCCGCCTTCGATTGCAGCCTCGACGAGATGATCGATCGCGGTACGCATTCGATCATCATCGGCTCGGTCGAAGCGGTCCGGACAGCAGATGCAGGCCAGGCGCTGATCTACTGGCGCGGCGGCTATCGGCCACTCGACGCTTGAGCACCAAGAGACCTGCTCAGACGGATCCCTTCTCCGCCAGCACCATGTAGTTGACGTCCATGTCCTTCGACCGCTGCCAGCGGTCGGCGAGCGGATGATAGACGACGCCGGTGCGGTCGATGATGGTCAGCCCGGCGCCGGCGAGCGCCTTTTCGAGCTCTTCGGGACGCACGAGCTTGCCGAACTGGTGGGTGCCGCGCGGCAGCCAGCGCAGCACATATTCGGCGCCGATGATGGCCAGGCCCAGCGCCTTCAGCGTGCGATTGATGGTGGCGACGAACATGATACCGCCCGGCTTGACCATCTCGCCGCATTTGGCCACGAACAGGTCGATGTCGGCGACGTGCTCGACCACTTCCATGTTGAGGATGACGTCGAATTTTTCGCCGGCATCGGCGAGATCCTCGGCCGTCGTCGCGCGATAGTCGACGCTCACATTGCCCTCTGCGGCGTGCAACCTGGCCACTTCGATATTGGTGGCGGATGCGTCGGCGCCGACCACTTCGGCGCCGAGCCGCGCCATCGGCTCGCACAAAAGCCCGCCGCCGCAGCCGATGTCCAGGAAGCGCAGACCTTCGAACGGCCTTGCCGCGCGCGGGTCGCGGCCGAAGCGCGCCGCCACCTGATCGCGGATATAGGCAAGCCGGATCGGATTGAACTTGTGCAGCGGACGAAACTTGCCGTTCGGGTTCCACCATTCGGCGGCAAGAGCGGAAAAGCGCTCCACTTCTCCGGTATCGATCGTCGACCGTCGGGGCTCTGGCATGGCGTGGTCTCCCGCAGACTCAAAAGTTCAGAGCGCGATCGGACGCAAAACCACTTTTGCTGATCGCGCTCTGGTGCGCTAGGAAGTCGGGTGTGAGGGCAGGAAAGTCAAGGCAGCAATTTTCGCCGACCAGCCCCTGCTGACCAAAGGTGCCAGTGCCCCGCCGCATCAAAAAGCTGTTATCCACAGGTCGCAGCAGGCGGCGGGACCTTATCGCCGGGGGCGGCGGGATTCCGGCGCTTGCCCGCGGTCCTTGCAGATAGTCCCTGTTTTGGCTAAGGAGGCCGCGCAATCAGCGACCGGACCAACCGGACGCATTCTTTCCGCTTTTCGGCCTTCGGGTCAGGCATCCAGTCAAAGGCATTTCGCTTCCATGGCGCGCATCGTGATGAAATTCGGCGGGACCTCCGTCGCCGACATCGCCCGCATCCGCAATGTGGCGCGCCATGTCAAACGCGAGGTCGATGCCGGCCATGAGGTCGCGGTGGTCGTCTCGGCGATGGCCGGCAAGACCAACGAGCTCGTCCAGTGGACGCGCGAAGCCTCGCCCATGCACGATGCGCGCGAATATGACGCCGTCGTCGCCTCCGGCGAGCAGGTTACGGCCGGTCTTCTGGCGATCGCGCTGCAGAATATGGGCGTTCATGCGCGTTCCTGGCAGGGCTGGCAGATCCCGATCAAGACCGACAACGCGCATGGCGCGGCGCGCATTCTCGACATTGACGGCGCATTTTTGATCAAGCGCTTCGGCGAGGCCCAGGTGGCGGTGGTGGCCGGCTTCCAGGGCATCGGGCCGGACAACCGCATCGCCACGCTCGGCCGCGGCGGCTCGGACACCAGCGCCGTCGCCATCGCGGCGGCGGTCAAGGCCGACCGCTGCGACATCTACACCGATGTCGACGGGGTCTACACCACCGATCCGCGCATCGAGCCGAAGGCGCGGCGGCTGGCCAAGATTTCCTTCGAGGAAATGCTTGAAATGGCTTCGCTCGGCGCCAAGGTGCTGCAGGTGCGCTCGGTCGAGCTTGCCATGGTGCACAGGGTGCGTACGTTCGTGCGGTCGTCCTTCGACGATCCCGACGCGCCCGGAATGGGGGATTTGGTCAATCCGCCCGGAACGCTCATTTGCGACGAGGAAGAGATCGTGGAACAGCAGGTCGTCACCGGAATTGCCTACGCCAAGGACGAAGCGCAGATTTCGCTGCGCCGGGTCGGCGACCGGCCGGGCGTTGCCGCCGGCATCTTCGGGCCGCTGGCCGAGGCCAACATCAACGTCGACATGATCGTCCAGAATATCTCCGAGGACGGCAAGTTCACCGACATGACCTTCACCGTGCCGTCCGGCGATGTCGACAAGGCGCTTGCCGTGCTCGAGCGGCTGAAGGCGACGATCGGTTATGACGTCGTGCAATCGGAAGCCGGCATGTCGAAGGTCTCGGTCATCGGCATCGGCATGAGAAGCCATGCCGGCGTCGCCGCCACCGCCTTCAAGGCGCTGGCCGACCGCGCCATCAACATCCGCGCCATCACGACTTCCGAGATCAAGATTTCGATATTGATCGACGGTCCCTATACCGAACTTGCGGTTCGCACTTTGCATTCCGTCTACGGTCTGGATAAGCAGTAGCAAGACTTGAGTCAGTTGTTGCGTGAGCGCCGGCCGCAGGAGAAACTGCGCCGGCTGAAATACCATTGGAGAAGAAGCCGCGATGCGTGATACGGCCAGTGGCCCGCGCGTTTTGCTGAAACGGCTCCGCGAGCTCATGCAGGAGCCGCTGGAGCCGCAGGAGCGGCTCGACCGCATCGTGCGCGACATCGCCTCCAACATGGTCGCCGAAGTGTGCTCGCTCTATGTGCTGCGCGCCGATTCGGTGCTCGAACTCTATGCCACCGAAGGGCTGAACCCGAACGCCGTCCACCTGGCGCAGCTGAGGCTGGGACAAGGCCTCGTCGGTACCATCGCGGCCTCGGCGCGGCCGCTCAACCTTTCCAACGCGCAGGAACACCCCGCCTTCGCCTACCTGCCGGAGACCGGGGAAGAGATCTACAATTCCTTCCTCGGCGTGCCGGTGCTGAGGGCAGGGCGCACACTCGGCGTGCTGGTCGTCCAGAACAAGACCATGCGCCACTACCGCGACGACGAGGTCGAGGCGCTGGAAACCACGGCGATGGTGATCGCCGAGATGATCGCCACCGGCGATCTGGCGCGGTTGACCCGGCCCGGGCTCGAGCTCGACTTGCGCCGCCCGGTGAGCTTCACCGGCCTGTCCTTCAACGAGGGCGTCGGGCTCGGCCATGTCGTGCTGCACGAGCCGCGCATCGTCGTCACCAATCTGTTCAACGAGGACAGCGAGGAGGAGATCAGGCGGCTCGACACATCGCTTGGCTCGCTCAGGCTCTCCATCGACGACATGCTGGAACGCCGCGATGTCGCTTTCGAGGGCGAGCATCGCCAGGTGCTGGAAGCCTATCGCATGTTCGCCAACGACAGCGGCTGGGTGCGGCGGCTCGAAGAGGCGATCCGCAACGGCCTGACGGCGGAAGCGGCGGTCGAAAAGGTGCAGAGCGACATGCGTGCCCGCATGCTGCACATGACCGATCCGTACCTGCGCGAGCGGATGAGCGATTTCGACGATCTCGCCAACCGGCTGCTGCGCCAGCTGATGGGGCGCGGGCCGGAAGATGTCGCGGCCTCGCTGCCTAAGGATGCCATCATCGTCGCCCGCTCGATGGGGGCCGCCGAGCTGCTCGACTACCCCAGGGACAAGCTGCGCGGCGTGGTCCTGGAGGATGGGGCTGCGACCAGTCACGTCGTCATCGTCGCGCGGGCCATGGGCATACCCGTCGCCGGCCAGATGAAGGGCGCCGTTTCCATGGCGGAAAACGGCGACGCCATCATCGTTGACGGCGAGGAAGGCCTCATCCATCTGCGCCCGCAGCCAGATCTCGAAGCCGCCTATGCCGAAAAGGTCCGCTTCCGGGCGCGGCGGCAGGAGGTCTACCGGGAGCTGCGCAAGAAGCCGTCGGTGACCAGGGACGGTGTCCAGGTCGATCTGCTGATGAATGCGGGCCTGGCCGTCGACCTGCCGCAGCTTGCCGAGGCGGGTGCTGCCGGCATCGGCCTGTTCCGCACCGAGCTGCAATTCATGGTCGCCTCGACCTTTCCCCGCGCCGAGGCACAGGAAAAGCTCTATCGCGACGTGCTCGACGCGGCGCGCGGCAAGCCAGTCACCTTCCGCACCATCGATATCGGTGGCGACAAGGTGCTGCCCTATTTCAAGGGGGCGATCCAGGAAGAGAACCCGGCGCTCGGCTGGCGCGCCATCCGGCTGACGCTCGACCGGCCGGGCCTGCTCAGGACCCAGATCCGCGCGCTGCTGAAGGCTTGCGGTGGGCGCGAACTGAAGCTGATGCTGCCGATGGTGACGGAGCTTGGCGAGATCGCCCAGGCGCGCGAGATCATCGACCGCGAGGTACGGCATCTGTCGCGTTTTGCCCATCATTTGCCAACCAGCCTTAAGCTTGGGGCCATGCTGGAAGTGCCGTCGCTGCTGTTCCAGCTTGACGAGTTGATGAAGGCGGTCGATTTCGTCTCGGTCGGCTCGAACGACCTGTTCCAGTTCGTCATGGCGGTCGATCGCGGCAACACGCAGCTCTCCGACCGCTTCGACACGCTGTCGACGCCGTTCCTGCGCGTCCTGAAGCAGATCGCCGATGCCGGCGCGCGCAACCACACGCCGGTGACGCTGTGCGGCGAACTCGCCGGAAAACCCATATCCGCGATGGCGCTGATCGGCCTTGGCTACCGCTCGATCTCGATGTCGCCGGCCTCGATCGGTCCGGTCAAGGCGATGCTGACGGAATTGCCGCTGGACGAATTGCAGGCATTCTTCGACGACAATCTGATGGCGCCGGCCCAGGGGCTGCCGATGCGGGCGCTGCTGCAGGCCTTTGCCGACGACCGTTCGATTCCGCTGTAGATTCACGTGAATCCCATCGAAGCTCCAGGACCATGATCAACCTGCCCCGCGACCGTATGGATCAAGTCGTCAAGCGTTTCGATATGCTCGAGGCGCAGATGTCGGCCGGGCCGGCGGCGGACGCCTATGTCCGGATGGCGTCGGAATATGCCGACATCCAGGAGATGGTGGCCAAGATCAGGGCGCTGCGCGCCGCCGAGCAGGAGCAGGCCGATCTGGAGGCAATGCTCGCCGACAAGGGCACCGATGCCGAGATGCGGGTCTTGGCGGAGGCCGACCTGCCCGGGGTCGAGGAACGCATCGAGGCGCTGCAGAAGGATATCCAGATTCTGCTTCTGCCCAAGGATGCCGCCGACGACAAGAACGCCATCCTCGAAATCCGCGCCGGCACCGGTGGCGACGAGGCGGCGCTTTTCGCCGGCGACCTGTTTCGCATGTATGAGCGCTACGCAGCGTCCCGCGGCTGGCGTTTCGAGACGGCTTCAGCCAGCGAAGGCGAGGTCGGCGGCTACAAGGAAATCATTGCTACCGTGTCGGGCAAGGGGGTCTTTGCCCATCTGAAATTCGAATCCGGCGTGCACCGCGTGCAGCGTGTACCGGAGACCGAGGCCGGCGGACGCATCCACACCTCGGCGGCCACGGTCGCGGTGCTGCCGGAGGCCGAAGAGGTCGATATCGACATAAGGGCGGAGGACATCCGCATCGATACGATGCGTGCCTCGGGCTCCGGCGGACAGCACGTCAACACCACCGATTCGGCGGTCCGTATCACCCATCTGCCGACCGGCATCATGGTGGTGCAGGCGGAGAAGTCGCAGCACCAGAACCGGGCGAAGGCGATGCAGATCCTGCGGGCCAGGCTTTACGACCTGGAGCGCGGCAAGGCGGATGAGGAACGCTCGGAATCGCGCAAGTCGCAGGTCGGCTCGGGCGACCGCTCCGAGCGCATCCGAACCTATAATTTCCCGCAAGGCCGGGTTACCGACCATCGCATCAATCTTACGCTCTACAAGCTCGAACGAGTAATGATGGGCGAGCTCGACGAGATCGTCGACGCGCTGATCGCCGACCATCAGTCGAAGCTGCTCGCCGACATGGGCGTCGATGGCTGACACTTTGCCTGATGCGCTCGGGCCGCTGCTGCGGGCGGCGCGGCAACACCTGACAGAAGCCGGCGTGACCGATCCGGGGCTGGACGCCAGGCTGATCGTCGAGCATTTTTCCGCCACGACCCGCACGCAGGCCATCGCCGATCCCGACCGCAAGGTCGGCCTTGACGCGGTTGCCGCTATCGATGCGGCCCTGGTGCGGCGCATCTCCGGTGAGCCGGTGCATCGCATCCTCGGCTATCGCGAGTTCCACGGTCTGCGCCTTTCGCTGTCGCCGGAAACGCTGGAGCCGCGGCCGGACACCGAAACGCTGGTCGAAGCGGTACTGCCCTTTGTGAAAGCAACGGCGGAACGCCAAGGCGAATGCCGAATCCTCGATCTCGGCACCGGCACCGGCGCCATCGCACTGGCGCTGCTCAATGCAGTTCCTGGCGCAACTGCCACCGGCGTCGATATTTCCCAAGATGCTTTGACGACCGCCATGCGCAATGCCAGGGAACTGGGGCTCGCCGCGCGGTTCAAGGCGCTTCAATCCGACTGGTTCGAAAAAGTTTCGGGCCGGTACCATGTAATTGTCGCAAACCCTCCCTATATACCGTCTGAAGACATTGAAAATCTGCAGGACGAAGTCCGCGACTTCGATCCGCGCAAAGCCCTCGATGGCGGCACGGACGGTCTGAGCCCCTATAGGATCATCGCCGCCGAGGCGGCAGATTTTTTGGACATCAAGGGCAGAATCGCGGTCGAGATCGGTCATACGCAGCGCGACGAGGTTACGTACATCTTTTCTACAGCCGGCTATGCGCGGGCTGGGGTGTTTCGCGATCTTGGCGGAAATGACAGGGTTCTGGTCTTTGAACATAGGATCTGATCGAGGAACCGACAAAGCCGTGATGCAGTGCGAAAAAACCGCTTGGCAATGCCGGGGAATGCGGCTAGGGTCGCCTTAACCGGATGAGACGAAGCAGGCAGTGCTCTTAGCGATTCGGTTTTCCTTGGAAATAGCTGCCTTCTTGCGCAAACGACGCCCAAGCTTCGTGCGGGAATCGTCCGGCAAGTGATGTAACCGGAACAGGATGACACGTGGCGCCAACGCAATCGATGCGGGCGAACGCCGGTGAAGAAACGAAACGGCTGGCTGCATGAGCGCCTCCGTTCGTAAAGAGTTGTTCGAAAATTTCAAAATGAAGAGAGTCGGATGAGGCCACAACAGCAGAACAGGCGCATGCGCGGTCGCAACAACAATGGCGGCGGTGGCAACAACAACAATAACAACAACCGCAAGGGCCCAAATCCCCTGACGCGCAACTACGAGAGCAACGGCCCGGACGTGAAGATCCGCGGATCGGCTCAGCAGATCGCCGAAAAATACGCAACCCTCGCCCGTGACGCGCAAAGCTCCGGTGACCGGGTGATGGCGGAAAACTACCTCCAGCACGCCGAGCATTACAATCGCATCATTGCGGCCGCCCAGGCGCAGATGCCGATCCAGAACGCGCAGCAGAACCGCGATGAGTTCGATGATGACGGCGACGAAGATCGCGACGAGTTCGACAATGCCGGCAACAATGCCGGTGAGGCTTCGGTGCCAGCGGCCGGTCACGGCGCCGGCCCGCAGCCGGTCATCGAGGGCATGCCGGCCGAGTTGGCGTTCAACCAGGAAAACGGCCGCGATAATCGTGACAATGGGCGCGATAACGGGCGTGACAATGGTGGGCGCGACAACAATGGCGGTCGCCATCGCGACCGTCGTCCCAATGGCGGCTACGGCCAGAACGGCCAGCGCGGCGAGTATGGTTCGCGTGGCGAGCCGCGCGGCGATCAGAGCCGGCGCAACGAGACACCGGCGCAGGTGGAAGCCGTTTCCCAGACCGAAACTGGTTTCATGCCCCAGGCCGAGCCTGTTTTTGCGGCCGAACCCGCGCCGCAGTTCGAGAATTTTTCGCCGGCTGCTCTCGCCGCACAGGCCGAGATGAACGAAGCAGCGGGCGAAAATGGCGCTGTGCGTCGGCCCAGGCGCCCGCGTCGTCCGCGTGCCGATGCCGATCGGGAGGCCGCCCAGGCGGCAGACCAGACAGATGGCGCTAGCGGCAATTTCGGTCCCGGCGACGTGGACGTGGCCACGCCGGTTGAAGGCGGTGGCGAAACGGTCGCTGCCGACACCGACAACCGATAGAACGAGGCTTTTCGAACCAGGCTTTGGAGCCGGGTTAGAGCCTTTCCAAGTTAGCGCATCATTTACCCTGAACGGCGGAGAGAAATCTCCGCCGTTTTCGTTTAGCGTGCCCGTGGAATATTATGCACCTGCCACTATCGAGGTGTCTTGAGGGTCCATGGCTCGCGCCCCATATCTCGCGTGAACAGGATCCGGCTCGAATGGGCGGGTCCGTCACCGCAATCTGATCCGGTGCCGCAAAGCGGGCCGGTGACGGAAGGAGACAGATATGAATCTTGAAAAATATTCCGAGCGCGTGCGCGGCTTCATCCAGTCCGCGCAGACAATGGCGCTCTCCCGCAACCACCAGCAGTTCACCCCCGAACATATCCTCAAAGTCCTTGTCGACGACGAGGAGGGTTTGGCCGCCTCGCTGATCGAGCGCGCCGGCGGCAGCGTGCGCGACGTCAAGCTTGGTGTCGAATCCGCCCTCGAAGCGATGCCCAAGGTGGAAGGTGGCAATGGCCAGCTCTATCTGGCGCAGCCGCTGGCGAAGGTGTTTTCGACGGCTGAAGAACTGGCCAAGAAGGCCGGCGACAGTTTCGTTACGGTCGAACGGCTGCTGACCGCGCTGGCGGTCGAGAAATCCGCCAAGACCGCCGACATCCTGGCCAAGGCCGGCGTGACAGCGCAGGCGCTGAACCAGGTGATCAACGATGTCCGCAAGGGCCGCACCGCCGATTCGGCGGGCGCCGAACAGGGCTATGACGCGCTGAAGAAATACGCGCGCGACCTGACGGCGGATGCCCGTGCCGGCAAGCTCGACCCGGTCATTGGCCGCGACGACGAGATCCGCCGCACCATCCAGGTGCTGTCGCGCCGCACCAAGAACAATCCGGTGCTGATCGGTGAACCCGGCGTCGGCAAGACGGCGATCGCCGAAGGGCTGGCGCTGCGCATCGTCAATGGCGATGTGCCGGAATCGCTGAAGGACAAGCAGTTGATGGCGCTCGACATGGGCGCGCTGATTGCCGGCGCCAAATATCGCGGCGAGTTCGAGGAGCGGCTGAAGGCGGTCCTTTCCGAGGTTACCTCCGCCGCCGGCGGCATCATCCTGTTCATCGACGAGATGCACACGCTGGTCGGCGCCGGCAAGGCCGATGGCGCCATGGATGCATCGAACCTGCTGAAGCCGGCGCTGGCGCGCGGCGAGCTTCATTGCGTCGGCGCGACCACGCTCGACGAATACCGAAAGCATGTCGAGAAGGACGCCGCCCTTGCCCGCCGCTTCCAGCCGGTTTTCGTCAACGAGCCAACAGTCGAAGACACCGTCTCGATCCTGCGCGGCCTGAAGGAGAAATACGAGCAGCACCACAAGGTGCGCATCTCGGATTCGGCGCTGGTCTCGGCTGCGACGCTGTCCAACCGCTATATCGCCGACCGGTTCCTGCCGGACAAGGCGATCGACCTTGTCGACGAAGCCGCGTCGCGGCTCAGGATGCAGGTCGATTCGAAGCCCGAGGCGCTGGACGAGATCGATCGCCGCATCATGCAGCTCAAGATCGAGCGCGAGGCGCTGAAGGTCGAGAAGGACGACGCTTCGAAGGACCGGCTTGCCCGTCTCGAGAAGGAACTGTCCGGCCTCGAGGAGGAATCGACCGAGTTGACCTCGAAATGGCAGTCCGAAAAGCAGAAGCTCGGGCTTGCCGCCGACCTCAAGAAGCAACTCGACGAGGCACGCAACGAACTCGCCATCGCTCAGCGCAAGGGTGAATTCCAGCGCGCCGGCGAGCTTGCCTATGGCAAGATCCCGGAACTGGAAAAAAAGCTGACCCAAGCCGAGGCCCAGGACGGTAAGGCCGGCATGGTCGAGGAGGTGGTCACCCCCGACCACGTCGCCCATATCGTGTCGCGCTGGACCGGCATTCCGGTCGACAAGATGCTGGAAGGCGAGCGCGACAAGCTGCTGCGCATGGAAGACGAGATCGGCAAGCGCGTCGTCGGTCAGGGCGAGGCGGTGCAGGCCGTCTCCAAGGCGGTGCGCCGCGCCCGCGCCGGCCTGCAGGATCCGAACCGGCCGATCGGCTCGTTCATGTTCCTCGGGCCGACCGGCGTCGGCAAGACCGAACTGACCAAGGCGCTGGCGAACTTCCTGTTCGACGACGAGAGCGCGATGGTGCGCATCGACATGTCGGAGTTCATGGAGAAGCACTCGGTCGCCCGGCTGATCGGCGCGCCTCCCGGCTATGTCGGCTATGAGGAAGGTGGCGCGCTGACCGAAGCGGTGCGGCGCCGGCCCTATCAGGTCGTGCTGTTCGACGAGATCGAGAAGGCGCATCCCGATGTCTTCAACGTGCTGTTGCAGGTGCTTGACGACGGCCGCCTGACCGACGGGCAGGGCCGCACGGTCGACTTCCGCAACACACTGATCATCATGACGTCGAACCTCGGCGCCGAATATCTGGTTAATCTCGGTGAGGACCAGGACGTCGACGCCGTGCGCGATGAGGTGATGGGCGTGGTGCGGGCATCGTTCCGGCCGGAATTCCTCAACCGCGTCGACGAGGTGATCCTGTTCCACCGGCTGCGCCGGCAGGATATGGGCCGCATCGTCGAGATCCAGCTCAAGCGGCTGGAAAGCCTGCTCGTCGACCGCAAGATCACGCTGTCGCTGGATCAGGAGGCGATCGACTGGCTGGCGGCCAAGGGCTACGACCCGGCCTATGGCGCGCGGCCGCTGAAGCGGGTGATGCAGAAGGAACTGCAGGATCCGCTGGCGGAAAAGATCCTGCTCGGCGAGATACTCGACGGCTCGACCGTCAAGGTCACCGCCGGTTCCGACCGGCTGAACTTCCGCTCGAAGCCGGCGGTCGTGGCGACCGAGGCGGCGGCCTGAGTTCAGGCGGCCTTTTAGAAAAAGTGCCAGAGCGCCGCGCATTCGGAAGGACGCGCGGCGCTCTTGTTTTATGCAAGTCGTTATCGCAAAACCGCTGCGCACCCCGGTTCAAGCCCGAGGGCATGCTTTTGCGCGACATGCATTGGAATGGAGGGCGGATGACGCTGGACGATTACAACGGCTTCTGCGCTTCCTTGCCCGCAACGACCCATGTCGTCCAGTGGGGCGGCGCCCATGTCTGGAAGGTCGGCGCCAAGGTGTTTGCCATCGCCGGCTGGGACGAGGGCAAGCAGCCCGGCAAGCAGCCCTTCGTCACCTTCAAATGCTCCGACATCGCCTATGACATACTGAAGGAACAGCCCGGCCTCAGGCCCGCGCCCTATCTCGCCTCGCGCGGCATGAAATGGATCCAGCGCCAGACAAGCCAGAGCATGGATGACGACGCGCTGAAGGATTATCTGCGCGACAGCCATCGCCTTGTTGTGCTGAAGCTGACGAAACAGGCGCGCCGGGAATTGGGGCTCGTCACTAACTAACTAGCGCATATTGCTCCAACCTGCCAGAAATCCGCCATCTTCATGCCCGGTTCATGTTGGAGCCTTATCGTGGCAACTGATTTGCTGGCGAAGGGGTTCGCCTTCCGCATCGGCCCGAAAATCGAATTCGATTTTCGGAAAGCGCGATGTGGAGATTTAAAGTGTTAGAGCGTCCTTTGCGCGTCCGAAAGGACGCGCGGCGCTCTAAAGGGCAATGCCGGGCGGCGGCATTTGGGACCGGAGAGTTTGACCATCATGTTTCGCGGGATATTCACCCTTTCGGCGCTTGCCGCTGGGATGCTGATGTCGAATGCGATGGCCTCGCCAATGGCGGATACCGCGCCGCGACCTGTCCGCGCGAGCGATTCCGGCGGCATTCTTGTGGCCCAGAACGGCGCTGTCGACGTCTATTACGACGCCAGGGGAAACCGCGTCCTCGTCGATGCGGAGACCGGCAAGGTCATTGCCATCCAGCCGCCGCAGACCAGGTTTGACCGCCGTGCGCTGCGCCGCGAGCGCTGGCGCAATCTCGGGCCGGTCGAGGACGACGACTATTATCTCGACGACCCGCAAGACACGGCGCGCGTCCGCCGCAGGCAGCTGGACGAGCAGGGCCGCATCATCGAGCCGCCGGCCGACGGATACGATCCCTATGGCGACAATTCGGTGGAGGCTTTTCCGGAAGCACCGCGGGACGGCGGCTATGGCAACACCTACCCGGAAGCGCCGCAGCCGGCAAAGCCGCGTACCATCACGCGCCAGCCGCTCAACGAAGCTTCGATCGAACCAGTCGAGCCGACCGCGCCGGCCGAGCAGGCGGCGTTGCCGCCAAAGACCGGCGGCAAGGCAACGGTCGATCCGTCGCTCTCGCTCGGCGTGCGCCAGGATATCGCCGGGCTGCAGGTGCTGCTCGACCGTGCCGGCGCTTCGCCCGGCGTCATCGACGGGCGCTTCGGCTCGAATGTCGACAAGGCGCTCGCCGCCTACAACGAAATCACCGGCAGCAATCTGAGATCCACCGATGCGGTCGGCATCCAGGCAGCCCTTGCGCAATCGGGCGGCGACGCCTTCGCCTCCTACACGATCACACCAGAGGATGCGGCCGGCCCCTATGTCGCGTCGATACCGGAAGACTACAGCCAGAAAGCGCAGCTCGACCGCATGGGCTACACATCCGTCACCGAGGCGATCGCCGAGCGGTTCCACATGGACGAGAACTATCTGAAGGCGCTCAATCGCGACGCCAATTTCAACCGTCCCGGCACGATCATCAAGGTCGCCAATTTCGGCAAGCTGGTGGCAAAGCCGGTGGCACGCATCATCGCCGACAAGGGCAAGAAAGAGGTCTTCGCCTATGATGCGTCGGGCAAGCTGATTGCTGCCTATCCGGCCACCATCGGTTCGTCGGACACGCCATCGCCCTCCGGCACGCACACGGTGTCGCGGGTCGCGCTCGATCCCAACTACACCTACAACCCGAACATCAATTTCAAGCAGGGCGAAAATAACAAGGTCCTGACCATTCCGCCGGGTCCGAACGGGCCGGTCGGTTCTGTCTGGATCGCGCTGGACAAGCCGACCTACGGCATCCACGGCACGCCCGATCCCTCCAAGATCGGCAAGACCGAAAGCCATGGCTGCGTGCGGCTGACCAATTGGGACGCGCGCGAACTTGCCAGGATCGTGTCGCCGGGTGTGACGGTGGAGTTCGTCGACTGAACGTTGTACTGCTCGGATCGACTGACGATCCTGCCGATCGGCCCGAGCTATCCTGCGTGCCCGGACCTCCGTCTGGTTTCAACAGCAGTAACCTGCTGGCCGGTTGCTGACGGCGCATCGGAGGTCTAAGCAGGCCCGATGAAATCTCCAAGCGAAGCCGCCGCCGTTCCCCTGAGCGGCTCTCTTCCGGCCGATGCGTTCTGCCCGCAATCGCGGCGCAGGTTCGTGCTCATCGCGGCGATCCTGGCTTCCGCGCTCGGTTTCATCGACGGTTCGATCCTGGCCATCGCCACGCCGGCGATCCGCGTCGATCTCGGCGCCAGCCTCGCCGAGGCGCAGTGGATTTCCAACGCCTATGCATTGACGCTTTCGGCACTGATCCTTGTCGGGGGTGCGGCCGGCGACCGGTTCGGCCTGCGGCGAGCCTTCGTCGTCGGCATCGCGCTGTTCATTATGGCCTCGCTTGCTTGCGCGCTGGCGCCGAATCCCGGGGTGCTCATCGCGTTTCGGGCCATCCAGGGCATCGGCGCCGCCATCATGGTGCCGGGCAGCCTGGCCATCATCGCCAAGGCCTATCCGAAGAAGGAACGCGGCAGGGCCATCGGCATCTGGGCGGCGGCCTCGGCGCTGACGACGGCGCTTGGTCCGGTGCTGGGCGGTTTTGTCCTGTCAGCCTTCGGCGACGGCATCTGGCGGGCGATCTTCGCGATCAACCTGCCGCTCGGGCTTCTCTCGATCTACCTTTTGCTGGCCAAGGTTCCGGCTGACGCACCGGCGAACAAGCGAAGCCTCGATCTCGGCGGCGCCGCGCTCGCCACATTGGCGTTCGGAGCGCTTGCCTACGGCTTGACCTCGATGAGCGCCGAAGGCGGCGGGCAAATATCGGGACCAAGTATCGTCATCGGCGCGGTGCTGCTCGTCGTTTTTGTTGTCTTCGAGCTCCGGCAGCGCGAGCCGATGATCGACCTCTCGCTGTTTCGCATCCGGGCTTTTGCCGGCGCCAATGTCGCGACCTTCTTCCTCTACTTCGCGCTGTCGGCCAATCTGTTTTATCTGCCGATGCTGTTGATCGCCGGATGGGGACTGAGCACGGCTGAGGTCGGTTTCATCTTCCTGCCGCTGTCGGCCTCGATCGCACTTCTGTCGGGGCCAGTCGGTGAGTGGTCCGACCGGATCGGGCCGCGTTTTCCGATCGCCAGCGGCAGCCTGGTCGTCGCTTTCGCCTTTGCCGGGCTCGCTCTGCTTGCCCATGCCGGCATCCACAATTTCTGGACCGGGACGTTTCCGCTGATGGCGGTGATGGGGTTCGGCATGGCGCTGGTCGTGTCGCCGCCGTCGACCGCGATCATGACCGCCGTCGAGGACAAGGACACGGGCGCCGCCTCGGGCATCAACAATGCGGTTTCCCGCATTGGCGGGTTGATCGCGGTGGCGGCGATGGGCTCGCTCGCGGCCTGGGTCTATTCGACGATGCTGGACACCAGTGTCAGATCAGGCATTCCGGGTTTTGGCGAACCGGCATCGGCCGGCCTGACGCCCGAACTCGATGCAACCAGGCTTGCCGCCAGCGACGCGGCCTTCGCGGCCGTCTCGCTTGCAACCGCCCTGCTTTGCCTGCTTGCCGCGATCATTGCCTGGACGACGATTTCCGGGCAGGCACTGCCTTGGTCGCAGCGCACGGAGAACCCGCAGGCCTGATGCTCAGCACGGTCATTCGGGGAATTGATTCGCACCAGATCTTAGGGTCTAGCCCTCGATCTTGGC
>NZ_CAUM01000058.1 GCF_000350085.1 Mesorhizobium metallidurans STM 2683
TCTATCTATCTGTTATCTATTTGTTTTAGCCGCAATTTCTGCGACGCCAAGTGATTTCACTTGGCTGCAAAATGCTTTAGCGCGTCGGAACGGGATGCTCGCCGCGATAGTCGTAGAAGCCGCGCCCGGTCTTGCGGCCGAGCCAACCGGCCTCGACATATTTCACCAGCAGCGGGCAGGGGCGGTATTTCGAATCCGACAGGCCGTCATGCAGCACCTGCATGATCGACAGGCAGGTATCCAGCCCGATGAAATCGGCAAGCTGCAGCGGCCCCATCGGATGGTTGGCGCCGAGTTTCATGGCGGTGTCGATGGCGTCGACCGAGCCGACACCTTCATAGAGCGTGTAGATCGCCTCGTTGATCATCGGCAGCAGGATGCGGTTGACGATGAAGGCCGGAAAATCCTCGGAGACGGTGATGGTCTTGTCGAGCTGCTTCACATAGGCCTTCGCCGCCTCGAAAGTCTGGTCCTCGGTGGCGATGCCGCGCACCAGTTCGACCAGCTTCATCACCGGAACCGGATTCATGAAATGAATGCCGATGAAACGCTCAGGCCTGTCGGTCTGCGCGGCGAGACGAGTAATGGAGATCGAAGAGGTGTTGGTCGCCAGGATGGCTTCGGGGTTGAGCTGGGGACAGAGCTGGGCATAGATCTTGCGCTTGACCGTCTCGTCCTCGGTCGCGGCTTCGATCACCAGATCGGCGCCGGCAAGGTCGGCCATGGCGGGTGCTGCCGAAATGCGCGCCATCGCGTCGTTGCGCAGCTTCTCTTCCAGTTTGCCGGAACCGACCTGGCGGGCCATGTTGCCGCTGACGGTGGCGATGCCCTTCTCGATGCGATCAGGAGAGATGTCGTAGATCAGCACCTTGTAGCCCGAAAGCGCGGACACATGCGCTATGCCGCCGCCCATCTGGCCCGCGCCGATGATGCCGATCGTCTCGATCTTGCTCATTACACCGATCCCGTCGAAAAAGGCCTTTGCGGCCTGCTTTTTGTGCGGTGCAAAGTAAAAGGGTGGTGCAGCTTCGTCTACCCCACCCTTCACAATTTAATACGCTTTGGCAGAAAGCGTCAAAGCGCCTTTTGCAGTTCCGGCAGGATGACGAAGAGATCGCCGACGAGGCCGTAGTCGGCGACCTGGAAGATGGGGGCTTCCTCGTCCTTGTTGATGGCGACGATGACCTTCGAATCCTTCATGCCGGCGAGATGCTGGATGGCGCCGGAGATGCCAACGGCGATGTAGAGATCCGGGGCCACGACCTTGCCGGTCTGGCCGACCTGCCAGTCGTTCGGCGCATAGCCGGCGTCGACCGCGGCG
This sequence comes from Mesorhizobium metallidurans STM 2683, assembly GCF_000350085.1. Lineage (GTDB taxonomy): Bacteria > Pseudomonadota > Alphaproteobacteria > Rhizobiales > Rhizobiaceae > Mesorhizobium > Mesorhizobium metallidurans. The sequence goes on from NZ_CAUM01000058.1 coordinate 1,322, forward strand.
CGGCTGGCGCCGACGGCGGCGCCGAGCTTGTCGGCGACCGGCAGGATGACTTCCTGGAACTTCTCCGAGGAGCCCAGCGCGCGGCCGCCCGAGATGATGATCTTGGCCGAGGTCAGCTCCGGACGGTCGGTCTCGGAGAGCTTGTTTTCGACAAAGGAGGAGAGGCCGGGATTGCTTGCGGCCTTGACGGTCTCGACCGCGGCCGAGCCGCCCTCGGGCGCTGCCTGGAAGGAGGCGGTACGCACGGTGATCACCTTCTTGGCGTCGCTCGACTGCACGGTCTGGATGGCGTTGCCGGCATAGATCGGCCGCTTGAAGGTGTCGGGCGAGACCACTTCGATGATTTCGGATACCTGCGCCACGTCAAGCAGTGCGGCCACGCGCGGCGCGACATTCTTGCCCGACGATGTCGCCGGCGCGACGATGGTGTCGTAGGAGCCGGCTATGCTGACGACGAGCGCCGCCAGCGGTTCGGCGAGGCGCTCGCTCAGTTCGTCGGCCTCGGCGAGCAGCACCTTGGTCACGCCCTTGAGCTTGGCGGCGGCATCGGCGGCGCCCTTGGCGCCCTTGCCGGCAACCAGCACATGCACGTCCGAACCGATCTGCAGCGCCGCCGACAGCGCCTTGGCGGTCTGGTCGGAAAGCGTCGCATTGTCGTGTTCGGCAATCAGAAGAATAGCCATTATGATATCCCTGACTTTCGTTTTCGAGACTCCCTGAAATCCGGTCAGGCCGAGTCGAAAACGGTTGGTTTCGAGAACCGGAGCGGAGCGTACTTCAGTACGTCGCCTCGGCGAGCGGAGAAACCGGCCGTTTGCAGGCCGGCCTCATCGGATTTCCTTACAGCACGCCGGCTTCGTTCTTGAGCTTGTCAACCAGTTCGGCGACGCTCTTGACCTTGACGCCAGCCTTGCGGCCACCCGGCTCCTCGGTCTTGAGCACCTTCAGCCGAGGCTTGACGTCGGCGCCGAAATCGGCCGGCGATTTCTCGTCGAGCGGCTTCTTCTTGGCTTTCATGATGTTGGGCAGCGAGGCATAGCGCGGCTGGTTGAGGCGCAGATCGGCGGTGACAATCGCCGGCATCTTCAGTTCCACCGTCTGTAGGCCGCCATCGACTTCGCGCGTCACCTTGGCCTTGTCGCCATCGATAACGACCTTGGAAGCAAAAGTGCCCTGCGCCCAGCCGAGCAGTGCGGCCAGCATCTGGCCGGTCTGGTTCGAGTCATCGTCGATCGCCTGCTTGCCGAGAATGACGAGGCCGGGCTGTTCCGCCTCGACCACGCCCTTCAGCACCTTGGCGACGCCGAGCGGCTCGGTCTGCTCGTCGGTCTTGACCAGGATGGCGCGGTCGGCGCCCATGGCGAGCGCGGTGCGCAAGGTCTCCTGCGCCTGCTGCGGCCCGATCGAAACGACGATGATCTCCTCGGCCTTGCCGGCTTCCTTCAGCCGGATCGCTTCTTCCACCGCGATCTCGTCGAACGGGTTCATCGCCATCTTGACGTTGGCGAGTTCCACCGCCGAACCGTCAGCCTTCACGCGAACCTTCACATTCGCATCCACAACCCGCTTCACGGGCACAAGGATCTTCATTTTGCCTGTCACCTCTCTTGAGATAGTTCGCGCGCTATAGCAGCCTACGCCTGTGCAGAATTGTCGAAAGCCGACATTCCGGACGGAATTCTGGTCTTCAACCGCCTAGGCGGTGGCGGAAACGCTTCCGTAGTTGCGACAAACCTGCACGTCAATATGCGCTAGCTACTCAAATCGGTTCAGTCCGGAGCCGACGCGCGCCCCCAGCGCGGTGCCGGCTGTGCTGCAGGCGGCTCGCGGGCTTCAGGCCATGGAGCAATGAGCGCCGGGTCGGTCGCCACAGCGGGCGCCTCATCCGCGGCGGCGAGAAGCGGTACGCCGCGTCTGCGCAAGATCAGCACCAGCGCCGCCCCGGCGATGATGCCGCCGACATGGGTGGCCCAGGAAACCTGATCCTCGCCGCCCGCGGCGAACATCACGACCTGGAAGATGATCCACAAAATGAGCGGGATGAAAGCCGGGATACGCAATGGAATGCGGGCGAAGGCCAGCACCCATACCTTCACCCTGGGATAGAGGATCAGATAGGCGGCGACCACGCCGGCGATGGCGCCCGAGGCGCCGATCAGCGGCACTTGCGAATCCCAGGCGACAAGGCCCTGGAAGAAGGCGCCGGCGATGGCGCAAAGCAGATAGAAGATCAGATAGCGGACGTGGCCGAGCGCGTCTTCGACATTGTCGCCGAACACCCATAAAAACAGCATGTTGCCGCCGAGGTGGAAAATATCCGCATGCAGGAAGGAATAGGTGACGTAGCTCAAGCTCTCGGGGATCACGACAAACTGCGGCGCCAGTTCCACCTTGTCGTGAACGACGGACGGAATGAAGCCGAGGCCGAGCACCGCCGCGTTGGCGAATGCCTCGCCGCCGAGCGTGGTGGCAAGGTAGATGAGCGTGTTGACCACGATCAGGCCGATCGTGACATATTGCAGCCTGATGTGGCGCAGCTTGTTGGTGTCGTAGAGCGGGATAAACATCGGACCCTCCCGCTTTTTGCGAAATTCAGCGGTTCTTGCCGGGAATCCATAGCACGTCGGCGTTTCCATTGTCATTGACCGCGCGCGCGGCGACGAACAGAAAGTCCGAGACACGGTTTATGTATTTGATCGCCTCGCGGTTGACAGGCTCGGCCGGATCTTGCGCCAAAGCCACCATGATGCGCTCGGCACGCCGCGCCACCGTGCGCGCGAGGTGAAGGGCGGCTGCGGCCGGCGTGCCGCCGTTAAGTACGAAGGATTTGAGCGGTTCAAGGTCCTTGTTGAGAAGGTCGATGTCCTTTTCGACACGGTCGGTCTGCGAGGCTGTGATGCGCAGCGGCTCATAGCCGAGCGGCTTGCCGTCGTCGGGCACCGCCAGATCGGCGCCGAGGTCGAAGAGGTCGTTCTGGATGCGGGAAAGCATGGCGTCGATCGATGGATGCGTCGTTGCGGTATGGAGGCGAGCCATGCCGATACAGGCATTGGCCTCGTCGACCGTGCCGTAGGCATCGACACGCGGATCGGATTTCAGCCGCCGTTCGCCGGTGCCGAGGCCGGTGGTGCCGTCGTCGCCGGTACGGGTATAGATCCTGTTGAGCTTGACCACGCTCTGCCTCCCGAACTCGCCGGTTGTCTTATTTGCGGGTGAACCAGACGGCCAGCATGATCAGCACCAATGCCACGAACTGCAACAGCACGCGCGCCTGCATCAGCTTGTTGGAGGTCACGCCGTCGCCGCCGCGCATCATGTTGATGAGGCCGCGGACCAGCACGACCACCACGGCGGCCATGACGAGAACGGCGAGGACATTGAAGACGGTTGCCATAGTGGGGTTCCAGTTCGATTGCGTTCAGGCGCGTTTGGCAAGCAGGCGGTAGAGCATCGATGCCGGCAGGATGCGTTTGAGGATCACGCCGATCCTGGCCGGCACTGTTACCACATAGTGCGGGCGGGGGCGCCGCGACAGAAGCGCATGGCGCAAGGCGGCATAAACCACTTCCGGACCGGGCTTCAGGCGCGACGTGCTGCCGCCGGCGCGCAGCCTCTCCAGTTGTGACTTGTAGGCGAGGCGGTGGACGGAGTTCTCATAGTCGATGTTCTTCAAAAACCATACAAGCCCGTTGCTGGCGATCTTCGATGTCACCGGCCCCGGCTCGATCAGCGAGACATGAATGCCGCTGCCCTGCAGCTCCTGGTGCATACACAGCATCAGCCCTTCGACCGCATGCTTGGATGCCGCATAGGCGCCGCGAAAGCGCAGTGGCGTCAGGCCGAGGATCGAGGAGCAATGAACGACACGGCCATGGCCCTGGCGGCGCATCACGGGCATGACACGGCGGGTGAGGTCATGCCAGCCAAAGACATTGGCCTCGAATTGCTCCCTGAGCGCAGCAACGGGCAGGTCCTCGACGGCGCCAGGCTGTCCGTAGGCGCCATTGTTGAACAGGGCATCGAGCCGTCCGCCGGTGCGCTCCAGCACCGACGCCACGAGGGCCTCGATGGATACAGCTTCGCGGTAGTCGAGATAGAAGGCCTCGATGCCGTCAGCTTCGAGGGCAGCGATGTCGTCCGGCTTGCGCGCCGTCGCGAACACCCGCCAGCCATCCGCCTTCAGCGCCCGGGCGCAATAGGCGCCTATCCCGGAAGAGGCGCCGGTGACGATGACGGTGCGCAACTCTTCCGCAGTGGGATTCGTGGTTTGACCTAGGGTTGCCATTTGCCGCAATCCCTTCCCATATTCGCGGCGTCGAGACAATCGAAGGGAATGCGGTTCTTGTTGCGGAACATTGTCGCCCTGCGCCGCGTGCTCTATGACGCGCTCGGCCATTTCAATACCGATGACGGCTGGGCGATGGCCAGCCATCTGGCGATCACGGCGCTGATGGCGCTGTTTCCGTTTCTGATCTTTGCCACGACGCTGGCCAGTTTCTTCGGTGCGCAGGCTTTCGCCGAGACGGCCGTGAATATCGTCTTCGACACCTGGCCGGAGCAGATCGCCAAGCCGATCGCCCGCGAAGTGCTCAACGTGCTTACCGTCCGGCGCACCGATCTGTTGACCTATGGCGTCGTGCTCGCCGCTTTCTTCGCCTCGAACGGCATCGAGGCGCTGCGCACCTCGCTGAACCGCGCCTACCGCGTCTCCGAAACGCGCGGCATCATCTACCGCCGGGTGCAGAGCATCGCCTTCGTGCTGATCGCCACGGCAGGCTTCCTGGCGATCAGCCTGCTGCTGGTTCTAGCGCCATTGCTGGCACGACTGGCCGAAGCCAATTTCGAATGGATAAAACCCTATATGGGCACGATCACGCTATGGCGTTACGTCATCGCCTCGGCCGTTATCGTCGGCGGCCTGTTCGCGGTGCATTTCTGGTTGCCGGCGGGCAAGCGCCGCTTCGTCTCGATCGTACCGGGCATCCTCTTCACACTGGCCGCATGGCTCATCGGCTCAACCATCTTTGCTACCTATCTCGACCATTTCTCGTCCTATGTGACGACCTATGCCGGCCTTGCCTCGATCATGATCGCCGTCGTCTTCCTCTATATCGTCTCGGCGATCTTCATCCTCGGCGGTGAGCTCAACGCCGCGATCAGCCGCTATCTCGAGGCGCGCGCCCGGGTTGGCTGATTCCTGATCGGCTGAGCGGTGGCCAGGCCGACGCCGAACGTCGTGATCGCCATGCCGACGATCTGGACAAGGTTCAGGTGCTCGCCGAACAACGCCCAGGCCATGAGCGCGGTGACCGCCGGAACCAGGTAGAACAGCGAGGCGACTTTCGACATCTCACCATCGCGGATCATCATCATCAAAAGGAAGATGGCGCCGATCGACAGCACCAGCACCAGCCATGCCATGGCGAAGATCAGCTCGCCATTGGCGGTGACCGTGCGCGTTTCGAAGGCGAGCGAAGCCAGGGTCATCAGCGAGGCGCCGCCGACATATTGCCACATGGTGGCCGCCACCAGATCGCCGCCGGAGGCAAAGCGCTTTTGCCAGATCGTGCCGGCGCTCATGCCAAGCACCGAGACCAGCGAGGCAGCCAACGTCTCTGATGTCACGCCGCCGCCAATCAAGCCGAGCTTCGGCCACAGCACAATGATCACGCCGACCAGGCCGATGCCGAGACCGGTCCAGTGGCGCGGCAAGATGGCCTCGCCGAGGAACTTGCCGGCAAGCACAGCGGTGATCAGCGGCTGCAAGCCGACGATCAAGGCCGACACCCCGGCGGGCATGCCCCTGTGGATCGCCCAGAACACGCCGCCGAGATAGACGCCATGCATCAGAATGCCGGCGCCGGTCGCATGCAGCGCCTCGGCGCGGCTCGCGCGCCGCGAACCAAGTGCCGCCATCAAGGCAACCAACAGGATGGCTGCCAGGATGAAGCGTGCGGCGAGGAAGGTGAAGGGTTCCGCCCACGGCATGGCGTATCGCGCACCGATAAAGCCGGTCGCCCACAGGACGACAAAGGTGGCGGGGATGAACTGCTTGATGCTGTGCATTTTCCGGAAGACCGCCACGCTGGTGAGAGTTGACCGGGCGATGCTCTAATGCGGTTCAATCCGGGGCGCAAAATGAAACGATTGATCCATACGTCATTCGAATTGAACGCATAGCGAACCCACATTCTCTTCGAGGATCAGAGCCCGACCAATTTTCTGACATCGTCCGGCGAGGCGCCAGCCTCGCGCAAAGTGGCAAGGCCGGTGTCGCCAAGGCTCTTCGACAGTTTTCGTCCATCTGGACCAAGGACGAGACGATGATGGAAATAGGCCGGCTGCGGCAGGCCAAGCACTTCCTGAAGCAGGCGCTGGACGCCAGTCGCGGCATAGAGGTCCTTGCCCCGCACGACATGGCTGACGGCTTGCAGCGCATCGTCGACGACGACAGCGAGATGATAGCTGGTCGGGACGTCGCGGCGCGCCACGATCACGTCACCCCAATCCCGCGGCCTGGCCTCGATTTGTCGTGTCGCGGAAAGCGTCTCATCCGTAAATTCTGTCCAAGACAGGGCCTTGCCGACATGCGCCATTGCGGCATCGACATCCAGCCGCCAGGCGAAAGGTGCATTCCCGGCAATCCGCCGCCGGCGTTCCTTCACCGGGAGTGCCTTGTCGGCGGCGGGATAGAGCGGTACGCCGTCCGGGTCGCGCGGCCAGTCGCGGCCGCGCTTTTCCCTGTCGGCAATGAAGGCTCTGATCTCGCTTCTGCTCATGAAGGCCGGATAGACGAACTCTTGCCCGATCAGCCGGTCGAGCGCTGCCTGATAGTCCGTAAAATGCCCGGACTGGCGGCGTACCGGCTCTTCCCAGCCAAGCCCGAGCCATTTCAGGTCACGATAGATGCCGGCCTCGAATTGCGGGGTGCAGCGTGTCGTGTCGATGTCCTCGATGCGCAGCAACAGGCGCCCGCCGGCCGCTTTTGCCATCTGCTGGTTGAGCAGCGCCGAATAGGCGTGGCCGAGATGCAGTTCGCCATTCGGGCTCGGTGCGAATCGGAATGTCAGGAGTGTCATCTCTCAGGCGGCAATCGGATTGTCAGGCACTTTAGCCGGTTGCTAGTTTGTGCCTGGTTAGGTCAGCCACTTTGCGCCGGGAACAAGCACTCATGCAACGCATCGCCAATCTTGACGACATTGCGGAAGGCCTCGATGCGCTTTGCCTGATCGATCCGCGCCTGGAAAGAGTGCGCTGCATGGCCGGCGAGGTGCCGCTTCGGCTGTCCGAGCCGGGATTTAGAAGCCTTGCCTCGATCGTCGTTTCACAGCAGGTGTCGCGTGCCAGCGCCGACGCCATTTTCGGGCGACTGACAAAGCTCGTCGATCCGCTGACGCCACAGGCCATCCTCGTCGCCGGCGAGGATACCTTTCGCGAAGCCGGCCTGTCGCGGCCGAAGCAGCGTGGCCTGGTCGCCATTGCCCAGGCCGTGGCTGATGGGCTCGACCTCAACCATCTCTGTTCGCTCGATGCCCCCCAAGCGATCACGGCTATGACGGCCGTGCCGGGCATCGGGCCGTGGACGGCGGAAGTCTATCTGCTGTTCGCCGCCGGCCATCCCGATGTTTTCCCCGCGCGTGATATCGCGCTACAAACGGCAGTCGGCCACGCGCTCGGCATCGACCCGCGTCCGCCGGAGAAAACGCTGATCCAGATCGCCGAATCATGGAGCCCGTGGCGAGGTGTCGCATCGCGGCTTTTCTGGGCTTACTATCGCGAAACAAGGGGCAGAGACGCTACGCCCCCGGCCTGAAATCGCAAAAAAGCATTGAAATCATGCATTTTTGACACTTTGGGCGAGCGACAATCCGCTTCACATCCCTGTCATGTCGGGCTTACAGTATCCGCGCCGACCGGTTCTAGAACCAAGGAGACCAATGAAGTGACGGTTGCCGTATCTCCGGATGGGCTCCCAGCGCTGGTGCTGAATGCGGATTACCGTCCGCTCAGCTATTACCCCTTGTCGCTCTGGTCGTGGCAGGACGCGATCAAGGCCGTGTTCCTGGACCGGGTGAACATTGTCGCCGAATATGAGCACGCCGTGTCGTCGCCGACCTTCTCGATGAAGCTGCCGAGCGTCGTCAGCCTGAAGGCCTATGTGAAGCCGTCGCGGCATCCGGCCTTCACCCGTTTCAACGTCTTCCTGCGCGACCGTTTCCAGTGCCAGTATTGCGGCACGCCGGAGGATCTGACCTTCGACCATGTCATCCCCCGCCATCGCGGCGGCGCGACGACGTGGGAGAATGTCGTCGCCGCCTGCTCGCCCTGCAACCTCAGGAAAGGCGGGATGATGCCGGCACATGCCAAGATGTGGCCGCTGCAAAAACCCTACCAGCCGACGGTGCACGATCTGCACAATAATGGCCGGCTGTTCCCGCCCAACCATCTGCATGAAAGCTGGATGGATTATCTCTACTGGGATGTCGAACTGGAACCTTGAGATCGTTCGATAATTCGGGAGGCTGGCCGCCTGAAGCTATTTTCTGCGCTTCCCGTGCTCACGGTTTTGGCTACGGCATGTATATCCTGAAGCACGGCATCAAGAAAAATCCGCAAAAACGGTGGGCACTGCCAGACCGCATCTTCTTCGGTCACGGTGCGTGCCATATCCTTGCTGGGACTTTCCTTGAGCTCGGCCCTCTTGAAGGGTTTTATGCAGAGCGCATCATCCCGGACGAGGATTTTTCCGGCAACCATATCTATGTGACGAACGGCACCGTCGCCTTCGACTATCACGGCTATTCTGACCGCCGGCGACTCCTCGAACATCACAGAAAAGGATGGACCTCGAAAAACGATGGGTGGGCTGCACGATCGAGAGAGTCGATTTCGATTTACTGGATACAGCCGAGCTGAACCAACGCAAAATGTTGGGCCCGAATCAATATCTGTATGATCCCATCCCTCGTGCCCGCCGGTTCATCGATCGCGTGGACCACACTGAGGCGGCGGAGAGGGCGCTCCGAAGCACTTGAATTCCGCTGGCTCAATCCCGGGCGAAGGCGCTGCGGAACGCGACCACTGCAAGCACAAAGCTGGCGATGGCGTTCCAGCCGGCCAGCGACAGGCCGAGGATACGCAGCGCCGCCTTGTCGCAGGAGGGCGGAACGAATTTGTCGAGCGCGTCAAGCACGCCCTTGCCGCCGGTGTCGACCGATCCGGCGCCCGCGGTGCAGTCGGTCGGTCCCTGCCACCAGGCCCATTCGACGCCCGAATGGTAGACGCCGAGATAAAGGCCATAGACCATCAGCAGGCCGCCGACCGCCAGCAGGCCACGCGTCAGCCATGCGGGTGCGCTCAGCACCGATGCGAGCACCGCCAGCAGCATCAACGGCACCCCGATGTAGTAAGGCGTGCGCTGTTCCAGGCAGAGATAGCAGGGGATGTAGCCGCCGAGATATTGGAAGGCCAGCGCCGACCCAACGGTGGCGGCCATGGCGACGGCGAGAAACAAGGCCGCTCGCATGCGTTGACGTCCGGTGTCGGGATTTACAGTCGCTGTCATCGATCTTCTGTCCTGGTTCGCGCCCACTCAGCCTTTTCGCCATGCATGTCGTTGTCCCAAAACCGCTGCGACATGCATCAGATGGCGTATTTGACTGTTATATAGAGCAAAATCAGGGCAGCGGCGGCGGCGCTCGCAATCAGGCCAAGACGCTTTTCGATGAACTCGCGGATCGGCTCGCCATAACGGCGCAACAGCCAGGCAAGAAATAGAAAACGAGCGCCGCGCGCCACGATGGCGAGCAGGATGAACAGCAGCAGAGGCGTGCCGATGACGCCGGAGAGGATCGTCACCACCTTGATCGGCGGCAGATGAGCGAGGCCGGAGGTGATCAGCATCAGGACGATGAAGCCGGTGCCCGCCCTCGTGCGCAGCGCCTCGAAGTCGTCATACTTGCCGTAGAATTCGAGGATCGGTTTTGCCACGGCGTCATAGGCATAGTGGCCGATGTACCAGCCGGCGATCCCGCCCAGCACCGAAGCGAGGGTGGCGACCAGCGCATAGCGATAGGCGCGATCGGGCCGCGACAGCGCCATGGGCAGATACAGCACGTCGGCCGGCACCAGGAACACCGAGCTTTCGACGAAAGCGATGATGGCCAGCCACCATTCGGCGGATTTCCTTGCCGCCAGCGACAAGGTCCAGTCGTAAAGTCCGCGAAGCATCGGCACTCCTGTTCAGACGAGCCGTCTGTCTAGAAACATTTTCCGCGCCGCACAATGGCTGTAGCTTCACGAAATCGAAAGACGGTGTCGGGCATGCCGCCCAAACGCGAAAGCGGTATCGCCGGATGGCGATACCGCTCGCAACCTTCGTCTTGCGTCTGCCTATTCGGCCGGAACCGGGCTGAGGCCGGCGTCGCCATACGGGCGCGGCTTGTCTTCCTTGCGTGCCGATGCACGGGCGACCACGCTTGCGCGGTTGACGGACTTGCGCTCGGCATCGATGCGGCGGATCAGGATTTCCGCCCGCTCGATCGAACCGAGCAGGGCCAGGATCGTGCCGCGTTCGCCGGCTCCCGCGTTCGGTCCCAGCGCCAGCGTGCGGGCACGCAACTCCTCGACCTCCGGGAAGCTGACATGGCCGGCCGGCATTTTCGGGTTGGCAATGCCGTAGTCGGGCAATATCTCACGCAGCGAGGCATCGAGCTTGTTCAGCGCGACTTCGACGATGGCTTGAGCCGGACCGCTGAACTTCTCGCGTTTGACGCGCCGGGCCACCTGGTGCATCGATTCCGTCAAGGCGGCCGTGAAGTCCGCTTCCTCGATCAGGCTGGCAATCAGGTCGAGCTGTTCGTAAGGCAGATCCTCCTTCATCAGCGCGGCGGTGTAGGCTCGGATATCGCGGCTGAGGATATCGGTTGCAAGATAGTGCTCGCCCGGATCGGACGGTGCTTTCTTCGACCCGCGTGCGATGTCGAGGAACATCGCGCCGGCTTCGAGGTGACGCGCCGTCTCCTGCTGCACGGCGGGAACGGCCTTGGCAAAGTCGCTGGCGAGCTTGCGATCGAGGAATTTCGGCGTCGAGAAATCCTCCGCGTCCTCCGCGTCCGTGTGGCCGACACGCGACAACACCCGCTCGAACACGCCGATGAAAGGAAACAGCAACAGCGTGTTGAAGACGTTGAAGAAGGTCGAGTAGAGGCCGACCGCCACCGGCACCAGGGGAAAGGTCTCCTTGCCGTCGACGATCACCGGAACGGCCGGATCGCCGCCGAAGAACTGCATGGCCCATTCCAGTACCTGGATGGAGACGAAGAACAGCGGGATGGTGATGCAGACGCCTATGATGTTGAACGATATGTGGGCGTAAGCGGTTCGCTTGGCGTTCTTCGAAAGGTTGAGTGAAGCCATCCACGACGTGATCGTGGTGCCGAGATCGGCGCCGAGCGAGAAGGCGACAGCGGTCGTCCAGTCGAGAATGCCAGCGGCGCCAAGGCCCATGACAATGCCGATCGTCGCCGAAGACGAGTGGATCATGGCCGTGACGCCAGCGGCAATGAACACGCATTTGAGAAGGTTGAGGAAGGAATCGGCCTTGAGGGTTTGCAGCAGCGACATGACTTCGGGCAGGTTGCGCAGCGGGCGCAGGCCGCCTGTCATCAGGTTCAGGCCGTAGAAGATCAGCGCGAAACCCATGCAGGCGAGCGCTATGTTCTTGACCTTTTCGCTCTTGGCGAAGCAGTAGACCAGCGAGAACACGCCAGCCAGGATCAATCCGAGCGGACCGAGCGGCAGGGCGATAAGTCCGTTGCCAAGCGTGGTGCCGATGTTGGCGCCCATGATCACGCTGATCGCAGGCCGCAAGGCGATGACGCCGGCATTGACCAGGCCGACGACCATGACGCTCATCGCGGTCGACGACTGGATGACGCCGGTGATCAGCGTTCCCGCCAGCACGCCCTTGATCGGCGTTCCCGCCGCCTTGGCGAGAAAATCGCGCATCCGGTTGACCGAGAGTGCCTGGATGCCGTTTGCCATGAAGTCCAGACCGAGCATGAAAATGCCCAATCCGCCGATCACCGGCACGAGGATATCCTTGAAGATATCTATGTCCATTTCACGCTATCCCCAAACAAGTCGCCATTGCGACACCGACACGAAGTTCAGTTGCTGCCCGAAGTGGCTTGGCGCCGAGCCTCGGCCCTCGTTCACCCTCAGTTTGCGAGAGCGGCCCGTCCTGCCCAGTACTGCTCGATCTGGTCGACGAGCGCTTTCGGCAACGGCACGTAGCCGAGTGCCGCGGCGTCGCCTGCGCCTTGCGTGAAGGCTAGCCTGAAAAGGTCATGCACGCGGCGATAGCGATGTTCCGAACGCCCCGAAACCTGAACGACCGCGAACACCGCCGTGCTGATCGGATAGGTTGCATCGCCGTCACGATTGGTGAGTGAGGCGTAAAAATCGGTCGTTTGCGCCCAGTCGATAGATGTCGCGGCAGCCTGCACGCCCTCCGGCTCCGGCTTGACGAACTTGCCGGATCTGTTCTCGATCAGCGCGTAGGAAAGGCTTGCGCGCTGGGCCTGGCCGGATTCGGCATAGGCGATCGCGCCTTTGGTGTTATTTACGGCTCGAATGAGGTTCTGCGTACCTTCCGCATCGGCGCCGAGCGGCCACGAGATCAGCGTATTGGCGCCGTATTTGGTCTTCCATTCCTCGCTGACCGCCGACAGATACTCCGTGAAGACAAAGGTCGAGCCGGAACCATCCTTGCGGTGTAGAACGCTGATCCTGAGATCGGGCAGCGTCAGATCCGGATTCGCCGCCTTGATCGCAGGATCGGACCAGTTCTGAATCTTGCCCAGATAGATGTCGGCCAGAAGCGGCCCGGTCAGGCGAAGGCTTCCTGGACCTATGCCGTCGAGATTGACGACGACGGCGATGGCGCCCATCACAATCGGAAACTGCTGGCGGCCGTCTTTCTTGAGGTCGGCGGCATTGACAGGCGCATCTGTCGCGGCAAAGTCCATCTCCAGCCGATCGAGACGCAGGACGCCGGCGAGCGAGCCGACGATTTCGTAGTCAACCTTCCAATCGGGCGAAATATAGTCGCCGCCATCGGCGCGGGCGTTCTCGTAGGCGGCTGCCCATTTGGCGATGACCGGCGCGGCCAGGGTCGATCCGGCGCCGCGAATGGGCTCGGCCCGGGCGGCGGGGCCGGTCAGGGCAACGGCCAAAGCAACGGCAAGGGCGATGATGCCACCAGCGAGCTTCGGCCATGCGCTGCGCAATGACGCGGTACTTGTCGGGTTTCCTGAAAACATCGTTCGACCCCAATTATACTACAAAAATACTTGAAGAACTGCGAATTTCAGTAGAAAAATCAGTAGATCATATCCCCCCCGCGCGAGGTAGGCCTCCAGCCCAAAGAGGACAAGATCGCTCCTATTTCTTATTAACTTTTCTTAACGATTGGATGACAGGGATCGCTTCTGCCCGGATCTTTCGGGGCACCAGGGCTTTCCAGTCGGATGCGCTTAACCGCCCCACTGGCTTCAGATCGAATGAAGCCTCATCGGCGGCCAAGTCTTTTCGAGCCGATCGTCAGCGTGGCAAAACCGGGCCTGACTTCGAGGTTGTGCGCCAGCTTTGCGGTCGTTGCGAATTGGCCAGTTGACGAACAGGCCTCCGACCGTATAGTCCGCGCCCATCCAGGCCGTCCGGCCTGAGCCCCTATGGCGGAATTGGTAGACGCGCTCGACTCAAAATCGAGTTCCGCAAGGAGTGCTGGTTCGATCCCGGCTAGGGGCACCACCCTTCGCTCTTCGAGCTTCGGGTGGCAGGCCACCCGGGCTCGTTAGAGCAATTCCAGGAAAAGTGCGAAACGGTTTTCCGTCCGGAATTGCGCAAAAACAAAGAGATAGAGCGGTTCGGCGTTTCCGTGAAACGATGAGCCGCTCTAGACGAAGGAGTGTCCTCCGAAGCCTTGGCGAAGGAGGACTGTAGACGGTTCGATTCAGGGCCGCTGAGGCGCACCACCCTTTTTTTCGACGAGCACACTGGCTCACGCCGACGGGCATTTTCCGCATGTCGAGGCTTGCCGACAATCGGATGATCAGCCGGCCTCTGCCCATAGTATGGTAAATAGCCAGAAAAAGCCCATCAACATCGCGCCAACGGCTGGTACGACCAGAGTGTATCCCAGCAGGGCGAGACCCGCCTTCGGGCTGCGATCGATGAACGCACCCACCAGCCAGCCGATCGCCGCCAGCGCGAAGATACCGTAGATGAAGGCGGTCCAGATCTCGTTGCTCATGGATTATCCTTGCCTGAGATCGTCATCCGGGTCTACCGCCGCCCCAGCAAGCTCCGCATCCGGTTGCGCAGGAGGCGCGCCATGTTGCGGGTCTCGCGGTAGAGATGAAGCTGTGACGCCGCCTGGCGGGCGAGGCGGTCGGCGTCCGGCGTAAGCCCGATGACCAGCGTGCCCATCGGCTTGCGCTCCATCCACAGCCTGCTCATGACAGGATGGTCGGGCACGGCGCAGGAATCGGTCATCATGATGTTGGGGTCGTCGAGATGCTGCCTGGTCACCTCGATCATCAACAGCGTGCCCGGCGAATAGGTGGCAAGCGTCTCGTCATAGGCCGTCTTCCAGGTGTAGGCGACGCCGGCCTCGACGAAGACGATCAGGCTGGCGATGGTGCGGTCGTCGAGCGTCAGCGAATGGATGCGGCACAGATCCTGTTCGGCCAGCCTGTGCACGGCCTCGCGGGCGAAGGCGGCGCGGTAGCGGTCGATGGCCATGGCGGTGCGCTCGCGGCCTTTCCAGCCCGCCGCCTCCAGTGTCAGGAAGCTTTCTATGGCATGGCGGATATTTTCCGGTCCGCGCGCCACCTGATGCTCCAGCCTGCCGAGGTCGGCGAGGCGGCGCTTCAGGCGGCGGAATTCGCGATAGTGGTGCGCGCGCAGCGAGGCCTTCAGATATGCCTCGTCGTCGAGTTGGCTTTCGAGCACCGGACGTTCGGCCTTGCCCGTGATGACCAGCGTCAGGCCATGCGTTTCGGCGACGCTGGCAAAGAGGCTGGCCACCGGGCCGTCGAGCCTGACGTCGGGCAGGACGAAGACCTTCGGCAATTTGAGATGCGGCCGCGACAGCATCGCGAAGAAATCCTCGATGACGCCGACCGGGTCGTCGCGGTCGACCAGCGGCGTGCCGATCGGGCCGAACGGGCTCGACCAGGTGCGCATGACCGGGACGCCGAGCGGCACGCCCGGCCGCTCCACCGAGAACGGCACCAGCAGGCGCAGCCGGTTGCGGTATTCGTCGCCGTCGCGGATCACCGCCAGCCGCACCTCGCGGTCTTCCAGCCTCGGCATGGCCGGCGCCAGGAAACGCGGATTGAAGAAGATGTTGGGCTCGATCGTGCGGGCGCAGAGATAATCCAGTTCCTCGACCAGGTCGAAGCCGGCGGAGGCCGGATAGATGGCGAGCTTGCGCTCGGGGCGATTGTTGGCCAGGATTTCGATATGGGCGGGATCGGCCTCGCGGGCGAGCCCGGCGAGGCCGGACATCATGGCCCCGGCCGGACCGCCGCTGGTTTCCTCGAGCAAGGGGATGGCAGCCATCACGCGGCTCCTTTGGCGGCCAAGAAAATAGCCATGACGATGCCGAGCTTGCGCCAGACCGTGAAGGACAGCGCGGCTGCCTCGAAGATCATGGCGAAGGCGGTGGCCATGGCGGCGCCCCACAGGCCGAAAAGCGGGATCAGCACCATGTTAAGGCCGATGTTGAAGGCCAGCGTCATGGCGTAGACGGCGGCGCAGATGTTCTGGTTGCCGCTCATGGTGAGCAGGCTTTCGCAAGGGCCGACGGCGGCCCGCGCGACGACGCCGAAGACCAGCAGGAACAGCAGCGGATAGCCTGAGGTGAAATCGGGGCCGAACAGGGTCAGCATCGGCTCGCCCAGCACCAGCACCATGAGCGCCATGGCCAGCGACGGCCAGAAGGTCCACGACACCGTCTCGCGGGCGAAGGCGGCGAGTTTTTCCGGTTCGCCATGGGTGAACTGCGCATAGCGCTGGGCGACGCCCGCCTTGACCGCGAAATAGACGAAATGCACCAGCGCCAGCGTCTTGACCGTGGCGAAATAGACGGCGACGTCGTCGGGGTCCATATAGGCGCCGACCATCAGCACGTCGGCGTTGGTGAGCAGGAAGAAGAAGCTCTCGACCAGGAAGATCGGCAGCGACACGATGAACCATTGCGCGAAATGCACCTTCATCGGCCCGGCCGGGATTTTTTTGTCGATGCGCGACGTCACGCCAACGAGCTGGCCGAGCGTGGTGGCATAGGTGGCGGCAATCGCGGCGAAGATCGCGGTTTTGGCGTCGGGCGCGTAGCCCAGCAGAAGCATCAGCGCCATGAAGGCCAGGATCAGCACCGGCCGTATCAGAAAGGTCGGCGACAGCGCGAACAGCGCCCATGAATTCGCCCGCGCCAGCCCCTGCACCAGGTCGGACATGGCGATCATCGGCAGCAGGATGAGGCCGAGGATGAAGGGCACGACATAGTAGTTTTCGATAAAGGGCGAGAGCAGCCAGACGCCGAGCGCGCCGAGGGCTGCGATCGCGGTGGAGGCGATCAGCACGAACAGGCGGCTGGTCATCACGATGCCGCGCAATTCGGCCAGCATGCCGCGCTCGCTGTATTCGGGAATGAAGCGGATGACCGAGGTATGGAAGCCGAGGCAGGCGAGGTTGCCGACGATGACCATCGTCACCCAGACGAGGACGAAGATGCCGTATTCGAACGAACCCATCCAGCGCGCCATCAGCACCTGGCTGACGAAGGCGATGACGGCGCTGACGATGCGGATGGAAAAGGCGATGAGCGACATGCGCCCGGCTTCGCCGCGCTCGTCGGCGGTGGACAGCACGGCGTCGATGCGGCCAAGCAACGGCTTTACGCGCAGCGCAAGGCGCTGCGGCAGGAACCGCCCGGCTGTCGTCGCCGCGGAAAAGCGCACCCAATACTCTCCGTTTTCCGCCTCTTTTCTGGGTTTGGGTGTAGCGAAGACAGATTAAGAAACGGTTGGGTGGGGTGGAGTGCTCCCTTCGCCCCGTTCACGGGGAGAAGGTGCCGGCAGGCGGATGAGGGCAGCGCCGGCTTATGAAGGTTTGCGCTAGGGATAAACAGGACGCGGTTATCGAGCACATCAGCGCCGATACGCGGTTGCTGTTGAAAGTGAATTCTGTTTTTCTCGCCACCAGCGGGGGAATACGTGCAAGTCGAAGAATTCATTCACAGGTGGACGGCGCGGGAAGGTGGCGCGGAGCGCGCCAACTACCAGATGTTCCTGTCCGAACTCTGCGACGTCATCGGCGTCACACGGCCGGAGCCTGCCGGCGCCGAACGCGAACACAACGACTATGTGTTCGAGCGCGCGGTCAGGACGCGCGACAGCGATCCTGTCGCCTCGTCAAGGCGCATCGACCTCTATAAGAAGGGCTGTTTCATCCTGGAGGCCAAGCAGTCGCGTCTGCCCGGTGCTAAGAACGCCGTGCCCGGCCAGCAATTGTCGCTGCTCGAAGAACCGGAACAGCTCGGCCGCCGCAGCGTAGCTCGCGGCTGGGATGTGATGATGCAGAACGCACGTAAGCAGGCGGAAACCTATGTCTTCCTGCTAGATTCCAACCACCCAGCCCCGCCATTCGTCATCACGTGCGACGTCGGCAACGCCTTCGAGATCTACGCCGATTTCACCGGCACGGGTCGCGCTTACGGCCAGTTTCCCGACCGCAAGGGGTTCCGGATCTACCTGGAGGACCTGCGCAAGGCGGAGATGCGCGAGCTGCTGGCCAAGATCTGGACCGACCCGCTGTCGCTTGACCCGGCGCGTGAATCGGCTCGCGTCACCCGCGCAATCGCCAAGCGGCTGGCCGAGGTGAGCAAAGCGCTGGAGGCACGCGGAAACAATCCTGAGGACGTTGCGCAATTCCTGATGCGCTGCCTGTTCACAATGTTTGCGGAAGATGTGGAACTGCTGCCTACCGATAGCTTCAAATCGCTCCTGAACAAGAGCGTGACTGACCCATCCCACTTCCCGCACCGACTGAAGATGTTGTGGCAGGACATGGATCGGGGCAGTGACTGGAGCGCGTCCATAGATGCGAAAGTACGCCATTTTAACGGCGGTTTATTCAAAAGCACCACTGTGTTCGAGCTAGGACGCGAAGAGATTGGCGAGTTGCTTGCCGCCGCGGAGTACAAATGGACCGAGGTCGATCCGGCAATCTTCGGCACATTGCTCGAACAGGCGCTGGAGCCGAGCGAGCGCAAGAAGCTCGGCGCGCACTACACGCCGCGCGGCTATGTGCAGCGGCTGGTCGAGGTTACCGTGATGGAGTCGCTGCGCGACGACTGGCAGAAGGCGCTGACCAAGGCTGAGGCCGCCAAAGACCAAGGCGACGATGCCAAGGCCATTGAGATCGTACGAGGCTTCCATCATCAGCTTTGTTTGACGCGCGTGCTCGACCCGGCGTGCGGCACCGGCAATTTCCTCTATGTCAGCCTGGAGCTTATGAAGCGACTGGAGGGTGAGGTGCTGGAGACCCTGGCCCGACTCGGCTTCAACGAAAGCCTTGGGTTGGAGCGCGAGACAGTCGATCCGCATCAATTCCTCGGGCTGGAACTCAACCCGCGCGCTGCGGCGATCGCTGAACTGGTGGTGTGGATTGGGTATTTGCAACAGCACTATCGCACCAGGACAGGGCATCCGGCAGAGCCAATCTTGCGGGCGTTCAAGAACATTAACTTTGGCAAACGGGAAGGCTATGACGCCGTGCTGACCTGGGATGGCTATCCCATACCCACGGTCGGGGAGAAGGACGGCAAGCGAATCGAGACGTTTCCGAACGCGCGCCGGCCTGACTGGCCGGAGGCGGAGTTCATCGTCGGGAATCCACCGTTTATTGGTAAAGGTGAGCCAATGCGTTCCGCCCTCGGCCAGTGCTACTTGGAATCTCTGTGGTCAGCGCATTCGCATATGAACGAAAGCGCGGATTTCGTCATGTACTGGTGGGACCGGGCGGCAGAATTGCTCACACGCAAAAAAACTGCATTGAAAAGCTTTGGCCTCGTCACCACAAACTCGATAACCCAACTCTTCAATCGGCGGGTATTAGAACGGCACTTGGTTGCGAAAGACCAAATCTCGATCACATTTGCGGTCGGCGACCATCCATGGACTAAGGCCACGACAGATGCGGCTTCAGTTCGAATCGCGATGACTGTTGCTGTAGCCGGAAACAAAGATGGAAGGCAGTTTGAGGTAACGCGCGAAAGCGGTCTCGATACTGATTCTCCGAAGATCGAATTCGAGATCAATTCGGGGCGGATCAATTCTGATTTGTCAGTTGGTACTGACATGACGCACACGTCAAAGCTAATGTCCAATGAGGGATTGGCAAATAATGGAATGCTTCTAGCAGGCCGTGGTTTCGTTGTATCGCCATCAGAAGCAAAACTACTTACGTCCAACCCCGGTCAGTACATCAGGCCACATGTAAATGGACGAGATTTGATTACCGGCAAGGGTCAGCGTTTTGTAATCGATCTTTTCGATCTAACCGCCGAATCCGTCCGCTTGAAACTGCCTAACATCTATCAGCATCTGCTAAATACCGTCAAACCTATCCGTGAACAAAACAACCGTGAAAGCTACCGCCGAAAATGGTGGCTTTTTGCAGAACCTCGTAGGGAATTTCGCCCCGCCCTTGAAGGATTGACCCGCTATATCGCCACTACGGAAACGACTAAGCACCGGCACTTTCAATTCCTAAATGGCAGTGTAGTACCCGATCACATGGTGGTCGCGTTCGCTTTTTCAGATGCCTACCCGTTGGCAATATTGTCCTCGCGATGTCATGTTTTTTGGGCGATACGTGCAGGCGGTTGGCTCGGTATTGGCAACGACCCGCGTTATTCGAAATCCCGCTGTTTCGACCCATTCCCATTTCCGGATGCTCCGGAAGACCTCAAACAAAAACTCCGCGACGCCGGCGAGGAACTCGACGCCTTGCGCAAGAAGGTGCTGGCTGAGTATCCCGATCTGACCCTGACTGTACTCTACAATGTGCTGGAGAAGCTGAGGGCTGGCGCGGTTCTGACCGAAAAGGAGCAAGGCATAAAGACATGTGGGCTAAGG
>NZ_CAUM01000057.1 GCF_000350085.1 Mesorhizobium metallidurans STM 2683
TGACGACTGTCCTTATGTCAGGGCGGATCACGCCTTGCAGGAGATGGTGCGCGACGCAATACAGGCGGTGACGGGTGCTGCCCATGGTGCCGACGAGCGAGCGATCGACGGCTGCTCGATCCCGACCTATGCTGTGCCGCTGAGGAGCTTCGCACTCGGCTTTGCCCGCATGGCGACCGGGACCGGATTTGCGCCGGTGCGCTCCAAGGCCGCAAAGCGGCTGCTGTCCGCCTGCATGGCCGAGCCGTTCTTCGTCGCCGGCACCGGCCGCGCTGACGTTGCGCTGATGGAGGCTGCCCCTGGGCGGATTTTTGCAAAGGGCGGAGCCGAGGGCGTCTATTGTGCGGCACTGCCTGAACTTGGGCTCGGCATCGCGCTCAAATGCAATGATGGCGCTGGCCGGGCGGCCGAGGCCATGGTTGCCGCGGTCATTTCCAAGCTGCTGCATGCCGACGAGATCCTGGCGGCGAAGCTGATCGAACTGGCAAACGCGCCCATCGAAAGCCGGGTTGGCGCCAAGGTGGGTCAGCTCCGGCCGACAGCCGAACTCAACTGACGTGATTGCGCTCGACGGTCAGATGCGGATAGCCGGCATTGCCTGACTGGGCGAGGTCGCCGGTCACCGGCTCGGCCCAGCGCTGGCCGATGACCGCGCCGTTTTGCGCGCCATCGATGACGTTGTTGGAAATGACGGCCGTACCGGCACCCTCGACCACGGTGACGACGATGCCCGTTCCGGCCTTGCGGATGATATTTCCTGTCGCCACGACATTGCGCATATACGGTCCCCAGCCGATTTGCATGCCGTAGAGCGGCGCATTTTCGACGACATTGCCCGACACGGTGGTATCGGCTTCGACGCTGATGCCGACGCCGAAGCCGGGCGCGTCCGCCGGGTAGGGGCCAGACGTCGAGAGGTTGCGCACGATGTTGCCCTGGCAGACCCCCATGCGGCCGCCTTCGTTGAAATTGACGATCGAGATGCCGTTGGCGGCGCCGTCGACGATGTTGTTGCCGATGATCGCGCCTTCGAAGGAGAACTCGGAATAGAGCGCCGTTTCGCCCGACCGCGAGCAGGTGTTGCCGGTCATCTGCAGATTGCTGGCGCTGTTGGCGCGGATCGCCGAAAACGCGCAGTCCGAGACGATGTTGCCCGAGATGACGACATTGCCGGCGCGGAAGGTATTGATGCCGTTGCCGTTCTGGCCGGTTCCGCCGCTTCGCGCCTGGATGCGTTCAACGCGGTTGCCGCTGACGATGGTGCCGTCCTCGGCCGCTTGCCAGCGATGCACGAGGATGCCGCCATTGCCGCAGTCGGAGACTGTGTTGCCTGAGATCTCCAGGCCGTCGGCCTCGACCGAATAGATGCCGGCGTCGGCCGCGCCCGATATGTCCGAGCGCTCAATGCGACCCGACGCATGTTCGAGCGACAGGCCGCGCTTGCCGCTGCCTGATATCTGGCAATTGTCGACGACGAGGTGGCCGACGCGGCGAAGATCGAGCAGGCCTTGCGCATAGTCGCCCATCCAGCGGTTGCTGCCGTCGAACACCAGCCCGCTGAATTCGATATGCTCGGCCTGTTCGGCCATGAAGAGATGGCCGTTGCCGCCATAGACGATCCGCGATGCACCCGGCACGCCGGAGAGCCTGACGCGGCCGGGCAGCGAGAGGTTTGATACCACATAGGTGCCCGGCGGCAGGAACACCGGCATGTCGCGATCGTTGGCCTGACGCAGCAGCTTGGCGAAGGCCTTGCTCTGGTCGTCGAGCGCGCCGGGCTGCACGCCGAGGTCGGCAGCGTTGATCGAGCCGCGCATCGAGGCATTCTCGATGCCGGGCAGGGCGGTCGCGGCCGCCTTGCCGAGCGAGAGGCCGAGTACCGCAAAGCCGGCGGTTCCCGTGAGAAACTTTCGTCTGTTCAACATCGGCACAGATTCCTGGAGTCTGCCCCCGATGTCGCAGGAATCGTGCCAGACCGGGCAGGCCCGTTGCAATGGCTTGTGAAGTCGCGGTTACGCGCCTAAATTCGACGGATGAGCAGAGCCTTCACGCGCGAGGAAGATAGCGAAAACGCCATCGCCGGCATTGGCGAGCGGCCGATCAGCCAGCACCGCAATCTGGTGACGGAGCGCGGCCTGGCGCAGATCGAGGAGAATC
This sequence comes from Mesorhizobium metallidurans STM 2683, assembly GCF_000350085.1. Taxonomy (GTDB): domain Bacteria; phylum Pseudomonadota; class Alphaproteobacteria; order Rhizobiales; family Rhizobiaceae; genus Mesorhizobium; species Mesorhizobium metallidurans. The sequence goes on from NZ_CAUM01000057.1 coordinate 2,158, forward strand.
TGGCCGACCTGCGCGACATATTGGCGAAAGCCGAGAGGCGGGCCGACCGCGAACGCATCGCAGTTGTGTCGCGCGACCTGCGCTACTGGACCGCGCGGCGTGAAAGCGCCGAGCTTTCCGTGCCGGAGCCGGGCAGCGACCTCGTCCGTTTCGGCATGGGCGTCACGCTGGAAGGCGATGACGGCAGGAAGGTCCACTGGAAGATCGTCGGCGAGGACGAGGCCGACCCGGCCAAGGGCAGCATCTCCCACGTCTCGCCGATGGCCATGGCCTTGTTCGGCAAGAGGGCTGGTGACGTGGCTGTTGTCAACGGCAAGGAATGGGAAATCGTCAAGCTCTCGGAGAGCTGACCTTCGCCCAAAACCGTTCCGTAGCGTTCCGTCCCACCCCCCTCTGTCCTGCCGGACATCTCCCCCGCAAGGGGGGAGATCGGATGTGATTTTCGCTTTCGCCAATCACCAACGTTGCAAAGAAGCGGGGCGCAGAAGCTGCCAATCTCCCTCCTTGCGGGGGAGATGGCCAGCAGGCCAGAGGGGGGTGCTGTCCCTCCGGCAAATGAAAGTTTCGTGGCAACTACGGGCAACTACCCTTCGAGCTTGACGACATGGTCGCGGAAGAATGCCGCCGCTCCCGCCTCATCGATTTCGCCGGCGGCAACCATCAGGACAAACTGAATGATATCCTGTTGGTCGGCTTCGACGCTCAATCCATTGAAATAGAGGAACAGATCAGCGGCGGCAAAAGCGGTGCGCTTGTTGCCGTCGATGAACGGGTGGTTCTTGGCTATGCCGAAGAGATAAGCAGCTGCTAGCTCGCAAAGATCCGGCTCTCCGTAGATTTCCCTCTGTTGAGGCCGGTAGAGCGCCGATTCCAACATCCCCTCGTCTCGAATACCCGGCGCGCCGCCGTGGAGGCGCAGTTGTTCGGCGTGGAGCGCCTCCACGAATTCCCTCGAATGATGCTCGGTCATTTCGCGAGCGCGCGGTAGGCAACCTCATATTTCTTCATCCGCTCACGCGCGATCTTCATCTTGCGTTCGAACTCTTCGGCAGTGTCCTCGGTGCGGCGCAGGCGAAGCTCCTCGCCCTCCTGCACGATGACGATGCTGTCGCCAGCCCGCAGGTTCAGACGATCAAGAAGTTCCCTCGGCAGGATCACGCCTTCGGAATTGCCGATTTTGCGAATGGTGGTGTTCATGGTGTCGTATCCTGTTGCAACACCCATTATAACTCGGTCGGTCGATTGTTGCAACAGATATTATAACAGGCCGGTCAAGCCTGTAGCAGCCGGTCCATCAGCCGTTCCGCCGCTTCCGGGATGACGGTGCCCGGCGGAAAGATTTCCGCGGCCCCCGCTTGCAGCACCGCGTCATAATCCTGAGGTGGGATGACGCCGCCGGCGACGATCAGCATGTCCTCACGGCCGAGCTTCTTCAACGCGCTCTTGAGTTCGGGAATGAGCGTCAGATGTCCCGCCGCCAGCGACGAGGCGCCGATAATGTGCACGTCATGCTCGACCGCGAGTTTCGCGATCTCTTCCGGCGTCTGGAACATCGCTCCGACGGTGACGTCGAAGCCGAGATCGGCAAAAGCCGTGGCAATCACCTTCTGGCCGCGATCATGGCCGTCCTGTCCCATCTTGGCGACGAGAATGCGCGGCTTGCCGCCTGACCTCTCCTCGAAAGCCACGATCTTGTCCTGCAGCCGGTCGACCACCGGATTGTCGCCAAGCGCCTTGCGATAGACGCCTGAGATCGTCTGTACCGAAGCGACATGGCGGCCGAATACTTTTTCCAGCGCCAGCGAAATCTCACCGACCGTGGCGTTGGCGCGTGCGGCGCGGATGGCGAATTCGAGCAGGTTTTCGCCGCTCTTGGCGGCACGGCTCAGCGCCTCCAGCGCGCTCTCGACGGCGCCGACGTCACGCGTGCCCTTCAGCCTTTGCAGCTTCGACAATTGCCGGGCTTTGACCTCGGCATTGTCGATCTTCAGCACGTCGACCTCGATGTCCGTCTCCGGGCGATGCGCGTTGACGCCGACCAGGATCTGCTCGCCCGAATCGATGCGCGCCTGCGTGCGTGCGGCCGCCTCTTCGATGCGCAGCTTCGGGATGCCCTTTTCGGTCGCCGCGGCCATGCCGCCAAGGCTCTCGACCTCCTCGATATGGGCGCGCGCGCGCGCCGCCAGATCGTGGGTCAACCGCTCGACATAGGCCGAGCCGCCCCATGGGTCGATGATGCGGGTCGTTCCGGATTCCTTCTGCAGGATGAGCTGCGTGTTGCGGGCGATGCGGGCCGAATGGTCGGTCGGCAGCGCCATCGCCTCGTCGAAGGAGTTGGTGTGCAGCGACTGCGTATGGCCTTGAGTCGCGGCCATCGCCTCGATCATGGTGCGGGTGATGTTGTTGTAGGGATCCTGCGCCGTCAGCGACCAGCCCGAAGTCTGGCAATGGGTCCGTAGCGACAGCGAGCGCTCATCCTTCGGCAGGAAGTTCTTCAGCATCAGGCTCGACCACAAAAGCCGCGCCGCCCTGAGCTTGGCCACTTCCATGAAGAAGTTCATGCCGATCGCCCAGAAGAACGAAAGCCGCGGTGCGAAACGGTCGATATCGAGACCGGCCGCGACGCCGGCGCGGGCATATTCGATGCCGTCGGCGATCGTGTAGGCGAGTTCGAGGTCGGCCGTCGCACCCGCCTCCTGCATGTGATAGCCGGAGATCGAGATCGAATTGAATTTCGGCATATGCTGAGAGGTGTAGGAAAAAATGTCCGACACGATCCGCATCGAAGGCTTAGGCGGATAGATGTAGGTGTTGCGCACCATGAACTCTTTCAGAATGTCGTTCTGAATGGTCCCGGCGAGGTCCTTCTGCGCAACGCCCTGTTCCTCCGCAGCCACGATATAGAGCGCCATGATCGGCAGCACCGCGCCGTTCATCGTCATCGAAACCGTCATCTCGTCGAGCGGGATGCCGTCGAAGAGCTGGCGCATGTCGAGGATGGAATCGATGGCGACACCGGCCATGCCGACATCGCCTGCAACGCGCGGATGGTCGCTGTCATAGCCGCGATGCGTGGCGAGATCGAAGGCGATCGACAGCCCCTTCTGGCCGGCGGCAAGGTTGCGCCGGTAGAAGGCGTTCGATTCTTCCGCCGTCGAGAAGCCGGCATATTGCCGGATCGTCCAGGGCTGCTGGACATACATGGTCGGGTAAGGGCCGCGCACGAAAGGCGGCATGCCCGGATAGGTGTCGAGATTAGGCAGTCCCTTGAGATCGCTGTGGTTGTACAGATGCTTGACGCTCAGACCTTCCGGCGTCAGCCGCTGGCCTTTGATCTCGATCGGTATGCGGCGCGGCGCCGACCAGCCGACCTTGCTGAAATCCGGGATCATGACCCGGCTCCGATCGCCTGATCGATCCCGATCGGAAACAGCGGCTCGCAGACCGCCACGCTTTCGGTCAACGCTTGCCGCCGCTCGGCCGCCAGCGTTTCGACCGCACGTTCGCCTTTCGACGGGTAAAGCGTCGTGCCGACGATGGCGCGTTCGCCCGCCTGATAGGCAGCGTTGCGGCGGGCCGATGCCGCTTGGACCCGCTTCTGGATGTGCCCTTGCTGGAGGCTGGACAGCACGCCGCCTTCCGCCTCGATCCGCTGGAATTCTTCCCAGGCCGCTTCACAGAGATCCGCGGTGAGCGCCTCGACGGCGCCCGAACCGCAGGCAGGGTCGGCGACATGATCGATATGGCTTTCATTGGCCATGATCAGTTGCGCATTGCGGGCGACGCGGCGGGCAAAGCCCGCCGGCAAACCATGCGTGATCGTGTGCGGCAGGATGGAGATCGAATCCGCGCCGCCGGCCGCTGCGGCAAAACCGGCAATCGCGGTGCGCAGGATGTTCGTCTCCGGGTCCACGGTCGTCATCATGCGGAAGGACGTTTCGGCATGGATGTTGGCAGTGGAAGCGGGGATCGAGCAGGCCTCCTGAACACGCGCCCACAGCCTGCGCAGCGCCCTGATCTTTGCCATCGACACGAACTGGTCCTGGTCGACGCTTAGCGCAAAGCCGATATGGGGCGCCGCATAGACGAGCGGCTGGCGGGCCTCCTCGAACATCCGGAGATAGGAGACCGCCGAGGCCATCATCGTGCCCAGCTCCTGCGCCTCGGTGGCGCCGGCATTGTGGAAGACGCGCCCATCCGCTTCCAGCAGAACACCCGGCACGCCCATCGAGAAAAAATGCGCCAGCGATTGCGGCATCGACGCCTTCAGGGCTTCGATCGACATGCGCAGCCGGCCGGTTCCGGCAAAGATCGCCGCCGGATCTATGCCGAAGGACAGATTGAGTTTTGCCGGATCGGACCGGCGCTTGCTCAGGAACGCCACCAGCCAGTCGGCCACGGCGCGGCTCCAGGGATGGGCGTCGATGCGGACCTGGATGCGGTTGAGCGGCACGCCGTCGAGCACGGTCTCAAGCGCCTTGGCAGTTCTCGGCAGGCCATAGCCGAATGCATTAGGCGCGCCTTCGAAAACCAGCGACAAGCCGGTGGCGCCTTGCGCGACGTCTTCCAGCGCCTGGCTTCTGGCGCGGTCGATATCCGGATCGTCGACACGCTGGCTGACGATCCATGGCGATCTGGGGTTTGCCCGCACGAGAGGCTCCGCCGCCGCGCGATCATAAAGCGGTTCAATGCGAATATCGTCGTCGGTATGGGAGACGAGCTTTTCCTCGAAGGATCCGCCGGCAAGCGCCTTTTCCGCCAGTGCCAGCCATCGCTGTCGCTCGGCGTTCGGAAGTTCGGCATCGTGGATCAAGGCACCGGCGCCCATCCGCTCTCCTTGTCTTTTCGGCCGTGCGTGTCGGCCTGGAACGTTAGTCTACGGTTCCCGGTTCCATATCACAATGCGACATGCTTCCTGTGACGGTGAACCGTCAACCGATTGCCAAACATGCGCAGAATCCGCAAGCTTCAAAAATCCAATTTCGACCACGGGCATTGTCGCTGCGCGATGGCGTCATTATACCTGCGGCGAGGCCCCATGCTTTTCAAGACTATAGGGCTTTCAACTCTTCAGGTTTGCGGAGACCGGACACATGGCTGACGACACAAGCATTTTCATAGGAGCCAGCCGCAAGCCTGATGACAGCTACCAGCGCCCCGAACGCCTGCTGCTGCAATATGGCAATCGTCACGGCATGATCACCGGCGCGACCGGCACCGGCAAGACCGTCACGTTGCAGATACTGGCGGAAAGTTTCTCCAATGCCGGCGTGCCCGTCTTCTGCGCCGACATCAAGGGCGACCTGTCGGGCATCGCCATGATGGGCACGGCGCAGGATTTTCTGGTCAAGCGCGCCAAGCAGGTCAAGCTCGATCCTTATGAATTCCAGGAGTTCCCGGTCATCTTCTGGGATCTGTTCGGTGAGCAGGGCCATCCGATCCGCGCCACCATTTCGGAAATGGGGCCGCTGCTCCTGTCACGTCTGATGAACCTCTCGGAGGCGCAGGAAGGCATCATGAACATCGCCTTCCGCATTGCCGACGAGGAGGGCCTTTTGCTGCTGGACCTGAAGGACCTGCAGGCGCTTCTTGCCAACATTGCCGATCGCGCCCAGGAAATCGGCGCTCGCTACGGCAATGTCACCAAGCCTTCGGTCGGCGCGATCCAGCGCACCTTGCTGGTTCTGGAGCAGCAGGGCGCGGCGAACTTCTTCGGTGAGCCGGCGTTACGGATCGCCGACATCATGCGCACCACCCGCGACGGGCGCGGCGCCATCAGCGTGCTGGCCGCCGACAAGCTGATGATGAATCCCCGGCTCTACGCGACATTCCTTTTGTGGCTGATGTCGGAACTGTTCGAGGAGCTTCCCGAGGTCGGCGATCCCGACAAGCCGAAGCTGGTCTTCTTCTTCGACGAGGCGCACCTTCTGTTCGGCGATGCGCCCAAGGTGCTGATCGACCGGGTCGAACAGGTGGTGCGCCTGATCCGTTCGAAGGGCGTCGGCGTCTATTTTGTCACCCAAAACCCGCTGGATATCCCCGAAACCGTTCTGGCCCAGCTCGGTAACCGGGTGCAGCATGCCTTACGCGCCTATACGCCGCGGGAACAGAAGGCCGTGAGGACGGCCGCCGAGACGTTCAGGCCCAATCCCGATTTCGACTGTGCCACCGTGATCACGCAGCTTGGCACCGGCGAGGCGCTGGTTTCGACACTGGAAGCCAAGGGCGCGCCGTCCATGGTCCAGCGGACGCTGATTCGCCCGCCGTCGTCGCGCCTTGGTCCGATCACGCCTGACGAGCGCCGCAAGCTGATCGCCGAGAGCCCGGTTGCGGGACAGTACGACCAGGTCGTCGATCGTGAATCGGCTTTCGAGATGCTTCAGCAAAAAGCCAAGGAAGCCCAGGACGCGGAGGCGCAGCAGCAGGAGGCCGGTCGCTCGCGCTGGACCATTCCAGGCTTCGGCAATGACAGTCCCCCGCCCCAGACCACCGGCGGCAGGCGCACATCGGCCCCCAGACCGTCAAATCGCCAGACGGTGGCGGAAGCGGCGATCAAATCGGTGGTCCGCTCGGTCGGTTCATCCGTGGGCCGGGCGATCGTCCGCGGTATTCTCGGCAGTTTGTCGAGGGGCCGGTAACGAGCATCGGACCAGGAGGGTCCCCCGATTCGCCGCACACTGACTTGAAGCCGTGTCACATCGCCGTAGCAAATAAGTCCGAAAGTGCCTTTCGTCAGTCAATTTTCGGAGGTCAACCATGCGTCGCGCCCTCATCGCGCTTGCCGTCACGACAAGTCTTGCCAGCGTTGCTGGTGCAGCCACGATCTACCCTCTCGATCGCGCCACGATCCTCGCTCAGTCTCCTTTCGACCTGAAGGTCGAATTCGACAAAGTCGTCAGCCCCGACCAGGTCACGGTGACGATCAACGGCAAACCGGCCGAGGAAATCCTAGGCAAAAAGGTCGAGTTCGTGGAAAAGGAAGAGGGGGTTGATGCCTCCGCCATTTTGATCCGGGCCGCCAGCATCACTCAGCCCGGCACCTACACGATCGAAGCCAAGGCCGGTGACGAAGTCAAGTCCGTCAAATGGGACGTGTTCGCAACCTCGGCGGCACCACGCGCCAAGAACGTCATCTTCTTGGTCGGCGACGGCCTCTCCGTCGCGCATCGCACCGGTGCGCGGATCATGTCCAAGGGCATGACTGAAGGCAAGGCGAACGGCAGGCTCAACATGGACGACCTCGACCGTATGGCCCTTATCGGCACCTCGTCGACCAATGCGGTCGCGACCGACAGCGCCAACACGATGTCGGCCTACATGACCGGTCACAAGACGGCGGTAAACGCGCTCGGCGTCTACGCCGACCGCACCAAGGCCAGCCTGGATGATCCGAAGGTAGAGACCATCGCCGAAGCCCTGCGGCGCACCGGCAAGAAATCGATCGGCGTCGTCTCCACGGCCGAGATCGAGGACGCCACCCCGGCAGCCGTTGTCTCTCATACCCGCAGCCGCAGCGACAAGGCCGATATCGTCGGCATGTTCTACCAGACGCAGCCCGACGTCATCCTCGGCGGCGGCGCCGCCTATTTCCTGCCGCAGAGCACGGCGGGTTCCAAGCGAAAGGACGATACGGACTACATCGCGAAATTCCGCGATGCCGGATACGCTCTTGCCACCGACAAGACCGAACTCGAGGCCGCCGCCAAGACCAACACCGGCAAGATCCTCGGCCTGTTCCATCCCGGCAACATGGACGTCACGCTTGACCGCGATTTCCTCAAGAAGGGCACCGTGGAAACCTTCCCCAATCAGCCGGGCCTCGTCGAAATGACCAACGTTGCGCTTGGTGAACTTTCGAAGAATCCAGAAGGCTTCTTCCTGATGGTCGAAGGCGCCTCGGTCGACAAGATGTCGCACCCGATGGACTGGGAGCGCTCCATGGTCGAGACCATCGAATTCGACAAGGCGGTCGGCGCCGCCATGGAATTCGCCAAGACCAATCCCGATACAATGATCGTCGTGACCGGCGACCATACCCAAAGCGTCTCCATCGTCGGCACCATCGACGACAACAAGCCAGGTCCCGAAATGCGCGACAAAGTCGGTACCTATGCCGACGCCGGCTTCCCGAACTACGAGGACAAGAACGGCGACGACTATCCCGACAGCGTCGATGTCTCGCGCCGTCTGGCAATCTTCGGCGCCAATTTCCCCGACTATTATGAGACGTTCCGTCCGAAGCTCGACGGCCCGTTCGTGCCGGCGGTGCAGAACGAGAGCAAGCAGTATGTCGCCAACGAGAAGTACAAGGACGTACCGGGCGCCGTACTACGCATCGGCAATTTGCCGAGGTCGGCCGATACTGCCGTCCATTCCGTCGACGACGTTGTGTTGCAGGCTACCGGTCCCGGTGCCGAAGAGTTCAAGGGCTACATGGAGGAGAGTGACGTGTACCGGGTTCTCGCTGATGCCTTGGGACTCTCGCCAGCGACGAACTGAGTCGGCATGGGCTGAGCGGTCCAACCCCATCCATTCGGCTCCCTAGATGTGGGCTTTCAGGAGGTTGTTCATTCGGACCGAACCGAGGAGACTGGAGTTACCACGCTTCAGCACTCACCGGAGGATCCGAATGAACATCCACAAGAATGCCCGCCTCACGCCTCTGCGTCGAGAGGAGATGGCGCTTGCGGTGATAGAAGGCAGCCTTTCCCAAGCCCAGGCGGCGTTGCAATACGCGGTGACGGCGAAGGTCGTGAAGCGGTCGAGCGCTACAAGCGCTGAAGGCCGTGCCGGCATGGCCGACCGCTCGTCGCGGCCCAGGCGCAATCCGAACGCCACGGGCCAGGCCGTGACAGAGCGCATCGTGGCGCTGCGGCGCCAGCGCTTCACCGGCATCTCCTCGACCGCCGTTCCTCGATCGAACTAGAAAACCTGATCGGTAATCGCCCTTACCGGGCCAAGCAAAATCGAGCCTTCCGGCACGCCGGCGTCGATCGGAATGGCCTTCCGGTTTGCCGTCGCCACCATCTGCTGGCCGACACCGGCGCTAACGATCACCGGCGTCTTCGAGGGCGTGCGATCGTAGAGGTCGATGATGTCCTGGTTTATCAGGCGCACACAGCCCGAAGACACCGATTTGCCGATCGAGTTCCACTCGGGCGAGCCATGCAGGCGGTAGAGCGTGTCCTGGTTGCCCTGGAACAGATAGAGCGCCCGCGCCCCAAGCGGGTTCTTCAGCCCGCCAGGCATGCCGCCGTTGTCGGCGCTGTATTTTGCCAATTCCGGCTGCCTGGCGATCATTTCTTCCGGCGGGGTCCATTTCGGCCATTTCTGTTTCCACTGGACGACGGCGTTGCCTGACCATTCGAAACCGGCGCGGCCAAGGCCGACGCCGTAGCGGATGGCTTGTCCGCCAGGACGCACGAGATAGAGGTGATGGCCAACCGTATCGACGACGATGGTGCCAGGTTGCTGGCCGGTCGGATCGGGAACGATCTGGCGCAGGAACTGCTCGTCGATTTTTTCGTACGGTATGCCCGGCAAATCGAACCCGCCGTCGCTGACCGGAGCATATATTGTTGCATAGTCCAGCAGCGGAGGCTCGACATAGGCTGGCGGCGGAGGCTCAACCGGCTGCTGCCCCACAGTGGCGCAGGCGGAAACCGCAATCGAAGCGGCCCCCAGCGCTGCGGCGTTCAGAAAGCCGCGGCGGCTCAGGCGATAGGATTCGATGTCGGTTGTGAACATGGTTGCCTTTATTAAGTCTCAAATCGAAACAAAGCGTGAATGCGTTCTGATCAGTACGGCGCCAGCCCTACCAATGCCCGGCGCGATAGGGGGTTCCGAATCTGGCCTGACGGTGGACAAACAAAGGCAAAGCTGTGACCGCGCCGTCCCTGTTGCACTGCGGCCACATGTCGGGCATCAGCCGCCCGTCAGCAGGCCTTCGAGCGAGGGCAGGATCAGCGCCGGCGGAAAATCCCGGTATTCCTCGGGCTGGTTGGCGCGGTTGATCCACACGGTCCGGAAACCGAATTTGGTGGCGCCCGCGACGTCCCAGCGGTTGGACGATTGGAACGACACCGCACCAGGATAGAGACGCCAGCTCGTCGTGACCATATCGTAGACCGACGGGTCGGTCTTGAAGCGCTTGACGGCATCGACGGAATAGATATCGTCCAGGATCTGGTCGAGCGCCGCGGACTTGACCGCCGCTTCCAGCATTTCGGGCGAGCCGTTGGACAGGATCGCCAGCCTTGCGCCCGACGCCTTGAGCGCCTTGAGCACGGCCGGCACTTCCGGATAGCAGTCCAGCCGCCAATAGGCTTCCAGCAGTTTCGTCTTCAGCCCCTTGTCCGCCGATGGAACCTTGCGCAAGGCGAAATCGAGCGCCTGTTCGGTGAGTTGCCAGAAGTCGGCATAGGCGTCCATCAGCGTTCGCACCCAGGAATATTCCAGCTGCTTGGCGCGCCAGATGTCGGACAGAAGCTGGCCGTCGGGTCCGATCTGGTCGGCATGACGACGCACGGCCGCATGCACGTCGAACAACGTGCCGTAGGCGTCGAAAACGTAAGACGGATAATGCATGGCGACAGTTTTGCGGCGCGGCGGCACAAGGTGCAAGCACTGATTGCGGTCAGGATCAAATCGACGCCCTCGGATCGCAGCCAGGCCAACGCCGAGGTCGATTGGTCGGGGACCGCTGGCCTCAACAAATCTCGCTTATGCCGGTTGACGACAGCCGCCAAAGCATCTTCCATGGCCGGCTAAAATGCACCGAAACGGAACCAAGCAATGACACTGGCGACTGCGGCGCAATCCACGACATGGACCTTCGTCGACGGCGACTGGTATGAAGGCAATGTCGCCATTCTGGGACCGCGCAGCCATGCCATGTGGCTCGGCACCAGCGTTTTCGACGGCGCTCGCTGGTTCGAAGGTGTCGCCCCCGACCTCGACCGCCACGCCGCAAGGGTGAATGCATCGGCGATCGCGCTCGGTCTCAAGCCGTCCATGAGCGTCGACAAGATCGTCGGGCTGACCTGGGACGGGCTGAAGAAATTCGACGGCAAGACGGCGGTCTATATCCGGCCGATGTACTGGGCCGAGCATGGCGGCTACATGGGTGTACCAGCCGATCCGGCTTCGACCCGCTTCTGCCTTTGCCTCTACGAATCGCCGATGATCTCGCCGACGGGCTTTTCGCTCACCGTCTCGCCATTCCGGCGGCCCACAATCGAAACCATGCCGACCAATGCCAAAGCGGGCTGTCTTTACCCCAATAACGGCCGCGCCATCCTCGAGGCCAAGATGCGCGGTTTCGACAATGCGCTGGTGCTCGACATGCTGGGCAATGTCGCCGAGACCGGGACCTCGAATATTTTCCTGGTCAAGGACGGCCACGTGCTGACGCCGGCGCCGAACGGCACCTTCCTGTCCGGCATCACCCGCTCGCGCACGATGACGCTGCTCGGCGAATATGGCTTCAAGACCACCGAAAAGATGCTGTCGGTGCGCGATTTCCTCGAGGCTGACGAGATCTTCTCGACCGGCAACCATTCGAAAGTCGTGCCGGTCATCCGCATCGAGGAGCGCAATCTCCAGCCCGGTCCGGTGGCCAAGAAGGCGCGCGAACTCTATTGGGATTGGGCGCATTCGACTTCCCCCGGCTGATCCGCCGACGCTTCGCCTGCCTGCCCTTGTTTTGACGCAGCCTCTTGGCGGAAAACCGTGTGACACTTTTCCGGAACCCGCTTAGAAAGGGAACCGGCGCTTCATTCCGGAGTTGTTCCAGCTCAATCCAGCCCTATCTTAGTCCGGTATCGACACCGGGTTCTTTCCACGAGGGAGTATCATCCATGGCTTTTGAATTGCCCGCTCTGCCCTACGACTACGAGGCCTTGCAGCCTTACATGTCGAAGGAGACGCTGGAGTATCACCACGACAAGCACCACAAGGCCTATGTCGACAATGGCAACAAGCTGGCCGCGGAGGCCGGCATGGGCGACCTGTCGGTCGAGGAAGTCGTCAAACAGTCCTTCGGCAAGAATGCCGGGCTCTTCAACAATGCCGCCCAGCACTACAACCACATCCATTTCTGGAAATGGATGAAGAAGGGCGGCGGCGGCAACAAATTGCCGGGCGCCCTGCAGAAGGCCGTCGATAGCGACCTCGGCGGCTACGACAAGTTCAAGGCGGATTTCATCGCCGCCGGCACCACCCAGTTCGGTTCGGGCTGGGCCTGGGTTTCGGTCAAGGACGGCAAGCTGGCGATCTCCAAGACGCCGAATGGCGAGAACCCGCTCGTCCACGGTGCGACGCCAATCCTTGGCGTCGATGTCTGGGAGCATTCCTACTACATCGACTATCGCAACGCCCGGCCGAAATATCTCGAAGCCTTCGTCGACAGTCTCATCAACTGGGACCATGTCCTCGAACTCTACGAAAAGGCCTGATTTGATCTTCAGAAAAGCCCCGCCGGGGCTTTTCTTTTTTCGGCCCAAGATAGCAAGATTCACACAAGCGTGAGGCGAGGTTCCGGAATTTTTAAGCCATCCTTGCCGTTATCGTTTTGTCCTGAGTGCCTCAACATGGAGCCATTGAATGAGAAAGCTTGTTATCGCCATCTCTATGCTCGCCCTGGCCGGCTCGGCGGCCTTTGCCGATCCGATACTGGATCGGCAGGCTTTGATGAAGGAACGCGGAAAGATCGCTGGCGGATTGTTGAAAGTGGTCAAGGGCGAGGAGCCTTACGATGCCGCGGCGGTGCTGACGCAGTTGCAGGCGCTTCAGGCCAATGCCGAGAAATTCGATACCGACGTCGAAACTCTTTTCCCGGCGGGCAGCGACACTGGCGACACCACGGCTGCCCCCAAGATCTGGGAAGACATGGCCGGCTTCAAGGCGGCCGAACAGAAGTATCTCGCCGACGTCAAGGCTGCCGCCGCTGCCGCCCCCGCGGACGTCGATGCGTTGAAGGCACAATTCAACACCATCGGTGGCGATTGCGGCACTTGTCATCAGAGCTACCGGATCAAAAAGGGCTGATCGCAGGCAATGCCCTTGCTGAAGAAACTCGTCGGCGCCGTCCTCGTTCTTGGCGGCGTCGGCGCGGTTGCCGGGTGGTTCCTGTCGGCCCCGGTCAGGCTCGATGCCGAAACGCTGGCCAAGCTCGGCCCCGGGGACGCCGCCAGGGGCAAGCGCATTTTTTATGCCGGCGGCTGCACGTCATGCCATTCCAAGCCGGGTTCGCAGGGCGATGCCCGCCTTCAGCTGGTCGGCGGCCTCGAACTCAAGACGCCGTTCGGCACCTTCGTGCCGCCGAACATTTCGCAGGATGCCAAGGACGGCATTGGCGCATGGTCGGTCGAAGATCTCGCCAATGCCATGTTGAAGGGTGTGTCGCCAAGCGGCGAGCATTTCTATCCGGCGTTTCCCTATGCATCCTATGCCCGCATGAAGCCGGCCGACATTGCCGATCTCTACGCCTTCCTTAAGACGCTTCCGGCGGTGGCCGGCAAGGCGCCCACAAATTCGCTGGGCTTCCCGTTCAACATCCGTCGCGGCATCGGGCTGTGGAAACGGCTCTATCTGAGCGATCAGCCGGTGATTGCTTTCGCCGACGGCACGCCGGAGCCGGTGTTGGCCGGCCGCTATCTCGTCGAAGGATCCGGCCACTGCGGCGAATGCCACACGCCACGGGACTTTACCGGCGGCACCACGAAGAGCGAATGGCTGGCCGGAGCCACTGCCGCCGAAGGCAAGGGCATCGTGCCGAACATTACCTCGGGCGAAGGCGGCATCGGCGAGTGGTCGCAGGCCGACATCGCCAACTATCTCGAAACCGGCTTCACGCCGGATTTCGATTCCGTCGGCGGCGCCATGGTCGACGTGCAGAAAAACATGGCCGCGTTGACACCGGACGACCGCGCGGCCATCGCAGCCTACCTGAAGGCCGTCCCGCCGCACCCCAACGGCTATCCCGCGCGCAAGCCTTCGAGCTAATTTTCGATTACGGGTGGCGATCGCCCAGGAAATCGAAGCCGGTTTCGAAGAAATGATTGTAGTCGCAGGTCATTTCCTCGCCGGCCGCGATGTCGCGCAACGCATATGCCTCCTCCGGCGAGGAGACATCGCAATTCGGGTCGTCGTCGTGGTTCATGTAGCGTGCATCGTCGGCTTCGAAGACGATGTAGTTCGGGTCGCGGCGATCGGGGTAGGCGTAGCGGTCGAGATAGGCTTTGACCGGCCCGGTTTCACGCTCATAGGTCTCGACCTCGATGCGGCGGTCGTATCTGGGATCGAGCTTCCAGACCAGCGTGCCGCGAGGGATGTGGTTCTTGGCGAAAACGCCGATGCCCTGGATGGGCGATTTGTCGAGATAGACGTCGACCAGCAACATGATGGAACCTTGGCGTGACCGGGTGATTGGCAGTTGCGGCTGTGAGCCGCGCACTGGGTAGCGCGCGGCCGTTGCAATTGCGAGCGGAAAATCAGCTCAAAAGTTCGCCTCCAGCAAGGTCTGCCTTCCCCGCCACCTTCAGCGCGAAGGCATAGGTATAGGCGATCTCCTCCAGCCGGGAAAACCGGCCGGATGCGCCGGCATGGCCCGAATCCATGTTGATCTTGAACAGCACCGGATTGTCGCCGCTCTTGCGCTCGCGCAGCCGCGCCACCCATTTGGCCGGCTCCCAATAGGTGACGCGCGGATCGGTGAGGCCGGCCAGCGCCAGGATCGGCGGATAGTCGAGCGCGCCGACATTGTCGTAGGGCGAGTAGGCGGCGATCGTGCGGTAATCCTCTTGCGAAGCGATCGGATTGCCCCATTCCGGCCATTCCGGCGGCGTCAGCGGCAAGGTTGCGTCGAGCATGGTGGTGAGCACGTCGACGAACGGAACCTCGGCGACGATGCCGCCGAAGCATTCCGGCGCCATGTTGGCGATCGCGCCCATCAGCATGCCGCCGGCCGAGCCGCCTTGCGCGACGATGCGGTCGTGCGCCGTGTAGCGCTCGGCGACGAGATGATGCGCGACGGCGATGAAATCCGTGAACGTATTCATCTTGTGCGCCCGCTTGCCGTCGTCGTACCAGCCGTAGCCCTTGTCCTTGCCGCCGCGGACATGGGCGATCGCGTAGACAAAGCCGCGGTCGACCAGCGAAAGGCAGTTGGTGTTGAACGAGGCCGGCATCGTGATGCCGTAGGAACCATAGCCATAGAGCAGGCAAGGTGCCGATCCGTCGAGCGGCGTGTCGCTGTGATGGATGAGCGAGATCGGCACCAGCTCGCCGTCGCTGGCGGGCGCCATCAGCCGCCGCGTCACATAGTGTTCCGGGTCGTGTCCGGACGGGACTTCCTGGGTCTTCAGCAGCACGCGCTCGCGGGTGCGCATATTGTAGTCGAAGACCTGCGCCGGCGTCGTCATCGACGAATAGGAAAAACGCATGATCTCGGTATCGTATTCGTAGGAACCCGATAGGCCGAGCGAGAAGGCTTCCTCGTCGAGCGAGATGAGGTGTTCCTCGCCGCTCTTGCGGTCGCGCACAACGATGCGCGGCAGGCCCTCCTTACGTTCGAGCCTGACCATATGATCCCTGAAGCCGATCACCGACAGGATAAGCCGGCCCGCTTCGTGCGGCACCAGTTCCTGCCAATTGGCGCGCACCGGATCGCTGGTCGGCGTCGTCATGATCTTGAAGTCCTTGGCGCCGTCGGCATTGGTCAGAATGAAGAAGATGTCGCCGCCTTCCTCGATGTCGTATTGCAGGCCGGTCTCGCGCGGGCAAACCAGTTTCGGTTCGGTCAGCGGCCCGTCGGCGCGCATGATGCGGTATTCCGAGGTCTCGTGATCGTTGATGCCGATCATGATCCACTCGTTGGAGCGGGTGCCGCCGACATTCATAAAGAAGCCGGGGTCGGTTTCCTCATAGATCAGCCGGTCGTTTTCAGGCCTGTCGCCAAGGGCGTGGAACAGCACTTTGGAAGGGCGATGGTTGGAATCGAGGCGGGTATAGAAAAATCCGTCATCGCTGGCATCCCACACCCCGCCGCCGCCCGTATCCGCAATCTGGTCGGCCAGCTCGTTGCCGCTGGCGAGGTCGCGCACGCGAAGCGTGAAGAATTCGGAGCCCTTGTCGTCGAACGCCCACAAAAGCTTCTGATGATCGGCCGAATGATCGACGCCGCCGAGGCGGAAATAAGCCTTGCCCTCGGCCTCCGCATCGCCATCGAGCAGGATCTGCTCGTTGCCGCCATCGCGCGGCATGCGGAAATAGCGCGGCTGCTCGCCGCCAAGCTTGAAGGACGAGCCGTAAGCATAAGGCCCATCCTTCATCGGCGCGGACGAATCGTCTTCCTTGATGCGGCCCTTCATTTCTCCGAAAAGCTGCTTCTGCAGCGGAGTTGTGTCAGCCATCAGCGCCGCCTGGTAGGCATTCTCAGCTTCGAGTTGAGCGCGGATGTGGCTGTCGAGCAGGGATGGATCCCTGAACATCTCTTGCCAATTATCGGCTCTCAGCCAGGCATAGTCGTCCGTCCGGGTCACTCCATGATGGACGTCGAAGACCGGCCGCTTCTCTGGCTGTGGCGGGCTGACGGTCGGAAATGCTGGGGTTCTGGTCATTGCGTCTCGCTGTGGAAGTTACTTGAATGGCGAATGAACACGCCGATCGGCGCGGGTTCAAGGGTCGGGATGCATTGTTGTGCCGGGCTCCAATGCATGTCGCCCAAAAGTGCGCAGCGGTTTTGGGACAACGCATGCATAAAACAGGAACCTAAAGCGCGTCGCATGAATCGACGCGCTTTGATGTGCAGCGCAAGCACATCGCAACCTGTGGTTTTGTTGATTTTCGAAACAACCAGATAGCCATGCACCATGGTCAAGCATAGCCAAGCATTGACATCTCTTTGCTGGACATCACGGATGTAAAGGCGGCTTGACGTTGCGTCAACGGTTGCTGGTCTGACCAGACAAATATCCCAAAATTACACAGCGCACGAAAGATTGAAGCTGATCGCGGAATATTTGACTAACATCGACGAATATAGCACAAGAAGCGAATTGACTTACTTGATCTACAGGCCCATTAAGATGCCGCGACGCGAATCGTAGAGGCTCTTTCCTGCAAAAAGTTCGCGCGATGCCCGACCTTTCAAAAAAGGGCGCAGACAGAAACAACTCTCGTTGGGGCCGTGAAGATCATGGATATTGTCGAAACACCTTCCAGAAACAGTGATGCGCTGATCGAATTGACGGCCGATGTGGTGGCCGCCTATGTCAGCAACAATCCGGTGCCGGTCGGCGAACTGCCGAACCTTATCGCTGATGTCCACGCAGCTCTCGGGCGCGTGGGCGGTGCCAGCGAACAGCCTCCTGCCGACAAGCAGAAGCCGGCTGTAAACCCGAAACGCTCCGTCCATGACGACTACATCGTCTGTCTTGAGGACGGCAAGAAGTTCAAATCGCTGAAGCGTCATTTGATGACCCATTACGGTCTGACGCCGGACGAATATCGCGAAAAGTGGGGTCTGGACGCAAGCTATCCGATGGTTGCTCCAAACTATGCTGCTGCCCGCTCCCAGCTTGCCAAGAAGATGGGTCTCGGTCGCAAGCGCAAGGGGCGCTGAAGCAAGCTCGCATCGCAGCCTGGATACGACAAGTGACGGCGCCCGAAGGGCGCCGTTTTGCTTTGGAGGGATTAAGCGGTCTGCTTCAAGGCAGCCTCGGCGTCGCGCTTGATGCGCTTGACCATCGAACGAAGACCATTGGCGCGCTGCGGCGACAGGTGTTCGTCAAGGCCGAGCGCCTTCAAAGTGGCTTCGGCGTCGGTGTTCTGGATCTCGCTGGCGGGTCGCTCCGAAAACAGCGTCAGCATGATGGCGACGAGGCCGCGCACGATATGGGCGTCCGAATCGCCCTTGAAGGTGATGACCGGGTCGGCGCCCGGTCCTTGTTCGGTGGTCAACCACACCTGGCTGACGCAGCCGGGCACCTTGTTGGCAGGGTTGCGGTCGGCGTCGGCAAACGGCGGCAGCGCTTCACCCAGTTCGATCACATAGCGATAGCGGTCTTCCCACTCGTCGAGCAGGGTAAAGTCGTCGCGTATCGTCTGGATCGTTGTGGTCATCACCCCGGATATAGTCACCCGGCGCTGCCGCGTCACGGAAAAAGAGGAAAAAAACCGCGGACGTCGAGAGGTCTGACGCGCCTGCGGTGTCGCCAAAATGGCGCAAACCGTCTCAATTGGTCGTCGATAGCTCTGCCGGTATCTCGACTGTCGCTGGCAGCACGATAGTCTTGGCCACGCTGCCGGTCGCGACCGTGGTGTCGGGCTTGGCTGTCTGCCCGTCGTCGGCCTGCTTGTCGTCCAGCATGGCGGCCGCGATCTTGGCGGTCTCCTTGGCGCGGGCAGTGATCGTATGCATCGCCGATTTGCCGGTTTCGCAGACGTCGGGCTTGCGTTCGCATATGCCGGCAATGTCGCCGACCGCTTCGCGCGCCGCAAACAGAGCCTGGAGAGGACCGACGCTTTGGCGACCAGCCTCGTCGGTTCCGACACTCAACGGCAACGCCAGAAGCACCAGCGAAAACCAGAAAGCCATTCTTATCAGAAAGCTCATATGCCTGCCCTCATCCGTGACTCCGGATCATGCCTTCGTGCGGCATGACCTCTTTTATGGGCATGATCGTGGCACATGCGCGCAAAGGACGGCTTGCCTGGTCAGCGAAAATTTTCCTCAAATTTTAGGCAAATTCGAAACGAAGCGTTTTGCGATGGATTTGCTTCAAATCCGGTCGATTTCCTTAAGTGGAAAGTAACCATATAACTATCTGTTTTTCTAGTATTTTCTGCAAGATGGCGATGCGCTGTCGCCGATTGTCCGGCGCGCAATCGCAGCCCGCCTGGATAACCCTCCGTTTACTATGGCTGCAATTGCCCCGGCTTTCCGCCGCCGGCCTCCCAATATTTGTCACATGCCGGGCATTGGTCGGCCCCGCCTTATCCATTCCTTAAACGCTGGATGCGAGTTTCAGATCAATAAGAGCGACCTGCGAAGCAGGACAGTTTCACGACCGGGTGCAAGTGCGTTGAGTTCGATCGGGGCCAGATACGTTGAGTTGCCCGGCGCGATGGCGGCCGGTTGCGAGCGTATGGTTCATCCATCCATCCTTGAGCAGAACGATCGCCTGCGCCAGCGCCGCTTCATCGGCGTCATGCTGGCCGCTCCGTTCTTTGCCGCGGGCGCCGCGGTCACGCTGGTCACCTCAGGCATGGGCGCGGCAGTCACCGTGGCTGCAATCTTCGCCAGTTTCGGCCTTTGCTGGTTTGCGGCTTTGCTGGTGGCGGCGACGGGCAAGATGGCGCTTGCCGGACGGGCCGCCCTGGCGATGGGTGGTCTGGCTGTGGCCGGTGTCATTGCCGCGGCGGGAGGCCTGGCCTCGCCGGTCGCTCTGCTTTCCCTGGCACTGCCGTTCGAGGCCTGGTGGATCGGCGGCTCGCGGCGCGCGGCGCTGTGGGGGTGCGTAGCCGCGCTCGCAGCTGTCCTTCTGCAATATTTTGCCGGTTCTGTCTTGCCGCTCAGCCCGACGGAGATTGCCGCCTGGCACTGGCTGCTGCCGCTGGCCTGGGCGTTCACGCTTGTTCCTCGCCTCGCGGCACTTGGCAATCCGGCCGGCGCGCGGCTTGACCCGGCTGCCGACGATCGGCTCGAGAACATCATCGACGCCGTTGTGTTGCGGGTCGGCAGGCATGGCGAGGTTCAGGATGCGTCGGCCAAGGCGCGCACGCTCCTGAAGCTGCAACCGGAACTGCTGTTCGGCACCGGCCTGTTCGACCGGATTCATCTCTCTGATCGTGTGGCATACCTCAGCGCGCTGGCTGACATGCGCGATGGCGCGTTGGTGCGCCGGCTCGATCTTCGCGTCCGGCTGCCGCAGGACGGCGGTGGCGCGACGGCGGACAATTACCGGCCGTTTTCCCTTGAGCTGGCGCGGTTGGAAAAACAGCAGGATGTCTTCACGCTCGTCCTGCGCGAGAACGGCGAAGTAGCCCGATTGCGCCAAGACCTTGCCGCCGCGAACGAGGCGGCGGCTTCCGCCGAAGTGGCGAAGGGGCGGTTCCTGGCGGTCGTCAGCCACGAGCTTCGCACGCCGCTCAATGCCATCATCGGTTTTTCCGACATGCTGCTGCACGAAATGTTCGGCGGCTTCAAGGATCCCCGCCAGAAGGAATATGTCGGCCTGGTCAGGGAGTCCGGCCAGCATTTGCTTGCCGTCGTCACCTCGATACTCGACGTTTCAAGGATCGAGTCCGGCGCCTATGCGACCGAGCCGGAACCCTTCCGTTTCGTCGAAGCGGTCGAAATGTGCCAGTCGATGATGCGCTTGCAGGCCGAGGCAAAGAACATCGACCTGCAAACGCAGATCGCGCCGGATGCGGGC
Source organism: Mesorhizobium metallidurans STM 2683 (assembly GCF_000350085.1). Taxonomy (GTDB): domain Bacteria; phylum Pseudomonadota; class Alphaproteobacteria; order Rhizobiales; family Rhizobiaceae; genus Mesorhizobium; species Mesorhizobium metallidurans. The sequence continues at coordinate 22,596 of NZ_CAUM01000057.1, forward strand.
GAGATAAATGCCGATCGTCGCGCCGTGCAGCAGATCCTCATCAACCTCGTCTCCAACGCCGTCAAGTTCACGCCCGATGGCGGCGATGTCGTGGTCGGCGCCAAGCGGATCGGCTCGCGACTGCATTTTTGGGTCAGGGACACCGGCATTGGCATTGCCGAGGAAGATTTCGAAAATCTCGGCAAGCCGTTCATGCAGATCCAGAACGACTACACGCGCCGCTTCGAGGGAACCGGCCTCGGCCTGTCGCTGGTCAAGGGCCTTGTGGCGCTGCACGACGGCACCATGTCGATCGAGAGCATGCCGGGTGAGGGCACCACGGTCACGATCAGCCTGCCAGTGAAGGGACCGAGGGGACGTTCGACCGACAAGCCCGGCGTGTTGCCGATGCCTGCGGCCAGGACGAAAGGGGAAGGGGACAGGAATGGCTCGCTCCGCAAAACAGCCTAAGGCGGTCAGGCGCCGCGGCAACGCCCTTCAGGGCGGCGCGGTCGCGGTTGGCAGCATGATTTCGCGCAATCCGGTTCTGGTCGGCGGCTCAACCGCCTTTCTGGTGACGCTGCTCTATGTCTCGGCGAATGCCCTGTGGTATCAGCCCTTTCCGCATGCCGGCGCGTTTTTCGCCACCAGGAGCATCGAGGCCTTTCCTCGCACCGACACCGACGAGCCCGAAACGACCATCAACATCGTGCGGCCTGGCCCAGACCCGGTCAAGAGCGATCCGGTCGTCGAACAGGTCCAGGGCATATTGAAGGACCTCGACTTCTATTCCGGTACCGTGGATGGCATTACCGGCCCCAACACGCGCAAGGCCATCCAGGCCTATCAGCAGAAGGTCGGGCTCAACGCTTCCGGCGATATCGACAGCGTGTTGCTCGATCAGTTGGGCGCCACGCCAACCGCCTCGACCGTGCCGCATCCGGCGCCTCGCCCGGACCAGACGGCCGCTATCCCCATTCCGGCATCGGTGCCGGCAAGTGCGGCAGCGCCGGCGCCCGATGCCCGCATCATCAAGATCCAGGCCGGGCTGAAAGCATTCGGCAATGACGACATGCAGCTCGATGGTGTGGTCGGCGCCCGCACCAAGGCCGCGATCAAGGAATTCCAGTCGCTGTTCGGACTGCCGGAAACCGGTGAACCGGACGAGGTCGTCTACGTCAAGATGCGCGAAATCGGCCTCACCAACTGACCTGTTTCGCGGCCAGGATCCATTCCGATTTTCGGGTTCCATGCGCTTGCCGATGCTGTAAGTACCGTCGCATGTTCAGGACCCTGCCATGCGCGTAACCACCGATCTGTGGGTGTCGGCCCTTCTGCGCCGGGTTTTCGGCGCCGGCGGCTTTGCCGCCGTGGTCAAGCGCGGCGCGACCGAGGCCGGCGCTGTCTTTGTGCTGGCGCGGGGCAGGCTGGGCGAGCTTGCCTTGTTCGGACCGGCGCCGCAGACGAGCTACGATTCGGCCAAGCCCGATGAACGTTTCTTCAGCCTGCTCGGCGCTGGCGAGGATGCCGCCGCGCTCGACGCAAGGCTGGAGAGGGAGAAAAAATTCGATCCCGATATCTGGGTGGTGGAGATCGAGGCCGGCGCCGTTCCGGTCGAGGATCTCATTGCCGTCAAGATGCCTTGAGGCTGGCGACCGCGGAACCATTGTCGCTGCCTTGCGCCACGCGCATATCGGCATTCGCGGCGGCGCGCACGATGCCGCCAACCGCGCGCGATAATGTCTCGGCTTTCCAGTTGCGGACCTTGTCCAGTGCCGTGTCGCGATGCAGCAGGCGGTAACGGTCGAGGAAGATGCGGATCGCCTGTGGATGCGGAAACGCGGTGGGATAGACGGCGACCGCGATCAGGAACGCCTTGTCCTCGCTGAGGTCTAGCGCGCGCAAGGCGGCCAGCAGCGACGTATAGTTCTGGCTTGCGGTGAGCGACCGCGCCGTTGAAAAGTCGATGTCGAGCGCGTCGGCGAGCGCGGTCTGGAAGAATGCCGCGTTGCCGGTCAGCGCCGTCTCACGCAGTTTGACATAGGTTTGCGCGCCGACGAACGGATTGACCGCCGCCCCGCCGCTCTCCGCCTCGGCGCGCATCATCGACCGCAGCCGGCGTCGTGCATTTTCGGCGCTGGCGCCGGGTAGCGGCTTTCTGTCAGGGACGGCAGGAGCGATTTCGGCGCTCTCGGGCGCATCAGCGACCGCGTCGGGCTGCCGCAAGCGAACCAGCGTCGGCTTTTCGAGCGCCCTGATCAGCTGGGCAATGGTCGGGTTCAAATCCCTACGCCGCGCAATGGCGCGCGCATGCGGCAGCCCGTGACGCCCGATGAGCGCGATGAGGTCGACGTCGCTGACGGCGCGCGAGCGGATAAGCAGCGGCGCGGCGATATCGACCGGTTCCTCGCAAAGCCGCCTGACCAGCGCGGCAGGCGCATATTCGCATTCGGAAAGCGCTGCGGCGACATAGCGGCGCGACTCGACCGACACATTGTCGAAAAGCGGAAGCGTCAGATCTTCAAGTTGCGCAATCTCCCGGCGCGAGGGACGGGTGAGTGAGCAGAATGCCGATACCGCCGCACGGAACAGCCTTTCGGCCTTTCCCGATTCAGCCCGTATAGCGATTTGCCTGAAATCCGAAGATGACACGGAGGATACGCCCGACACTCGACACAATCTGGACCACGCTCAACCGGGACTGTGTCGGTTTAGCGATTGCCACGGGTCAGGATCTCCTGACCTTAGAACAAAGATCAAGTTAGCGACGATCCGTTAGCGTTGCGTTAACCTACTGCCATCCTTAATCAGAATTGGAGGCGTTGCGTTATGCTCCGGGGCAACCGAGAGGAATGCACGAACCATGGGCATGGTATTGTCTTTCGTGCCGCGAACGGCGGCAACCAATCGAGCAAATCGAAACACCGGAACACCGGCGGCGGTGATCATCTTTCCCGGCGTCCGCTATGAACAGCAGTCGCTGACGGGCGAGGCGCGGCCGGGCGCCGGTCCGGACAAGCCAGGCTCGTCCGGGACGACGCCCAGCTCGTCGGGAACGCTGCCTGTTCCGCACCACTGAGTTTCGGGATCAGCTTAGAAATCCTGCAGCTCGCAGGAACCCCGATCGAGAAACCGCGACACGGTTGGCTTCCAGCTATCGTCGGGCACAAAGGCGCGGATGACGAATATGCCTTCGTCGATGGGCGCTTCGACGAAGATCGCCCCTTGCAATTCCTCGGGAAGATCCTTGCGTACCTCGATCATCTGTGCGGGCGTCAGCACCACGCTGTCGAGCAGCCCCGTCGTGCTGCGATCGTTGAAGGAATAGACATTGTGGCCGCTGCGGTTATAGACGGATACGGACCAGAACGGCACGTTCCCCGGCGCCTTGACCCTTACCATGCCGTCGGCCAGATCGAACCGGCAGGCGGCCGCGTAAAACAGCGGATCGACCGATTTCACCACCGGAGCGCCGCCGGCCTCCGCGTCCAGCCTGGTCATCTTGTAGAGGTCCGAGGCCATGGCCAGACGCGACCAGGCATCGCGTTCGGAAAATTCCGGAACAAGCAGCAGCACGATGATATGCACGATGCCGGCACCGAGCAGGCCGAGCAGGATGGCGTGCAACAGCTTACGCATTGCAGCCGACCCTCAGGATCCGCGGCAGCGTGACATCGGACAGACCCGTGCTGCTGGCGATCGGCGTGTCGTAGAATGTCAGCACGAAATACATCCGGCCAGCGCCCTCGGTCAGCAGCCAATTGCCCGGCGCCGGGCGGCTGCCGACGGAAATGATCACCGAATTGTCGGGCTGGCGCAGGACCTGGTAGGACTGAAGCGCCGCGAGCCTTGCCCTGCCGGTCTGAACGACGCCGAGCGACTGATCGGCGGCATAGAGGGTCCAGAACCGCGCCGTGGGAAATCCGCCTTCGATCGTGTAGGTGCATTGGCGCAAGAGCTGTTCGCCGCCGGAGTCGCGCTCGGCGATGAAGGACAACCCCTCTGCCCGCCCGAGCGCGAGCACGCCTTCGCGCGCCACGCGGGCCTTCGAATAGGGGTCCGCCGCCGGCGTGCCGATGTCGGGGAACGCCGTCCATTGGCCGATCCTGATCGCCCCGACACCGTCCTGCGTCTTCAGGGCATACCAGACGCTGCCGCCACCGCCGCCGATGGCTATGGCAAGCGAAAGCAGCGTGAGCAAGGCGTTCTTGAGCATGAAGAGCCGCGGGTGAGAAAGCAGAAGCGCCGCTCGGGATATCGCGGGGCAGGGGGCCATGGCAAGCGTGGCCGCCGGATTGCCGCTCCGCTGGCCCGGCGCTGAGCTCGCGCCAATCAAAGCGCCGACAGGGTCTCCGGCGCCGCGGGGGGCTGGAGGACAGGCGCCGACTGGAACAGCCTGGTCATGTCCCGCAGCGCCTGCGTGGTCTGGCTGGACAGCACTGGCGGCCGCTCGGCGGCGGCGTCAGCCGCTGCCTTCTCGGCATTTTTCTTCTCCGCCTCCTCGGCCTTGGCCGCGACCTCTTCGTCGACGAAGGGCTTGTCGAGACCGGGAATCGGCTTGAGGTCGATGTTCTGGTGCGCGTAGATCATCAGGCGTTGCCACACCATGGCCGGCAGCGTGCCGCCGGTCATGTTCCTGGTCGGGGTGAAGTCGTCATTGCCGAGCCAGACGGCGGCGGTGTAGTTGCCGGTGAAGCCCACATACCAGGCATCGCGATAGGACTGGGTGGTGCCGGTCTTGCCGGCGGAAACGATGTTGGGAAGGGCCGCGCGCCGCGCCGTGCCCATCACCGGCACCGCCGCCAGCATCGTGTTCATGTATTTGAGCGCCTGTTCCGACAGCACACGGTGCGGCGGCGGCGCGTCCTTGGCGAAGTCGTAGACCACTTCGCCGGTACGGGTTACGAGCTGCGAAATGCCGTGCCGGGTGCCGGCAAAGCCGTTCTGCGCGAACACGCTGTAGCCTGTCGCCTGGTCCATCACGGTCATGCCCGATGTGCCGAGCACCATGGTCTTGTGCGATTCGAGCGGCGATTCGACGCCCATCGCCTCCGCCATCGCCTTGATCGGCTTGATGCCGAGATAGTCCTTGGCCAGCCGCACCGGCACGGTGTTGATCGATTTGGCGATCGCGGTGATCAGCGTGACGTTGCCGGCCGATCCGCCGTTGTAATTGCGAGGCGACCAGCCACCCCAGGAGATCGGCCCGCCGGAAACGACTGAGTTCGGCGTGAAGCCGTGTTCCATGGCCGTCGCGTAGACATAGGGTTTGAACGACGAGCCGGTCTGGCGCAGCGCCTTGGTGGCGCGGTTGAACTGGCTGGCGCCATAGTCGCGCCCGCCGACGATCGCCCTGACCGCGCCATTGGTCTCGATGACGACCATGGCGCCTTCGGTGACGTTATACTCCTTGCCGAACTGACGGAGATGGAACTCCATCGATTCTTCCGCCGCCTTCTGGATGTTGGGGTCGAAAGTGGTGTGCGCGACCAGCGAATGCTGGCCGGACTTGGCTGCGATCCTCTTGATCTCGTCGAAGGCCCAGTCGAGGTAATAGTCCGGGCTCTTCTGCGCGCCGCGGTCGACGATTTCGGCCGGATTGAGCCTCGCCTGCAGCACCTGGCCCTCGGTCATGAAGCCGGCATCGACCAGGTTGGACAGCACCACATTGGCCCGCGCGCGGGCCGCCGGCAGGTTGATATGCGGCGCGTATTTGGTCGGCGCCTTGAACAGGCCGGCCAGCATCGCCGCCTCGGCGAGGTTCAGGTCCTTGACGCTCTTGCCGAAATAGAAATCGGCGGCCGCCTCGATGCCGAAGGTGCCGCCGCCCATATAGGCGCGGTCGAGATAGAGCTGGAGGATCTCCTTCTTCGACAGATTGGCTTCGAGCCACAGCGACAGGAAGGCTTCCTTGATCTTGCGCTCCAGCGTCCGTTCATTGGTCAGGAACAGGTTCTTGGCGAGCTGCTGGGTGATGCTCGATCCGCCCTGGACGACGGAGTTGGCCCGCACATTCTCGAATATCGCCCTGGAAAGGCCGAGCACATCGATGCCGTGATGATCGAAGAAACGCCGGTCCTCGGTGGCCAGCACCGCCTTGATGACCTGGTCGGGCATCTCGTCGACCGGCACCGAATCGCGCTGGATCATGCCGCGCTGGCCGATCTCGTTGCCGTAGCGGTCGAGGAAGGTGACGGCAAAGTCGCCCTGGGCGCGCCAGTCGCCGGCCGTTTCCTGGAAAGCCGGCATGGCGAGCGCCAGCATGACGACGATGCCGCCGGCGCCGAGCGTGAAACCTTCGCTCAAGAATTCGATAATGCAGCGGCGCCAGCCGGTGACGCGAAAACGCCGGAAAAAAATTGTGGCCGCTTCCCAGAACTGGCGCGCCTTGAAGCCGATCTCGTAGAGCGAGGAATCGAGCCACGCATCGACCGCGAGCAGCCTTGCGGCGATCGGGCCTCTTCTCTTGCGTGGCTTCAAAGGACTGGCCATTCCCGAAATCCCCCACCGCGACCTGAGAACCGCGAGCGGGCAATTTCAGGGCGGTGCATTGCCAAAGACTATGCGTCCATTTCGGCGTTGCTCACAAGGGTAAGGGAGGCTCATGCGGGAGGTCTGTTGATCGAAAAGGGCGCGCTTGTTGCAAGCGCGCAAGCCTCCGATGTCACCGCGCCGCCATAAAGCGCATGAAATGCGCCACGTCGGCCTCGTCAGGCTCCTGGCCGGTGAAGCTGCGCAGATAGGCCGCGAGATGGCTGACCCGTGCCTCGACCGGCTCCTTGAGGTCGAGCACATAATAGCCGATCTGCATGTAGTAGAGCACCCGGGCGCGGATGAAGGCGTCTTCCTCGTCATAGCCGTGCCGGCGATACATGTCGCGGATGGCGCTCAGCCGGTCGTCGTCGGCCTGGTCGATCGCCCGGCGCACATCGTCGGAACGCCGCGCCCATTCACGGACGGCGAAGTCGAGCCGGGGATCGAACAGCCGCTCGTCGGCCCAGCATTCGAACACGTTCAAGACGCCCATGATGATGCTTGTGGCCGGTCGTCTCGCGCGTTCGACGATCGCCTTGGTGTTGGTTTCGTGCCAATGGGCGAGCAACTGGTCGAGCAGATCCTGGCGGCTCTGGAAATACCAGTAGAAGCTCGATCGCGACACGCCGAGCTTCTGGCCGAGCGACAGCACGCGCACGCTTTCGACGCCATCGGAAATCAGCGTCTGCAGCGCAAGATTGATCCAGTCCCAGCGCGTCACCTTGATGTTGCCGGGCGCCGGCTCGTCCTGTGGAGCGATCATGATCATGCACCCACAATTGGCATGACGGGTAACGACACGCAAGCCGACTGGACATCTATGTCCATACTCTAGACACATATGTACAGTGCGTATATGGTACCTGGGTCAAACAGCCCGGAGGAAGCCGTGAAGTCGCACTATCGTGCAGTCGTCATCGGGGGTGGTGTGGTTGGCGCCTCGGTGCTCTACCATCTGGCGCGCTTCGGCTGGACAGACGTCGCGCTGATCGAGCGTGCCGAACTGACGGCCGGCTCCACCTGGCACGCGGCGGCCGGGTTCCATGCGCTCAACGCCGATCCCAATGTCGCGGCGCTGCAGGACTATACGATCAAGCTCTATCGCGAGATCGAGGCCGAATCCGGCCAGAATGCCGGCCTGCACATGACCGGCGGCGTCAACATGGCCAGCGATCCCGCCCGCTTGGAGTGGCTGAAATCGGCCTGGGCCGTGTTCCAGTCGGTCGGCATCGAAACCGCCCGGCTGGTCACCCCTGAGGAGATCAAGGCGATCTGCCCGATCGTCGATGTCAGCGACGTGCTGGGCGGCCTCTACGATTCCAACGAAGGCCATCTCGACCCTTACGGCACGACGCACGCCTATGCCGGGGCGGCGAAAAAGCGCGGCGCCGATGTCATCCTGCGCAACCGCGTCCTCGACCTGAAGCCACGCGCCGACGGCGGCTGGGACGTCATCACCGAGCAGGGCACGATCGTTGCGGAGCATGTCGTCAACGCCGGCGGTCTGTGGGCAAAGCAGCTCGGCCGCATGGTCGGCGTCGACCTGCCGGTGACGCCGATGGAGCACCACTATTTCGTCACCGAGGACATTCCGGAGGTCGCGGCGCTCGACAAGGAGCTTGGCCTCGCCGTCGATCTCGACGGCTTTGCCTATCTCCGCCAGGAGCGCAAGGGCGTCCTGCTCGGCCTTTATGAGCAGAACCCGAAGCACTGGAACATGGACGGCGCGCCGTGGGATTACGGCATCGAGCTGATCCCGGAAGACATCGAGCGCATCAGTCCGGAGCTTTCCAGGGCCTATGAGCGCTTTCCCTGCCTGGCAACGGCGGGCATCCGCAAATGGGTCAACGGCGCCTTCACCTTCACGCCGGACGGCAACCCGATCGTCGGGCCGGTGCGCGGCGTCAGCAACTACTGGGTCGCCTGCGGGGTCATGGCCGGTTTCAGCCAGGGCGGCGGCGTCGGCAAATCGCTGGCCGAGTGGATGATCCATGGCGAACCGCAGGCCGACATCTTCGGCATGGACATTGCCCGCTATGGCGCCTTTGCCGCCAACCGAGAATATCTCCGGCAGACGACCCGGCAATTCTATGCGCGCCGCTTCGTCATGACCTTTCCCAACGAGCGTCTGCCAGCCGGCCGGCCGCTGAAGCGCCCCGGCGCCTATGACGGCATGACGGCGGCCGGATGCGAATGGACGGCGTCGTGGGGGCTGGAAATCCCGGTCTATTTCGCGCCCATGGGCTTTCGCGAAAACACCACGCTGAAACGCTCCAACGCCTTCGATATCGTCGGCGACGAGGTGCTGCAGGTCCGGCGCGCGGCCGGCCTCGTCGATACATCGGCCTTTTCGCGCTATGCCGTCTCGGGTCCGGGCGCCGAGGCCTGGCTCGACCGGCTGCTGGCCTGCAGGCTGCCGAAATCGGGGCAGGCGAAGCTCGCGCCGATGCTCGGCCATGACAGCCGGCTGAAGGGCGATCTAACCGTCTTCAACTGGGGTGGCGGCGATTACTGGATCATGGGCTCCTACTATCTCAGGGAATTCCACATGCGCTGGTTCGAGGCGCATGCGGCGGAAGGCGCGAGCGTTACCGACATCTCCGACGCAATGTCCGGCTTCCTCGTCACCGGACCGAAGGCGCGGGCGGTTCTCGCGCGCACCACGCATCAGGATGTCTCGGCCGAGGCCTTGCCCTTTATGGCTTGCGGCGAATTCGACATTGGCATGGTGCGCGCGCGTGTCGCGCGTCTGTCGATTGCCGGCGAGCTCGGCTTCGAGATCAACTGCCCGGCCAGCATGCATGCCACCTTGCGCGAAACGCTGCTCGCCGCCGGCGAGGATCTCGGCCTTGCCGAAATCGGCTTCTACGCCCTCAACGCGCTCAGGCTGGAAAAGAGCTTCGGCATCTGGTCGCGCGAATTCACCCAGGGCTATACGCCGGGCCAGACCGGCCTCGACCGTTTCATCGCCTTCGGCAAGGACGGCTTCATCGGCCGCGAGGCTGCATTGAAAGAGCGCAAGAGCGCCACCACGCAGTGCCTGGTGACGCTTGAGGTGGATGCGCTCGACGCCGATGCCAGCGGCTTCGAGCCGGTCTGGCACAAAGGCCGTCGCATTGGCTTCGTCACCTCGGGCGGCTATGGCTATTCGGTCGGCAAGAGCCTCGCGCTGGCACTGGTCGACCGCGATTTCGCCGGGGAGGGTACCGCCTTGTCTGTGCACATCGTCGGCGTCGAGCGGCCGGCACAGGTCATTGCGGCCTCTCCCTACGATCCGCTGGGGAAGGCAATGCGGCAATGAGGAGGTTCTGCCATGGTCGATGATGCCGCAAGGGATAGCAGGCGCGAGCGCCGGCGCGGACGCATCGGCGAGGCCGGCAGCGAATCCAGCCGGCGGCCGGACTATCGCTCGCTGAAGAATCCCTTCCTGCCGCAGCCGGTCTTTTCGGCCGACCGGGTCGCCGCCATCCACGACACGGCGTTGCGGGTGCTGGAAGAACTCGGCATCAAGGTGCTGCTGCCGCAGGCGCGCGACATCTTCGCCCGCGCCGGCGCACTGGTCGACGAGGAAAGCCAGATGGTGTGCATCGGCCGCGACATCGTCGCCGCGGCGCTGGCCTCGGCGCCAAAATCGATCCGGGCGCTGGCGGGCGACCGTAGCCGCGACTTGATGCTCGAACTCGGCTCGATGACTTTCCTGGCCGGAGCTGGCGCGCCCAATGTGACCGATCTTGAACGCGGCCGGCGGCCGGGAACATTCGCCGCTTTCGAGGAATTGACCAAGCTCATTCAGCATTTCGACGTGCTGCATATGCTTTGCCCCTGCATCGAGCCGCAGGATATCGATAATCGTTTCCGCCACTATGCCGTCAATCGCGCGCAGCTGACGCTGTCTGACAAGTTTCCCTTCATCTTCGCGCGCGGCACGCCGCAGGTCGAGGACGGTTTTGCCATGATCAGGCTGGCGCGCGGCCTGTCGGAGGACGAGTTCCGCGCGGGCGCCCATTGCTATACCGTCATCAACACCAACTCGCCGCGCCAGCTCGATATCCCGATGGCGCAAGGCATCATCGATTTCGCCCGGGCAGGGCAGGTGTCTGTTATCACGCCCTTCTGCCTGGCCGGCGCCATGGCGCCGATCACCGTCGCCGGCGCGTTGACATTGCAGCACGCCGAGGCGCTGGCCGGTCTGGCGCTAGCCCAGATCGTGCGGCCGGGCGCGCCGGTCGTCTACGGCTCCTTCTCCTCCAATGTCGACATGAAGTCGGGCGCGCCGGCCTTCGGCACGCCGGAACATGTCAAGGCAACGCTCGGCGCCGGCCAGCTTGCCCGCTTCACCGGCCTTCCTTGGCGGTCCGGCGGCGGCAGCGCCGCCAACATCTCGGACGCGCAGGCGGCCCACGAAACGCAGTTCGCTTTGTGGGGTTCGGTGCTTGCCGGCGCCACCGTCTGCATCCATGCCGCCGGCTGGCTCGAAGGCGGCCTGAGCGTCTCCTTCGAGAAGCTGATCACGGATATCGAGGCGTTGCAGACCATTGCCGAACTCTGCGCTTCGACGCCTGGCGACGAAAGTGCGATCGGTTTCGAGGCCATCGCCGAAGTCCAGCCGGGTGGGCATTTCTTCTCGGCCGGGCACACCATGGCGCGTTACCGCACCGCCTTCTACGAACCGCTGGTCGCCGACTGGTCGAATTTCGGCAACTGGACGCAGGCCGGGTCAAAAACGGCGACCGAGCGCGCCACCGGCGTCTGGAAGCGCACACTGGCCGACTTCCGGCCGCCGGCTTCGGCCGCCGCCACAGCAGGCACTCTCGACGAATTCATAGCGCGGCGCACCGGAGAGGGTGGGGCAACGCCGGTTTCGTGATGTAACGCGGCAGCGCGTCACATGGGCCGCTTGTCGCCGGTCTTTTGCGGGTCGCGGCGTATCGTGCCGGTATCAGCTTTCCTGTGCTTATCGGCAAGTCTGCGAATGCGATCGAAGCGGCTTTCCTCGGTCACTTTGGTCTTCGCCACAGCATTTGGCTTCGGGACGAATGCAGTCATGGATCGATCTCCTTGCCGGCGGTCGCGCGCCGGGGAAGATGCCCGGCGGCTTTTTTCAGGATCTCGTGAAAAGTTCGCTTTTCTCGGAAACCTCGAAGATGTCAGGCGGCGAGAGCGACCGCGCAGCTTTGTGCACCCAGCCTGTCGGGCGAGGTTTTTCCGGGCATGGTCGCCCAGCCACCTTTCTCGATGAACTGCCACTTCTGGTAGCTGTCGGTTATGGCCTTGAACTCGACAAGTTTGGCGGCCGCGTCGGGCGCCGTATTGAAGCGATCGACGCAAACCGCCGAGGCCAGCTCGCCGCGCGCCGTATCGCCGGCAGTCGCCGCCAGCGCGCGCGAGGTGCCGCCGGTCACCCAGCCACCCCAGTTGAAACCGATGATCAGCGTGGCGACGACGGTTGCCGCGCATGCCCACAAAAGCGTGGATTTAGCCGGCTGGTAATCTTCCCATCGACGCGCGAGAGATGGCTTGCTGCTTTGCGTGGCCACGGAACAGTTCCTTCCTGGTTGATGTTGGGGTCGTTGCCTGGCCCTGCTGGCCAGGCGTTTCGGATCTGTCTAGGCGATGGTCAATAGCCGCCCATGCCGCCGCCGGCTGCAGGCGCGGCATCCTTGGCTGGGATGTCGCTGATCATCGCTTCCGCAGTAATCAGCAGGGCCGCGATCGAACATGCGTCCTGCAATGCGGTCCGCACCACCTTTGCCGGGTCGACGATGCCGGCCTTGATCATGTCGACATAGATCTCGTTCTGGGCGTCAAAGCCCTGATTGTGATCCTTGCTGTCGGAAAGCTTGCCGACAACGATCGAGCCTTCGACGCCGGAATTCTCGGCGATCTGGCGGATCGGCGCCTCGAGCGCCCGCAGCACGATCGAAATGCCGGCCGTCATATCGGCATTGGCGCCGGCCAGCCCGACCAGCGCGGATCTCGCGCGCAGCAGCGCGACGCCGCCGCCCGGAACGATACCTTCTTCCA
>NZ_CAUM01000056.1 GCF_000350085.1 Mesorhizobium metallidurans STM 2683
CCTTAGAGCAGCGGGTCGAGAATGAACTTCTTGTCCTCGACCGGTTTTTCCGGCTCGGGCGGGAGGGGCTGCTTGGCCTTTTCGGCGTCCTTGCGCGCCTGCACGGCAGCCTCATAGGGCGTGTCGAGACCGGTCTTCCTGCCGCAGGCCGTAACGGTCACCATGGCCGCCAGCAGCGTCAGCGTCACCAAAATCCTGCTTCCGGTCATCGATCCATCCGTCCGAAACTTTTGCGTGCTGCCGCTTTTAGCCGAGTTCTCGGCGCATTGCACCCTGGCTCAAGCTTTGGCGAGCCGCTTTTTCCAATAGCGGACCTGCTTCCTCACCTCCGACGGCGCGGTGCCGCCGAAGCTGGTGCGGCTCTTCACCGAATTCTGCACGGCAAGCACTGAAAATACGTCCGCGGTAATGCCGGGGTGGATGGACTGCAAATCCTCCAGCAAAAGCCTGTCGAGCCTGACCTTCTTCTCCTCGGCCAGCGCGACGGCGCGGCCGGTGACGTGATGCGCCTCGCGGAACGGCAGGCCGAGCGTGCGCACCAGCCAGTCGGCAAGATCGGTGGCCGTCGAATAGCCGGCGCCCGCCGCCCTTTTCATGGCGGCGGTGTTGACCGTCATGTCGCGCACCATGCCGGTCATCGCCGCCAGCATCAGGTCGAGCGTCTCGGCGGCGTCGAACACGGATTCCTTGTCTTCCTGCATGTCCTTGCCATAGGTCAGCGGCATGCCCTTCATCACGATCAGCAAGCCGACGAGATGGCCTGTCACGCGGCCGGTCTTGCCACGCACCAGTTCGGCGGCGTCGGGGTTCTTCTTCTGCGGCATGATCGAGGAGCCGGTGGAAAATGAGTCCGACAGCCTGACGAAGCCGAATTGCGGCGTCGACCAGATGATTATCTCCTCGGCCAGCCGCGACAGATGCGTGGCGCAGATCGCCGCGATTGCCAGGAATTCGAGGGCGAAATCGCGGTCAGAAACACTGTCCAGGGAATTGCGCATCGGCTCGCGGAGGCCGAGAGCCTTGGCCGTCTGGTGCCGGTCGATGGGAAAGCTGGTGCCGGCAAGGGCTGCGGCACCGAGCGGGCTTTCGTCCATCCGTTCGATGGCGTCGCGGACGCGCGACAAGTCGCGCGAGAACATCTCGACATAGGCCATGCAGTGATGGCCGAAGGTCACCGGCTGTGCTGCCTGCATGTGGGTAAAGCCCGGCATCACCGTTGCGGCATGCTCCTCGGCCCGCTCCAGAAAGGCCGCGATCAACCCCTTGAGCGCCTCGGCGACGCGGAAACATTCGTCCTTGACCCACAGCCGCAGGTCGACCGCCACCTGGTCGTTGCGCGAGCGGGCGGTGTGCAGGCGGCCGGCGGCCGGGCCGATCAATTCGGCAAGGCGGGCCTCGACATTCATGTGAATGTCTTCCAGCCGGGTCGAGAACTCGAATGTGCCGGCTTCGATCTCTGTCAGGATCGTGTTCAGCCCGTGAGCGATTTTTTCTTGATCGGCCGCCGAAATAATGCCCGTTTGCGCCAGCATCTCGCTATGGGCGATCGAACCTCTGATGTCCTGCGCATAGAGTTTGCGGTCGAACGAGATCGACGCGTTGATCGCTTCCATGATCGCGGCCGGACCCGAGGCAAAACGTCCACCCCACATCTGGTTGCTGGCCTTCTTGTCGCTCATCGCTATAACCCGTACTCTGGAGCAGTTTTTAAGACATGGCAGACGGCAATAGATTCTTCCCGGCCCCGCGCCTCATCCTCGCCGCCCTGGCGGCGGGCGTGCTGGCGGGCGCGGTCGCGGTATATGTCAGCGAGAGCGGTTCTGGCAACAATGCCCCGGCACAAGTCGCTGCCGGCGACGGCAAGGACGATGTCGCCTGCGCCGCCAAGGCTGACCGCGCCAAGAAGGTCGCCGCGGCCGCTACCGGCCAGGTCGCTGCTCTTTTGCCGGCCGACCCGCCGCAATCGCTGAAGAGCCTCGCCTTCAATGGCCCCGACGGCAAGCCGATGACGCTCGCCGACCACGCCGGAAAGACGGTGCTGCTCAATCTGTGGGCGACATGGTGCGCGCCCTGCCGCGCCGAAATGCCGGCGCTCGATGCGCTGCAGAAGGACGAGGGCAGCGACGCCTTCCAGGTCGTCGCCGTCAATGTCGATGCCGGCGACGATGCCAAGCCGAAGAAGTTCCTCAGGGATATCGGCGTCGAAACCCTCGGCTACTACCGGGATTCGACGATGGCGCTGTTCAACGACCTCAAGACGCGGGGTCTGGCGCTCGGCCTTCCCGTCACCTTGCTGGTCGACGGCGAGGGTTGCCTGATCGCGCATATGAACGGCCCAGCCGAATGGTCCAGCCCGGACGCCAAGCGGCTCATTGAGACGGCACTTGGAAATTGACGCGACTGACAGTCGTTCGCGTCATGCGATGCGCACGGTCACCGCAAGCGCCTCGTGATCGGAACTCGGGCTTCCGTCCGGCCGGACGGCCGGAAGAACCGCGGGCCTGGTGGCGACAAGGCCACGCGTGAAGAACCAGTCGATGCGTCCGACCGGTTCCGGGTCGCCGGCTTCGCGGCGCTGGGTTGCCAGGTCGAGGTTGTTGGCGTCTTTCCAGTCGAAGCCGCGTTCGGCAAAAAGCGCGAACAGCGGCTCGTAGGCTTCGACATCGATCAGCCGGTCCGGATCGGCCGAGATCAACGCGGCCCAGGCATCAGGATCGTCGTGGCGCTCCTCGTGAGTGGCGGTCAGCGTGTTGAAATCGCCGCCGATCAGAACCGGTGCGTCGGGGTCGTAGCGCTCGATGGCGTCGAGGAGATGACGGGCTTGGACCAGGCGGCCGGCCGGTCCGGTGCGGTTTTCAAGATGCACCGAAATCACGGTCACCCGCCGCGAGCCGAGCTGCACCTGGCCGCCGATCGCCATGCGCCCTCCAATGCGCGGTTGGCCGCGTTCCGGCAGAAACCAGCCGCCGGCCGCGTCAAGCCGCACCAGAAAGGGGCGAAGCAAGGGCACGGCGCTGGTGACGGCGTTGCCATGAAAGCCTTCGGCGTCGGCGATGTCGCCAGCCACGGAGCGCTCCATCTCATTGCCGGCATCGAGTTCGACAAACTCGACGCCATAGGCGAAGGCATGGCCAAGCCGATCCGCGAGGTCGCGCAGCGGATGGCCGTTGCCGGAACGCGCCATGCCTTCGTCCACCTCCGAAAGCAGGACCACATCGGGAGCCTGGCCGGCCAGCGTCGCGGCGATCGCGTCACCATGGCGCAGCCGCTCGACGTTCCAGGCCACCACCTTCAACGTCTCATTCCCCGCATCGCGCGACGCACGTCCGCCGATCTCGATCTGGCCGAGAGCGGGGATGGCGGCCGCGAGGCGCAGGTGCGTCGCGCTGTCGCGCGGTTCCTCCCGCATCGCCCGGCGAGCGGCGAGCGGGACGTGCGTCAGCTTCGGTACCAGCATCTCATCCATCCAGGTCGGCTCGACACGCATGACGGGTTCTCCTTGGGCTCCGGCACAGGAGGCAGCACTCTCTTCACCTAGACGGCGCGCATGACGGTTTCATTTCATGTCGCGGCGGCATTGCGGACGGAGAATTGCCTGTCCACAGGTGCGAAAAAGGCACAACAGAACTGTCACATACTTTCTCTAAGAGACGGTCAGGGACCTGCGCAACGATCCTTGAAACGAGCCACTCAACAAGGAATGAGTTCATGTCGATGATCAAACACGGCCTGGCGGCTCTTGCCGCCGGCACAATCAGCGTTTCATTGGCGCTGCCCGCGATCGCCGCGCCGACCAAGTTCGATTTCTGGTTCGGTCTTTCGGGCGATCTGGAGCGAGTCGTCCAGACCTTGTGCAAGAACTTCAACGAATCGCAGAAGGACTATGAAGTCGTTTGCACCAGCCAGGGCAATTACGACGCCACGCTGCAGAATACGATCGCGGCATTCCGTGCCGGCAAGCAGCCGGCCATCGTGCAGGTCTACGATGTCGGCACCGCCACCATGATGCTCTCGGGCGCATACAAGCCTGCCGACAAACTGATGGAAGAGAACGGTTACAAGATCGACTACAGCGACTATTTCCCCGGCATTGCGCGCTACTACGCGACTTCGAAGGGCGAGATGCTGTCGTTCCCGTTCAACTCGTCGACCGCGTTGATGTACTGGAACAAGGACGCCTTCGCCAAGATCGGCAAGACCGAGGCGCCGAAGACCTGGGAAGACGTCGGCGCCGACCTCAAGGCGCTCAAGGACGCCGGCTACGAGTGCCCGATGGCGATCAACATCTCGGGCAATGAAAGCTGGCAGTTGATGGAGCAGTTCTCCGCCATCCACAACCAGCCCATCGCTACCAAGAACAACGGCTATGACGGCCTCGACGGCCGGCTCGAGATGAACAAGACCAAGTTCGTGCAGTACGTCACCGACCTCAAGAAGTGGTACGACGAAGGTCTCATCAAGATCAAATCCAAGGATCTCGGTCAGGACATGGTCCAGGCCTTCGCCTCTGGTACCTGCCAGGTCATCCTGTCCTCGGTCGGCGACCACGGCACGGTCGGCAAGACGCAGAAGGAAGGCATGAGCTGGGATGTCGCCGAACTGCCGACCTATGCCGGCACCGAGCGCAAGAATTCGCTGGTCGGCGGCGCCTCGCTCTGGGTTCTTTCCGGCAAGTCGGATGCGGAATACAAGGGCGCTGCCGCGTTCCTGAACTTCATCCACGATCCGAAGACCGCTTTGTTCTGGTCGACCAACACCGGCTACATCCCGGTGACGAAGTCGGGCTTCGACTACATGAAGGCGAACGGCTTCTACGACAAGGCGCCCTACAAGGGCCGCGAGGTCGCGATTGCCAGCCTGACGGCTTCCGAGCCTACCGACATCACCCGCGGCATCCGCCTTGGCAATTTCACCCAGATCCGGGCCGAGTTCGGCACGCAGATGCAGGCGATCTTCGCCAACAAGGTCAGTGTCCAGGAAGGCATCGACACGCTGGTCAAGAATGGCGACGCCATCCTCGACCGTTTCCAGCAGACCTATCCGAACAAGACGCTGCCCTAAGCGGCGGGTATTTCGAGGCCGCCCGTCGAAACTCGACGGGCGGCCATTTCATATTGGACTGGGCAGATAAGGGATGGCTGGCGGCTTAACGGCGTCGGCGGATCGATGGAAAAACGCGTTACCTTCAGCAGACGGACCATCGGTATCCTGTTCGCGGTGCCGCAGCTCCTGCTGATCTTCACATTCTTCTACTGGCCGGCCGGCCAGGCAGTCTATTGGTCGCTGACGCTGCAACAGCCCTGGGGCGGCGGCAACATCTGGGTCGGGCTCGACAATTTCCGGTCGATCCTGTCCAGCGCCGATTACTGGAACTCGATCGCCGCCAGCCTTGTCTTCGCCGCGATCAGCACCGGCCTGGCGATGTTCGTCGCGCTGGTGCTCGCCGCGCTCACCGACCGGCAGCTTACCGGTTCGCGCTTCTACCGGGTCGTGCTCATTTGGCCCTATGGCATAGCAGCACCGGCGCTGGCGCTCGCCTTCCGCTTCATCCTGGCACCGGAAGCCGGCTTCATGGCCGTCGTCAACCAGGCATGGCCGGGATTCTGGGATCCGGGTCTCGACGGCGTCGACGCCATGGCCTCCATTATCGCTGCTTTTTCCTGGAAATATGTCGGCTACAACTTCATCTTCTTCCTTGCCGCGTTCCAGGCCATCCCACGCTCCCTGATCGAGGCGGCGGCGATGGACGGATCCGGCGTCATCAGGCGTTTCCGGGACATCCAGTTCCCGCTGATCACGCCAACCATCTTCTTCCTGCTGGTCATAAACATCACCGAGAGCTTCCAGGACTCCTTTGGCATCGTCGACATCATGACATCAGGCGGACCGGCGAACGCCACCAATCTGATGGTCTACAAGATCTATTCGGACGGCTTCAAAGGCCTGGATTATTCGGGCGCCGCGGCGCAGAGCATCATCCTGATGCTGCTCATCATCGTGCTCACCATCTTCCAGTTCCGCTTCATCGAGCGGCGCGTGCATTACCGGTGAGGCGGTCATGGTAGAGCGCACGCCGATCCTCAATTTCGTCACACATCTCGTCCTGTTCATCGGCTTCGTGCTGGCCGTGGCGCCGTTCGTGATCGTCGCCATCGCCGCCTCGCACAATTTGAAGGACGTCAACGACGTGCCGATGCCGTTGCTGCCGGGCAGCGACTTCTGGCTCAATATCAAGACGGCGTGGACGACGGCTGACCTTGGGCCCAAACTTTTGAACAGCTTCATCATGGCTGCCGGTGTCGCCGCCGGCAAAGTGATCATCTCGGCGCTCACCGCCTTCTCGATCGTCTATTTCCGCTATCCCGGCCGCACCTTCATCTTCTGGCTGATCTTCGTCACGCTGATGCTGCCGCTGGAGGTTCGTATCGTGCCGACCTACGCGGTGGTCGCCAATGTGCTGTCACCATATCAGACGATCCTCGACGTGACCGGCTTGAGCTGGCTGATCGAGAAAATATCGGGCGTCCGGATTGCGTTGAGCTTCGGGCTGCTCAACTCCTACACCGGGCTTATCCTGCCGCTGATCGCCACCGCCACAGGCACTTTTCTCTACCGGCAGTTCTTCCTGACGGTCCCGGACGAACTGACCGAGGCGGCACGCATGGACGGCGCCGGTGCGTTGCGCTTTTTCATCGACATCCTGCTGCCGCTGTCGCGCACCAACATGGCGGCGCTTGGAACCATCATGTTCCTGTGGGCGTGGAATCAATATCTGTGGCCGCTGCTGGTCACCACCGACCAGTCCCATGCGACGGCGGTCACCGAACTCAAGCAGCTCATTCCAAACATCGGCGGCATTCCCGAATGGAACATCGCCATGGCCGGTACGCTGATCGTCATGCTGCCACCGCTCATCGTCGTCGTGGCGATGCAGCGCTGGTTCGTGCGCGGCCTGATCGCCACCGAGAAATGACTTCACAAGGAGACGGCTGATGGCCTCCATCACCATTCGCGATGTCACGAAAAGCTATGCCAAGTCGCAGGTCGTGCATGGCGTCGATCTCGATATCGCGTCGGGCGACTTCGTCGTCATTCTGGGACCTTCCGGATGCGGCAAGTCCACGCTGCTCAGGATGATTGCCGGGCTGGAAGAGATTTCCGGCGGCGAGATCGCCATCGACGGCACCGTGGTCAACCGGCTGGAACCGCGCGAGCGCGGCTGTGCCATGGTGTTCCAGAACTACGCGCTCTACCCGCATATGAGCGTCGCCCAGAACATCGGCTATTCGCTGAAGGTGGCGGGCGTGCCCGCCGCCGAGCGCACGCAGCGCATCCAGGCCGTGGCCCGCATTCTCGAACTCGAGCCGATGCTCGACCGCAAGCCCGCGGCGCTGTCGGGCGGCCAGCGCCAGCGCGTCGCCATGGGGCGCGCCATGATCCGCGAACCGAAGGTGTTTCTGTTCGACGAGCCGCTCTCCAATCTCGACGCCAAGCTGCGCGTGCAGATGCGCTCGGAAATCCGCAAGCTGCATCGCCGGCTGAACGCGACATCGGTGTTCGTCACGCATGACCAGGTCGAGGCGATGACGCTCGCCGACCGGCTGGTGGTGATGAATGGCGGCCGCGTCGAACAGGTCGGCACGCCGGGCGAAATCTACAAGCGCCCGGCCAGCCGGTTCGTCGCGACCTTCGTCGGTGCGCCGGCGATGAACATCCTCGAAGGCGTCGTCGAACTCGACGGCCTCTCGCTGCTTGGCGACAGCCGGCGTCTCGCCATTCCGCGGGTCGGCCTGCCGGTCGGCGCCAAGGTGGCGATGGGCATCCGGCCGGAAGCCGTCCGCCTGGTGGCGCCCGGCTCGCAGGGCGCGCTCAATGCCACCGTCGACCTCGTCGAGGAACTGGGCGCGGGCAGGGTCATCTATGTCGATCTCGACGGCGCGGCGTTTTCCGTGGTGACGTCCGAGACCGTCCATCCGGCGCCCGGCGAGACAGTCGGTTTGAAGATCTCGCCCGAAGACATGCATTTCTTCTCGTCGGAGACGGGCGCTCGCCTCGATGTCTTCAAGGCGTCCGTGCCGGTTCCCGCACATTGATGGGCAGCATCATCCGCTAGTGCGCTGGTGTCGCTGCGGGCGCCGGCAAAGCAAATTTCCTGTCGGGGTCGAACAAAGGGTCGTCCAATGAAAATCATCCAGGTCACGGACGTCCATCTCGGACGGCGGGGCGAGATTCGCTACGGTGCCGACCTGCATGAGCGGCTCGACCGTTGCATCGACCACATCAATACCCATCACGCCGATGCCGCGCTTTGCATCTTCACCGGCGATTTGACCGAGGCAGGCGCGGCCGAGAGCTATGCCGATCTCAGATCGGCCCTGGGCAGGCTTTCCGTGCCCTTCCGCCTGCTGCCGGGAAATCACGACAGGCGGGCCAATCTCATCGCGGCATTTCCCGAAGGCGGGGTCGACGATAACGGCTTCGTGCAATCGGTCTTCGAGACGCCCGAGGCGTCGCTGCTGCTCCTCGACAGCCTGGCCGAAGGCCGTGTCACCGGCGAGCTCTGCGACAAGCGGCTGGCCTGGCTCGACGCGCGGCTCGGCGAAGCGGCAGGCCGGCAGGCCTACATCTTCCTGCATCATCCGCCTGTCGAACTCGGCCTGCCCATCCTCGACCCGCTCGGGCTCGAACAGCCCAGGCGATTCGTCGACCTGCTGGATCGCCACGGCAATGTCGGTCACATTTTCTTCGGCCATGTCCATCGCGACATCGCAGGTACGGTCGCCGGCATCCCGTTCACCGCGCAACGCGGCCTGCACGCCCGCTTCATGCTCGATCTGGTCGGGGAAGAATTGCTCGAGCAGGCGCCGCCCACATATGCGGTCGTCCTCATCGACGCTGCCGCGCGCCGGGTTGTCGTTCACAATTCAGACTTCCTCGAGCGCTGGCCGCTTTATTCGCCGGCGACGGGCGAGAGGGTGCGGTAAGGCCGCTTTCAGGCAAACACATGCGCCTTGCCGGAAACCCTCAGCCGCACGATCTCGCCGACGACAGGCGCGTCCATGCCAGGCTTGCGCAGGATCAATGGCGTGTTGCCGATCGCGGCGGCGTCCGGCGGGTCGGGACTGTTCAGGAGCCGCACCGCGATGGTGCACATGGAGCCGGCGAATTCGGATTCCGTCACCTCGCCGAACAGCATCTCCGGCGTCCCCGACATGCCTTCGCGCGACGTGCGTTTCAGCAGCACCTGTTCCGGTCGCAGCATGATGCGGGCGACGTCGCGCCGTTCCTTGGTGTCCACGGCGATGCGGCCGAGTGGCGAGGTGGCGAAGCCATCGGCGATCTTCGCCGGCAGGATGATGGCGTCGCCGAGGAATTCGGCAATCATGCGGTCTTTCGGCTGGAGATAGAGCTCGCGTGGCGTGCCGACCTGCGAGAACAGGCCGTCGCGCATCACCGCGACCTGGCTGGCGAAAGACAGCGCCTCGGCCTGGTCGTGGGTGACCAGGATGGTGGTGATGCCTGCCGCCTCCAGAAGCTCGGCGACCGCCTTGCGCATCGACGCGCGCAGGCCGGTATCCAGCGCCGAGAACGGCTCGTCGAGCAGCATCAGCCGCGGTTTCATCGCCATGGCGCGTGCCAGCGCCACGCGCTGCTGCTGGCCGCCGGAAAGCTCGTGCGGCCGTCGTTTGAGGATCGCCTTGTCCAGTCCGACGATATAGGCGAGTTCGACGATGCGTTCGGTGCGCTTGTCCTCGCCGCGGCCCATGCCGAAGCCGATATTGGCGGCGATGCTCAGATGCGGAAACAGGGCGCCGTCCTGCGCCACCACGCCGATGCCGCGGCGATGCGCCGGCACGGCAGTGCCGCCATTGGCCAGCACTTCGCCGTCGAGCACGATGCGGCCTTGGTCTGGCGCCTCGAAGCCGGCGATCAGCCGCAGCAACGTCGTCTTGCCGCAGCCGGACGGTCCGACGATCGCGGTGCGGCTGCCGCTGGCCACGCCGAGGTCGACGCCGGCCAGTGCCGCAACCGGGCCGTAGTGCTTGTGCACGCCGGTGAGTTCGAGAAAGCTCATCGTCCGGCCATCCGCTTCGACTGGACATAGAGCAGCCAGGTGAGCGGCAGCGACATCGCCACCATGATGAAGGCGTAAGGTGCGGCCGACGCATAGTCGATCTCGCCGCTGTAGGACCAGAACGCCATCGCCAGCGTGCGGGTGCCATTCGGCGCCAGCATCTGCGTGGCGGTCAGTTCATTCATGATGCCGAGCGCCACCAGCGCCATGCCCGCCGCCGCCCCCGGCGCCGACAGGCGGATCGTCGTCGACCACAGCGCCTTGAGCGGCGGCCGGCCGAGGCTGGCGGCAGCACGTTCGAGTTCGACCGGCGCCTGCGCGATCGACGCCCTGAGGCTGATCAGGGCGCGCGGCAGGAACATCAGCGCATAGGCGACAAGAATGGTGAACAGGGTCTGGTAGAGCGGCAGGGCGATGCGCACCGTGATGGTGACCAGCGCCAGCGCCACGACGACGCCGGGCAGCGAACCGACGATGTAGTTGCAGCCCTCCAGGATACGCTGCAGCGGTCCCGGCGCGCGGATCGAGATCCAGGCCATCGGCATGGCGGCGACCGTGGCGAGCAAGGCGCCGGCGAGCGCCAGGAACAGGGTCTGGCCGAGCGCCAGGCCGATCTCGTCGAGGCGCCAGACATCGGCGCCGCCGGCGATCAGCCAGCGGCCGATGGTGACGAACGGCACGCCAAGCGAAAGCAGCGCGGTGACGGCAGGCAGAGCCAGGCAAGGGAGCGTGGCGCGGCCGAGCCGTGTGCGTTGCTGTTGGCGTGCGGCGCCTGAGCCGACGCGGGCATAGCGCTCCTCGCCGCGCACAAGCACTTCCAGCCCGAGCAGCACGAAGCAGCAGGTCACCAGCACGGCGGCCAGCATATTGGCGGCGGGACCGTTGAAGGTCGACTGGAACTGGTCGACGATCGCCGTGGTGAAGGTGTCGAAGCGGATGAAGACGTAGAGGCCGTATTCGGCAAGCAGGTGCAGGCCGACCAGCAGCGAACCGCCGCAGATGGCGAGCCTGAGCTGCGGCAGCACGACGCGGGCGAACACGCGCCACGGGCCAAGGCCGAGGGCCGCGGCGGTGTCTTCGAGCGCGGGGTCGAGCCGGCGCAGCGCCGCCGCCACCGGCAGATAGAGGAACGGGAAATAGGCGATGACGGAAACCAGAACGCCGGCCCACAGGCCGTGCAATCCCGGCACCAGGGTGATCCAGGCATAGGAGTGGACGAAGGCTGGAATGGCGAGCGGCGCCACCGAGAGCCAGGCCCAGAGGCGCGCGCCGGGCAGGTCCGAGCGTTCGGTCAGCCAGGCCAGCGCCACCGACAGCACGATCGAGATCGGAACCGCGAGCACCACCAAAAGGACGGTGTTGACCAGAAGCTCGCCGACGCGCGGCCGGAAGACCAGTGCCGATACGGTTTCCCAGCCGGTCTGCACCGCAACCCATAAGATGAAGGCGAGCGGCAGCAGCGCAAACAGCGAGACAAGGACGGCGGCGAGCAAGATCCAGGATGAGGACCGAAGCCGGGCCAGCCGGGCGACCGGCAAGCCTGGGCGGGCAAGATCGGCCGCAGACTGCATCAGGCCGGACGCCGTGCCGCCGCCCGCCGGCGGCAACGGTCGAAGGAACCGCAAACGCGGCCGGAAATGCAGTCTGTCGTCATGCTGATCGTCATGGGGACGAATGCCGTCTCGAAAAAAACAGAGCGCTCCCGCGGAAAGCGAATTCCCGCAGGAGCGCAGTCGGTTGCCCTTTTAGGACGAATGCCGGCTAAAGCAAGCCGGCTGCCGTCATCAGATCGGTCACCTTCTTGGAATTCAGCGTCGCCGGATCGACCTTCGGCGCCTGCAGATCGGCCAGCGGCACCAGCTTCGGGTTGGACTCCGCGCCCTTGCCGACAACGTATTCGTAGGATGCGCCGGTCTTCAGCACTTCCTGGCCACCCTTGCCGGTCACCCATTTCAGGAACGCCTGGGCTTCCTTCGGTTGCTTGCTGGAGGCCAGCACGCCGCCACCGGAAATCGAGACGAAAGCACCCGGATCCTGGTTCTTGAAATAGTGCAGCTCGACGTTGCCGCTGTTCTCGCCGGTCTTGGCCTGATCGCCGAAATAGTAATAGTGGTAGATCACGCCGCCTTCGACCTCACCGGCATTGACCGCCTTCATCACCGTGCCATTGCCCTTGTAGGCGGTGAAATTCTCCTTCATCCCCTTCAGCCAGTCGGCCGTGGCGGGCTCGCCCTTGAGCTGCAGGAGGGCGCTGACGATCGCCTGGAAGTCGGCGCCGGAGGGGGATGCGGCCCAGCGGCCCTTCCAGCTCGGATCGGCGAGATCGAGCAGCGACTTGGGCAACTGGTCGGCGTTAAGCTTGGTCTTGTTATAGGCAAAGACGGTGCTGCGCGCGGCAATGCCGACCCATTTGCCGGTGGTCGGCTGGTATTCCTGCGGCACCTGCGCCAGCGTGTCGGCATCGACCGGCGCGAACAAGCCTGATGCCTCGACCAGGGCCATGGCCGGCGAATTTTCGGTCAGGAACACATCGGCCGGCGAGGCGGCGCCCTCGGCGACGATCTGGTTGGAGAAGTCGCTGTCGCCGCCATTGCGCAACGTGACCTTGATGCCGGTTGCCTTGGTGAAGCCCTCGGCCCATTCCTTGGCCAAACTCTCATGCTGGGCGTTGTAGACGATGATGCCATCCTCCTGCGCCATCGCCGGCGCAACGATCAGGCCGATTGCCAGCGCGGCGCCGGCAAGGGTGGAAAGGGCAGTTTTCATGGGCGTCGTCCTCGCTCTTGATGATCTTGTTTCCGGCACGGCTGCACCTAGCAATACCTGAATATCATAGTCAACATTGAGAAGCTGCTTCAATCGGTCGCCGGCCGCAAACTTTCGTGATGCTCCCCTACTTTGGCTTGGACATTAATTCGCCGGCCACGTAACAAATCGGCGCCGAGGCGCGAACATCGGGGAGTGAACTCTTGTGACCGGCAAGGACGAGGCCGAACTCGCCCGGCTGCTGCGGGCTGCGATCGGAGGAGATGAAAAGGCTTATGCCGACTTTCTGCACCGGACGGCTGCTCTCGTTCGCGGCTTTGTCAGGCGCAAGATCGTACAGGGCGGGGTCGACCCCGAGGATGTCGTGCAGGAAACCTTGCTGGCCATTCATGTGAAACGGCATACCTGGCGCCAGGATGCGCCGGTCTTGCCATGGGTCTATGCCATCGCACGTTTCAAGCTGATCGACGCCTTCCGGCGGCGTGGGCGGCGCATCGAGATCGAAATCGACGAGATCGCCGAGAGTTTCGCCGAACCGGAGACCGAGACAGTCAGCGAGCGCGACATCAACCGGGCGCTGGACGGCCTGCCGCCGGCGCAGCGTTCGGTGGTTTCGTCGGTGTCGGTCGAAGGCCGTTCCATTGGCGAGACGGCGGCGAAGTTCGGTATCAGCGAGACGGCGGTGCGCGTGTCGCTGCACCGCGGGCTTGCCGCAATCGCCAAGCGATTCGGGCGGGAATGACATGAGGACCGACGATCTCATCAAGGCGCTTGACGCCGATACCCGCAGCAAGGCGATGCCGCTGGGCTCGGCCTGGTGGATGGCCGCCGGTGCGGCTACGGTGATCGCGGCGGTGGTTTTCTGGCTGACGATCGGTCCACGCACCGACATCGCGACCGCCATGCATACGATGCGCTTCCTCGCCAAATTCGTCTTCACGACTGCTCTGGCCGTCAGCGCCTTCGCCTTGATCCGCGCCCTGTCGACACCCGGTGCATCGACAGGCGGGGCGGCGGCCTGGATGATTGCCGCACCGCTGCTGGTGATCATTGCGGTGGTTCTGGAACTCCTTTCCGTGCCTGCGGCCGACTGGGGCACGCGGCTGGTCGGCACCAACATTGTTATCTGCCTGACGTTCATTCCGCTGATCGGCGTCGGTCCGCTTGCCGTCTTCCTCACGGTGCTGCGCTATGGCGCCCCGACGCGGCCGGTGCTTGCCGGAACGGTGGCGGGCCTGCTCGCCGGCGGGCTGGCGGCAACCTTCTATGCCGCACACTGCTTCGACGACTCGCCGCTTTTCGTCGCCACCTGGTATACACTCGCGATTGCCATCCTCGGCGCGCTCGGCGCGCTCGGCGGGCGGCTTTTCGTGCGCTGGTAGCGACGGCCCGCGATCGGAACAATAGACGCACCGTAGACGCATCGGCCCGAAAATCGGATTCGATTTTTCGAAAGCATGATGCTCGGATACTCGTATACAAGGAGTTAGCGCGTACTTTGTGCGCCCAAATGGACACACGTCGCTCTATCTAT
>NZ_CAUM01000055.1 GCF_000350085.1 Mesorhizobium metallidurans STM 2683
AATGCTTCTGAGGCACATTCCGCCGACGAGCCATGGGGGAAGGTTCGGCCTTGATCTTCGGGTTGGAACAGGATGGCGGAAGTGGAGAGACCAGTACGCGGCAAACGCAAGCCTCGCAAGACGGTGGCGCGTGGCCGCAGTGCGCCGTCGTCGGGTGAAAATAGAGGTTCTGCGAAAGCGCTTCGCGAACTGGTCGAGGCCGGTTCGGACTGGATTTGGGAGACTGATGCCGAGCTGCGCTTTTCCTGGCTTTCAGAAAGCTTTCAGACGGCCACCGGCATCGATCCGGCGAGCGTTCTCGGCCGCTTCTGCTTCAACTTCCTCGAACAGGTCCTGGTCGGCAACCGAAATGCCGCGGACCACCTGGAGGATCTGCGGGCACATCGGCCATTTCGCGATTTCGTCTTTGAGCTGAAGCGTGGCCGGGCGGATTGCCGTTGGGTTTGCATCAGCGCCTTTCCACGTTTCGACCCCGAGAAGAAATTTGCCGGGTATCGCGGCGTCGGCCGTAATGTCACAGCGCTCGCCGCTGCATTCGACGAGTTGAGGCGGACGCAAGAGCAAAATGCTGCGTCGACGGACGGCGAGACCGAACAGATCCTGTCCGACGTGGCGCGCACGGTAGCCACCGTGCTCATGGATGACGGACCCTATACGCTCGCCCCCAGCCAAGCTCATCCAGGGGTCTCCGGAACGTCCGAAAGCGAAGCGGCGGCCGAGCCCTTTGCCACCCTTCGCACAATGGTCGATTCGATGCCGATCGGCATTGTCCTCCTCGACGCCGAACTGCGCGTGGAAATGATCAACAAGGCCTTTTACGAGCTTTGCAAGGTCGACCCCCGGCGCGCCGATATAGGCAGCTCCTTTCGCGACGTCATGGAGGCCAGCCGGGATGTCGATCCCAATGGTTCCGATGAGGAGGCCTGGCGGAAGCACATCGCCGGGCGCGAGACGGAAATCAAGGCGGGCGTGGTGGGATCGCGACAATTGCCGCGCAATGACGGGCGGACGCTGGTCTCCTCGATAGCCTCGCTTGCCGACGGCAGGCGGCTGATTTCCTATGTCGACGTCACCGACATCAAGGACCGAGAGGCGGAACTTGCCGAGGCGCTGGAAAAATCGCGGCTTGCCGAGGCGGTGATCAACGACGTCAAGGATCCGATCTTCGTCAAGGACGACAATTTGCGCTTCGTGTTCGTCAACGAGGCGTTCGCCGCGCTGTACGGACAGCGGCCGCAGGCCATGCTCGGCAGGCCTGGTGGCGATTTCGTCAAGCCGGAAGAGGCCACACGCTTCGAAGAGAGCGAAAGGCAGGTCCTGGCGAGCGGCCGCCCCTATGAGGCGGAGGAAGACTTCGCCTATTCGGGCATCGGCAGCTCCCGCATCGTCAGGAAAAACCGTGTCTCGATGGCGAGCGGCCGCAATTATGTTGCCGGCTTCATCTTCGACATTTCCGGCATGAAGCGCCGCGAAACCGAAGCCGAAGATGCGCGCAAGCATCTCGCCACCGTGCTGGATTCACTACCCGCCGGTGTCCTCATCTACGATCGCGACGATAATTTCGTCTTTGCCAATCGCAAGCTGCAGGACATGCTGCCCGCCTTGAAATCCGCTTGGCAGGCTGGACATACATTCCGCGAGGCGTTGGCGCTCGGTCATTCCGCCGGCTATTTCCGCACCAGCGGCGATCCCGAACTCGACAAGCTCTATGACAGCGATCCCGGCCGTTGGCTCGACGGCATATTGGCCCGCTACCGCCTGCCCAGCGCGTCCTTCGAACGCGTCAATCCCGACGGCCGCTGGTATCAGGTCCACGACATGCGGACCGACGACGGCACGTTCATCGGCGTGCGTATCGACATCTCCGAGATCAAGAGCCGCGAAAAGGCACTGAATGACAGCATGCGCGAGAATGAGGTGTTCCGCAGCCTCATCGACAATGTGCCGGTGTCGATCTACGCCAAGCGCTCCGACCTCAGGCTGTTCTACGTCAACAAGCGCTGGTGCGATCTCACCGGCTTCAGGATGGAAGAGGCGATCGGCAAGACCGACATCGAGATTTTCGGGACGGATGGCGAAGCCTTCGTCAAGGGCGATCTTGCGGTGCTGCGCAGCGGTGAGACCCAAGAGATCGAGGAGACAGTAACGCTGGCCGATGGCAACTTCCGCCATCAGTTCGCACGCAAGGGCGCGCTGATCGCGTCGGACGGTTCGCACTATCTGATCGGCTCGACCACCGACATCACCGAGATGAAGCAGCGCGAAGCCGAACTGTGCGAGGCACGGCAGCGGGCGGTGCTTGCCGACCGCGCCAAGTCGGAATTCCTGGCCAATATGAGCCACGAGATCCGCACGCCGATGAACGGCGTGCTCGGCATGGCCGAGCTGCTGGCCAAATCCAATCTCGACCCGAAGCAGAGGATCTTCACGGATATCATCGTGAAGTCGGGGAACGCGCTGCTCACCATCATCAATGACATCCTGGATTTCTCCAAGATCGATGCCGGTCAGCTCGTGCTCGATCCGGCGCCCTTCAACCTTCGCGAGGCGATCGAGGACGTGGAGACGCTGGTGTCGGCGCGCGCCAAGGAGAAGGATATCGAGCTCATCGTGCGCGTCGAGCCTGGCCTTGAAAGCCTGTTCGTCGGCGATGCCGGCCGCATCAGGCAGATCGTCACCAACCTGCTCGGCAATGCGGTGAAGTTCACCGACGAAGGCCACGTGCTGGTCGATGTGAGGGGCGAAAGCGGTCCGGCGGGAACCAGGCTCACCATCTCGGTGACCGATACGGGCATCGGCATTCCGCAGGACAAGCTGAAGTTTGTCTTCGAGAAATTCAGCCAGGTCGACACTTCGTCGACAAGACGGCACGAAGGCACCGGGCTTGGCCTTGCCATCACCTCGCGGCTCGTCGATCTCATGGGAGGCGAGATCGGCGTCGACAGCGCCGAGGGCGAGGGCTCGACCTTCTGGTTCAAGGTGACACTGCCCGCAGCCGGGAACCAGAACGGGCAACGTATCATGCCGGTGGACGTGACCGGCGCGCGGGTGCTGATCGTCGACGACAATGCCGTCAACCAGACGATCCTGACCGAGCAGATGATTTCTTGGGGTTTCGATTCCTGCGCGGCAGAAAGCGGCGACGTGGGACTAGACGTGCTCGTCACCGCCGCTGCCTATGGCGTGCCGGTCGACTGCGTCGTTCTCGATTACCAGATGCCGGGGATGAACGGCGCCGAAATGGCGCGGATCATCCGCAATACTGCCGGCCTCGCCGGAACGCCGATCATCATGCTGACATCCGTCGACCAGTCGCTGGCCAACGCCAGCTTTCATGATCTGTGCATCGACGCCCAGCTGATCAAGCCGGCGCGCAGCTCGGTGCTGCTGGAAACGCTGGTTACCACCATCCAGCGCCGCCGCCACATCATGACCGGCACCGGCGCGCGGCCGACCGGTTCGGGAAACGACATGTCGCAGCCATTGCCGGCGCAATCGCCCGCCGCGGCGTCGAGCGCGTCCGAACAAGCGCTGCTTGAGCCACCGCCGGTTCGCCTCCGCGCCTCGTTGGGCGCCGAGCATCGGCTGGACATCCTCGTTGCCGAGGACAACGAGGTGAACCAGCTGGTCTTCAACCAAATTCTCGGAGAAACCGGCTACCGCTTCGAGATCGTCGACAATGGCCGCAAGGCGCTGGACGCAGTCGGCAGGCTTGATCCGCGCATGATCCTGATGGATGTCTCGATGCCTGAGATGAACGGCCTCGAAGCAACCGCCGCGGTTCGCCGGCTGGAGGAAGAGAGCGACAGGCATGTTCCGATCGTCGGCGTCAGCGCGCACGCGCTGAAGGACGATCGCGAGCGATGCCTGCAGGCAGGCATGGACGATTATCTGTCCAAGCCCATCAGTCCGAGGGCCCTGCTGGAAAAGGTCGAGCGCTGGCTCGACGCAGATGGCATGGTCCAGAGCAACGCGGGATAGAACGCTACAGTACCCGCGCGTCCTTTGGACGCCCCAACGAAGCTGGGGTTTTTGATTTTTGCACGTAGTCCTTTTCGAACCTTCGGTTCGTGGGTGATGCGCTAATTCATGAAGATTGTCGCAAAATCAGCCGAGATTCGGGTGGTGCCTGGCGGACGAGACTATGGTGCGATCGCACCATACCAAAGCGCACGCCCAGCCGGAACAATGAGTGCATTCGAGTTCCGCCCCTCCAGTTACGGGCGGGAGCAGCGACCGCCGGCAAGAGACAGCGTCAAATTCTACCCCAACGGACCCTGTTTCGGCGATGGCACGGGCCATGACATCCTCTGGCCGCATGCAACGCGCTCCCGCCCGGATTTTCTTTTTTGACCAGGGCGTCCGACCAGCGAACTGCCGGAAATCGTGCAAGTCGCTGATTCCAGCGGCAAACCGAGGCTATGCCGGCGAGAGCCCACGATCAATCCTTTCGACGTGGCTGTGCGGCGTTACCGGGGTGACATGAAACTGTCATGCAACTGTAATAATCGAAGGCTATTGGCCTCGGCGGGTGCCGACACACAATGGCGCCGAGAGACCATCTTCCGAACAGGAGCAGGCCATATGAAAAAATTCCTCCTTACGGCGTCGGCCGCGGCGCTTGCGCTCGCCGCGTCGGCTGGTTACGCCGCCGCGCGCGACCAGATCCAAATTGTCGGTTCGTCCACAGTGTTCCCCTTCACGACGGCTGTCGCTGAAAAGCTCGGCCAGAGCGGAAAGATCAAGACCCCGGTCGTCGAGTCGACTGGCACCGGCGGCGGCATGAAGCTGTTTTGCCAAGGCGTCGGCGAAAATACCCCCGACTTCACCAATGCCTCGCGCGCGATCAAGGACAGCGAACTTGAAACCTGCAAGGCAAACGGCGTGACGCCGGTCGAGATCAAGGTCGGCTTCGACGGCATCGTGTTCGCCAACTCGAAGGCAGGGACTGTCGTTGATCTGACCAAGGAACAGGTTTTCAAGGCGCTCGCCAAGAACGTCGCTGTTGACGGAAAGGTCGTCCCCAATCCCTACAAGAACTGGTCGGATGTCGATGCGTCGCTTCCCGCGACAAAGATCGAGGTGCTTGGCCCGCCGCCCACGTCTGGCACCCGCGATGCGTTCGTTGAACTCGTCATGGATGCGGCCTGCCAGAAAGAAGTGAAGGCGGCTAATGAAAAGGGCTGCGGCGAGATCCGCGAAGACGGCGCTTTTGTCGAAGCCGGCGAAAACGACAATCTGATCGTCCAGAAACTGGAAGCCAACTCCAATGCCTTTGGCATCTTTGGTTTCTCGTTCCTTGACCAGAACGCCGACAAGCTGCAAGGCCACAAGGTCGACGGCATCGAGCCGACCTTCGAGAACATCGCATCCGGCAAGTACGGCGTTTCCCGCTCGCTCTACATCTATGCCAAGAAAGAGCATGTCGGCGTCATCCCCGGCATGCAAGAGTTCATCGCCGAGTACACCTCGGAGGGCGCATGGGGTTCCGAGGGTTATCTGGCCGACAAGGGCCTGATCCCGATGCCGGACGCCGAGCGCGCCACTTGGGCCGAAAACGCCAAGGCCCTGAAGGGTATGGGCTCCTGATGTTTCGGGGTCCGGGCAAATATCCGCTCTGACCCTCATGCTCTAAAGCACAAAGCGCGGGACCAACGTCCCGTGCTTTGAGCCGGTGAATGACCGGCGGTCGAGGGGACGTCCTGAATCATGGTCGGTTATCTCGTTGTTCTTCTCTTAATTCTGGCCGCTGCGGCCTATTGGATTGGCCGGACACGCGCCGTTGCCAGTGTCAATGGCGACGTGGCGCGACTGCATTCGCTGCCTGGCCAGCATGGCACGTTTCTGGCGCTTTTTGCTGCCGGTCCCGCGTTGTTTGCGATCGTGTTGTGGTCGATGGTGACGCCGGGAATTGAATCGTCGATCATCGCCGACCGCTTCTCCGCCGAGTTGTCGGGAATGGGCGTTCCGCAGGCCGAAGCTTTCATGCGCGACGCTCGCGCGATGGCCTTTGGCGGGCTTGTCGGCTTCGCCGATCCCACGAAAGAGGCAGCCGCAGCCGTCTACAAATCGATTCATGCGACCAGCGCCTGGATCATCTGGGCCGTCGCGCTAATGCTTTCCGCGTCCGGATTTTACTGGGCCTATTCGCGCATCGCACAGGCCTACAGGGCGCGCCACGTGGTCGAGCGCGTTCTTCGCGCGTTCTTGATCGTCTGTTCGGCGGTCGCGATCCTGACGACGATCGGTATCGTCTTGTCGCTTATCTTCGAATCCTTGCGGTTCTTCCAACAGGTGCCGCTCTATAAATTTTTGTTCGGCACGCATTGGTCGCCGCAGAGCGCCTTCACCGGCGCCGGAGCGGAAGCCGGGGCGGTCAACCAGGACATTTTTGGCATGGTGCCGCTCTTTGCCGGCACGTTGCTCATCACCTTCATTGCCATGCTGGTCGCTGCGCCTATCGGGCTGATGGCTGCGATCTATCTTTCGGATTACGCCTCCAAAAGCGTCCGCGCGCTCGCAAAGCCGGTACTGGAAATCCTCGCCGGCATTCCGACCGTCGTCTACGGCTTCTTCGCCGCGCTGACGGTTGCGCCCTACTTCCGCAGTATGGGCGAAAGCCTGGGCCTCAACGTTGCGTCCGAATCCGCGCTCGCCGCAGGCGTGGTCATGGGTATCATGATCATTCCCTTCGTTTCCTCGCTTTCCGATGATGTGATCAACGCCGTTCCGCAATCCCTGAGAGACGGCTCTGCCGGCCTCGGCGCGACCAAGTCTGAAACCATCCGCAAGGTGATCCTTCCCGCGGCCCTTCCGGGCATCGTTTCGGCGATGCTGCTCGCAGTCAGCCGCGCAATCGGTGAAACAATGATCGTGGTCATGGCCGCGGGGCTGGCGGCAAATCTCACGGCGAACCCGCTCGAAGCGGTAACCACCGTGACAGTGCAGATCGTGACGCTGCTTGTGGGCGATCAGGAATTCGACAGCGCCAAGACGCTTGCAGCCTTCGCACTCGGCTTGGTGCTGTTCTGCATCACGCTTACCCTCAACATCGTCGCTTTGCGCGTCGTCCAGAAATACCGAGAGCAATATGACTGATGCGATCGCGTCATTCGGCGCCGGCAGACGGCCGGTCAGCATTCATACCGACGATGCCGCGAAGGCGCGGTTGAAGGGCCGTTACCGTGCGGAAACGTGGTTCAAATGGCTTGGCGCCGCAGCCGTCGCGTTGGCCGGCTTGTTCCTTGTGCTGCTCCTGTCGACGATCGTCACGCAGGCGATCCCGGCGCTGCGGCTGAACTACCTGACGCTGCCGATCGACCTTTCGGCGGCCAAGGTCGACCCGGCGAAGCTCGATGCCGTGAATTACGACGCCATTGCCCAGGAAGCGCTTGCGGCAAAATTTCCGGATGTGACGAGCCGTCAGGACAAGCGCCTGCTGCGCGGGCTGATTTCCACTGGCACCGGCGTCTTCCTGCGCAAAGATATTGCGGCCGATCCGGGGATGCTCGGACGAACGGTGAACTATGCGGTTCCACTTGACGATTTTGCCGACCTCTATCTCAAGGGTTTGCTTGCCGACGTCGGTTCGGACGAGGCGATTTCGACAAGCGTTACGCCTTCGGAAACCAGCGGCGACATCGATCTGACCTTCGGCGACGATACCATGCTGGCGCTGGCGCGTGGCTGGGGGGCGACCGAGGGCGAAAACGGCATGCTCACGCTGACGAGCGGCGCGTCGTCGCTGCTGGTCGCGTTCAATGGCGGCACGGTCAAGCTCACCGCGCTGTCGCCTGGCGCCAACGGAACGGCGGTCGCAAAGGGCACGGTGATCGAGGCGTTGGACAGCACGGCGCCAGCCGCGAGCGGCCAGGCATTCCTGCGTGTCATCGATACGCCGGAAGCGTCGCGAAAGATTTCAGACAAGGAGATCGCCTGGCTCGACACGCTGAAGAGCGCCGGCCTGATCGAAAGCCGGTTCAACTCGATCTTCTTCTTCACCGGCGCAAGCCGCGAGCCGGAACTGGCCGGTGTCTGGGGTGCGGTCGTCGGATCGTTCCTGACCATGATTGTAACGCTCGCCATCGCCTTCCCGATCGGTGTTTCGGCGGCGATCTATCTTGAGGAATTTGCGCCCAAGAACCGGCTGACGACGATCATCGAAGTGAATATCAACAATCTGGCGGCGGTGCCTTCGATCGTCTTCGGCCTGCTTGGACTTGCCGTATTCCTGAATTTCTTCGGCCTGCCGCGCTCGGCCCCGGTGGTCGGCGGCATGGTGCTGGCGCTGATGACCCTGCCGATCATCATTATCGCCTCACGCGCTTCGCTGCGCGCCGTGCCACCGTCGATCCGCGAGGCGGCGCTTGGCATCGGGGCGTCCAAGGTCCAGACCGTATTCCATCACGTCCTGCCGCTGGCGATGCCGGGTATCATGACCGGCACCATCCTCGGAATGGCGCATGCGCTGGGCGAAACCGCGCCGTTGCTGATGATCGGCATGGTCGCCTTCATCGTCGATATTCCCGGCGGCTTCACCGATCCCGCGACGATCCTGCCGGTGCAGATATTCATGTGGGCCGATTTTCCGGAAGCCGGGTTCCAGCAGAAGACTTCGGCGGCGATTTTGATTTTGTTGGTGTTTTTGGTCATCATGAATGCCATCGCGGTGATACTGCGCAGGCGCTTCGAGCGGCGCTGGTAAGGAGTAGAGGATATGAACATCATGACGGAAGCCAGCGTCGAACAGAAACTGGGTAGCGGAACCAACGAACCTTCGATCAAGATGAAGGGCGAAAAGGTCTCTGTTCATTACGGCGAGAAGCGAGCTCTGTTCGACGTGGATCTCGATGTCCGCGAGAACCAGGTGACGGCGCTAATCGGCCCGTCCGGCTGCGGCAAGTCGACCTTCCTGCGCTGCCTCAACCGGATGAATGACACGATCTCGATCGCCCGGGTCACCGGCAAGATCACGCTCGACAGCGAGGATATCTACGACCCGAAAATCGATGTCGTCGAGCTGCGAGCTCGCGTCGGCATGGTGTTCCAGAAGCCGAATCCGTTTCCGAAGTCGATCTACGAAAACGTCGCCTACGGTCCGCGCATTCACGGCCTGGCCAGGAGCAAGGCCGAGTTGGACGGCATCGTCGAATCGAGCCTGAAAAAGGCCGGTCTGTTCAACGAAGTGAAGGATCGCCTGCTCGAGTCGGGTACCGGTCTCTCCGGCGGACAGCAGCAGCGCCTATGCATCGCGCGCGCCATCGCTGTGTCGCCGGAGGTGATCCTGATGGACGAACCCTGTTCGGCGCTCGATCCGATAGCCACTGCCCGCGTCGAGGAACTGATTGACGAACTGCGCCAGAACTACACGATCGTCATCGTCACCCATTCGATGCAGCAGGCGGCGCGCGTGTCGCAGCGCACGGCGATGTTCCATCTCGGCTATCTGGTCGAGGAGGGCGCCACCGACAAGATGTTCACCAACCCCGACGACAAGCGAACCCAGGACTACATCACCGGCCGGTTCGGTTGAGCGGTCCGGCGGCGAATTTCGAACACGAGGACAGGATCATGGGCGAACATACCGTCGCGTCTTTTGACGAGGATCTGGCGCAGATCAGCAAATTGATCAGCGACATGGGCGATC
Organism: Mesorhizobium metallidurans STM 2683; assembly: GCF_000350085.1. GTDB lineage: Bacteria > Pseudomonadota > Alphaproteobacteria > Rhizobiales > Rhizobiaceae > Mesorhizobium > Mesorhizobium metallidurans. Next base: position 9,647 of record NZ_CAUM01000055.1, read on the forward strand.
TGGCCCGTTTGATGGTCAGTGGTTCGACCAAGGCGCTGCTGAACTCGGACAACACGCTGGCGCAGCGCGTCGTTTCCGACGACGCCATCATGGATGCGCGCCAGCGCGAGCTGGACGACCGCGCCATCACGCTGATCGCCAAGCGCCAGCCGATGGCCAATGATTTGCGTGCCGTGGTCGGCTCGATCCGCATGGCCGGCGATCTCGAACGGATCGGTGACCTTGCCAAGAACATCGCCAAGCGCGTCGGCACCGTCGGCCTCAGCGTCACGCCGCGCGACCTGTCGCATTCCATCGACGCGATGGCGCAGCTGGTGCTCATCCAGGTGCAAGGCGTGATCGAGGAATATGCCGCAAAGGACGCGTCGGCACTCGCCAAGCTCCGAAACGAGGATGAGCGCATCGACGTCAAATACACCTCGGTGTTCCGCGAGTTGCTGACCTACATGATGGAGGATCCGCGCAACATCACCGCTTGCACGCATCTCCTGTTCTGCGCCAAGAATCTTGAGCGCATCGGAGACCATGTCACCAACATCGCCGAGAACGCCTATTACGTGCTGACCGGCTCGCAGCTGCCCGCCAATCGTCCGAAGCAGGACGAAACGGCGATGTCGGCGCCCGCGGCATGACAGGGGCGACCGGTCGATGATCGCGCCACGCATCATGGTGGTGGAGGACGAGGAGCCGCTGGGAGTACTGCTCCGCTACAACCTCGAATCAGAGGGCTACCAGGTCGAAGTGGTGACGCGTGGCGACGAGGCCGAGATCCGGCTGCAGGAGAACGTGCCCGATCTGTTGGTGCTCGACTGGATGGTGCCGGCGGTTTCCGGCATCGAGCTCTGCCGGCGGCTCAGAATGCGGCCCGAAACCGAGCGGCTGCCGATCATCATGCTGACGGCGCGTGGCGAGGAGAGCGACCGCGTGCGCGGCCTCTCCACCGGCGCCGACGACTATCTGGTCAAGCCGTTCTCGACGCCGGAGTTCATGGCCAGGGTCAAGGCGCTGCTGCGCCGCGCCAAGCCCGAAGTGCTGTCCAGCGTGCTAAAAGTCGGCGATATCATGCTCGACCGCGAGTCGCATCGGGTCTATCGCAAGAAGAGCGAGATCCGGCTCGGGCCGACCGAATTCCGACTGCTCGAATTCATGATGCGGCACCCCGGTCGCGTCTTCTCGCGCAGCCAGTTGCTCGACAATGTCTGGGGCGAGACGATCTATATCGACGAGCGCACGGTCGACGTGCATGTCGGCCGGCTGCGCAAGGCGGTCAACAATGGCCGCATGCCCGATGTCATCCGCACCATCCGCGGCGCAGGCTACGCGATCAGGGAAGACTAAACGTAGCCTCTGAGTTCAGGCCACGTCTTTCTTTCCAGGCTTTGCCTGGATGCCCGGCGCGAAAATCTCCTGGTCGACGAAGCTCAGCGCCCGCATGGCGCAGCCTTCGCGGATCAGCGGCAGTTCATTCGGCTCGGTGTCGAAGGAGATCGAACCCGAATGCTGGCCGCCGGCGGTCTGGGCGATGGCTTCGCGCAGCGCCGGTTCGATCAGGTCGAAGGCGCCGGCGCTGACGCCGACCATGGCGACCGGCGCCGGATCGATCAGCGCAAACAGGCTGCCGAGGCCGAAGCCGAGTGCTTCGCCGGCCTTGCGGTAGGCTTCGCGTTCCGGCCCATCCGCCTCACGCGCCCGGACGGCCAGCGCCCGCATATCGGCGTCGCTGACGTCGGCGACCGGCTCGGCATCCTCACCCATCTGTCTCGCATTGCGCCAGATGGCGTAGTTGCCGGCATAGGCCTCGACACAGCCGCGCCGGCCGCAGCGGCAGAGCGCGCCGCCCGGCCGATGGATCATGTGGCCGAACTCGCCCCCCGAGGAATGGGTGCCGGTGAACAGTTCACCCTTCAACACCAGTCCCATGCCGATGCCGTGCGAGAGCAGGATGGCGATGAAGTCGTCGCGATAGCGGTTCGGGTCGCGCCAGCGCAACGCGACCGCCATCATGTTGCAGTCGTTCTCCATGGTGGCGGGAATGCCGAACTCGGCTTCCAATATGTCGGCGAAGGCTATGTTCGTCTGCGGCGTGATCGGCGACCACAGCATGGCGCGGGCATGGGAATCGGTGATGCCCTGGATCGCCAGCGCGATGCGGGCGATGCTTTGCACATCGAGGTCGGGATCTTCGAGCCGGCGCCGGACTATTGCCGTGCATTCGCCGATCAGTTCGTCACGCGGCATGGTCAGCGTGTCCAGCCGGCGCTGCTCCTCGGCAATCACCTGTCCGGCATAGTCGATGACGGCGACCGACAGGAAATTCAGCGACAACACGACGGTCAACACCGCCGCCGCCTCTGGATTGAGGGCGAGGCCCACCTGCGGCCGGCCGCGTTTCAGCGAAACGGCCTCGCCTGCCTTGCTCTCGCTCAGGATGCCTTCCCCGATCAGGTCGGAAGAGATCGCCGATATGGTCGAATGGCTGAGGCCGGTGGTCGCCGCGATCTCCGTCCGCGACGGCTGGCCGGCCCGGCGCACGGCCGAAATGACCATCGCCCGATTGCGCCGGCGCAAATCGTCATGGCGGATTCCAACCGACATTTTTCTCCTCCCTGTTTGCCTCCACCCGATTGCCGCGGCCGCTCATGAAATTGGCTGCCGTCGGCAATGTCCGACAAATACTGTCAGAAGGACTAGGGTCTGTCATTATTTATTCCGAGTCTCGAAAAAAACTCGGCAAGGCATCAAAATCCATCAGAATCGATGTTGACAGCGCCCAGGTGTTGGATCAGTATTTTTTCGAGGCTCGAAAAAATAGAGCCTTTGTGCCGACCTTCGGGTTAGTCTAGTCACGCCATACGTGGCGCAGGGAGGATATTATGAAGAGATTCGCAGCCGCCATCCTGGCGGGTGTCGCCATGTCGCTGACGCTCGCGTCGGTCGCGCAGGCGAAGGACAAGGTCATCGGCGTTTCGTGGTCGAACTTCCAGGAAGAGCGCTGGAAGACCGACGAAGCCGCGATGAAGGCAGCCATCGAGGCCGCCGGCGACAGGTATATTTCCGCCGACGCGCAGTCCAACCCCGGCAAGCAGCTCACCGATGTCGAGAGCCTGATCTCACAGGGCGCCAATGCGCTGATCATCCTCGCGCAGGATGCCTCGGCCATTGGGCCGGCAGTGCAGAAGGCGCTGGACGAAGGCATTCCGGTCGTCGGCTACGACAGGCTGATCGAGAACAAGGACGTGTTCTACCTGACCTTCGACAACAAGGAAGTCGGCCGCATGCAGGCCCGCGACGTGTTCAAGGCGAAGCCGGAAGGCAATTACGTCTTCATCAAGGGCTCGGGCGCCGATCCGAATGCCGATTTCCTGTTCGCCGGTTCGATGGAAGTGCTGAAGGCGGCAATGGACAGCGGCAAGATCAAGAATGTCGGCGAGGCTTACACGGACGGCTGGCTCCCCGCCAACGCCCAGAAGAACATGGAACAGTTCCTGACCGCCAACGACAACAAGGTCGATGCGGTGGTCGCAGCCAATGACGGCACCGCCGGCGGCGTCGTCGCCGCGCTGACGGCGCAAGGCCTGGCCGGAACCGTCCCCGTGTCTGGTCAGGACGGCGACTATGCCGCGCTCAACCGCATCGCGCTCGGCACGCAGACCGTGTCGGTGTGGAAGGACGCGCGCGAGCTCGGCAAGAATGCCGCCGAGATCGCCTCGCAGCTCGCCGACGGCAAGAAGATGACCGACATTGCCGGCGTCAAGGATTTCACCACGCCTGGCGGCAACACCGTCACCTCGCTGTTCCTGACGCCGATTGCCATCACCAAGGACAATCTCAACGTCGTCATCGATGCCGGCTGGATCAAGAAGGAAGAGGTCTGCGCCGGCGTGGCGACAGGCAGCGTCGCGGCCTGCAACTGATCTGGTCCATTTTGCAAGGTACGAGGCGCCGCGGCGGTCACGCCGCGGCGTTTTTTCAAAAAGATTTGTGTTTCAGCCGCGGACGGATAGCTTCTAGGCTGCGTTCCGGCATCCGCGGCAGACGGCAAACCGGTGGGAGGACATCATGACCGACACGACCTCTGGCCAGCCGGCCGATACCGCGCGTGCCTCTGAACTCGGCGCCGTCGCACGTTTCCTGAAAGCGACGGAGCTCGACACGCGCATGCTCGGCATGGTCGGCGCGCTGCTGGTCATCTGGATTGGCATCCACATCCTGTCGGGCGGGCTTTTCCTGACGCCACGCAATCTCTGGAACCTGTCGGTGCAGACCTCTTCGGTCGCGATCATGGCAACCGGCATGGTGCTGGTCATCGTGATGCGCAACATCGATCTGTCGGTAGGCTCCGTCGAAGGCGTGATCGGCATGGTGATGGGCGTGGCGCAGGCCGAATTCCTCATCCGCGTCATCGGGTTCCAGGTCGGAAATCCCTGGCTCTGGATCATCGCGCTGGCCATCGGCGTGGTGCTCGGTCTTGCGATCGGCGCCTTCCAGGGCTTCATCATCGCTTATCTCGAAGTGCCGGCCTTCATCGTGACGCTGGGCGGCCTGCTGGTCTGGCGCGGCATGGCATGGCTGATCACGAGCGGGCGCACGGTTGCGCCGCTCGACACCACCTTCCAGCTCATGGGCGGTGGGCCACGCGGCTCGATCGGCGCCACCGCGAGCTGGATTGTCGGCGTTCTGGCATGTGCGGCCGTGGCCTTCATGCTGCTCAACGGCCGTTCGCAGCGCAAGCGGTTCAATTTTCCGCTGCGTCCGGTCTGGGCGGAGACCTTGCTTGGTGTTGTCGCCTGCGCCGCCATCCTTGGCGCTGTGTGGGTCGCCAATTCCTATCCCTGGCCGATCGGCATCGTGCGCCAGTACGCCCAGCAGAACGGCATCACCGTTCCCGAAGGCGGCCTGTTCATCGCCCATGGCATCGCCATACCGGTGCTGATGGCGGTCACCGTCGGTATCGTCATGACCTTCATCACCAGGCGGACCCGCTTCGGCCGCTATGTCTTTGCCATCGGCGGCAATCCGGAAGCGGCGGAACTGGCCGGCATCAACACGCGCTGGGTGACCATGAAGGTGTTCATGATCATGGGCGTGCTGGCGGCGATCAGCGCGGCGATTGCGTCGGCCCGTCTCAATGCGTCGACCAATGCGCTGGGTACGCTGGACGAATTGCTGGTCATAGCCGCAGCCGTTATCGGCGGCACCTCGCTTGCCGGCGGCTCCGGCACGGTGCTCGGCGCGATGCTCGGCGCGCTTTTGATGCAGTCGCTGCAGTCCGGCATGGTGCTGCTCGGCATCGATTCGCCGCTGCAGAGCATCGTCGTCGGCGCGGTGCTGGTCGTCGCCGTCTGGCTCGACACCGTCTATCGCAAGCGGGTCTGAGCATGATCCCGAAAAGTGGAAACCGGTTTTCGGACAAGATCATGCTCAAGCAAGATCTATAGGGAGAAGCTAGAATGGACAAAACCGCTCCCACAGGCACGCCGCTGATCGACATGCGCAACATCTCGATCGCCTTTGGCGGCATTCGCGCCGTCGACGATGCGTCGATCGATCTCTTCCCGGGCGAGGTCGTGGCGCTGCTTGGCCACAATGGCGCCGGCAAGTCGACGCTGATCAAGATCCTGTCCGGCGCCTACAAGCGCGATGCCGGCCAGATCTTCGTCAATGGCGAGGAGGCGTCGATCTCCAATCCGCGCGACGCCAAGAAATACGGTATCGAGACGATCTACCAGACGCTGGCTCTTGCCGACAATGTCGACGCCGCCGCCAACCTCTTCCTCGGCCGCGAGCTGATGACCGGCTGGGGCACGCTCGACGATGTCGCCATGGAGGCCGAGGCGCGCAAGGTGATGGGCCGGCTCAATCCACGCTTCCAGCGCTTCAAGGAGCCGGTGATCAAGCTCTCGGGCGGCCAGCGGCAATCGGTGGCGATCGCGCGCGCCATCCTGTTCAACGCCCGTATCCTGATCATGGACGAGCCGACAGCGGCGCTTGGACCACAGGAGACGGCGCAGGTCGGTGAGCTGGTCAGGCAGCTCAAGGCCGACGGCATCGGCATCTTCCTGATCAGCCACGACGTCCACGATGTGTTCGAGCTTGCCGACCGCGTCTGCGTGATGAAGAACGGCCAGGTGGTGGGCACGGCGCGCACCAGCGACGTTACTCAGGATGAGGTGCTCGGCATGATCATCCTGGGCAGGTGCCCGCCCGGCGCCATCCCGGGGCCAGGCGCGCTGAAGATCGCCGCCTGAGGCGCGGCGATACTCGTTGCCCGACGACGAGCAAGGCCGGCTCGGAGCTCCGACAAGCGAAACGAGTTCGAAGTTGAAAGGCCGCCGCATGTCGCGGCAGACGGCGGCCTTCGCGGGCCTACCCCCGTCCCCGTTGGCGCGCTTGCGCATTACATTAGCGGTATCGAAAACACCAAATCAATATCATTTGCCATGGCAAATGAGATCCGTATCCAACCGTGACAAAAATGCCGCGTGGGAACGAAGGCGCGGTCGAAAGAGCCTTACTCGGCGGTCAGGTTCCTGGTCGGGCAACATCTTAGTAAGCCGGCTAAATTACTTCTGTGTGATAGGCCAGCCGTCATGATGAATTGGCCTCGCCATTGTGTTGACGCGGGGAGTTGCCCATAAAGGTTGCGAACCGATCATGGGCCGCATCCGCAGTTGAAGAAGTTCTTCCCGATTGTCGCTTTCATTGCCGTCGCGCTGATCAGCCTAACGATGGCGGGATTTGCCTATTTCGCCACGCAGGAGGCGGCTCGCATCAAGTTCGAGGCGACGGCGGACGACGCGCTCAACCGGATCGAGGGCCGCATCGACCTGCATCTATCGCTGCTGCGATCGACCCAGGCGTTGTTCGACGCCCGCAATGGCGATATTTCGCGAGGCGAGTTCAAGGCGTTCTTCAGCGCGCTCGATATCGACAAGAATTTCGCCGGCCTGCGCGGCATCGGCTTCCTGCGGCTGGCGAAAACCGGCGACGAGGCAGCGATCGAGCGCGACGTTTTGCACGACCATGGCACGGCGCATGCGATCTATCCGGATACGACACTGCCATGGCGCACGCCCATTGTGCTTTTCGAGCCGCTCGACCCTTCCAATCAATCCAGCATCGGCTACGACATGTTCACCGACCCGGTGCGTCGCGAGGCGATCGAAAAGGCAATGGCCGATGACCAGCAGCATGCAAGCGGGCTCGTCAAGCTCGGCCAGGAGACGGGCGCCGCGCAGACCTTCACCGGCTTCCTGGTCTTCGCGCGGCTCAATGTCGAAACCGCGCCGGACGTCATCAATGCGTCCAGGTCTTCGACATCAGGCTTTCTCTACGCGGCCTTCCGCGCTCGGGATCTGTTCCAGACCGCGCTCAGCCGCACGCCACTGCTGCCGGTCAACACCGAAATCTATGACGGCAAGATGGACGCAGACAATCTGTTGTTCCAGTCGGAAACGCCGCCGGTCTCGACCTTCGGCGACAGGCTGCTGGTTTCCCGCAAGATAACCGTCGCCGGCCGCCAGTGGACCGTCCTGTTTCGGCCGACAAGCGCCTTCTCGCAACCCTCCTCGCGCGCCATCCCGGTGATGCTCGGCCTGTTCGGGCTGCTGCTGGCAGGCGCGATCGCGCTGGTGGCACGCTATCAGGAGCGGGCCTATGACGCGGTGTCGCTGCTGCACGAGACGACGGAAAAGAGCCTGCTGGAAAAGGATCTGATGCTGCAGGAGATGAAGCACCGCATCAAGAACTCGATCACGCGGGTGCTGGCGATCGCCCGCCAGACGGCATCGCACGCCACCGACGTGAAGGAATTCTCCTCCTCCTTCTCGGCCCGGCTGCAAGCGATGGCGGCGTCCCAGGACATGCTGACACGTTCACGCTGGCAGAAGGCCGATCTCGGCGATCTCCTGCGCATCGAGCTTGGCCAGGTGTTCGGCAAGGAACTTCCCGACGGCATTCTGTCCGGGCCGCAGGTTTTGCTCGACGAGACGACGACGCAGGCGCTCGGCCTGACTTTTCACGAACTGGCGACGAACGCGCTGAAATATGGCGAAGCCGGCTCAGCCAATACCCTCAAGGGCGACTCGGCGTTGAAGGTCGACTGGTCGCTTGAAGGCCGGGGGCGCGACAGGATGCTGGCCCTCAACTGGCGCGAAGCCGGCCAGAAGCAGCTCGAAGCGCCGGCAAAAACCGGGTTTGGTACCAAGCTGATCGATCTGAACGTCACGCGCGAATTGAGCGGTACGATCAATCGCCATTTTCGCGATGACGGGTTGAGTGTGGAGATCAGGATTCCACTGCCGGCCTGAAACGGCATTGCCGCAATGACGGCATAAGCCGGCGCGCAAATGCGGAGACCGGGGTCTCCGCATTTGACGTTTCAGCTATCGAGCAAGTTAATTGCAGCGAGCGGTGTAGATCCGGCCGCGACGGTCTCTGTACTGGCAGTAGCCATTCTGCAGACGGCGCACGAGCAGACCGCCAATCGCACCAGCGCCGGCGCCAATCAAAGCGCCCTTACCGCCACCAACGGCGCCACCGATGAGAGCGCCGCCCACGGTGCCGATACCCACGTTTTCCTCCGTGGTGGTACAGCCGCTGACCGCGACCACGGCAACCATGGCAATAATCATATTCCGCATAGAGTCACTCCTCGCTTTGTCCTCACTTTAACAAGCTCCAGCCGCCATTTAGCACGAATTTGCAGCCTTTGCCTGCCCGATTTCATTGTTGGCTAAGATAGTCTTTTTCGGGGCGCGCGCCGTTCGATGCAACCATCAGATTGGAAATCTCCACCGATGCATCGAGCGTGCCGTCGGGACGAACGTTCCAGACGATCTGATCGTAATCATCTTCCAGAGCGGGGTCGACGGGAAGGCATTTGGCAACTATGCGCGCCGCTTGATCCTGCACGTCGCCCAAGGCGAAGCGACGCTCGGCAGTGCATTCCGCGGCGGTTTCGAAAACACTCACCGGTACGTTGAGTTCGCGGCACTCGGTCATGGTGTTCGAACAACCGATGACCAGCAACACGGCGGTGATGTGTTCCATGGCAACTATCCTCCCGCAACAAGAACGGCCCACAACAGCCAAAGTTCCTGTGCGAGCGACATGGCCAGTGAAACAATTGGAGGCGCGACACAGCCAAGTAACTGACGACGAGCCTCATTTGGCGCGGCAGTCAGCCTGAAGAAGTCTCGATCCGAGGTCAGGTCAACTGCAATGCCGCTATCAGCACGATGGCCGCGATCAATACGACAATTGCGAAGCGAAGCGAAGGATGACGGGACGTATGGGGTGAGGCTGGTACGTCGAGATCCTGAAATCCTCCCATCGAGACACGGGCGGCCTGCTCCAGCCTGTTCATATCTGAAACCGTCAAGATCATTCCTACCATACTGCGCTGCGAACGGCTGCCAAAACGTCGGGTGGATCGGCAAGTTTCCAGCTGTATCTGGGACCAATAGCATCGGACTTCATGGTGAACAGCCGGTTAACTTTCGGCTGCCATCCTCCGCGACCTTTCCAAGACAGTCATCATCTATTTGATCAATCCGTCTCGAAATTGCCGTGGGGAACGACAAGGCGGTATTCGAGGCGGCCGTCCGCGATTTCAAGCGTCGCCGTGCCGTTCAGCGATGAAGGCACGACGCGTTCGAGCGCGACACTGCCGAACCGCTTCTTGCTGCGCCTGATTTCGCTGGCTCCGATGGCCTCGGCCCATGTCAGCGACAGGGCGGTCTCGTCGGCGTGGGAGGCTGTCATATCCGCGGTCACCTCGACGAAGCCGTCGGCTCGCGACAGAGCGCCATAGCTGACCGAATTGACGGCGAGTTCATGCATGGCCAAGCCGATATGCAGCGCCGCATTGGGGTTGAGGTATGGATTCGCGCCCCGAAAACGCAGGCTGCGCAGCGGATCGGCCCCGTAGCGGCTGACCTGGCCGGACACGAGTTCGCGCAGTGCGGCTCCGCGCCAGTTGGACGACGTCACCAGGTCCTGGGATGAGGCAAGCGACTGCAACCTGCCGCGAAAGCGTGTCAGGAAATCAGGGAGCGTGTCCGAGTAACGGCCGGTCTGGGTGGCGATGCTCTGGATGATGGCCAAAAGGTTCTTCGAGCGGTGGCTGACCTCGCGCAGCAGCGTCTTCAGGGTCTGCTCGCGGCGCTTCTGCTCGGTCGTTTCGACCATGGTGGTGACGACGCCGATCACGGCATTGCCGTCGCCGTGATCGGCGTCTACCCACACCTGGAACCAGCGGACGCCATCGTCGGCGGGGACGCTGAGCTCGAGATGTTCCGGATTGCCGGATGCGATAACGCCGCGTTTGGCCGCGCCTATGCGTTCCGCCTGTGCCGGTGGCAAGATGCCGTTGCTGTCGGCCGTATCGACGGCCCATGGCGCACGCATGTTGCGCGCCCATACGGTTTTCATCTCGCGATCCTGGTAGAGAACCGAAATGCCGGCGTTGTGAAGCGCATGAAGAAGGGCGCGGCCAAGCTGCATTCCGCTCTCAGCGGGATGCAAAGCGATGATCTCGTCACTTTGTCCGCTGACTTTCATGTCTCCGGCTTTGGAATGCATGGTTCACGTCGCCCACCCGGTTTGACGCTGAACGGCTCACCGACAAATGGGTTCCCTAAAACGGTCCGCCGGACGGCGCTCCGTTGGGAACTCCGTCCGGCGGTGGCTGGAAACCGTTTGAGGGGTGCGGTCTCCAGTGTTCGCCCAGGCGACCATTGCGCCTCACGCCCGTTTGAACAGACCGGCGACAAGCGAAATGATCAGGAAAGCGAGAAAGATGAAAAACAGTATCTGCGCTATACCGGCAGACGTGCCGGCGATGCCGCCGAAACCAAGCGCACCGGCGATAATCGCCACGACGAGAAATACGAGCGCCCAGTAAAGCATGGTTTATCTCCTTCGACTGATATGCGAAAAACGTGGTTCGCTGACGTTTGTTCCACCAATTCCCGAAAAAGACGATCCATTAAAGGGGCTTTGCGATCTGAATTTTCATCGCAAGGAGATAGCCTGCTCAGCCCAACCGAGCGTCCGGAAAATGACGAGATGCGGGGCCTGCCCAAATCCTAAAGCGCGTCGAACTGAAAGGTTCAGTCAACGCGCTTTGAGTCTTTTCAAGCGTTAGGCAGCGGCTTTTGCATGCCGGTCGAAGAACAGCGCCTGGCTGATCAAGGCTTTGACCATATCCGGATTGAACGGCTTGGTGACAAGGAAGGTCGGTTCCGGCCGCTCGCCCGTGAGGAGGCGCTCGGGGAAGGCGGTAATGAAGATCACCGGGACCGACGTGGACGACAGGATCTCGTTCACCGCCTCGATGCCCGAGCTGCCGTCGGCAAGCTGGATGTCGGCGAGCACCATCCTTGGCCGCGTCTTGCCGAACATCGTCACGGCCTCGGTATGGGTGCGCGCCGTTCCGACGACGCGATGGCCGAGGCTTTCGACCATTTCCTCGATGTCCATGGCGATCAGAGGCTCGTCCTCGATGATCAGAACGTCGGTCGCCACCTGGCGGGAAATCTCGTTGCTCGCCTGGGCGAGAAGCTCGGAGAATTCCTGCTCGTCGGCGTCGAGGATCTCCGCCGCCTCATCCTCGCTGAAGCCTTCAACGGCGACCAGCAGGAAGGCCTGGCGGGGACGGGGCGCGATCGCATTCAGATTGGCTGCGGCGCGCTGTTCCCACGCCGACTGCGCATGTTCCTGCGGAACGCGGATGGCGACCGAGGTGAACAGCCTGGCGAAGACCTTGTAGAGCGCGATGCGTTCGGTGGATGCCTTGGGAAAGACGTCGATGTCGGCGATGATGGCTTCAAGCATCGCGGCGACCAGCGCGTCGCCACTCTCCTGCGATCCGGAAACGGCCCGCGAGAAGCGGCGCAGGAACGGCAGGTGCGGAGCGATGGTTGCTGACAGGCTCATGGCGGACGTCTCCCTCTGACGCGATTGCTTAGATTGCAGGTCAAGCCGATTGCAAGCCCCGAAAACACAAACGCCGATTTTCCGAAAAAGTTCCGACGGTTGCGGAACTAATATAAGCGGAAGGCGTTTGAAGTCGGGATGGGCAACCAGACAAGGATGCCGCTTGTGTTGAATATTGTGCGGCTCGGATGCTGGGAATGAAGGGCGAACCAAGGACATGACGAAGAATATTACGGCTGGCGCCGACAGGCGCCGGGCTGCTTCCGGCGACCTGCTCGGGCCGAACTCGGAAATCGGCCGCAAACTCAAACAATATTATGACGAGCTGGTCTCCGACCATGTGCCGGATCGCTTTGCCCAATTGCTGAGCCAATTGGAACAGGCCGAACCCGCACAGAAGAAGGACTGAGGCATGGCGGCCGTCTCCCAAGGCTTCAAGACCGATCTGCTCGGCTCCATCCCGAGCCTGCGGGCCTTTGCCGTGTCGCTGACGCAAAATGCGGACAAGGCCGACGATCTGGTGCAGGAAACGCTGGTCAAGGCCTGGGACAAGCATGAGAGCTTCCAGCCCGGCACCAATCTCAAGGCATGGCTGTTCACCATCCTGCGCAATGAATTCTATTCGCAAATGCGCAAGCGCGGCCGCGAAGTGCAGGACAGCGACGGCATCATGACGGCCCGGCTTGCCGTTCATCCGGCCCAGCATGGCCAGCTCGACCTCAAGGATTTTCGCGGCGCGCTCGAGCAATTGCCGGAAGACCAGCGCGAGGCCATTATCCTGATCGGCGCGTCGGGCTTTTCCTACGAGGAAGCCGCCGAGATCTGCGGCTGCGCGGTCGGAACGATCAAGAGCCGCGTCAGCCGCGCCAGGGCGCGGCTGCAGGAGATACTTAAAATTTCCGGTGAAGACGAGTTCGGCCCGGACGCGATCTCGGCGCAGGTGACTGGCTCGAACGCCGCTTGAAACATGGCCCCGATAGCGGATCGGCGAGCGTTTCAAACAAGAGGTCCGCGGCCACATGCCGCCGCCACCGCGCTGATGAGATCGTCCCCCGAATAGGGCTTCGTGACCAATCTGACATCCGGGAAGGACGCCTTGATTTCGTCCGCGTCCGAATAGCCCGAGGCAAAGACGAAGGGCACACCCGATTTGCGCAATCCCGAGGCGAAATCGAGCGTCGAGGCGCCGCCCAGCAAGAGATCGACGATGGCCGCGTCGAACCGTGAGGCAACGTCCTTTCGATCGATCTCGGCCAGATCGCGGGCAATAACCACGTCGCCGGCGCCATAGTCGCGGCAAAGCTGCTCGACATCCATGGCGATCAGAAATTCATCTTCCAGGACGAGGATCCGCAATCCGTCTAGCAGTGGGGGCACGTAGCAATGTCTCCTTCAAAGCGGGAGGAGTCATGAGCGCTATTTGGCATCCTGTCATTTAAAAAAGACATGCTGATCGTCGGTGGAGGAACCTCGATCCCCGCAAGGCGTTTGCACTGCGCCCTTTCGAAGAGGGTTTTCGAAGAGGGGTCGAAATGCCTGGCCAGAACGGTCGTTCCTTTTCCAGTCGACAATATCCATGCGAGAAGTGCCCGCTTCGGCCATTGCCAGCCTTTCGCGAGTTCGAGAAGCAGGAACTCGTCTTCGTCAGCACGTTCAAGAAAGGCGAGCTCGCCGTCGACAAGGGCGCCACTGTCCTGGTCGAGGGCAGCCACAGCGCCCATCTCTACACGGTGCTTTCCGGCTGGGCTTTCCGCTACAAATTGCTGTCGGACGGCCGCCGCCAGATCCTGAACTATTCCATACCGGGCGATCTTATCGGCTTGCAAGGCAGCCTGATGGGCAAGATGCAGCATTCCGTCGAGGCACTGTCGCCGATGCTGCTCTGCGTCTTCGAGCGCGAACGTCTGCACGAGCTCTAACGCAACCATCCGGGGCTCGCCTACGACATCACCTGGATCGCGTCGCGGGAGGAGCGCATGCTGGACGAGAACCTGCTCAGCATCGGTCGCCGCACCGCGCTCGAACGCGCCGCCTATCTGATCGCCTTCATCTCCAGCCGCGCCAGAGCGGTCGGACTGAATGGCAAGACGCCACTGCAGATCCCGATCGCCCAGCAGCACATCGCCGACACACTCGGCCTGTCGCTGGTCCATACCAACAAGACGATCCGCAAGCTGATGGACCGCAAGCTGATCGTCTGGCGCGACGGCGGTTGCGAGGTGGTTGACGGTGAAAGACTGAAGGACTTCGCCCGTTGGGAAGCGTTGGGAGAGCATCGCCGGCCGCTAATCTGAACACCCAGGCCAGGATGTTCTTGCCGGGCTGGACTCGGGTGCGGAAACGCCCTTTCATAGGCCCTGTGCCGATTTCGGAACCTTGACGTGCATCAGGCGTTTGAAACCAAGCAAACGCAAGGAGTTAAGCAATGGCGACTGCCGCAGGAAAGACCGCGAACGAAAGCCGGGCGAATTCGGATCTCGAAGCCGACATCAGGCAATTGAAAGCCGATATCGAAAAACTCACCAAGCAATTGGCCAAGACCGGCGAACATGGCTACGGGACGGCCCGGCGGGCTGCGACCGAAGGAGTCGAGCAATTGCGCGCCCAAGGCGAAGCAGCCTTCAAGAGCCTCAGCAGCAATGCCAAGGACATCGAGGCGCAGATGGTGGCGAGCGTGCGCGAAAAGCCGGTGACGTCGCTGGCGATCGCGGCCGGCGTCGGCTTCCTCTTCGCGCTTCTTGCACGGCGCTAATTCGACCGTGGGAATGCTGGCAACCCTGATCTCGGGTTTGGCTTCAGGGGAAACCGCCGCCGCCGTGCGCCGCGCGCGCACGGCTGCCGTCGTTTACGCGTTGGCGGGACTTGCCGCCTTTTGCGGCCTCGGTTTCCTCGTCGGAGCAGCCTACATCTGGGCTGCGGGCCGCTTTGGGTCGATGGCGGCCGCTTTCGGATTCGGGATCGGCTTCCTGGTGATCGCGGGGTTCATCCTGCTTGTCTATAAAGTATCGGCCGGCTCACGCGCCCGGCGACGGACCGAGCGGCGCAAGGCCGACATGAGGGCGATCGGCATTGCGGCCGCGCTCGCCGTGTTGCCAACGCTGCTCAAGGGGAAATGCGGCCTGGGTACCGTTCTCGGCCCGGCGATTGCGCTCGCCGCCTACGCCATCTATCGCGAGAACGTGAAACCCGGTCCCGACGATCCGGATGCCGGTGACACGAAATAATTCACTTCGACAGATCCTCCAGCGGCATCGATATTTCAGCGAACACGCCTTCGGGCCGGTATTCGTGGATCACTTCGCTGGAGATGACCTTGGCCAGGCTGCGGCGGATCAGGATCGAGCCGAAGCCGTGGCGTTCAGGCGTGACGACCTCAGGGCCGCCGCTCTCGCGCCAGGTCAGCACAAGGCGCCGCGCCTCTCTCTTGCCCAGGGTCTTCCAATCGAGATCGACCTTGCCCGAAGGCGCCGACAGCGATCCATATTGCAACGCATTGCTGGCCAGTTCGTGCAGGATCAGGCCAAGCCCAACCGCCTGGTCAGGTGTAAGCAGGAGATCGGGGCCTGAGATCGTCATGCGCGGCTGCTGGATGCTGTCGAACGGCTTCACCTCGATCTGCACGAGTTCGCGAATGCCGATGCCACGCCATTCGCGGTCGGACAGGAGGTTATGGGCGGCGCCCAGCGCCTGCAGCCTGGCGCCGAAAGCCTGGAGGAATTCGCTCGGGTGGCGGGCGTGGCGAACGGTCTGCGTTGCCAGCGCCTGCACCGTCGCCAGCGTGTTCTTGACGCGATGGTTCAGCTCGCGCAGCAGGAGCCGTTGGCGCTCGTCGCCGAGCTTGCGTTCGGTGATGTCGTAGTTGACACCAAAGATCAGCGTCGGCTTGCCGTCGCCATCGCGCTCTATGACACGGCCGCGCGTGGCGATCCATCGCGGCGGATCGAAGCCCTTGACGCGGTATTCGCCAAAATAGTCGTCGCTGCCGGTCAGCGCGTCGCGAAAGCGCGTCTCCGTCTGGTAGACGTCGCGCGGGTCGATGGCGGTCAGGATGACGCGCGCCTTCAGCCGGTTCGAGCGCGGCAGATTGAACAGCTCGGACAGGAGGACATCGCATTCGATGATGTCGGTGCGGATATCCCAGGCCCAGCTGGCGAGCGAGGCAGCGTCAAGGGCAATGGCGCGGCGCTTTTCCTCACGCGCGAGCGCGGCCTCGGCGATGGCAGCGCTGCGGGTGGCGTCCTTCAGCGTGAACAGGCTGGCGGCAAGGCCGGCCAGCGCTTTCAGTTGCCCGAGCCTGGCAGGAGATGGAAATGCATGCGGCTTGCGATCGAGCACACAGAGCGTGCCGATCCGAGCGCCAGCCACCACCATCGGGGCGCCGGCATAGAAGCGGACATGGTGCGCGCCGGTGACCAGCGGATTGGTTGAGAAGCGGGGATCGACGGCTGCATCGGTCACCACCAATGGTTCGTCGCCCGCTGCGATGGCATGGGCGCTGAAGGAAATGTCGGTCCCTGTCTCCGTCTCATTCAGCCCAACACAGGACTTGAACCATTGCCGCTCGGCATCGAGCAGCGTGACCAGCGCGACAGGCGCTTGCATCATCGCGGCGGCAAGCTCGCTGATCCGGTCGAAGTCAGGGTCAGCGGCTGTGTCGAGCACGTCGAGGCCATGCAGCACGGCAAGCCGGTCAGCATCCTCGACGGCGCGGAGGACGCTGGCCGGCAGTGCCGGTATTTTCTGGACTTGCTTATCCACCAAGCCCCCAAATTCCCCGGCTCGCAGTCATTGCCGCCACGCCGCCATGCGCCGTGGTCTCAGGAACTTTCGTAGCAGGGAATCGTTACCCGACCATGCCTTGCCAGACGGCGGCGCCAACCCACCGGGAGGCCAAACATGGCCAAGATCATTCCTGAAGACAAAGCTCGTCAAGGGCGCTGGGGTCGTCATGGCTTGCGTATCTTGATCGCCGCGCTGCTTCTGGCGTTCATCGCTTGGGGTATCGCCGAAATCTATGGCGAGATGATCGACAAGACGCCTACAGCCGAACAGGGTGAGCTTCCCAAAGGCTGAATCCTGCCAATTGACCGTGCCGGGCCGCATCACGCCGCCTTCGCTTGGGCAGAGCGCGCCGGAATCAGAACGTTCAGGGCGCCGGGATGGATTTCGATCGTCGTTTCGCGATCAAGCCCGACCAATTCGCCATCCATGACGGCGCGGAATTTTCTGGCCGCAGAGTGGATTTTCAGAATGACCCTGTCGGCCTGGTGGATTTCGACATGCTGGCTGGCGCGCCATCTGCCGCGCGCGATGTCGAAGAGGAACCTGACCAGTTCGCCGCGCTGCTGCGCCACCGTGACGTAGATGCCGAGCACGCCGCCGGCGGGATTGTCGGCATAGGGCAGGTGGCCCTCACCAAACAGATTGTTGGTGACGCCGATGCCGGTGGTGCGCGTCACAATCTCGGCCTCGCCGATGGCCAGCGTCACTTTCATTGCCGACGGATTCTTGATCGTCGCCCAGGCGGCCCGTGCGGAGGCCTGCATCTTTCCCAACCGAGATCCGAATTCCATGTTCTGGCGCAGCTGCACCATTCTGGCGTGCAGGCCGATCGAGAACTGATGCACGAATGGCTTGCCGTTGGCGGTTGCCACATCGACCGCGATCACCTCGCCGTCGGCGAAGGATTTCACGGCTGCGTCAAGCGTCTGCGGGATCCCGAGTCCGCGCGCAAACAGGTTCATGGTGCCGGCGGGCAGTATGGCAAGTGCTTTCTTCCGGCCCATCAACCGCGCTGCCGCAGCCGAAATGGTGCCGTCGCCACCACCGGCCAGCACGATGTCGACGCCGCGTTTGGAAGCGACGCTATCCAGTGTCGCGACGATGTCCTTGCCGGCAACGATGTCGATACCGACGGAATGACCAGCGGCCTCCAGCGTCCGGCGCATCTGGTCCGAAAAGGCGGAAAGATCGGTCGTGCGCAACGTGCCGCCGTCCCGGTTCAGCACCGCTGCAAATCGCATGCCCTACTCCGTTCAGGTGGCTGTGCCGGGCAGCCCGCCAAACCAGCCAAAGGCTGCAACGGGGTGGATGAAAAAAGGTTCCGCAAGCCCTGACGAAAATCCAGGAACGAATTCTACCGGCCTGACGCGTGTCTAGGTCTGGTTCAACGCATTCTCCACGACGCCGTTTTTTCGGAACAACAGCGTGCTCACAACGTTGTGAACATGTAGAGATGCCGCGTCCCTCCCCGGCAGCGTTCCAAGTGGGCGCGGCGTGCACGAAATCACGCATGAGGAGAGATGGTCATGGTTCGCACTCTTTTTGCCACGACGGCACTCGCCACGCTGATTGCCACGGGCGCTTATGCCCAGTCGGCAACTACGCCTGCGCCGGCACAGGCGCCCACCACCACCCAGGAAGCCGCCCCGGTCGTGCAGCGCGCCGAGGGTAGCCTTGCCACCAACATCATTGGCGAATCGGTTTACAATGGCACGGGTGATGATGCCCAGAATATCGGCATGGTCAGTGATGTCGTATTTGACGAAACCGGCCAGGCGAAATCCGCTGTCATAGGGGTTGGCGGCTTCCTCGGTATCGGCGCCAAGAACATCGCTTTTGATTATGGCAAGCTGCAATGGGTCGAAAGGAATGGCGACCGCTGGCTGGTCGCCCAGACGACAAAGGAAGAGTTGACGGCTCAGCCGGAATTTGACCGCAAGCCTTACGATCCAACCCCCGCGGCCTCAACCGACGCCGCAGCGCCGGGGGCGCCATCGGCCTCCGATAACACCGCGCAAGGCGGACCGCAGGCACCCGTGGACATGAATGCAGCACCGGCTGAACCGCCGAAGCGCGCCGAGGGCAATCTCGCCACCAACATCATCGGCGAAAGCGTTTACAACGGGACTGGCGATGATGCTCAAAACATTGGCGACGTCAACGATATCGTGCTTACCAAGGAGGGCAAGGCCGAGTCGCTTGTCATCGGCGTCGGCGGGTTCCTTGGCATGGGCGAAAAGAGCGTCGCTTATCCTTTCGACAAGGCTGCATGGGCGGAGAAGAACGGCGACCGTTGGCTGGTGGCCCAAACCACCAAGGAAGAGTTGACGGCGCAGCCGGACTTCGACCGCAAGGCCTATGATCCGGCCCCGGCGACCACAGCATCGAACGACGCTATAGCGCCGGCCCCGACGGCCACCGCTCCGGCCGATACCGCTGCTCCAGCCCCTATGGACAAGACGGCCGAGGCTCCGGCTGCGGCAGCACCTGATGCGAAGGCGACCGATCCCACTGAAACCGCGGCGATCGACAAGTCGACGCTGACCGAGGTGCCGGTCGGCGAAATTCGCGGCGACGACCTCAAAGGCACCACCGTCTATGGCGCCAATGACGCCAGGGTTGGCGAGATCGGCGATGTCGTGCTGGCGCCCGACAGCAAGCCCGATGCGGTGATCGTCGATGTCGGCGGCTTCCTCGGCATCGGTGAGAAGCAGGTGGCGGTCGGCATGGACAACCTCAAATTCATGACCGACAAGGACGGCAAGAAATACCTCTACACGACCTTCACCAAGGAACAGCTTCAGGCTCAAACTGCCTTTGACAAGAGCAGCTATGCCGAAAAGCGCGATCAGCAGCGGATGATCGTCCGGTAGGGCAGTAAGGGAGTATGGCAGTAGGGCAGTAGGCGAATAACGGGTGCCGCGGTGGTGCGGCCCGTAACATACTGCCCTACTGCCCTATTGCAATACTCCCCTACTTACATAGCCGGCAACGCCATCCTCCGTCAGCTCCGCCAGCGCAAGCGACTGGTCGAGATGCTCGGCCCGCCAGGCGAGGAGCTTTTCGGCTAATTCCAGCCGAATGGACAGGTAAGCAGGATTGGCGGCAAGGTTGTTCAACTCGCCCGCGTCGCTCTCCAGGTCGAACAAAAGCGGCGGCAGGCCGCCGCCGAAATGCACATACTTGAATCTTTCGGTGCGGATGACGGCGAGGTTGCACTGGCGTGATGCGATGCCGAAATGGCGTTCGGCCTCGCCTTCGGCAATCGAGCGGAAATCAAACTCCCAATGCGCGCCATCGCGCCAGTCTCGAGGCGCCTCATTGTCGAGGAATGGTTTTAGCGAGCGTCCGTCGAGATGCGGCGGCGGGTCTTGATCGAGCAGGTCGAGCAGCGTCGGCAGTATGTCCACAGCCTCGGTGAAGCGATCGACGCTGGTGCCGGCGGCCTTGCCACGACGCGGGTCGCGGACGATCAGCGGAATGTTGTAACTGCCGTCGAAGAAGCCGCCCTTACCCAACATGAAGTGGTCGCCCATCATCTCGGCATGGTCTGAGGTCAGCACGATGATGGTGTCGTTCCATGCATCCGCCGCCTTGACCGCTCGCCAGATGCGGCCAAGCTGCGCGTCGACTTCCGAGATCATGCCGTAATAGAGCGCGCGGATCCGACGAAAATTGTCGTCGCCCCAGTCGCACACCTTGCCCTTGGCGCCGGGGCGGAAATTGATGCGCTGCTGTCGGCCCATATCGTAAGCGAGATAGGGGTGGCTTTCTGCCTCGACCTGCCAACTCCCAGCACGGCGGAAAGCAGGACCGTCGGCGGGATCGTACATCGTGTTGTAGGGCTCCGGCACGATGAAGGGCGGGTGCGGGCTGATGAAGGAGAGATGCGCGAACCACGGCGCATCGCCCCCCTGCTCGCCGAGCCAGCGGAGGAATTCACCGGTCAGGAAGGCCGTTGGCGTCTCGTCCTTCGAATAGACTGGCGGCGCGCTGGTGACGACCCTGCTGGTGCTGTCCGCTTCACCCGCCGGTCGATGGATGTCGGGAGAGCCGGCGCTGGCATCGACGCCGCGTAATTTGAGCCAGGACAGCCATGGCTTCTGGTGCTCAGGCAAAAACTGGCGCACGGTGAAGCCGGGCAGCACGCCTTCATAGCTCCTCAGCGCTGGGTCGCCCGGCGCCAGGGTGCGCGGATCGAGCGCCACGTCGGTGTAGCCGAACAGGGTCGGATCATAGCCGAGGCCGCGCGAGGACAGCGCGATGTTGCCGTGACGGGCGTCGAGCGGCGTGCCGTTGCGGCAAACTCGGTTGTTCATCTGATAGAGGCCAGTGTAGAGGCAAGCACGGGCTGGCGAACAGGGTGCGGCCCCGCCATAGTGCCGGCGAAACAGCACGCCCTCGGCGGCCAGCGCGTCGGCATTCGGCGTCCTCACCACCTTGTGGCCCGCAGCCGACAGGCAGTCGCCGCGCCACTGGTCGCAACTGATCAGGAGAATGTTCGGGCGTGTGCCTTTTTTGGTCAATCCTGTATCCTCCTCACACGGTCCACGTTGCCGCTCATGGAGCCGAATTTCGATGGGGATGCAATCCTCGCCCTTTTGCAAAATGGTGAACAAAAATCTTTGTAATGTTCATTTTAAATGCACAGTCCATTCTGTGTTTACCGCCTTTGCCACTGATGAGCGGATCCTCATATTGGCGAGGAACAGCGGCATGGGCCGCACAGGAACAAGGGAAGGAGCAAGAAATGCTCGACCAGATCAAGGGACTGCATCACGTCACTTCAATGGCCAGGGATGCGCGCCAGAACAACGAATTCTTCACGAAAAAGCTCGGCCTGCGCCGGGTCAAGAAGACCGTCAATTTCGATGCGCCCGACGTCTATCACCTCTATTATGCCGATGAGGTCGGCACGCCCGGTTCGGTGATGACCTATTTCCCGTTTCCCAACATCGGCAGAGGTCGCCACGGTGTCGGCGAGGTCGGCACCACGGTCTATTCGGTGCCCGAGGGCACACTCGGCTATTGGGAAAAGCGTCTTGCCGACGAGGGCGTCACCGACCTGTCGCGCGACGAGATTTTTGGCGAGAAGCGTCTTGCCTTCGCCGGTCCCGACGGCGACGGTTTCGGGCTGGTCGAGGACAAGGCCGATAAGCGCGCGCCATGGGCGAAGGGCGGTGTACCCTCTGATGAGGCGATCCGCGGTTTTCATTCGGTGTCGCTCAGGCTGAGAGATGGCGGTGCCACCGAAGAGCTCCTGAAATTCATGGGCTTTGAGGAGGTCGACAAGGCAGGCAATGTCAGGCGGCTGGCGGTGAAGAAAGGCAATGGCGCCGACATCGTCGACATCGAAACGCTGCCGGGTGCGGGCTTTGCCAGTCTCGGCGCCGGCTCGGTCCACCATGTCGCTTTCGCCGTCGAGAACCGCGCCAAGCAGCTCGATGTGCGCAAGGCGCTGATGGACACTGGCTACCAGGTGACGCCGGTGATCGATCGCGACTATTTCTGGGCGATCTATTTCCGCACGCCGGGTGGGGTGCTGTTCGAAGTCGCCACCAACGAACCGGGCTTCGACCGCGATGAAGACACCGCCCATCTCGGCGAGGCGCTGAAGCTGCCGTCGCAGCACCAGCATCTCAGGCCCTATCTCGAACAGCACCTGCAGAAACTGGAAGACTGAGAACCCATGAATAAGGATTCCTACATCCATAAGGTGACGCCCGGTTCACCGGGCGGTCCGCTGCTCTTCGTCTTCCACGGCACCGGGGCTAACGAGAGCCAGCTTCTGTCTCTCGGGCGCGATCTTGCGCCGCAAGCGACCATCGTCTCGCCGCGCGGCGATGTGTCGGAACAAGGTGCGGCGCGCTTCTTTCGCCGCACCGGCGAGGGCGTCTATGACATGGACGACCTGGCGAGGGCGACGGACAAGATGGCCGGTTTCGTCAAGGCGCATATCGAGGCGGTGAAGCCATCGGCAGTGCTTGGCTTGGGGTACTCCAATGGCGCCAACATACTGGCCTCGATGGTGTTCGCGGCTCCAGGCCTGTTCGATGCCGCTGTGCTGATGCATCCGCTGATCCCGTTCGAGCCCGAGGTGAAGGGCAGCCTTGCCGGCCGCCGCATGCTGGTCACAGCAGGCCGGCGCGACCCGATCTGCCCGCCGAACCTGACCTCGCGGCTCGAAGCCTATTTGCGTGCCGATGGCGCCGATGTCACAGTGGAATGGCACGACGGCGGCCACGAGGTGCAGTCGAACGAGATCGAAGCAGCACGGCGGTTCCTCGCTGTCGCACTGGCTGAAGGAGCGTAAGCGATGCCTGACCAATTGCCGGAGATCGAACTGGAGGACCGCGGCTCCAAGGGCCGCTATCTCCTGCGTGGGCCTGGTGGCGCCGAGGCGGAGATGACCTTCACCAGGATCGGCGAGCATCAGATCATCATCGACCATACCGAGGTGCCGGATGCGTTTCGAGGGCAGGGCGCGGGGCTCCGTCTCGTCATCCGCGCCGTCGAGGACGCGCGCGCGGCGGGCAAGAAGATCATCCCGCTCTGTCCGTTCGCCAACGCCCAGTTCCGGCGCCACCTTGAATGGGCAGATGTGCTGAAGCAGTAGGCGGCGACGCTTGGTGTGAATGACGCCTGGATTACCGGGAGAAGGGCGTACGGCCTCATCGTGTGCCCTTTTGCCATTCGAGGCGTGTAGTCACAAAAGCATTATCGCCGTGGCATTTGCGCAGACCGCCCGTCTTGCCTAAGTAGATATAGCCGCTGACCGGGCCTGCCGACCAACCAATCGAATGAACCCTTGATGACCGAAACCGACCTCGTTCCCGTCTTCGACGGCCACAACGACACGCTGCTCAGGCTCTACCAGTCGAAAGATGCGGATGTCGAAAAGCTCTTCATCGAGGGAACGCAAGGTGGCCATATCGACCTGCCGCGCGCGAAAAAGGGTGGATTTGCCGGCGGCATGTTCGCGATCTTCCCGCCGCCGATCGAAAAATCCAGGCGCAGCGCGGTTCCGCCGGCACCGAGCGACACCGAACCTCTGCCGCCCGAGGTTCCCCACGCCGATGCGCTTGCTTCCACCATTGCCATGGCCTCCATCCTGCTCAGGCTGGAACGCGCTTCGGCGCTGACCGTCTGCCGGAGTGCCGGCGACGTGCGACATGCGATGGCGCAGGGGTCGATCGCGGCCGTGTTCCACATCGAGGGGGTCGAGGCGATCGACACCGAATTGACCATGCTGGACGTGCTGCACGCCGCCGGCCTGCGCTCGCTCGGCATCGTCTGGAGCCGCCCGAACGCCTTCGGCCACGGCGTGCCGTTCCGCTTTCCCTCGTCGCCCGACACCGGGCCCGGACTGACCGATGCCGGCAAGGCGCTGGTCAAGGCCTGCAACAAGCTCAAGATCATGATCGACCTTTCCCACCTCAACGAAAAGGGCTTTCGCGACGTCGCCGAAATCAGCGACGCGCCGCTGGTCGCGACCCATTCCAATGTCCACGCGATCTGCGGCCACTCACGCAACCTGACCGAATGGCAGCTCGGCGCGATCCGCGAGTCGGGCGGCATGGTCGGGTTGAACTTCGCTACCGGCTTCCTGCGCGAGGACGGCAGGATGAATGCCGACACCAGCCTCGACATCATGGTGCGCCATGTCGATTCGCTGCTGCAGGCGCTGGGCGAGGACGGCGTCGGCCTGGGTTCGGATTTCGATGGCGCCATGATACCGGCCCCGATCGGCGATGTCACCGGATTGCCGAAGCTTATCGATGCGTTCGCCGCGCGAGGCTTCGGACGCGCGCTGATCGAGAAGATCGCCTATCGCAATTGGTTCAATATGCTTGAGAGAACGATCGGGTAAATTCGCCCGCGTCGTTATTTGTAGCCCATCCGCGTCAGCCAGTCCTGGCCGACGCCGCGATCGCGGATGATGGGCAGCGGGTCGGTGGAGTCCAGCCGCGCGCAGACGCGGTAGGCTTCGAGCGTCTCGGTGCTCATCTCGCCGCGCTTGTAGAAGAACATCGCCGCGGCATAGCGCGTGCGGCCCGACCATTTTTCACCGAGCGGCGTGTTGACCAGTTGCCACTGTTCGGCGGCTTCCCCATCGACGTCGTGCTTGTCTGCCTCGTCCGTCACGATCAGAAATCCGCCGGCGGGTTGGCGGTGCGGCGATCGAGCTTGATGAAGGGCCGCGGCACCAATTTGGCCCGCTTCATCAGCTTCTGGTACTGCAATTCGCGCAGGGCGTAGATCTCGACCCAGAGGTCGTCGACCATCGTATCGCCGAACGGCCGCGCCAGCGAGGCGATGGCGATGTTGCGCTTCGCCATCGGCGACCACATGGCGGCGCTGACCAGCCCGACCTCCTGGCTTTTGCGATGATAGACGATGGCGTGTTCGGCCGGGATGTTGCCTTCGATCTCCAGCCCGACCAGAACATGCCGCAGTTTCCGCTTCGCCCGGGCTTCCAGGATGGCGCGGCGGCCGTTTAAATGGCCCTTTTCCAGATCGATCATGAAGCCGAGCCCGATCTCGTCCGGCATGCGTAAGCGGTCGGCGCGGATAGCGTGCTCAGAAGTGACGAAATCGGCATTGGCAACGATCAACCCGGCTTCGAGCCGGGCGCGGTTGAGGGCTGTGTAGCCGATGGCGCGGATGCCGCGCGGTTCGCCCGCCGCCATCAGTCGATCCCAGAGGCTAAGTGCCTGCGCGGCCGGCACGAACAATTCGTAGCCGAGGTCACCGGTGAAACCGGTGCGCGAGATAGTGACCGTGCTTCCATCATGCGGAAAGTCGGCGAGGTCGAAAATCTTCAACCGTTCGACGCCGGAAAAGCCGGCATCGCGCAGCACGGCAAAGGAAGTCGGACCCTGCAACGCCAGACCAGCGACGGCCTCGGTTTCTTCTTCGACGGTGACGTCAAACCCAATGGCGCTGTCGAGCAGCCAGGGCAAATGTCGCTCCTGCGAGCACAGCCGGAACCGCGTTGGCGACAAACGGAACAGCGTGCCGTCGTCGAGGACGAACCCCTCGTCGTCGCACCAGGCGGTATAGTGGACGCGGCCTGCTTTCAGTTTGGTCACGTCGCGCAGCGTGACGCGGTTGAGGAAGGCCTCGGCGTCCTTTCCCTCAATGCGGTATTTCGTCATCGGCGAGACGTCGAACAAAGCGGCCTGGCTGCGAATGGCGAAATATTCGAGCTCCTCATCCCACAGCGAGTGCGGGGCGCGGTAACCGGCCCAATTGTACCAGTCATTGGTGCGGGCCAGCGCCTCGATGCGCGGCTGGAAAGGCGTGCCGAGCCGCAGCGTGCGGAAATGAGATTGCGCTGTGGTGCGGGCTGTCGATGGTTTGATCTTGAGTTGGCGGTTCATGACGGCGTTCCCTCGCGCAGCCTTGGTCGATTGGGTGTTCATAACTAGCCCTTCATCCCAATAATGCGTCTTGCGGCATTCACCCCGGGCGCGCCGGAGACGCCGCCGCCAGGATGCGAGCCGGCGCCGGCGAGGAACAGTCCTTCGACCGGCGTTTCGTAGCCCGACCAGCCGGAGACGGGCCGCGACATCAGCATCTGATCGGCCTGTAATTCGCCGTGATGCCAGTGGCCCCCCGACATCCGGTAGCGCGTCTCGATGTCGGCCGGCGTCAAAAGTTCGGCATGGAGCACGGTCTTGCCGATCCCAGGTGCATAAGTCTCGAGCTGGGCCATGATTGCTTCGAGGAATTTCGGCTTGCCCGCGCCCCAACCTTCTTTCAGCGCATAGGGCGCATACTGCACCACGGCCGACAGCACACTGGCACCTGTTGGGGCGAGCGACGGATCGGCGAGGCTGGGCAGCGTGATCTCCATCACCGGTTCAGGTGAGAACGCGCCGTATTTCGATGGATTGAAGGCGCGCTCGACATGATCGGGCGAAGGCGCGATGACCAACCGGCCCTTGTGGCCGGCGGCATCGACGCCGGTGAATTCAGGCTGCCGGTCGAGCGCCAGATGAAGCTTCGCGGCATCGCCCTTCATGCGGATATTTTTCACCTTGCGCACGAAGCCGGTATCGATCTCGCGCGGCCCGACAAGGTCGAGAAACGTGGTTGCCGGATTGATGGCCGAGACAATCGTCCTGGCGCGAATTTCCTCACCATTGTCGAGCGCAATGCCGACGGCGCGGTTCTTCTCGACGATGATCCTTGCCACTGGCGTCCCCACACGGATCGTCGCGCCGGCCTTTTCCGCCGCTGTGCCGATGGCGGCGATGACCGCGCCCATACCGCCTTTCGGCAATATTTGCGCGCCGGCAACACCAGCGGTTTCGCCTGCCAGCCGGTAATAGAGGCCGAGCAGCGAGGTCGGCGAACGCGGGCCGAGATGGCTGCCCAGCGTGGCGTCGAAGGCGAGCAGGCCCTTCAGGCGGTCGTCGGCAAGTTGCTCGTCGAGCAGGTCGGCGACGTTCATCAACAGCACGCGCAGGAAATCGCGCATGTCTTCCTTGCCGAGTTTCTTTAATGCCAACGCGGTCTGGCCGAGTGCCGCCGTATCGAGCATCGACATGCCACCGAGATCGGGCGGGCGGCGGGAGAGAAACGGCTTCAATATGCCGGCATAGCGCAGCAACTGAGCGCGCAACTCCTTCCAGTCGGATTGCTCAGACGGGTTGGCGCCGGTCAGCACCTCGCCATAGGCGCCATGCAGCACAAGCGGCGGGCCGTTTTTCGACAGTGCCACCGACGGCACGAAGTCGCCGCGCGCGAATTGCAGCCCATGCTTCTCCAACTCCAGCGTCTTAATCACCTCGGGATGCAGACGGTTCAGCAGGTGGGCGACTGAGGAGACGCGAAAGCCGGGTGCGAATTCCTCGGTGCGCGCCGCGCCGCCGACGTCGCCGGCGGCCTCCAGCACCAGCACCTTGCGTCCGGCTTTCGCCAGCGTGGCGGCGGCGACGAGGCCGTTGTGGCCGCCGCCGATGACAACAGCATCAAATGACGTCATGGGCCGGGCTCATATGCTGATTTGGCTTGGCGAGGTCGCGCAGGATTTCGGCCGCGGCATTGCGGCCGGGAGCGCCCATGACGCCACCGCCGGGATGGGTGGACGAGCCGCAGATGTAGAGCCCGCCGACCGGCGAACGATATTGCGCGTAGCCCGGCACCGGGCGGTTGAACAAAAGCTGGTCGAAGGTCAGTTCGCCCTGGAAGATATTGCCTTCGGTGAGGCCAACCTCGGCCTCGATCTCGCGCGGCGTACGCACCTCCATGTGGACGATGCGGTCGCGGAAGCCCGGCGAATAGTCCGCAATCTGCGAGATCACGCTTTCGGCGAAGCCGTCGCGGTCGGCATCGGTCCAGTCGCGGCCATTCACCTTCGGCGGCGCGTATTGTACGAAGCAGCTCATGAAGTGCTTGCCCGGCGGCGCCATGGTCGGGTCGAGCGTAGTCGGGATCACCATGTCGAGGAAAGGGTCCGCCGACCAGCGCCCGGTCTTCCAGTCGTCATAGGCGCGCTCCATGCGCTCCATCGAATCGGTGAAATGCATGTCGCCGCGATAGACCGGCGAATCCTTCGGCAACGCCGGGAATTCGGGCAGTGAATCGAGCGCGATGTTGACCTTGCCGGAGGAGCCACGGATCTTGAAGTTCTTGACCCGGCGCAGGAAGATGTCGGGCAGTTCCTTTTCCTCGACCAGCTTGAGGAAGGTGCGTTTCACGTCGGCGTTGGAAACGACGAGCTTGCCATAAATCTCCTCGCCATCGGCAAGGACGATGCCTTTGGCCTTGCCGCGCTGGACCAGAACCTGGTCGACCTCGGCTCCGGTGCGGATGGTGCCGCCAGAGGCCTGGAAGGAGGCGGCGAGCGCCCTGGTGACGGCGCCCATGCCGCCGCGCGCATAGCCCCAGGCGCCGACCGAGCCGTCCACCTCGCCCATATAGTGGTGCAGCAGCACGTAAGCCGTGCCCGGCGACATCGGCCCGAGCGCGGTACCGATGATGCCTGACAAAGCGAAATTCGCCTTGATCACGTCGGTCTCGAAATATTCGTCGAGGAAGTCCGAGATCGACATCGTCCAGAAGCGCAACGTCAGCGCCATTTCCTCGGCCGACAGCCCGGCGAATTTTTTGCCGAGATAGAGAAGCTCGCCGAGGTCGCGTGGCCGGAAACTTGTCGGGTCGGGCGCCGTGCGCATCAGCAGCGGCTGGATGAAGCGGCACTGCCGCGTCACGTCGCGGGAATAGCGGTAATAGGCTTCGGCGTCGCGCCTGGAGAAGCGGGCGAATTCGCGCCGGTGGGCATCGTGATCACGGTAGTTGGCGAGGTAGTCGCCGCCGCGGGTGAACACCGCGCCGCCCTCGTAGGAAATCACCTGCAGGCCGAAGCGCGGCAATTCGAGGTCGCGCATGATCTCGGGGCGAAACAGCGAGCAGACATAGGAGCAGTTGGAATAGAGGAAACCGGGCGTCAATTCCCTGCTGGTGGCGGCGCCGCCGACCCAGTCGTTCTTCTCCACCACCAGCACGTCGAGGCCAGCGCGCTGCAGGTAGCAGGCATTGACCAGACCATTGTGTCCGCCGCCGATGACGATCGCATCCCAAGCCTTCATATGCGCCGAGCCTTCATGGCGACCTGCTCTTCATTTTTGCGTGATCCGCTCCCGTATGTACGGAATTTGGCATGGCAGCTGCTATTTTGTCCAGTCATTCTGAATGAATGTTCAACAAATGATGTTGCGTTTTCTCCGACATGCGCTAGGCTTTGCCGATATTCGGGAATGGGTTTTCGAGGTTGGGACCGAGGTCTGATGATCGAAACGGCAGACGCCGGGCCGGAATATGACGGCACCGCAATCCGCTTCCTCGAGGCGCTGTGGGGCGATGGTTATCTGTCGCCGGGTGGGCCGGTTGAGGTCGACCGCGTCGTCGAGGGCCTGTCGCTTGAGGGCAAGACGGTCCTCGATATAGGCTGCGGCTCCGGCGGCATCACGCTGCATCTGGTCGAGCGCCATGGTGCTGCCCACGCCACCGGTTTCGATGTCGAGCGTCCGGTGATCGAAACGGCCCGGCAAAGGGCGGCCGCGCGCGGGCTTGACGGTCGCGCGAGCTTCGTCCAGGCGCCACCGGGGCCATTGCCCTTCGCCGGTGCTTCCTTCGATGTCGTCTTCTCCAAGGACGCGCTGCTGCATGTGCCCGACAAGGATGGGCTGTTCGCCGAGATCTTCCGCGTGCTGAAGCCGGGCGGTGTCTTTGCCGCTTCAAACTGGATGATCTCGCATGATGGCGAACCATCGCCTGAAATGAAGGCCTATGTCGCCGCGGAAGGCCTGTCCTTCGCCATGGCGTCGCCGGCGCGCTATGCGCAAGCGATGCGCCGCGCCGGCTTTGCCGACGTTACCGTGCGCGACCGCAATCCCTGGTACCGCGAGGTCGCGCGCGAGGAACTCGCCCGCCTCAAGGGTCCGCTCTACCCGACGGTCGCGGCCGCGGTCGGGGCGGCCTATGTCGACAAGAACATACGAACCTGGGAAGCCATGCAGAAGGTGCTTGACAGCGGCGAGCACCGTCCCACTCATCTTCGCGGTCGAAAACCGGTTGGATAGCCGGCGATGCTGGAGACCGTCACACCCATGAAGACAGCAGAGGCCACTGAAGCCGCCCTTGAATCAGCGCGGAAAAACGAGACCGAAAAACGCGGCCGCAAGGCCTCGAAGGAAGTCAGGCAGCTTCAGCTGATCGAGGCGACGATCGATTCTTTGGCCAAGCGCGGCTATTCGGAGACGACGATGGCCGATGTCGCCGACGGGGCCGGCCTGTCGCGCGGCATCGTCAATTTCCATTTCGAGAGCAAGGAAAAGCTGCTTGTCGCCACGTTGGCATATATGGCCGACGAATATGCCGCGCATTGGCGCGCGGCCCTCACCAAGGCCGGTGACAATCCCGCCCGCCAGTTGCGGGCGCTGGTCGCTGCCGATTTCGATCGCTCGATCTGCAACAAGCGCAAGCTGGCCGCCTGGTGCGCCTTCTGGGGCGAGGCCAAGTCGCGCCCGACCTATCAGGCGCTGTGCGGGGCGCGCGACGCCGCCTACCAGAAGATCTTCATCGACCTTTGCGCGACGCTCAAAGAGAGCGGCGGTTATGCCTATGAGCCCCAAGTGATGGCGCTGGCGCTGAGCGCCATGCTGGAGGGGCTGTGGCTGCGGCTGATGATGGGCACCGAGGACGTCACCCGCGAGACCGCGCTGCAGGCGGCGAACGAATTCCTGTCGGCGGCATTTCCGAAACATTATCCGTGGGCCAGCGGCCCCAAGAAGGCCTGAAGCAAAAAACCAAAAGAGGATGGAACAGCAATGAAGACAATGACCCGACGCCTGACACTGACATTGGCGCTGGCCGGTGCGCTGGCGGCTTCGGCCGCCGCACTTGCGGTTGCCGCAGACAAGGACCTGATCGTCTTCGACTGGTCCGGCTACGAAGACCCCAGCTTCCATCCAAAATATGTCGAGAAGAACGGCGATTCGCCGACCTTCACCTTCTTCGGCGATGAGGACGAGGCGTTCGAAAAAGTCCGCTCCGGCTTCAAGGCCGATCTCGGCCATCCCTGCTCGCAGAGCGTGGTCAAATGGCGCGAGGCAGGGCTGCTTCAGCCGCTCGACACCTCGAAGATATCGGCCTGGAAAGACCTCAATCCCGGCATCATGGCGATGAAGGATCTCGCCACCACGGCCGATGGCAAGGCATGGTTCATGCCCTGGGACTGGGGCAATACGCAGCTCACCTACAATTCCGACAAGATAGACGCCAAGGACGTGCAGTCGCTGAAGGCCTTCGCCGATCCCAAGTTCAAGGGCAGGGTTTCGATCGGCGACAATGTCGACGACGCCTATGCGCTGGCCAGCCTTGCCATCGGGCTCAAGGACTGGACCAAGATGACGGACGACCAGTTCAAGCAGGCGTCCGACTTCCTGCGCGAGGTGCACAAGAACGTTCGCTCCTACTGGACCGACTCCACTGACATCGTCCAGCTGTTCAGTGGCGGCGAGGTCGATCTCGCCTGGGCATGGAATGATGCGACAGTGCAATCGGTCGCCGCCGGCGTGCCGATCCAAGCCAAGAAGGACACCGACGAGGGCATTTCCACCTGGGTTTGCGGGTATGTGCTGTTCAAGGACGCGCCCGGGAATACCGACAAGGCCTATGACTACCTGAACGCGGTCAACGATCCGGAAGTCGCCAAGGTGCTGGTCAAGGACTGGGGCTACGGCCAGGCCAACGCCAAGGGCATGGAAGGTGTCGACCAGGCGGTATTGAAGGAGAAGGGCTATGACGACGTGCAGAAATTCGTCGACAAGACGCTGTTCCAGGCGCCGGTTCCCTCCGAGCTCAAGCTCAAGATGATCGCCGAGTTCGAGAAGATCAAAGCCGGCTATTGAGCTCTGTTTGGCTGCCCCGTCCGCCTGCCAATATGGTGGGCGGACGGGCTCGCCAAAGCCTGGGAATTCTCCTAACCTCACTCGGATGAGTTCGCGACGGGGGAATTTCCAGCCATGAAGTCCATGCTTCGCAACCTTGCCATCGCTGCCGCATGCACGATCGGCGCTGGCGCTCATCTCGCATTTGCGGCGGGCGGCGGCGACCTCGTCGTGTTCGACTGGTCGGGCTACGAGGATCCGCTGCTGCATCCCGCCTACGCCACCAAATATGGTGCTGAGCCAACCTTCGCCTTCTTTGGCGACGAGGACGAAGCCTTCCAGAAGATGCGGGCCGGCTTCAAGGCCGATATTGCGCATCCCTGTTCGCAAAGCGTGGTGAAGTGGCGCGAAGCGGGCATGCTGCAGCCGCTCGACACATCGAAAATCACCGGCTGGAAAGACCTCAATCCCGGCATCATGGCGATGAAGGATCTCACTACTGCCGCCGACGGCAAGGTCTGGTTCATGCCCTTCGACTGGGGCAACACATCGCTGCTTTACCGCACCGACGATGTCACGGCGGAAGAAGCGCAGTCGCTGAGGATCTTCGCGGATCCGAAATTCAAGGGGCGCGTCACCATTGGCGACAATGTCGACGACGCCTACGCCCTGGCAAGCCTGGTCATCGGTCTCAAGGACTGGACCAAGATGACCGACGCCGAGTTTAAGGAGGCGTCCGATTTCCTGCGCGACGTGCACAGGAACATCCGCTTCTACTGGACCGACGACACCGACATCAACCAGGCCTTCTCAGGCAATGAGGTCGACCTCGCCTGGGGCTGGAACGAGACCTTCGTTACGCTCAAGAGCCAGGGCGTGTCGATCGCTATGAACCGCGACACCAAGGAGGGCATGTCGACCTGGGTGTGCGGCTATGTGCTGATGAAGGACGCGCCCGGAAATCTCGACCAGGCCTATGATTTCCTGAACGCGGTCAACGCGCCTGCCGTGTCGAGCTATATGGTCACGACATTCGGCTATGGCCACGGCAACGCCGCCGGCATGTCGGCGATCGAGCCCAAGCTGCTGGCCGAGCGGGGTTTCGACGATCTCGACAAATTTCTCGACAAGACCCTGTTCCAGCAACCGGTGGCGCCGGAGCTCAAGCAGCGGATGATCGAGGAGTTCGAGAAGATCAAGGCCGGCTATTGAAGCGCGGAACTGAAAGAGCCGATGTCATCATCGTCGGAGCCGGGTTCACCGGCCTGTCGGCGGCGCTGGAACTGAAGAAGGCCGGCATCGATTTCGTGCTGCTCGAAGCGCGCGACCGTGTCGGCGGTCGCGTGGAATCCAAACGCAATGGGCTGGGAGAGCGCATCGATAGCGGCGGCCAGTTCCTGTGCGAGGACATGCCGGAACTGATGACGCTGGTTGAAGCGCACGGCAAGACACTTGTCGAAACCTATGTCGAGGGGGAGTTCGTCACCCAGCCGCGGCTGAGCGCGAGCCAAGGCGAGCGAATCTTCCTCGCCTCGATGGCGATCCGCGACCGGATGAATGCGATCGCGCCCGACGATCCCGATATTGCCGGATTGACCGTCGCAGATTGGCTCGATCGCCAGCATGATCCTGTCGAGGTCAAGATGGCCTTTCGTTCGATGATCGAGGGCCTCTGGTGCCAGGCGCTGGAAAAGCTGCCGCTGTGGCACTTGATCGACAATGACCGTCGCATCACCAACGAGGTGCCGGAACTGCAATATTTCGTGCGCGAAACCATGCATGCTTTGGCGGATGATCTGGCCAGCGATCTCGGCGACCGCCTGCGATTGAATGCAGCGGTCGAAACCATCGATAACGGGCCGGAAGGCGTTCGCCTCGTCACGGCGGCAGGCGCGATCGAAGCGCGGACGGCACTTATCGCCGTGCCGCCGATGATGGCCTCGAAGCTCAATTTCGTGCCGGCGCTGCCGGCTGTCCTGGAAAGAGCGCTCGGCGTCTGGCAAAGCGGCGCGGTGATCAAGGTGCTGGTGCGCTATCCCACGGCGTTCTGGCGCGTTAGGGGCCTGAGCGGCATGGTGATGTGGCGCGACCTGCCGGGCCTGTTTGCCTGCGATGCCAGCAAGGACGACGACCATGCCGCGCTGGTCGTTTTCGTCGGCGGGCCACTGGCGTTGCGCTGGCGTGAACTCGGCGATGGCGCCCTGCGCGGCGAACTGACGGCAAGGTTGCAGGACGCGCTCGGTACCGAAGCAGCCGGTATTGCCGATCTCAGCTATCGCGATTGGACACACGATCGCTGGAGCGGCGGCGCCTACAGCGACCTCATCGTCGACGCGAGGGCGACGGATGCCGAACGGATCATCCTGGCCGGCGCACCGCCGGTCCATTTCGCCAGCTCGGAACTGTCGCCGTCATTTCCCGGCTATGTCGAGGGTGCGATCGTGGCGGGGCGGATCGCGGCGCGAAAGATCATTGCGGACGTTCAGTCCGCCATCGCCACCAGCGCCTCGGGGTCGTAGGCAAGGCGGATCGAGGTGCCGACGGGAATGTCGTCGGCGCCGAAATCATTGGTTTCGGTCACTGAGAGCGGCTTTTCCAGTCCAGGTATCTCGACGATCAAATGGGTGATCTCGCCGAAGTAATGGCGCTCGACCACCTTGCCGGCGACTTCGAATTTAGCCGTCGCATTGTCCCACAGCACGCGAAGGCGCTCAGGTCTTATGCCGAGCGTGGCTGCGCCGCCATTGCGGACAAAGGCTTTGGGCTTGTCGGTCTTGATGCGGCCGAAGCCCAGCGTGTCGACGACCAGCGAGGCGCCGTTCTCCTCGACGATCTCGGCCTTGACGAAATTCATGCCGCCGAGGAAGTCGGCGACCTGGCGGTTGACGGGGCGCTGGTAGATTTCCTTGGGCGAGGCGACCTGCGCGATCCTGCCGCCGAACATCACAGCGATACGATCGGACATGGCCAGCGCCTCATACTGGTCGTGGGTGACGAGCACGAAGGTGATGCCGACCGCCTGCTGCAGGCGGCGCAACTCTACCTGCATCTGCTCGCGCAGCTTCTTGTCCAGCGCCGACAGCGGCTCGTCGAGCAGCAGCACCTTCGGCCGCATCACCAGCGCGCGGGCCAGCGCCACGCGCTGGCGCTGGCCGCCGGAAAGTTCGGTGGCGAGACGTTTGCCAAGGCCGGTCAGCGAGACCTGGGCCAGCGCCTCCTCGACGCGGCGTTTTTCTTCCGGTCCCGCCAGCTTCAGCCGCTTCAGCCCGTAGGCGACATTCTGCTCGACATTGAGATGCGGGAAGATCGCATAGCTCTGGAAGACCATGTTCGTCGGCCGGCGGTTGGCGGGAATGCCCTCCATCGACTGACCGTCGACCGAGATCGAGCCGCTGGTCGGGTTGTCGAAACCGGCAATCATGCGTAGCAGCGTGGTCTTGCCGCAGCCGGACGGGCCGAGCAGCGAGAAGAATTCGCCCTCCTTGATGGTCAGTGAAGCGTCGTCGAGCGCCTTGAAGGCGCCGTAGCTGCGGGTGACGCTTTTGATCTCGATCATTGGCCGTTCGGTTTGGGTTCGTTCAGTCCGGGGCCGCTCAGGCATAGAGGCCCCCCTCGTTCTGGGTGCGTTTGGCTGCGTGGCGGCGCAGGATTTCGGCCACGGTCATCAAGAGGAAAGAGGCAGCCAGCAAAAGCGTGCCCAGCGCCAGAACACCAGGCAGCTTCGAGGCAAAGCGCAATTGGCCCCAGATATAGATCGGCAGCGTGGCCTCGGTGCCGGTCAGGAAGAAGGCGATGAGGAATTCATCGAGCGAAATGGTGAAGCAGACGAGCAGGCTGGAAATGATCGCCGGCGCCACCATCGGCAGCGTCACGCGCCTGAAAGTGCCGAACGCGCTCTCGCCGAGATCGGCGGAGGCTTCCTCCAGGCTGCGGTCGAAGCCCTCGAAGCCGGCGGTCAGCACCGTCATCGAATAGGGAATGCTGACGAGCACGTGACCAAGCACAACGGTGAACAGCGACAGGCTCAGGCCAAGTTGCAGTATCACCAACAGCAGGGAGATGGCGACGATGATTTCGGGCAGTACCAGCGGCGCCATGATCAGGCCGTTGATGGCGCGGCGGCCGGGGTAGCGGTAGCGGGTGATCGAACGGGCGGCGAGGATGCCGAGAACCGTCGACAGGATGGCGGCCGAGACGCCGACGACAAGGCTGTTCCAGGCGGCGTCGAGCAGCGCCGGCGTGCGCGGCAGATCCTCATACCATTTGAGCGTGAAGCCGGAGAGCGGGAATTTCGGCGTCGCGGCCGTGTTGACCGAGAAGATCGGCAGGAAGATGACCGGCAGATAGAGGAAGACGACGTAGAGAAACGCATAGGCCGACAGCCAGCCATTGGCCAGGAAGCGCCGCATCGCTGTCATCGCGCCAACCTCATCGCGCTAGCCTCTGGGCGGTACGGAGGATCAGCACGGTGGCGCCGGCGATCAGCGTCACGATCAGCATGGTGGTGACCGAGAGTGCCGCGCCCAGCGGCCAGTTGGACGCCTTGCCGAACTGGGCCTGGATGGCGTTGGCGATCATGACGCCGTCCTTGCCGCCGACGAGCTTGGGCGTGACATAGTCGCCGACGGTCGGGATCATGACGATCAACGCCGCCGAGATGACACCCGGCGCCGACAGCGGCAGCGTCACGCGCAGGAAGGAACGAATGGGACCGTCGCCAAGGTCCTTGGCCGCCTCGACCAGCGTGCGGTCGACCTTTTCCAGCGAGACGAAGATCGGCAGGATGGCGAAAGCGGCCCAGGCATGGGTCAGCGTGATGATGACGGCGCTCGAATTGTAGAGCAGCGCTGTCGACGGCTCGTCGATGACGCCAAGCCCCATCAGGCCGGAGTTCAAGACGCCGTTATAGCCGAGGATCACCTTCCATGACATCACGCGCAGGAGATAGCTGGTCCAGAACGGGATGGTGATCAGGAACAGCCACAGGCTCTTGTGGCGGCCGCCATGGAAGGAGATGAAGTAGGCGATCGGATAGGCAAGCACGACCGTGAAGAAGCTCACCGTCAGCGAGATGTAGAGCGAACGCCAGAGCAGGTCGCGATAGATCGGCTCGGTCAGCGCGATGCGGTAGTTTTCCAGCGTGAAGGTGCGGTCGATGGTGAGGTAATTCTGCGTCCAGAAGGAATGCGCGATGACCACCAGGATCGGCAGGACCAGAAGTATGAGCGCGTAGAGAAAGGTTGGGCTGATCAGGGCAAAGCCCTGGACGGGTTCGGACTGCAGAAGGGCGTTTCGCCTGGCTCGCGTCATACCGAATGCGGGCGACCCTTCTGCCGCCGCCGTCATTGCAAGCCCTCGGGCAGGACCCCGGGCGTGAACTCAATTGCTGGCGCGGATCGTCCTGCCATGCGGCGTCCCATTCGGCTGCTTGTTCCCACTTTTATGCCTGGAGTGCGACCGAACGAGAAACTGGTGACCGCGTTGCCGATCGTACTCCAAGCTTGCCGGCTTTCTTTCATCATGAGCGCATCCGCGGATTGAAATCAAGCGCTATTTCTGCAATATTGATTGAACGGACATTCAAAATGAAGTGAAGTCGACTTCTCCAAGGCTTGGTGCTTGGCTTCATGTCCAGGGAAAATTTGTAATCAAACGATGCGAGGCGACGATGGCGGCTGCAAGAGATCTGACGGCGACCGGAACGGCCGAGTCTAGCAGCGACGATGCCGTCGAGCTGGCTAAGCGTCATCTTATCCAGCCCTGGCCGTTTGCCGGTTCGGTCGGCGACGAAGCGCGCGCGCTGATCGGTGACGGCGACGGCATTTACATCACCGACAGCAGCGGCCAAAGGCTGATCGACGGCCCGGCCGGCATGTGGTGCATCAATATCGGCCATCGCCGCGAGGAGCTCGCCAAGGTGATGTACGACCAGGCGATGGCGCTGTCCTACAACACGCCATGGTACACGATGAACGCGCCGTCGGCGGAGCTTGCCATGCGCATCGCCGGCCATGCGCCCGGCGACCTCAACCATGTCTTCTTCACCACGGGCGGCTCCTCGGCGGTGGAGACGGCGCTGCGCTTCATGCAATTCTATAACAATGTGCGCGGCCGCCCGGAAAAGAAGCTGATCCTGAGCCGTGGCGGCGCCTATCACGGCTCGACCTATCTGTCGGCCTCGCTCAACGGGCGCCCGCGCGACCGCGACTGGATGGACGGCGCCGACGACCTCGTCGTCAAATTGTCGTCGCCCGATCCGTTCCGCCGTCCAAAAGGCATGAGCCTTGCCGCCTTCGCCGATCTGCTGGTCGATGAATTCCGCGATACCGTCGCCCGTGTCGGCACTGAGCGGATCGGCGCGTTCGTCGGCGAGCCGGTGCAGGCATCCGGCGGCGTCATCGTGCCGCCGGACGGCTACCTCAAGCGCATCCGCGAGATCTGCCGCGACAACGATATCCTCTATATCTCCGACGAGGTGGTGACGGCCTTCGGCCGGCTCGGCCATGTCCTTGCTTCCGGTGATGCCTTCGGCATCGATCCCGATATGATCACCTTCGCCAAGGGCGTGACATCAGGCTATTTTCCGCTCGGCGGCGTCATTATCTCGGAACGGCTGCTGGAGGAGTTGCGCCGCTCCAACCATCCCGATGCCATGTTCGGCCATGGGCTGACCTATACAAGCCATCCGGTCGGCTGCGCGGTGGCGCTGAAGAACCTCGACATCCTCGAAGACAGCGTGCTCGCCCATGCGCGCGAAATCGCGCCCTATTTCCAGGCGCAACTGAAGACGCTGGAGGAACTGCCGCTGGTCGGCGAGGTGCGGGGGCTCGGGCTGATGGGTTGCGTCGAATGCGTGGCCGACCGCGAAAGCAGGGATCCGCTGCAGCTCGACAAGAATGTCGGCAAGCGCATCGACACGCATTGCCACGAGCTTGGCCTTTTGGTCAGGCCGCTGATCAACATGTGCGTGATGTCGCCGCCGCTGATCATTTCGCGCGAGCAGATCGACGACATGGTGGCGATCCTGCGCGAAGGCATTTCACGAACAATGGACGATTTGCGGAAAGAAG
This sequence comes from Mesorhizobium metallidurans STM 2683, assembly GCF_000350085.1. Classification (GTDB taxonomy): domain Bacteria; phylum Pseudomonadota; class Alphaproteobacteria; order Rhizobiales; family Rhizobiaceae; genus Mesorhizobium; species Mesorhizobium metallidurans. Next base: position 48,840 of record NZ_CAUM01000055.1, read on the forward strand.
GGGTGTGGCAGGGATAGCTCCCTTCTCCCCGCATAGTGACGGGGAGAGGGACGCTCTCGTCGACGGCTTCGCCAATCGCCATCATTGCAGAAACAGCCGTCCTACACCTGCGACCTTAGCGCGTCATTCAGCGCCCACATGTCCTTTTCCTCCGGCGCGGTCTCCAGTCCGAGCACCGGGATCTGCCTGCGCAGATGGTCGTGGTGGGTGCGCACGCCATATTCGAGGTCGGAGAGGTAAAAGCCCTCGAAAGCTTCGGACAGCATGGATTCGTTCGACCAGACGGAAAGCTGCACGTCCTCGTTCATGGTGTCGCGGTCGATGCGATAGGCGAGGTAACGCGCCGCCGCCTGTTCCCTGGTTTCGTCGGGGTAGCGGTAGATGGCGCCGCGCAGCAGCGTCTCGCCGGTGGACAGCGGGAACTCCTGATAGAACTGCACGGATTCCGGCATGATCGACAGCGCGTTGTTGGGGAAGATGCCGTAATAGATCCAGGCCTTGCGCAGATGCTCCGGCAGATGCGTCGCCGCTGGTGCGAGCTTGATGTACTGGCCTACACTCCAGCGCCGTCCGGCGTGCGGATTGTAGGTGGCGAAGGAGCGCGACACGCCGTTGATGAACGGCTCGTCGAAATAGGTCGCGCCGTAGAGATCCTGCAAGGCTGGATGGGCCATGGCGACATGGTAGCCCTCATTGTCGACGTCGCGCACCGACTTCCAGTTGACCGGCGACTTCTGGGTCCAGATGCCCCAGGACGGCACCATGTCGGCGATGCCGTAATGCGCCATCTCGGCCTCGATCGGCTTCAGCAATTCGGCCACCGACGGCTGCGGCCCGCCCTTGCGGAAGCGGATGAAGATGAAGCCCATCCAGATTTCGAGATCGAGCGGCATCAGGCGGAATTCGGTCTTGTCGAGATCGGGGAAGGAGCGCGGGCGGGCGGCGCCGCGCAGCGTACCGTCGAGATTGTAGACCCAGCCATGGAACGGGCAGACCAGTGCGTTCTTGCAGGTGCCCTGGCTGTCGGCGACGACGCGGCTGCCGCGGTGGCGGCACATATTGTTGAAGGCGCGCACGACGCCGTCCTTGCCGCGCACGATCAGCGCCCGTTCGCCGACCACGTCCATGGTCAGATAGTCGCCGGCATTCGGCACGTCGGAGACATGGCCGGCGATCTGCCAATGATTGCGGAAGACATACTCTTTCTCGAGTTCGAGAAGGGCGTCGGAATGATAGCTCCAGCCCGGCAAGCCCCGCCGGTCCCAATCATTGGGGATCGCCACGTCACGGAGGTGCGGGTTCATAAACGGCTCTTCATTTGTTGAATACTCATTCAATAAAAGCATATTTTTCATTCAAATGCAATGGCTTGTGGAAAACAGAATCTCCCACAAGGCTGAGTTTTGGCGCTTCCAGAACCGGCGTGGCGACAGAAAATCCCGGAAATTCCGGGTGTTAACATGGGTTGTGAAACGGCGCGCCATGCGAGGATTCGGGGCTGCCGCGTCGGGGAATGACCGCGCGTCTGGCATGGCAAAGATCGCCGCTGCCCCGAAATCCATTCCGAAGTGTGGGATTGGTCACTGTCCGGCGGCCGATTCAGGCTTAGAGGGGTGCTGCCAGCGTTCTTGCCACGCAAAGAGTTCGCAAACGAACCTTTGCCGGGTCTGACTAAATATGCCGATAATAGCCGAATTTTCTCGTTTCAAAGCCGTTACATGAGCAAGCGGGTGCACCATTCGCCCGTTACCAGGCGCGATTAAGTTCGTTTTACTAAAAAAAGAAAATCGACGACAGGGAACGATGATGTTTACCAAAACCCACACCGCCAGCCACGACCACCAACTCCAGCCCGGAGAGCGCAATGACCGCCGCCCGAAGCTGGCATTGCGCCAGTGCGCCAGCGACCATCCGATGGGGCTGTTCACGGTGCTGGCGGCTGCTGCATTCGTCGGTATGGCGTTCGCGCCGACGGTTGGCCCGGCCTTTGCCTCGCTGAACCCACCCGCCAACCTCATCGATGGCGCGACAACCACGACCAAGACCGGGCGCCTGCCGATGCCGCAGATCGATTTTGCCTGCAAGGGCCAGGCCTGGGGCGCCGAGAGCGTGGACTGCCTGCGCGCCATCGCCCAGCAGTCCGGAGTGCATAGGGCCCGCGCCGTCCGCATGATCGCGAATGCCGCGCCGATAGCCAGCGCGCCGAACGTTTTTTGAGTTTTTGGCGAGCATGATCTTTTCGAAGACCGGTTCCCACTTCTAGGGATCATGCTTCCCCGAGCGTCCTCCAGCGCTCAGTCAGGCTCCCGCCCGCACCGTCGGTCGGGAGTCTTCTTTTTGAAACGCTTTCTCTTTGTTTTGACGCAATTCCCAAGGAAAAGCGCTATGCGCTTTTCCCGGGAAAACCGTTTCACACTTTTCCTGGAATTGCTTAGCTGCCTGATGCCGCCTGTTCGGCAATGGCCGATAGCACGCCACGCACGTCGAGTGTGCTGAACGGCTTTTCCAGGATCTGCGGCCGCAGCGGCGCAGGCAAGGCCTCGATCTCGGCCTTGGCGCCGATCAGGTCGCCGGTGACCAAAACGAAGCGCCGCGCCAGATCAGGCCGCTCGGTGAGCAACTCGCGATAGATCGATATACCGCTGGTACCGGGCATACGCAGATCGGAAAAGACGATGTCCGGCGGCATGTGGCCGCCCAAGGTCGCAGCCGTCGATGCCCAGATCGGCACGATGCGCGACTTGATGCCCATCAGTTCCAGAATGTCGGAGAGCGAGGCGGCGACATCGGGCTCGTCATCGACGATCAGCGCATGGCGCAAGCCGCTCGACCGCACCGGGCCTTCGCCGGCGACGGCACCGCTGGCGGCGATCGCCGGCAACTGCACGACGAAACGTGCGCCCCTTGGCACAACCTCCTCGAACCAGACATTGCCGTTGTGCCTTTCGATGATCGACTTCGAGATCGACAGGCCGATGCCGGTGCCGACGCCGACCGGCTTGGTGGTGAAATAGGATTCGAAGATGCGGGCGCGTATCGCCTCCGGCACGCCAGGGCCGTTGTCCTCGACGGAGAAACTGGGATTGCCGCGGTCACTGCGAAAGGTGCGGACCTTGATCAGCCGGTCGCCGCCGATGCCGGCCAGGGCGTGCTGGCTGTTGACGAGGAAGTTGGCGGCCACCTGGGTCACATGGTCGGCGTCGGCCATGGCCAGCAGCGGACCGCTGGCAAAATCGGTATCGATGATGATGCCCGTCGATCTGGCGCCATAGGCCGTCACTTCGAGGGCTGCGCGAACCACCTGGTTGAGGTCGGTCTCGGCCTGGGCCGCCGGATGCAGGCGCACCATCGACAGGAAGCTCTTGACGATGCGGCCGCAGCGCTCGGCGGCGGCCCGCACCTTTTCGGCGCGCACCTTGGTCTGTGGATCGGACGCGAATTCGTGCAACAGCGTCGATTGAGCAACGACCACGGCCAACGGGTTGTTAAGCTCATGCGAAACGCCGGCAAGCAGCGAGCCCATCGCCGCCATCTTCTCGTTCTGGTGCAGCTTTTCGCGCTGGCGGCCGATCTCCTCTTCGGCTCGCAGCTTGTCGCGCAGGTCGCGGATCGAGCCGAAGATCAGGCGACGGTCGGCGACCCGCATCTCGGTCGCCGTCAATTCGATCGGGAAGACTTCGCCGGCCGCGTTCTGGGTGACGGTCTCGAGCCGCTGGCCGACCATCGGCGCGCCGCGCCCCGACATGTAATCGGCGCCCGACGCGTAGCCCTTGCGGTAATATTCCGGAACGACGGTGTCGAGCAGGTCCTTGCCGAGGATGTCGCTGCGCTGGTAGCCGAACATCTTTTCGGCGGCCGGATTGAATTCGATGATCGAACCGGTTTCGTCGATGACGATAATGGCGTCGAGCGAGGCCTGCAGCATGGTGCGGCGGATAACCTCGCTGGCATGGGCATCGGAAAGCGATCGCTCGATGGCGTCGCTGATGGCCAGCGCGATGATGTGCAGCGTGGCCTCTTCCTCGTCGGACCATTGACGCTCGTTCACACAATCGTTGATCGCCAGCGTGCCCCACAGATGGCCGTGCGCAAAGACCGACACCGACAGGAACGACTTGATGTGCTGCTTTTCGAAGTCGGCTCTCAGGAAGCCTTCGAGGTCGCGCGTGTGTCCGGCGAAGACCTTGCCTTGCCGCTCATCCCCGGCCAACTGTTCCAGCAACGGGTCCGAATTGACGACCGACTGCATGATTACCGTCGGCGATGCCAATTCGCCGCCGAACCGGGGATCGATCCAGTAGGCCGCGACCGACTGGGCAAAACCCTGGCCAGGCAGTTCGCGCAGACGAAACAGGATGCCGCGCTGGCAATCGAGCGCCGTGCAGAGTGTCGCGAGGATGGTGTCCATCTCGCGCTGCCAGTCACCAGCTTCGCGCAGCCGGCGAACGACATTGACAGCCGCCATCGCCGCGCCTTGCCTGGCGCCGTGCATATCGGTGCGTTCTGCCTCAGCAGTCATTGTCAGCCGTCATTTTCAGGGCCGCGCCAGGCCAGAGTGGATGCCAGCGGCCGTCCGTTCAGTTGCCTTCACCATTCGGCAACGAGAAGATATAGCCTTCGCCGCGCACCGTGCGCAGGAATTTCGGATTGGCCGGGTCCGCCTCGATCTTCTTTCTCAGCCGCATGATGCGGATATCGACCGCGCGTGACGATTCCGGATCCTCGACGAAGCCGATCGCCTCGGAGATCGCGGCCCGCGTCAACAGCCGGTTGGCGCGTGTCAGGAAAACCTCGAGCACATCGAACTCGCTCTTGGCCATGTCGATGGCCGTGCCGTTGGCGCCGGTGACGAACCTGCCGTCGAGATCGGCATGGAAGGGCCCGAAGCTCATGGAACGGCGGTCGGCCACAGCCTCGGCCTTGGTGCCCCTCGGTTCGGTCGGTTGCGGCACGCGGCGAAGCACGCTGCGGACCCTCGCCAGCACCTCGCGCAACTCGTAAGGCTTGACGATGTAGTCGTCGGCGCCGAGTTCCAGCCCGACGATGCGGTCGAGCGCGGTGCCGGCGGCGGTGGCATAGATGACGCCGATCGGCATTTTCGAGCGCAGCCAGCGGCCGAGCGACAGGCCGTCCTCGCCGGGCATGGCGATGTCGAGGATGGCCAGATGGAACGACTGCGTTTCCAGCAAGCTGCGCGCTGCGGCGGCACTTTCAGCCGTCGCCACATCGTAGCCGCTGGCGCCGAGATACTCGGCAACCGCGTCCCTCAGGTCGGGCTCGTCCTCGACGATGACAATTCGTGCCCGCACTATGCTCTCGCTCCCGCTTTCAGTGGAAAGTAGATTGGGTATAAACATCATGTCCAGCGCTCATATTCGGTTGCTGAGGGAATGGTAGGAAAAATGGCCGCACGATCCGTCATTGCGCTTGTTTCCGTCGCCGATGTGGTGGCGACCGATCTCGCCGACCATCTTGAGCGGCGCGGCCATGATGTGCGCCCGGTGCGGCAACCCTGGGAGGCCGAATCCCTGCTTTCGGGAAAGGGTATCGATGTCGCCATCATCGGCGACAGCCTCAGCCAGGCGGAGGGACGTGACCTGCTCAGGCGCTACGGCGGTGAGGGTGGGCCGGATTTCATCCTGATCTGCCGGCCGACCGATCTGGTCGACAAGGTGCTGGCGCTCGAACTGGGTGCGGCCGACGTCGTCGAGAGCCCGCTCAATGTCAGGGAACTCGCTGCCCGCATCGGTGGGTTGCTGACGCGGCGCGGCAGGAGCGCCGGGGAATTGATCGTATTGGAGAACGCCACGGTCGACCTGCGGTCGGCCATGGTCATGCATCGCTCCGGCACGGAGGAGCAATTGTCGCCGGGTCAAGTGGCGCTGCTCAAGCTGTTTCTGGCCAGTCCGCGGAAGGTGCTGACGCGAGACGACATCATTGCCGGAGCGCCCGCCGAAAATGCCGATGCCTTCGATCGCTCGATCGATTCGCGCATCGTGCGGCTGCGCCGCAAGCTCGACACCGAAACCATCACCACAATAAGGGGCGCGGGCTACCGGTTCGATCCGCCGATGCAGTTCACCGATTGAGGGCAGTTCACCGCCGATTGAGGCCAGGGCGGCCACCTGCTGTCCACAGCCCCGGCGCTCAACGCACCACAAGAAGCGACGGACCTGACGGTATTTCGCTGGTCCTCGTTTTGCCGGATCCCATTTCGCTGGCAATAGCGAATTCAGTCGCCTGGGCGCGATCCTTCAGAAGCACGGTGACAAGGCCGGCAAAACCGAGCAGGCCCTGCGCGTAGAGCAGTGCGGAAAGCACTGAAGCTGCAAATTTCGTGTTCATCGTATCCACTCCCCAAATTCAGATTATTCGTGACCTATCGGCGCGATCTCTTCCGAGGTCAGAGCGGCCACGCTGTTCTTCGCCGGACCTTGCTTCGGGATACCCCCGAAGTGCCCGCGCCGCTGCGGAGCCCCCCGACGCGGCGCGGGCCTTCGGTCCTCTCGGCTGCAAGTTGCCGGAGGGGCCGCGCATCTTTCTTCAGCCCAAAACCGACCCGCCAGAGGGCCTTGAGCCGGTTGACGCGCAGGCTGGAAACGATCCAGACCGTGGCGAGAAACAGGACGCCGCTTTCGATTTCATGCCGATTTTCGTTTGGCGCCGGCTGTTTCCGTTAGGTCAAATCTGCGGCTGGCCTGTATCCGCATCATGCCGCCCCACGCCGCGCTTTGTTGCAAGTTGGTTTCGAGCGAGGTGGAATTTCTTCCATAGGAGGGAAAAACCGAGTTTTCGCCGAGGGTTAGCCGGCATCTTCCGCTCGCCGGGCTCGACGGCAGCCGGCGCTGTTTGTTTCAGGTTTTACTTCGAAAGACCTGCACCAAGCAGTCGCTTCCGTTAACCACAGGAAACAGATCCGAAACAGAAACGCGTATCTTGCGAAATCGGGTCGAAACACACGCCAACGATAAGCCGGTCATCGAATTGGAACCGGCCATACCGGCAAACAGGGGACATCATGCACACCACCATTTCCGCCAAGCTCATCCACATCACCGCGGCCGCCCTGACGGGCGCGGCTCTTCTGCTCGGCGCCGGCAATGGCGCTGCGCAAGCCGCCAACAAGATCGTGGCGCGGGTCTCGCTTTCGCAGCAGACCATGGAAGTCCTGGTCGACGGGCGGCCGACCTTCGCCTGGAAAGGTCTCGACCGGCGCCAGGGGGTATGCCACGCCGACCGGCTCGTTCAAGCCGACCCGCATGCACCGGATGTGGTATTCGAAGAAATATGACAACGCGCCGATGCCGCATTCGGTCTTCTTCAGCGGCGGCTACGCCGTACATGCGACCAATGCAGTCAAGCGCCTGGGGCAGCCGGCCTCGCATGGCTGCGTGCGGCTGCATCCGGACAATGCCGCCGACTTCTACCAGCTTGTCGAGGTCTTCGGTCCGGCCAACACCAGCATCGTCATCGTCAAGTAGGCTGTGTGGGAGCGGTTGGGAGGCCCGAGCTATGGGCTTCACCGCTCCGGCTTCCCGCTGGAGGCGGCGGTAAAGTCAAGCAGCCAAAAAAGAGACCGGAGAAATCCGACCTCTTTTTTATTTGACCGTGCAGTTTTTGAGCATGACCCGAAAAGTGGGACCCGGTTTTCGGAAAAGATCATGCTCAAACAAAGAGATAGAGCCCCATCCCGATTCCATCGGGATGGAACAGGCTCTAGTCCTGCAGCGCAGGCATCAGCTTCGGGTCGGGCTTTTCGGCATGATGCGGCAGGTCCTTGCTGGCGATGAAGGTGTAGAACATCGGCACCACGAAAAGGGTGAACATGGTTCCGACCAGGATGCCGGTGAAGATCACCAGGCCCATCGAATAGCGCGCCGCGGCGCCCGCGCCGCTGGAGGTGATCAGCGGCACCACGCCGAGCGCCATCGCCGCCGTCGTCATCAGGATCGGCCGCAGCCGCACCTTGGCCGAGGCGATGATGGCATCGCGCCGCCGCATCCCGTGCCGCTCGCGCTGCTGGTTGGCGAACTCGACGAGAAGGATGCCGTGTTTGGTGATCAGGCCGATCAGCGTGATCAGACCGACCTGCGTGTAGATGTTCAATGTTCCCAGGCCCAGATTGAGCGGCACGATCGCGCCGAAGATCGACAGCGGCACCGCCATCATGATGATCAGCGGATCGCGGAAGCTTTCGAACTGCGCCGCCAGCACTAGGTAGATGACGATAATGGCGGCGGCGAAGGCGATCAGAATCGTGTTGCCCTGTTCCTTCTCCTGCCTGGACTGACCGGAATAGTCGATGAAGAAGGTGTCGGGCAGGCTTTCCTTGGCAATGTCCTCGATGGCCTTCAGCCCGTCGCCGGTGGTGACGCCGGGCAGCGGCAGCGCGGAAATCGTCGCCGAATTCAGCTGGTTGAACTGCTCGATGGCGGCTGGCGACGCGTTGGTCGAAATTTTCACCACTGCCGACAGCGGCACCATCTTACCGTCCACGCTACGCACGAAATATTCGCCAAGCTTTTCGGGGTTGTCGCGGAATTGCTGCGGCACTTGCGGGATGATGTCGTAGCTGTTGGAATCGCGATCGAACTGCGCCACCTCTGTGCCGCCGACCAGCAAGGTCAACGTCCGGCCGATATCCGCGATCGGCAGGTTGAGGGCGGCGGCGCGGTCGCGGTCGATCGTCACCGTGACTTGCGGCGCGTCATAGGCCATCGAATTCTGCACGACGATGAAGCGGCCGGAGGCCTGCGCCTTGTTCTTGATATTCTCGGCCGCCTCGTACACTTCGGAAGCGTCGCCGGTCGAGCGCACCACCATGGTGATCGGCAGGCCGCCGCCGGAACCCGGCAGCGTCGGCGGCGCAAAGACGAAAGCCTCGACGCCGGCGACCTTGGACAGCCGGCCCTGGATGTCTTCCTGGATTTCCTTGGAGCTGCGGGTGCGTTCGGCCCAGTCCTTGAAGGCAAAGCCGACGAAGGCGCTGTTCGTCTGGCCGCCGAAGGCGACGGCCGAGAACTGCGCTCGCGTTTCCGGCAAATCCTTGACCAGCCCGAGCATCTGGTTGACGTAGGTCTCGGTATAGTCCGATGTCGCGTAACGCGGCGCGGTCACCAGTGAAAGCAGGAAGCCCTGATCTTCCTCCGGCGCCAGTTCGCTTGATGTCTTGGTGAACGCAAAGCCGGTCACGGCGACAAGCGCGACAACGATTATGAGTGTCAGCGGGCGATAGTTCAGCGAACCGGTCACGGCCCGCTCATAGATGTGCTCGACCCGCGCGAAAGTGCCGTCGACAATACGCTGGAAACGGCCTGACGTGCCGGACTTCAAGAGGCGTGCCGACATCATCGGGGTGATGGTAATCGCGATGAGGCCCGACAACACCACCGAGCCGGCAAGCGTCACCGCAAATTCACGGAACAGCGCACCGGTCAGGCCCCCTGTGAAAGCCAGCGGCGCAAACACGGCGGCCAGCGTGATCGTCATGGCGACGATGGCGGAGAATATCTCGCGCATGCCGTTGAAGGCGGCCTGCATCGGCGACATGTGGTCTTCTTCCATGTGGCGGTGGATGTTTTCCACCACCACGATCGCGTCGTCGACGACCAGACCGATCGCCAGCACCATGGCCAGCAGCGACAACAGGTTGATCGAATACCCCACCGCAAACAGCAGGAAGCAGACACCGATCAGCGACAGCGGGATTGTAACGATCGGCATCATCACCGAGCGGAACGAGCCGAGGAAAAGCAGGATGACGACGACCACGATGGCGACCGCCTCGGCGATGGTCTTGAACACTTCCTCGATAGAGGCGCTGATCTGCTCGGTCGAATCATAGACGACCTCGATCGTCATGCCCTTAGGCAACGTCTCCTGGATCTCCGGCACGATCCTGGTGATCGCCGCCGCCGTCGTCAGCGGATTGGCTGCCGGCGTCGGGAAGATGGCGAGGAAGGTGCCGGGCTTGCCGTTGAAGCTGACCCTGGTGTCGGTGTTCGCCGCGCCTAGCTCGACACGCGCCACGTCGCGAAGCCGCACCACATTGCCGTCGGTCGAGCGCAGCGGCAGCTCGGCAAACGCCTCCGGTGTCTGGAGTGTCGAGCGCACGGTGATCGACGAGACGACATATTCATTCTGGGTGTTGCCGGGCGCCGACAGGAAGTTGGAATTGTTGATCGCCGTCAGTACCTCCGAGGCGGTCACGCCGCGCGCGGCAAGCCTGACCGGATCGATCCAGACGCGCATCGAATACTCCTGCGCGCCGAAGATCTGGACGTCGGCAACGCCTTCGACCGTCGACATGCGCGGCCGGATGACGCGCTCGATATACTCGGTCAACTGCTCCTTCGTCATGTTCGGATTCTGCATCGAGATATACATCATCGCGAACTGATCGCCGGTGCCTTTGACGATGACGGGATCCTTGGATGCTTCCGGCAAAGTGCCGCGCACGCCCTGTACCTTCGACAACACCTCGGCCAGGGCCACATCGGGATTCGAACCGAGTTTCATCTGCACCGTCACGGTGCTGGAGGACGGCCGGCTGGCCGACGTGACGTAATCGATGTTCTCGGTCGAAGCGACGGCCCGGGCGATCGGCGCGGAAATGAAGCCCTGGATCAGGTCGGCGCTGGCGCCCGGATAGGCAGTCGTGATCGTGATGGCGGTTTCGTCGACCTTCGGATACTGCCGGATCGACAGGTTGAAGATGCCCTGGAAGCCCAAGAGCAGGATCATGCAGGCCAGAACGGTCGAGAGGACCGGACGGCGGATGAAGATGTCGGAGAAACTCATTGCTGGCTTGCCTGCTGGTTCGCCGGCTTGGTCGGGTCGATCGTGTTGTCGACAGCTACGGACATGCCGTTGAAAAGCCGGTTCTGACCGGCGGTGACGACTTCGTCGCCGGGCGCAATGCCTTGCAGGATCTCGATAAGGCCAGCGTTGCGACGGCCCGGCTTGACGAAGACTTGAGTGAGCACGAGTTCGGGTTTCTGCCCTTCCGCCGCAGGTTTGGCAGGGTCGGCGGCTGTGTTGTCCGCAGATTTCGCCGCGCCATCCGCCGCGGGTTTGGCGACCTCCGCCGCGGGCTTATCGGCTGTCGGAGCGGTGGGCATTTCTCCAGGCTGCGCAGCCGGGGCCGGGGTGGCTTCGGTCTTGGCCGGACGCACGACAAAGACGAAGTCGCCGTAGAGGCTGGAGGTCAGCGCCGTCTGCGGCAGCGCCAGCACGTTGTTCTCCTCGGGCAGTTCGACGCGCACCTGCACGAACTGGCCGGGCGTCAGTTTGCCTTCGGGGTTGGCGACCTCCGCCCTGATCGTCACCAGCCGACTTGCCGGGTCGATCTTGGGGTCGATGCCGCGAATGGCGCCGGCGAAGGGCATGTCGCCGCCGCCGATGCCCAGCCGAATCGTCTGGCCGATCTTCAACAGGGGAAGCTGCTGTTCGGGAATCGAGAAGTCGACCCGCATCGTGTCCAGGTCCTGCAAGGTCACCACGGCGGCGCCCGGCGCCAGATACTGGCCGAGGTCGATCCTGGGGATGCCCACCGTGCCGTTGAAGGGCGCCCTCAATTGCTTCTGGTCGAGCACCGCCTGCAGCTTGTTGACCTGTGAGGCGGAGGCCGACGCTGCTGCGCGCGCCGCGTCGAGCGTGGCGTCGGTGCCGACGCCGCGTCTCTGCAGTTCGATCGCGCGCTGTAGTGCCGCCTTGTCGGATACGGCTTGCGCCTTGGTTGCCTCGAGATCGGCGCGTTCGACGGCATCGTCGAGCTGGACCAGAACCGCGTTGGTCTTGATCTTCTGGTTGGCGTGAAAAAGGATCTCCTTGACGATGCCGGCGGTTTCGACGGTCAGGTCGACGCCGCGCACCGCGCTCATCGTGCCGATCGCCTCGACGCCCGGCGTCCAGCTGATCGGCTTGACGATGGTCGTCGACACGGTCGCCGCCGGGGGTTTCATGGTGGCGAAATACTGCTTGATCCCGTTGTCGCGCAGAAAGTTGAAGCCGACGATGCCGCCGACCACGGCGACCAGCACGAGCAAAACCAAGGCGATGACGACGATCTGGATTATGCGTCTGAACAAGAGTGTCCCCCTCAACCGGCGATCGGCATGGCGGTCGATCTCGCGACACTATCCACGGCAGGTCCCAATTTCAAATAATGGCGGTTTTACTGTACCGTCTGGACGGTCTTGTCAATTGGGCCTAATGTTGCGACGGGAGGGCGCCATGAGAGCCCAAAGATCGAATTCGCGCGACAAGATTCTCGCAGCGGCCGCCGACGTCGCCCGGGAATCCGGGCCCGGAAGCCTGTCGCTGGATGCGGTTGCCAGCCGTGCCGGCGTGTCGAAGGGCGGACTGCTGTACAATTTTCCGACCAAGGCGAAATTGATGCAGGCGCTGGTGGAGGATTACCTGCGCGAGTTCGAGCGGGCGCTGGAGGCCGCACGTACGGCCGGAGCCAGCGGCGAGAGTCTGCTTGCCATCTATATCAAGCTTTCGGCCAGTGATTGCGAGGAGCCGCAACCATCGGCCTCGTGGATCTTTTCGGCGATCGCCGAGGATCCCGATTTCCTGACGCCGATAAAATTGTTCAAGCGGCAGCTCTTCGAGCGGCTGAAGGGCGAAACGCCTGATCTCAAGGCGCTGCTGGTCTGCTTTCTCGCCATCGAGGGGCTTCGCAGCATGAACCTCTTCGATTCGGATATCCTTTCGGCCGACGAACGCGGGCTGCTGGTATCGTCCCTGCTGCGGATTGCGGGATAAGTTGCCGCGGGCGGCTGAGAAGGCTCAAGGGGCAGGAAAGCACCCCGAGAAGGCTGCCTCGACAATGGCAAGCTTGGCGGCCTGGACGGCCATGTATTCCTGGTGGAACTGCCTTGAAACCCACATGACCGAATGCCCGCGCTGGTCCAGCCAGCCGACGCTGCCGAGATCTTCGGCGTCGCGCAATTTGCGTGACAGATGGGTTCGCGAAAGCTTGAGCCAGTTGGCGAACTCCGCGATCGACACCACGCTGGTCGGGATACGGTCGAGACCCGCATGGTCGGGATCGATGCCGGACATCAGCCGGTCCATGACGATGCCGCCGTTGTCGAGCCAGATGAACAGGGAAAAGGTCTGTTTGGGCTCGCGCACCGGCTGAGAAGAAAGCAGGCCGTCCGCCACCAGCGGCTGCAATCTGGAAAGCATGTAGGGTCGCGCGAGGAACGTGGTCAACCGGCCCCCGCCGTCGAGGCTGTCCAGCGTTTGCAGATGAGCAGTCACCCAGCCGGTAAATGTCTTCACTGTGGCCGCCGTAATCTGAAAGGGGCGGGCACGCCCATCCTCATGCGTCGGCAGATACTCGACGACGTGATAGTGCAGCATCTCCTTGATGAAGGCCTCGGCGGTGTTGCGGCTGGCCACCGAATGCCGGCTTATGGCCTCGATGAAACGGGCTGTCGTCAATTCCGTGCGATGGTCGCTCGGGTCTCGCCTGAAATGCAAGGCAAGACCGACATGGCCCATCAGCCAGCGCTGCTGCGTTGCGAACACGGAAGCAAGCCGCGGGCTCGCTTCATAAATCTGGATAAGCGCCAGCGACTGCGCCTGGACACAGCGATGCAACGCCGGATGGCCGGCAATGTCTTCAGCGTTTAGTGCTATCGTCCGCCCCTATGCTACGATCAGGCCTTTGCGTCCACGGCCCAGTGTATGGATTCGAATCCCCCGCCATTTGATGGCATCAGCATTCGGGAATTTCAAATCAGAAACCACATGGCGCGCCGGCTGCTGGGCGCGCGCGAAGATGCTGTAGCTCCTTTGATTTTTGCGCATGGCCTTCAGCGAAACTGGAGGCAAGGTCATGCATCAATTCAATAGTTTTGCCGGCGTGCCCGGAATCCGAATCCGCTCACTGCGCTGCCCCAAAAATCCGGACGTCGATCCCTGATCGATCACAATAAGGTTATCCAGGGTGCAACTCTGCGGTTCTGAGCCCGCGCCGCCGGATACTGAAAAACTAGGTCGGGTCCTCGCGGTGCAGATCATGGATGGCGACGCCCTCGACACTGGTCGGCAATGTCAGCCATTGGCGATGGCGCAGCGTGCGCTGGGTATCCTCAAGCCCCATCTCCCAGTGCTCGCGCATCGAGGTGCCCGAGAATTCGTAGTCCTTGGCGTGTCCCTCGCAACCCTTGTGCTGACATTGACCGCGCCGACACTGAGCCGCTTCTTGCCGTCGTGGAGGATGGACGGCGCGGCGGTGAGCGCCATGGTGCGCGAGGCCGAGCAAGCCTTCGGCAGTCTCGACATCCTGGTCAACAATGCCGGCATCCAGCATGTCGCGCCGATCGAGGAATTTTCCGACGACAAATGGGAAGCCATCATCCGCATCAATTTGCTTGCCGCCTTCTACGCGATCAAGGCGGCGCTGCCAGGTATGAAGGCGCGCAAATGGGGCCGCATCATCAACACGGCTTCAGTGCATGCGCTGGTCGCCTCGCCGTTCAAATCGGCCTATGTGTCGGCCAAGCACGGCATAACCGGCCTGACCAAAACGGTGGCCCTGGAAGCCGCGCAAGACGGCGTCACCGTCAATGCGATCGCACCCGGCTATGTCTGGACACCCTTGGTTGAAAAGCAGATACCGGACACGATGAAGGCGCGCGGCATGACCGAAGAGCAGGTCAAGCACGATGTGCTGCTGGCGGCACAACCGACCAAGGAATTCGTCACCGTCGAAGAGCTTGCGGCGCTGGCGCTGTTCCTGTGCTTGGATTCAGCCAAGCAGATCACCGGAACGACCTTGCCGATGGACGGAGGCTGGACCGCGCAATAAGCACCGACGTCAGTTCCGCCATCATTGTCAGGGCCGGATTTCCAACGTATTGGCCACCCCTGCCGGGCCGGTTGCGGAACAACCGGCCCGAGGCGCAGTGATACGCCAATGGGTGAAGCATGAGCGAAATCAGGGTGGAGCGTCTCAGCAAGCGGTTCAACGAAACCGCCGCGCTGGACGCCGTTTCGCTTGACTTTGCGGCGGGCTCCTTCACGGCACTGCTCGGCCCGTCCGGGTGCGGCAAGACCACGATGCTGAGGCTGATCGCCGGCTTCGAGGCGCCAAGCGAGGGCAGCGTCTTCTTCGGTGGGGAATTGATGGCCGATCCGCAGCGGCAGGTGCCGCCGGAAGCACGCGGCGTCGGGGTCGTCTTCCAGTCCTATGCGCTTTGGCCCCATATGGATGTCGCGGCAAACGTCGCCTATCCGCTGAAAGCCCGGCATGTCGAGCGGGGCGCGATCGCCGGCCGTGTCGGCGCTGTTCTCGACATCGTCGGGCTCAACGGTTTTGAAGGCCGCCGCATCGAGGAACTGTCCGGCGGCCAGCGCCAGCGCGTGGCGCTGGCGCGCTGCCTGGTCGCCGACGCCAGGATCATCCTGTTCGACGAACCGCTCGCCAATCTCGACATGCATCTGCGGGCGTCGATGGTCGACGCGTTTCGCGACATCCATCGCCGAACCGGCGCCACCATCGTCTACGTCACCCACGACCAGGCCGAGGCCCTGGCGTTGGCCGACCGTGTCGCCATCATGAGCCAGGGCAGGGTATTGCAGGCGGCGCCGCCGCAGGAGGTCTACCGCGCGCCTGCCAATGCGACGATCGCCGGCTTTGTCGGGCGCGGGTCGATCGTTGCGGGGATGGTGATCGATCCCGCTGGGGAGACCGCAACGGTCGACATAGCAGGCCATCGTCTCGTAGCGCGAAGTGCCGGGGCATCCGCGGGGCCGGCCAAGATCCTGCTGCGGCCGGAAGCGTTGCGGATTTCACCTGAGGGCATGCCGGCAACGGTGCTCGACAGCATCTATCGCGGCCCGGTTCATGAGGTGCGGCTGGCATTGTCGGCATTGGAACAGGAGCCACGGCAGGAGCTGCTGATCGACAGCACCGAGACTTTGGCAGTCGGCCAGAAGGTGCACGTCGCAGTCTCGGACGCGTGGGTGATCCCCGACCTCTGGACGACTACCGCCAGGGCAAGACATCAGCTGGAAGCCGCCGTCCGAACCGGTCGAGCACAAGCAGCAGGACGATGACAACCGCGATCGTGGAAACGGCGATCGCTGCCGCTTGCGTCCCCAGGCCGGCTTCCTCGAGGCTGAACAGCACCACGCCCAGCGTCTCGTTACCGCTCGACCAGAGCAGCGCCGAGACCGTCAGTTCGTTGAAGGCGCTCATGAAGACGAGCAGCCCGCCCGCCACGGCCGCGGGCGCCGCGAGTGGCGCGGTTATCGTCATGAGCCGGCGAATGGCTCCGGCTCCCGACACCGCTGCCGCCTCGTCGAGATCGCGCGAAATCTGTCCGACCGCGGTGGCCACCGGTTTCAAGGCGAGCGTGAAAAACCGCATCGCATAGGCGATCACGATGATCGATGGCGTTGCATAGAGGCTGCCGATCAGCGGCAGCGGGCGCAGGAACAAGAGGATGCAGGCAATGGCCAGGACGACGCCGGGGACGGCATAGGGCAGGTCGATGATGCCGCCGAGGAGACGCTGCCAGCGCCGTCCGAGCCGTTCGAGCACCGCGGTCACCGGGATGACGCCGATGGCGAGGATCAGTGCCGCACTACCGGCAAAAAGAATGGAATTGCGGAAGGCGCGGACCGTCGAGGCCTGGCGGACCAGAACCTCGGCATAGTTTGACGCGGTCATGGTCTGCCAGCCAAGTGGCACGCCGAAGGACGGGACCAGTGACGTCGCCAACAATGCGCAGGCCGGAAGCACAAGGATGAAGCCGACCACCAGCCAGCCAAGGCCGGCAAGCGGCAAGCGGTAGCGTCCGAGTTCGAAACGCGCCGGCGTGCCGGCGGTAAAGCGGTGCGCGGCGCCTCGCAGGGCCAGCGACTGGCAAGCGACACCGGCCAGCGCCAGCACGCCGACCAGCACCGACAGCGCCGTGATCTGCGGCAGCACGCCGGGACCGAAGCTCGACAGATCCTGATAGATCAGCGTCGGCAGCGTCAGATAGTTGACCGGCATTCCAAGCAGGGCCGGGATGCCGAAATTGCCGACGCCCGAGACGAAGGCGAGCGCGGCCGCGGCCACGATATACGGACGCACCACCGGCAGGACGATGGTCCACAGCACGGACAGCGGCTCGGCGCCTGAGGCCCTGGCCGCCTCGACGAGATCGTGCGGGATGCGGGAAAGCCCGGCCCGCAGCGTGATGAAGACGATCGGCGCGTGCTGGACGGCGTAAAGCAGGATGATGCCGTTGCGGCCGAGCATCGGATTGGGCGTGCCTGGCGGCGGCGCCATGCCGGCCATGCCGAGCAGCGTGCTGGACGGGCCGAACAGATGCAGCCACGACAGAGCCGTGACCTGCGGCGCGATCATCAGCGGCAACAGCAGCAGGAAGCCGAGCGCTTTTCGCCCGGGCAGGTCCGTCATGGTGACGGCGATGGCGAAGGGGCCACCGAGGCAGAGCGCCAGCAGGGCGCCAAAAAACGACGTGTCCAGCGTGTGCCACATCGCCCGCAAGGCGGCCGGCTTGGCCAGGCGCTGGGCGAATGCGCCGAAGTCGAGCTCGCCGCCCGGCGCGACAGCCGCGATGACGAGCCGCACCATCGGCAGCAGGCTGAGCAGCGCGATCACCAGCAGGACGGCGAGCGCCGATGCGCGGGATCCCGGTGTGGCCCGCCACATGTGCCCGCGTCGCGCCGGCACACTCTGCCCGGGGAGGATGTCCTGCGCGGACGACACCGTGGGCTACCCGGCTGGCTACTGGCTCATCACGGCGCCGAACTTTTCCTTGTTGGCGGCGTCGTTGGCGAGTGCCGCGGCTGCGTCGTAACCCAGCACCTTGATCGACGAACGGTCGGGATAGCCGGCCGGCAAGGCTACATCGGCGCGCGCCGGAATGTAGCCCATCTTGGCGGCAACTTCCTGGCCGTCCTTGGACAGCAGGAAATCGACGAAGGCCTTGGCGGCCTCGGTGTCCCTGGCCGTGGACAGGATGGCGACCGGCTCGGTGACGGCCGAAACGCCTTCCCTGGGGAAGACGAATTCGACAGGAGCGCCCTTGGCCTTCTCGCGAATGGGCATGTAGTCGACGATCATGCCGAACAGCTTGTCGCCGCCGCTGACCGCCTTCAGCACGTCGCCATTGCCGCCGCTCGCCTGGGCGCCGTTCTTGGCCAGCGCGTTGTAATAGTCCCAGCCCTCCGGCAGATTGCCGGTCAGCGTGACGGTGTGGATCATCGCGGCACCCGAAGTCAGCGGGCTCGGCATCGCGACAAGGCCCTTGGCCTCCGGCTTGGTCAGGTCTTCCCAACTCGCCGGCACGAAAGGCGCCTTGGTGTTGTAGACGATGCCGGTGGTGATCAGCTTGGTCGAGAAATAGGTCTTGTCCTTGTCGTAGAGAGCCGCGTCGATGCCGGAGACATCGGCCTCGGGATAGCTGAGCAGCCGGCCTTCCTTTTTCAGCCCTTCCATGGTCACGACATCGGCGATCAACAGCACGTCGGCCTGTGGCTGGCCGGCCTCGATCTCGGCACGCAGCTTCGCCAGGATCTTCGGCGTTCCATCGCGCACCCATTCGACCTTGATGCCGGGGTTCTTCGCCATGAAGGCATCGACGGTCTGCTGGGCGTCGGTGTTGGGCTGGCTGGTGTAGAGGACGAGCTTGCCGTCGGCAGCCGAAGCGCCTCCGATGGCGAATGCCAGCAACATGGTGGCGAGAATGATCTTGCGCATGAAAAACCCCACTTGGTGCGAAGAGACGTATTTGGTGTGAAGAGGCGGGTCCGGCTGACGCCGGATGCGGGAATGCTCTCCCTATAGCCGCAGGATAAACCTATTGTGACAAGCGGAGTCGACAGGAATTGACGGTTTCCGACGAGTCCAATGTGCCGCCCAGGGAACTTTTGTTCTGCTGACGATTTTGGATGTATGGTGGAAAGCCGAACGGCCAGAAGGGGATTGCCGATGACGACAAAACGCTATGCGATCCGCGTGCTCGCCCTCGCCATGGGTTGTAGCCTATCCGCCTCGGCCTTGGCGGGCGACAAATACCGCGACCACCGGCACCGCGACTATCGGGTTCAATCCGAACGCTACGTTCCCGCCGATCGCGATATCATCGATGTCCTGTTCGGCGGCCCGCGTTACTATGACCAGCAGTTGTTCACCACGGCCGCGGGAGCCTGCTCCTATCATCGGACAGGACCGGATGCGAACGCGCTGAACAAGATCAACGATCACCATTGCGGGAAGTAGCAGGCCGGATGCCGTGATCGCGGTGTTCTGCTGGTCGAGCCCATCGACAAGCCGGCGCGCTCCAGGCTTGAGGGAGGTATCCCATGAATTACGGTGAACCCAGATGGTCTCCGTCCGAAAAGAAGGTCGCCCGCGGTGCCTTCGATGCGGCGCTGGAGACGGTGCTCGATAAGACAATGGCCGAACTCAAAAGGAAGGCCAGCGCCGCGACGATACATTCCGACATGTGGGACATCGAAGACTATCTGCGGCAGCAACGGCGGAAGCTCGATGAAATGTTCGACTATCGCTATTCACAGCTTCCTTTCGTCTTTGCCCGCCTCATTCGAGAAGGCTACCTGGACGAGAATCTCCTTGTGGGCTTGTCGGACGATAAGTGGAAGGAGATACGCTCGTTCCTCACCTGGGCCGCCAAAGAATAGGGCTGCTCGCAGCCTGAGGGTGCGACAGGCGTCACCTTCGGTTTTCCTTCATCCGCTCGATGATCTCCGCCATCAGCGCCAGGTCGCGGCGCGAATCGGCAAGGTCCGTCAGCGGCCTGGTGCCGTCGGTGATGTGGCGGTGGAAAATCTCAAGTTCATTCGAGAAGGCGTCGCCATAGAGTGGCCCGAAGGTCCTGGTCACCGGGCCGAGCGGTCCGGCTTCGGTCACTTCGAGCCGCGTCGGCAGGCTGCGGATGTAGGGGGTGTCGTAGATGATGCGGATGCGTTTGGTATTCGAGCGCACCTCGATCATGGCGTCGAACAGGCCGAGGTCGTCGACGACCGCGTCATAGCAGCAGGCGAAATGGCCGTAGTCGAAGGTCACTGAGGTGTTGGCGCCGCCATTGGTACGGTGCGCGGCAAGCACGCGAACCGGTTCGCCGATGAGCCCGCGCATTGCCGAAATGTGGTGCGAGGAGAGCGCGGTCAGGCCACGATAGGCGCGCACGAGATCGGCCGGCGCATCGGCGCCCACCACTTCGCGGATCAGCGTGTCGCGCTCCCTGGCGCCGCGCTCCAGCAGTGCCGGGTAGATATCCCGGGGATAGAGGATGTCCTGGCTTTTCCCGAGGAAATGCCGGCCCTCGGAGATCAGGTCGAAGATGCGCACATGGGTGATGTCGGCAAGGGCGGGCAGTTCGTCCCTGGCCGCCAGATAGGCCGGCGCATAGCGGCGCATATAGCCGACGAAGATCGTCTTGGCGTAATCCGTCGTCAGCGCCAGCAATTCATCGATCTCGCGCACCGTCAGGCAAGCAGGCTTTTCCAGAAGGATGTGCTTGTTGGCTACTACGGCTGCACGCACGAAACGGCTGTGGGTGTCATCGGATGACAGCACGAAAACGGCGTCGATGTCGGGCGAATCGATCAGCGCCTCGGCCGTTTCGAAGGCCCTGGCGGTTGGGTATTCGGAGGTGCACAGCGCCACAAGGCTCGGCGAGACGTCATGGACGCCCGCTATCAGCCAACGGTTGCGCTGGTCGGCCAAGACAGGCAGATGGATCGATTGCGCGACCTCGCCAAGACCCACAAGTCCGACACGGATTACCGCCACGGCAAACTCCTTTCTTAAATCCAATTCGTAACGAGCCGGCTGGCCGGGCAGGTTTCTACGCCGCGCCGGTGACAAGCGCGACGAGTTCGTTGCCGGTGGTTTCAGACGAACGCACCGTCGCCACCATCCGTCCCGCCCGCATCACCCAGATCTGGTCGGACAGACGGCGCACCTGATCGAAATTGTGGCTGACCAGGATTACGCTCACCGCCTGCTCGCGCAAGCGCCGGATCAGCGCCTCGACATTGGCGGTTTCCTGCACGCCGAGCGCCGCCGTCGGTTCATCCATCACCACCAGCTTGGCGCCGGAGCCAGCGGCGCGGCAGATCGAGATCGCCTGCCGCTGCCCGCCCGACAGGCGCCGCACGCGCTGGTTGACCGACGGCATGTTGATCGACAGGCGCGACAGCATGGCGCGCGCCTGCTCTCGCATCGCCTTGCGGTCGAGCAGGGCGATCGGGCCGATCCGGCGCACGATCTCGCGGTTGAGGAACAGGTTCTGCGCCACGGTCAATTCGTCGATCAGCGCCAGGTTCTGGTGCACCGTCTCGATGCCGGCCTTGCGCGCCTCGTCGGGATTGGCGAAGGGACGCGGCCGGCCGTCGAAGAAGATCTCGCCGCCATCCGGCACGTGGACACCGACAAGACAGCGGATCAGCGTCGACTTGCCGGCGCCGTTGTCGCCGATGACCGCGGTGACCTCGCCGAGGCGGGCCTGGAAGGCGACGTCGGTGAAGGCGCGGATGCCGCCGAAATGCTTGCTCAATCCCTCGCAGGCGAGGATCGCCTCGGACGACGGGATGTGATGGACGGCGCTCATTTCTGGTACCGCATGATCAGGGCGGCCAGCACCACGATGGCGCCCACGGCGAGCGGTTGGTAGAAGGCCGAAACGCTGAGCAGGGTCAGTCCGTTGACCAGCGCGGTGAGCATCAGCGCGCCGATCGCCGGCCCGAGAATGCTGGCGCGGCCGCCGAACAGGCTGACGCCGCCGAGAACCACCGCTGCTACCGAATTGAGGAGAAGGCTGGTGTTGATCAGCGGTTCGGCCGAGCCGATGCGCGCCACCAGAAGCACCGAGGCGATGCCGGCGCAGAAGCCTGAAATCGTATAGGCGGCGATCTTGACCCGGTTGGTGCGGATGCCGAGCGCGCCGGCGCTTTCGACCTGGCCGCCGGTGGCCAGCAGATGCACGCCGAAGCGGGTGTGGTAGAGCGCGACATGTGCGACAATGACGGCCGCGATCGCCACCCAGACGGGATAGCCGAACGGTCCGAAGGAGCCGGAGGCGAGCTTGAGCAGGAAGGTGGAGCCGACCATCGTCGGCTCGCCGCCCGACAGGATCAGGCCGAGACCGGTGATGCCCGAAAGCGTGCCGAGCGTCACCACGAAGTCTGGAATTTTGCCGGCGGTGATGAGGACGCCGTTGAGGAGACCCACCGCGCTGGTGGCAAGAACAGCAAGCACGCAAGCCGCGAAGATGCCCCAGCCGGCGGCGTTGACGAGACCAAGGATGATGGCGCCCAGCATGACCGCGGCAGCCAGCGAGAGATCGATGCCGGCGGTCGCCACGACGAAGGTCTGGCCGATCGACAGCACGACCAGGATCGCCGCCGCCAGGAGCAGGGCCTGCAAATTGGCGATGCTGAGAAAGACCGGCTGGGCGATGCCGAAGACGATGACGAGGCCGACAAGGCCGACGACCGATGCCCAGTCGGCCCAGAAGGAAGGATCCAGGAGGAGAGCCGACAGGGAGGGGCGGCTCTCCTCCGCCGCGCCCGCGGTATGCACGGGCGCGTTTTGTTCAGGAGTGTTCACTTCAACATCTCGCGGAAGGGATCGGGATAGTCGCCGCCCGGGCGCGGGAAGTTCTTTAGCGAAGCTTCGGCATTGTCCTTGTTGATCAGCAGCACCGGCGCCGGCACGTTGGCGGGCAGTTCCTTGCCCATGGCCGCCGCCTTGCAGGCCTCCACGCCCATGGCGCCGACGACGTACGGATACTGAGCGACGGTGGCGGAGAGTTCACCGGCCGCGACCGATTTCAGCGCATCGACGATACCGTCGAGGCCGATCACCTTGACGTCCTTGCCCGAAGTCTGCACGGCCCGCTCGACACCGAGTGCCATGATGTCATTGGCGGCAAAGAAGCCGGCGAGATCGGGATGCGCGGCCAGGATATCGGTGGCCGCGGTCAGGGCCTTTTCGCGGTCCCAGTCGGCACTGACCATCACGACGACTTCGAGCTTGCCTTCGACGGCCTGCTTGAAGCCCTTGATGCGGGCGTTCGAGCCGACGTCGCCGACGATGCCGGCCACCAGGGCGACTTTGGAGCCGTTCGGCACCAGCTTCAGCATCTCCTCGCCGGCCAGCACCCCGGCGGCGACGTTGTCGGTGCCGATATAGGTCGAGATGGCGAAGCCCGCCGCCTTGGCCTGCTCGGCGTCGATGGTGCTGTCGATGTTGACGATCGGCTTCTTCTTCTGGGCGACGGGAACAAGCGCCTGGACGAGGTTGGAGACGCTGATCGGATTGACCAGGTAGCAATCGAAATCCTGCATGGCCATGGCGGTCAGGCGATCAGCCTGTCCTGTGGCGTCGCCCATATTGGCGGCGGCCTGGATAGTGACGCCGACGCCGTCGGCCTTGGCCTGCTCTTCGATGCCCTTCTGCATGTACTGGAAGAACGGATTGTCGAGGCCCTTGACGATGGCCGCGACCTTCGCCGCGTCTTCGGCATGGGCCGGCATTGAAAGTGCGATTGCAAACAGACCTGCGCCAAGCGTCAGGCAATTGAACATGCGCATGCTTCGTCCTCCTCCTAATTGTTGGTTGCGTTGTATCCGGCTCGTTTCTCGACGACCGGAATGCCTGTGCGGGGCGCGGCGGCTGGCCCAGCGCTTGCGACGGCAGGCTGCCGGCCAATCGTCGACCGCCATGCGGCTCGCAGATTCTGGGCCTGGTTCAGGCCGCTTTTCGTATCAGGCATTTCTCCTCCCAGAGTGCCGACCATCGCAGATCAGCATTTCCGCATGTTTTAGAAAAATTTGACACGCGTCAATAATTAAAATGGTGTGCGGTGGTGTTTCATGTGCTGCAATGCAGCACATTGATGTCACTGGAGGGGCGGCTCACGCGGAACGCAAAGGCGCCAGCGCCGGCCCATCCATACGAAACAGATGGCAAACCGACGGCGCGACGTCGAGGGCGATCGGACTGTGCAGCGGCGTGGTGTCGCCACCTTCGGCCTGCACCACCAGCGTGATGTCGGGCGTAACTTCGACATGCAGGATGGTCAGACCGCCCAGTCGTTCGGCCAGCGCGGCTTGTCCCTTGAAGCGGCCATCGGCTGAGATGCGCAGATGCTCCGGCCGCATGCCGAGCAGCAGTTCGTCGCCGGTCTTCACCGTGCCCGTCTCGACCGGCACCGTCAGCGTCTGGCCGCCGGGCAAGGTGACAGTGACGCCTTCGGCTCCGGTCAAAGCCACTTTCAGCTGTAAAAGGTTCATCTTCGGCGAACCGATAAAGCCGGCGACGAAGATGTTTGCCGGCCTGTTGTAGAGATCGAGCGGTGAGCCGACCTGCTCGATCGAGCCATTGTTCAACACGACGATCTTGTCGGCCATGGTCATGGCCTCGATCTGGTCGTGGGTGACGTAGATCATCGTCGCATTGAGCTGCTCATGCAGCCGCATCAGTTCGAGCCGCATGCTGACGCGCAAGGCAGCGTCGAGATTGGACAGCGGCTCGTCGAACAGGAACACTTTGGGATTGCGCACGATGGCGCGGCCAATGGCGACGCGCTGGCGCTGGCCGCCGGACAGCGCCTTCGGCCGCCGGTCGAGGAGATGCGACAGCTGCAGCACATCGGCGGCCTCCTTCACCTTGCGCTCCTTTTCGGCGGCGGATACGCCGGCGATCTTCAGCGCAAAGCCCATATTCTCGGCCACCGTCATATGCGGGTAGAGCGCATAGGACTGGAACACCATGGCCAGCCCACGCTCCGACGGATCGACGTCGTTGGCGCGCACGCCATCGATCAGAAGGTCGCCGGCGCTGATCCTTTCCAACCCGGCGATCATGCGCAGCAAAGTGGACTTGCCGCAGCCGGACGGGCCGACGAAGACCACGAATTCGCGATCCTCGACGTCGAGGTCGATCCCCTTGATGATCTCGACCGATCCGTAGGATTTGCGCGCGCCGCGCAGCTTGAGTTCAGCCATGGCTTGCCTCCCTGACATCGGCATGCTTGCTCGCGCCATTGTCTTCGTCCTGCGCCATCGCCAGCGGCGCGCCCGGCTCGCCCTCCCACAGGATCAGACTTGCCGCGCCGATCAGCCCGGCCCGGTCGCCGAGCTCCGCCGGCACGATCGGCACATCGCGATAGGCCGGCATCGCCCGCTGCTCGACGGTGGCCCTGATCCCCGGCGCCAGGAGGTCGAAGCCGTTGGCGAGGCCGCCGCCCATGACGATCAGGTCCGGCGAATAGAGATGCAGCAGGTTGGTGAAGCCGATGCCGAGCCACTTCGCCTCGGCGTCGACCAGTTCGAGCGCGCCGATGTCGCCGGCGCGCGCGGCCCCGACGACGTGCCTGGCCGAGACATCACCATCGCCGGAAAGGCGCCGGAGCAGGGAGCCGTCGCCCGGTGCGGTCAGCCGCGTGGCACGGCGTCCGAGCGCGGTGCCCGACGCTACGGCCTCGAAGCAGCCGACGGCGCCGCAAAAACAGCGGTCGCCTTCGCTGGTGATGGTCATGTGGCCGATCTCGGCCGCCAGCCCGCGCCGGCCGTGATAGATATGACCGTCTGCAACCACGCCGCCGCCAATGCCGGTCGATACGGTGACGAACACCAGCGAGCCGCTGCCACGGCCGGCGCCCAAGCGCCATTCGCCGAGAGCCGCCGCATTGGCGTCGTTCTCCAGCCGTACCGGCAGACCGAATTGCCGGCTAAGAATGTCGATCAACGGCACGTCGTGCCAGCCGGCCAGCGTCGGCGGCCCGATGACGATCCCCGCTTTGGGATCGAGTGGTCCCGGCGCGCACATGCCGATGCCGGCGACTTTTGCCTGCGGGTGCTCCGCCAGCAGGGTTCCAGCCAGGGCGATAATCTGGCCGATCACCGCCTCCGATCCCGCGCCCGCCATCGTCGGCGCCGAAACGCGGGCGGCAACGGTGCCGCTGCGCTCGACCAGCGCGCCACGCAGCTCCGTGCCGCCGAGATCGAAGGCAAGCGCGAGTTTTGTCATCAGGCGGCGACCTTCAGTCCGTGCAGCCAGGCCATGCGCTGCGCAAGGTCCGGGTCGCCGAAAGCCAGCGATCCGAGCACCACCGTCTCGGCGCCGGCGGCGCGCAGGTGCGGCACTGTCTCGTGCCGGATGCCGCCGTCGGCGGCGAGGATGATATCGGTCTCGCGCCCGGCCTTTTTCATCAGCGCGCGCGCCTCGATCAGGCGGTCGCAGGCCCGCTCGGACAGGCTCTGGCCCTTGACGCCGATCGAGGTGCCGAGCAGCGTCACGAATGCCACTTGCGACAGGAAGGGCGTGACCGCCGCGACCGGTGTTTCCAGCCTGAGCACGACGCCGGCCTCGGCGCCGAGCGCATGCGCCAGCCGCACGGCGCGCAGGCCGGCCTCGCCGTTTTCGGCGTGAACGCTGATCAGGTCGGCCCCGGCTTCGATGAACTGGCGCGTCTGCTCCTCGACGATCTCGGCTTCGACCATCAGGTGAACATGGATCGGCCTCGCCGTCAGCCTGGCGATCCGCGCCACCAGATCGGGAAAGAACAGGAAGCCGGGGGTGAAACGGGCATCGGCGACATCGATGTGATGCAGGTCGACGTAAGCGTCGATGCGCTTCAGGTCGCGCTCCATATTGGCAAGGTCCGCCGACCAAAGTGAAAATTCGCCGAGCAGCCGGTTGCGCGGCAAAGCGGCGATGGCGGCAGGACCGCACAGGGATTTGGTCGTCATGACGGAATAAGGCTCCGGAAGTTGGCGTGGGCATGAAGGAAATCAGTGATCTCGGCCTGCAGCTCGGCGAAATGCCTGGCGCTGTCGAGCGCCTTGGGAGGGATTTCGGCAAAGGTCGCGCCGGGAATAGTGGCAGCCAATTTGTGGGCGAGTGGCAAGGGATGCACCGCATCCACGGCGTTGCCGACGACCAGCGTGGGAACGCCAAGGCCAGCGGCGTCGCTCTCAGAAACGCCCGGGCCGTCGGCGGAGATGCCGGCGAGGATCTGCGCGAATGACGCCGAATCCGGCCGGTCGAAAAAACCCAGCAGCGAGGCGAGATTGTCAGGCGCCTCGCGCTTGAGACGCGCAGCCGTCTGCGATTGCTCGAAGATCGTTCTTGCCTTGTCGGGGCCGTGAGCGAGGACGAGGCTGGCGACCTCGGCGTTCGGTTGCATGTTCGCCGGCGCACTGCCGAAAATCCAGGCTGGACGCACGAGCAGCAGCCCGGCCACGCGGTCCGGGTGACGGCAGGCGAGGCGCAAGGCGATCGCGGCGCCCATCGAAATACCGCCGGCGACGAAACGGTCGAGGCCGGCCTGATCGGCGGCGGCAAGGACATCGTCCGCGAACATTTTTAGGGAAAACGGCCGACTGCTGCCTAGCCCGGAGCCGCCGTGCCCGCGACATTCCAGTGTGAGGCGCCGGACGCCGGCGCCGGCGGAGAAGGCCTGGGCGACCTGTGCCTCGCTGCCACCCAACCCGTGCTGGAATACGACCGTCAGCCCGTCGCCGGTGTCGGAAACCCGCAGCGTGGCGTCATCACGGACCAAGGTGGTCGGGCGTGCCATCAAGCCAACCCCTTCAGGAAACGGGCAACCCCGGGCGCTTCCTCGGCCGAAAGTCCGTGCGTCACCAGCGGCCCGTCAAAGCCCGATACCTTCAGGCGAGCGACGAAATCCGCGAAATCGACGACGCCACGGCCGGCGGTGGCGAAACGGCCGTCGGCGAAGCGGTCCTTGGCGTGCGCCATGGCGACATGGCCGGCCGTGCGTTCGACCGCGGCAGCCACGATAGCGCGCGCTTGAGCCTCGCTCGCCTGCTCGAACAGGTTTGCCGGATCGAGCACGACGCGCAGATGTTTCGAGTCCATTTCGGCAATGAGGCGCATCGCGTCGCCGGCCGAGGTGACGATGTTGGCCTGCTCGGGTTCGATGCCGAGATCGACGCCGTGACGTTCCGCCAACTCAAGCGCCTTCTCCATCTCGCTTGCCATGTCGGCCCATACCGATGGATCGGCATTGTCCGGGTGGTGCGCCCACTGGTCGTCGCGGTTGCGGGTTCCCGTGCATAGCGTGACCAGCGGAACGGAAAGATCCGCCGCGGCTTCGATGATGACGGCAAGCCGGCGCATGCCGTCGTCGCGCACCGCTTTGTCGGGATGCGCCATATTGTAGGTGCCGGACAGCGCCACCAGGGCGACGCCGGAGGCATCGGACGCGGCCGCGATGGAGCGTATGGCGTCCTCGGGAACGGCGTCCGGCATCGACGGCAGGCCGGCGCAGGCAAGGTTGAACTGGGTAACGGCAAATCCTGCGTCGCGCACCGCCGCCAGCACGCCGGCCGGTTCGCTGCCCGGGAAGGTCTTGGCAAACACCCCGACCTGCATCAAACCGCTCCCGTGACGCTGGCGATCTCGACCCGCTCGCCGCTCTCGACCGAACGGGCGATCGCCACCATGGCCCGGATCGAGGCAAGGCCGTCCTCGACGCTGGCGCCGCGCATCGGCTTGCCGTCAAGCACCGTCTCGGCGAGACCTTCGAGCTGGCGCCTGAAGAAATGTCCGTCCGCACCGAGCGGCTTGCGCGACGTCGCATCCTTCTCGTGGAAGATGTCGACTTCGCTCGCCCGGAAGTACCAGGGATTGAAGGTCCTGGCGATCACCGAGCCGTTCTCGCCATAGAGTTGAAAACCCTCGTGCCAGTCCATGCGCACGGCCACGGTGAGATCAAGATGGCCAAGCGCGCCGCTGGCGAATTCGGTCTCGACGAACCAGCAATAGGCGCCGAAGCGCTCATTGAGGCGCGCGCGCACGGCAAGGATCTCGCCGCACAGGAAGCGCGCCGTGTCGACCAGATGCGAGCCGTGCGCCAGCATGAAATATTGCCTGAGATCCGCCTTCGGGTTGCCGGCCGGTTTTCTCGCCAGCTTGCTGGTGACCGGCAGCGGCTGGACCGCGTCGGTGTTGGTGTAGCGGTGTGTGGAATCGCAATACCAGGCCTTCAGCGCCAGGATCTCGCCCATCTCGTCGCGGACGAAATCGCGCGCCGCCTCCAGCGCCGGGTCGAAGCGTTTCATGTGGCCGACCTGCAGCACCTTGCCGGAGCGCCTGACCGCGTCGGCGAGTTTTTGCCCCTCCTCGACCGAGACGCCGATCGGCTTTTCGCACAGCACGTGCTTGCCGGCCTCCAGCGCCTTGATCGACATCGGCACGTGATAGGCGTCCGAGGTGGCGACGATCACCGCTTCCAGTCGCGGATCGGCGAGCATCTCATCGTAGTCGCCGTACATCTTCTCAGGCTCATAGGTGGCGCCCATGCGGGCGAGCAGATCGTGCGCGGCATCGCAGATCGCATAGAGATCGGCATTGGCGGCCTTCACGCAGGACTCCAGATGGGCGAACTGCGCGATCGGCCCGCAGCCGAGCACACCGACACGAAGGCGACGGTCTTGCTTATGGATCATGATCTACGCCCCGTAGCCGCGCATGGTCTGGCGGTTGGTCTTGACCGCGGCGGCCGGATCAGCGGCGGCGGTTTCGGACTCCTCTTCCAGCACCAGCCAGCCATTGAAGTTGGGCGCCGCACTGGCGATCTCGATCACCTTTGGCGTATCGCAGACACCCTCGCCGAGCATCGCCCAGGTGCCGCTGGCGTCGACGTCCTTGAGATGAATATAACGGATACGGTCGCGATAGGTGGTCAGCGTGTCCGCCATATCAGCGTGGCCACGCAATATGTGGCCGGTATCGGGCACCCAGCCGACCAGCAACGGATCGATAAGTCCAAAGATCCCGTCGTAATCGGCACGGTCGAACAGCAGCGTGTTATGGTGCGAACTCGGATGCACCGCGACCTGGACGCCGGCCTTGCGGCCGAGTTCGCCGGCTTTGTTGTAGACTTCGGCAGCGATGGCGAACTTGTCGTCGCGCGGGCCGTCGGACATCACCGTCGCCGATCCCATCGACACCAATGCGCCTGGAAAGGCGGCGGCGAAGTCGATCCAGCGCTTGGCGGTCTCAAGGTCGGCGCCGATCTTTTCCTGTAATGTGAAACCGCTCTTCGAACCGAAGGCAAAGGAGACGAGCGTCAGCCCGGACGATTTCAGCGCGGCGGCGAATTCCGCCGGCCGGTCGGCGTAACGGCCTATCATCGTGTCGGTGATCTCGATGCCGGCATAGCCGCCGTCGGCGATCGCCTTGAGGAGGTCGTCCGGACCGCCGCTAAATCGGTCTCCGAGCATTTCCCAGGTAAAGGTCTGGCAGCCGACTTTCAGGTCTTTCACGATCGTCCTTTCATTCCTTGATGCCGCTCATTCTTTGATGCCACCTTGGGTCAACCCTTCGATGATGTGGCGCTGGAAGAACAGCACCAGCACGATCAAAGGAACGGTGACGACCGCCGACGCGGCGGCAATGTCGCCCCAGGGCACGTAATAGAGGTTGGTAAAGTTGGCGATGCCGACGGGGATGGTCTGGCGATCGATGTTGGAGGTGAAGGCGAGCGCGAACAGGAACTCGTTCCAGGCGGTGATGAAGGCGAGCAGGCCGGTCGTCACCAGGCTGGGGAGCGACATCGGCAGGATGATGTGCCAGAGCAGGCCGGGAATGCTGACGCCGTCCATGCGCGCCGCCTCGTCGATCTCGCGCGGCAGCGTCTCGAAATAGCCGAACAGCACCCAGGTGACGAGCGGCAGGCCGAGCGCCAGATAGGTGATGATCAACGCCGTGTAGGTATCGAGCAGGCCGAGATTGGTGGCGACCAGATAGAGCGGCCCGACCAGCGCGATCTGCGGGAACATGGACACCGAAAGGATGACCATCAATATGCCGAAGCGTCCCCTAACGTTGAGCCTGGACAGCGCGAAGGCGGCGAGCGAGCCGACGAAGAGGCACAGGAACGTCGTCGCCAGCGAGACCACCAGCGAGTTCCAGACATAGTGGTGCAGCTCCTTCTCGACGAAGGCGTTGTAATAGTGCTCGAGCGTGAAAGGGTCGGGGATCAGCGAGGGCGAGCCGGAGGTCAGCGCCTTGTCGAGCTGGAACGATGTCGAGAACTGCCAGATGAACGGACCGCCCGACCAGACAAGGATCAGCAGCGCGCCGAGATAGATGAAGACGGTCTGCAGCGGTGAGCGCGTGTCGTTCATTGCGCCCTCCTGATCTGCCGGATGAGATAGAGGCAGAAGGCCAGCGCAATCATGCCTTCGGTGACGAACATCGCCGTCGAGACGGCCGAGCCGTAGCCGAATTGCAGCGTCGAGAAGAGCACCTTGTAGGACAGCGTCGACAGCGTCTCGGTCGAATCGGCCGGGCCGCCGCCGGTCAGCACATAGACGAGGTCGAAGACGCGGAAGGCGTCGAGCGCACGGAACAGGCCGGCGATCAGCAGGGTCGGCATCAACAGCGGCAGGCGGATATGCCAGAAGGTGATCCAGCCCTTGGCGCCGTCCATGCGCGCCGCCTCGATCAGCGAATTGGGCACCGTCTGCAGCCCGGTCAAAAGCAGCAGCGCCATGAAGGGCGTGGTCTTCCAGACGTCGGCGATGATGATGGTGGTCATCGCGGTGTCGGGAGAGCCGTACCAGTTGATGTTCCGGTCGATCAGCCCAGCATGCAAAAGGATATAATTGATGATGCCGTTCTGGCCGTCGAACAGCCAGCCGAACATCTTTGAGGTGACGACGGTCGGCATCGCCCAGGGAACCAGCATGGCGGCGCGGACGAGCCCGCGGCCTTTAAAAGCCTCGCACAGGATGAGCGCCATGCCGAGCCCGATCACCGTCTCCAGGATCGTGGATGCCGCGGTGAACCACATCGTGTGCCACCAGGCGTTCCAGAACTGCGCGTCGCCCCAGAGCTGCACATAATTGGAGAAGCCCGAGAATTCGTTCTCCTGGGTGATCAGCGAGGTGTTGGTGAGCGAGAGGTATAGGCCGTTGACGATCGGGTAGAAGGAAACCGACGCCAGCGACACGAAGGCCGGCGTCAGCAGGAGCGAGGCCCAGACGGCGCCTGGAAGCGCCTTGCCAAGCCGCGGCCAGCCAATGCCGGAAACTGTGGCGGCCGCGGACATTGGTTCAGCCGACGATCTGGTTGATTTGCGCAGCCAGCGCATCCATCTCGGCCTGGACGTTGCCCGAAACCAGCGCCTTGGAGATGCCGGACTGGAGCGCGAGCGTCACCTTGGCGTATTCGGGCGTGATCGGCCGCGCCGTGGCGCCGGTGAACACCTTCTCGAGGCTTGCCATGAACGGCTGCTCAGACTTGATCTTCTCGTCCTGGAACAGCGCGGAGCGCGTCGGCGCGAGGCCAAAGTTCAAGGCGATACGCTGCTGGGTTTCGGTCGACGACAGCCAAGTGAGCAACTCGATCGCGGCTTCGCGCTGCTTGGAGTTGGCGTTGACGCCGAGCTGGTAGCCGCCGAGAGTGGCCGCGCTCTTGCCGCCAGGGAAGGCCGGAAGCGGCGCGACGCCGACCTTGTCCACAACCTGGGAAGCCTTGGCGTCCTGGGCGATTGGATAGACATAGGACCAGTTGCGCATGAACATCGCCTTGCCCGAGGTGAAGGGCTGGCGCGACGGTTCCTCGTCCCAGGACAGCACGTCCTGCGGGCTGATCTTGGTCTTGGCAATGGTGTCGTGCAGGAACTGGATCGCTTCGACGGCCGCCTTCTGGTTGATCAGCGACGACTTGCCGTCGGGCGCCAGGATCGCGCCATTGTTGGAGGTGATGATCTCGACCGCATCACAGACCAGAACCTCGGCCTGCTTGCCCTGCCAGAGATAACCGAAATCGACATCGCCGGCCTTCTGCGCGGCGGCGGCGATGGTCGCCATGTCGGCCCAGTTGTCCGGCACCTTGCCGCCATGCTTCTCCAGCACGTCCTTGCGGTAATAGAACATGCCCGAATCCATGAACCAGGGAAGGGCGGTCAGCTTGCCACCATAGGTACAGGCGTTGAGGGTGCCGGTGAAGTAGGCGCCGCGCTTGTCCGCCGGAAAAAACTCGTCGAGCGGCAACGCCCAGCCGGCGGCGGCAAAGCCGGCGATCCAGATCACATCCTGGCTGAAGACGTCAGGCGTGCCGGTGCGGCGGGCGAGCTGCTGGACGAGACCCTGATAGACTTCCGTCGAGGAACTCGGCGGCGGCAGTTCGATGTTCTTGACCAGAACGCGATCCTGCGACTCGTTGAAGGCCTTGATCAGATCGCCGAAGGTCTCCTTGCCGAAGAAGGCAGCACTGGCAAAGCTGATTTCGGCGCGCGACTGGGCGCGAGCCCGGCGGACACCAAGCCCGGTGCCGAGGCTGAGTGTCGCCGCACCCAACAGTCCGGCGCTGCCGATGAGAAACTGCCTGCGGTCGGCGACGGTCACATGCGCAACAGGCTTCGAGCCGGAGACCGGCCCCTTTTTCATGTCAGTCATTTTCTCCTCCTTGGGCTGGCAGCCTCCCGATGTTGCGCCAGCATTTCCGCATGTTCCATAAAAATTTTACGCGCGTCAAGATTTAAAATATTGTATAGCGGCTTCCGACTATGATCCGTTGCCGGTGCAATAGGTCGGACAGGACATTGCGGCGTTGGGAGGTGAATTCGAAAATGCACGGAAAATCGGTAGCTAAACTCGGTATCGGCGTTGTCGGATGCGGCAACATCTCGATGACCTATTTGCGCAATGCGGCGCTGTTCGGTGGGGTCGAGCTTCGCGCCTGCGCCGACATTTCGGCCGACATGGCCGCGCTCCGCGCCAAGGAATACGACATCCGCGCGGCCAGCGTCGATGCGCTGCTGGCCGACCCGGAGATCGACCTTGTCCTCAACCTGACCATTCCGGCGGCGCATTTCGACATTTCGCTCTCGGCACTTTCGGCGGGCAAGCATGTCTTCACCGAAAAGCCGCTGGCGACCTCGGCCGCCGACGGTCGGCGCATCGTCACCGAGGCGGCGAAACGCGGGCTGCTGCTTGGTTCGGCTCCGGATACCTTCCTCGGCGCCGCCGGGCGGTGTGCCCGCCGGCTGATGGACGAGGGCGCGATCGGTCGACCGGTGACCGGCACCGCCTTCATGATGGGGCGCGGCATGGAGCACTGGCATCCCAATCCGCAATTCTATTACCAGCCCGGCGGCGGCCCGGTCTTCGACATGGGGCCTTACTACCTGACGATGCTCGTCAATTTGCTTGGACCGGTGGCGCGTGTGATGGCCTTGGCAACGCGCGGCCAGGAAGAACGGCTGATCACCGCCGAAGGTCCCTTCAAGAACACCAGCTTCAAGGTCGGCACGCCGACCAACATCCTCTCGCTGCTGGAATTCCGTTCCGGCGCCACCGTCACCTTCGGCGCCTCCTGGGACGTCTTCAAGCACTCCAACCATCCGATCGAGCTGCACGGAACGGAAGGCTCGCTGCGCCTGCCCGATCCCGATACGTTCGGCGGCACCGTCTCACTTTCTGAACGCGGCACCGACTGGGCCGACTTCGCCAGCGAGGCCGAGCTCTATGGCGCGCGCAACTGGCCCTTCGCCACGCCCGACCGCGCCAACTACCGCATGCTCGGCGTCGCCGATCTTTCGCGGGCGCTGGCAACGGGCAGAAAGCCGCGCGCCTCCGGCGATCTTGCGCTGCATGTGCTGGAAATCATGGAAGCGATCCTGGCTTCGGGAGAAAGCCGCGAATCGGTTGCCGTCGATGGAACGGTCGATCAGCCGCCACTGCTCGGCGAAGACGAGGCGGCGAGCCTGCTTGCCTGAGGTCCGTCCATGACGACATCATCCCCGACGACACCGGCAGTGTCCTTGGTCGACCCGGAAGCCCGGCATGTGCTCGACCTCAGCCGGGAGGCCGGTGCCCGGCCATTCGAGACCGGCACGCCCGAAGAGGCGCGCCGCTCCTATGAAGACGGATTTCCCACACTCCAGGGCGAGCGCGAGCCGGTCGCTTCGGTGAGCGAGCGCACCATCGCCGGACCCGACGGCCCGGTGACGCTCAGGATCTATCGCGGGCGTGACGCGCCAGGAACAGATGCTCCCGCGCTGCTCTATCTGCATGGCGGCGGCTGGGTGGTCGGCAATCCGGAGTCCCACGACGAGATCTGCCGCTGGTTTGCCAACATGGCGGCCTGCATTGTCGTCTCGCCCGCCTACCGGCTGGCGCCGGAGCACAAATTCCCGGCGGCGATCGAGGATTGCCGTGCCGTGCTTTTCTTCATGCAAAGCGACGCTGGCGATCTGGGCATCGACACCAGGCGGGTTGCCATCGCCGGCGACAGCGCCGGCGGCAATCTCGCCACCGTGCTGTCATTGATCGCGCGCGGAAGCGAGAAGCCGCCGACCGCACAGCTATTGTTCTATCCGAACACGGATGCCTCGCAGACGGCGGACAGTTATCACCGCTTTGCCGACGGTTTTGGTCTCACGGCGGCTACCATGGCCTGGTTCCGCGATCACTACATAAGCAGTTCCAGCGACATCGACGACTGGCGCGTGTCGCCGCTGAAGGCGGCCAGCCTTATCGGAGCGCCGCCGGCCTTCCTCGCAATCGCCGGGCATGACATCCTGGCCGATGAAGGCGAGGCTTATGCGAAACGCCTGCAAGATGACGGCGTAACGGTCGTGTTGCGGCGCTGGCCGGGACAGATCCATGGCTTCGTCTCGATGGGTCGCCATGGCCCGGCGGCGCGGCAAGCTGTCGGTGCCGCGGTCGTCGCGTGGCGCGGCTTCGATCCTGCCTTTGAAAACCCTCAGGCCGACTGACGCATCACCAGCGTCGCGTCGAGGTAGACCTTGGGAGCGACAGCCGTCTCGTCCTCGTTCAGCAAGGCAAGCAGCGTCTCGACGCTGCGGCCGGCCATCGCGGTGAAGTCCTGCGCCATGGTGGTCAGCGCAGGGCAGGTGTAGCGGCTCAGCGGATGGTCGTCATGCGCGGCCACGCGCAGGTCGCAATCGCCCTTGCGGCCGACCTTGCGGCCCTGCGAGAAAGCGGCCGCCATGACGCCGAAGGCGAGACGGTCGTTGGCGCACAGAATGGTCTTGCCTGGCAGGCCGCCATTGCCGAGCATCTTTTCCATCTGCTCGTAGCCGATCCGTTCGAAATCCCAGGTGTAGTCGCGGGTGTTGCCGATGATGACAGGTTCATGCCCGAGCCGCTGCATCGAGGCGACATAGCTGTTCAGTCGTTCCGGCGAATTGTGGTTGACATGCGGTATGTCGAAATAGACCGGGGCGTCGCCGGAGCGGCAGAGATAGTCGACGATCGTCGAGACGCTCTGGCTGTTGTTGTTGCCCACGAAGGGCGTGCCGCCTTCAAGAAAAGTGTCGAAGTAGACGATGGGCATGGCCTGCGTCAGCTTCTCCAGCGTGCGATGGTCCGAGCGCAGGCCGAGCGGTGCGATCAGCGCGCCGGAAACTTTCAGCGACAGGATGGTTCGCGTCGCCTCCACTTCGAGCTCGCGCGAGCCGTGCGAGGAGATGACGATCGGCCAATAGCCCTCGTCGCGCAGCCTGAGCTCGATGCGGCTGACCATCTCGGAATAAAAGGGATCGGCGACCGTCGGCACCACGATGCCGATGCTGCGGGTGCGCTTGCGGTTAAGGTTGCGCGCGAACAGATTGGGCTGGTAGTCGGACGAGCGCAGCGCTTCCTCGATGCGCTTTCGCGTTGCCGGCTTGACGCTGGTCGGGTCGTCGAAAAACTTCGACAGTGTCGGCCTGGAGACGCCGCAGGAGCGGGCGAAATCCTCCATCGTCTTGTGCGTCATCGGCATTCAAACCCTCGCGTCATGGACCTGGTTCCACGCGCTGCCCGGCTCTACATACGGTGAGCCGGCGTGCAACTGCAAGGCAAAATTTTACAGACAAGTTTTCCAGTTTCAACGCGTATCAGTAAATTATTCCATGCGTAAATTTATTAATTAACGCGAAAAAGAGCAAGCCGTAATCACTTTCGAGAGGCGCAATGCCGGAAGGAATTCCGCAAGATTTCGACTTGTCGCGCAGACTCTGCCCTCAGCTCGGAACCTTCTTATTCCATCTGCGCAGCCGCGTGCCGACGTAAGACCTGGGACCGAAGGGAAGTCGAAGCCGCCCTGCAGGTCGGTTCGGATAATCTTCCAACTGCTGCCGCACGAATGTCATCAACCGGCAGAAGGCGGGCGCTTCCAGCTCTTGCAGGCGCGCGGCAAGACCGTCAGGGAGCGGCTTCGGGCGCCAGCCGAAATACGCCTCATAGGCGTCCGGCGTAGGGATCAGATGCCGCAGATACGCCGCCAGTTCGGCAGGGCTGCCGAAATCCGCCGCGTTGATGTAGGAGCCTTCCGGCGCGAATTCGCCGACATTCGGGGCACCGAGATAGACCGGCACCGAACCGGCTTTCAATGCATCGAAGAGCTTTTCCGTGACATAGTCTGTCTCGCTGGAGTTCTCCAAAGCGAGGCAGAACTTGTAGTGCGCGACGGTGTCGAGCTTCGTTTTCTTGCCGAGATCGGGGCCTTCAATCGTTCGGTTGCGAAAATGCCGGCCATAGGAATCGATCTTAATGT
This sequence comes from Mesorhizobium metallidurans STM 2683, assembly GCF_000350085.1. Taxonomy (GTDB): domain Bacteria; phylum Pseudomonadota; class Alphaproteobacteria; order Rhizobiales; family Rhizobiaceae; genus Mesorhizobium; species Mesorhizobium metallidurans. The sequence continues at coordinate 86,392 of NZ_CAUM01000055.1, forward strand.
GGTGGGAAAGCTCCTGGACGAAGTCGACGCGCCCGCTATAGTTCAAGCGGGCCGATTGGAAGAGCACGGCCGGGGCCGCTTCCGTCTTCGCCACGATCGGTGTTGCTCGAACCTCCTCCCACCAGGAAGCGCGCGGCAGATAAGGCGCCCAGATGTCGGAGCCGCGTTCGTGCGTCATCGTGAAGTCGAAGTGCCGCATGATCTTCGGATCGGCGATCCGCTTGTAGTTTGACCGGCTCTCCATCGACCAGGCTATCCAAAACTGGCCGGGATATTTCCAGGCGTCGCCTATCTCGCGGAAATTCGGGATGTGGAAGACGACCGTCGCCGCCTCGGCAATCCGGCGCTTGTCCAGAGTCCACTGCCCCGGAAGGTCACAACGAATGGATGCGATGTCGACGGGCTTGCCGAAGAATGTCGTATAAAAAAGGATGAGCGGGTCTTTTGAAGGCATGGAAAGCAAGCCGGATACCTCAATACCGGCAAAGTCCTATACCCGCCTGTTCTAAAAGCAAATGCCTAGCCAACGGGCCTCCGGCGCCTAGGCGAAACCATCCAGAACCTCAAATCTGGTCGTGGCGCCATCGCAGCGCAGACGCATCCGGCAGTTCAGAGGGCGACTCAGGCTAGCCTGCGGAAATGTCGAGCGAATTTCGAGTCGGCGGGTTTAGGCTGTTTCCGCCGTGGCTGAGTGGTGATCCCGACAGGAATCGAACCTGTGACCTACAGATTAGGAATCTGCCGCTCTATCCTACTGAGCTACGGGACCACGCGGCCCGACACATAGCCGCTTCGGGGCGGTTCGCCAAGAGGCGGACGGCGCGCAATTATGCTGCGCCGCCTCTGGTGCCGACAGCTATGCCGCCAGCGCCGTTTCCGCGAGCTTCACCCAGTAGCTCATGCCGTGCGGAATGACCTCGTCGTTGAAGTCGTAGCCAGGGTGGTGAAGACCGGCGGTGTCGCCATTGCCGATGAAGATGAAGGCGCCTGGCCGGGCTTCCAGCATATAGGAGAAATCCTCGCCGCCCATCACCGGCTGGATGGCCCGGTGCACCTGGGCGTCGCCGGCTATCCCTGCCGCGATATCGCTGGCAAAGACCGTCTCTTCCGCATGGTTGAAGGTGACGGGATAGTTGGCGTTGTAATCGACCTCGATCATCGCGCCGAAGGCCGTGGCCACACCCTCGCAGATGGTGCGGATGCGCTCCTCGGATTTTTTGGCGATTTCCTTCTTCAGCGTGCGCACGGTGCCGGCGATCTCGGCGCTCTCGGGAATGACGTTATAGGCGTCGCCGGCATGGAATTTCGTCACCGACACCACGACCGCCTCGACGGGGTCGGTGCTGCGCGAGGCGATCGTCTGCAGCGCGCCGACCAACTGGCTGGTGATGACGATCGGGTCGATCGTGCCGTGCGGCATCGCCGCATGGCCGCCGCGGCCCTTGACGGTGATGGTGAATTCGGCGGTCGCCGCCATGATCGGGCCCGGCCTGATGGCGAACTGTCCGACCGGCAGGCCCGGCATATTGTGCATGCCGAACACTTTGGCGATGTCGAAGCGGTCCATCATGCCGTCCTTGACCATCTCGTTGCCACCGCCACCGCCCTCTTCGGCGGGCTGGAAGATCACCGCGACGGAACCGGTGAAATTGCGGGTCTCGGCAAGATATTTGGCGGCACCGAGCAGCATCGCGGTGTGGCCGTCATGGCCGCAGGCATGCATCTTGCCCGGAACGGTCGAGGCGTAGGGCTTGCCGGTGATCTCGTTGATCGGCAACGCATCCATGTCGGCGCGCAGCCCGATTGTCGCGCCGTCGCCCTGGCGGCCGCGGATGATGCCGACGACGCCGGTCTTGCCGAGCCCGGTCACCACCTCGTCGCAGCCGAAGGACTTCAGCTTGTCGGTGACAAAGGCGGCGGTCTTGAAGACGTCGAAATTCAGCTCTGGGGTCTGGTGCAAATGGCGGCGCCAGCCGGCGACCTCGTCCTGCATTTCGGCGGCGCGGTTCAGGATTGGCATGATGGTTCCATCTCGGCTGTTGGAGCAGACGGGCTGCGCCTGCTATTTTGCGATTGTGCCGGTTCGTTTACAATTGTCATTCAGGCGCTTTGCCATCTTGACGTCACATAGGGTAAATAGCACCGCAACATTATGGCCCAGGTTGAGGGATCGGACCATCATGCTGGCGATCGCGTAACGAAATCTTACGGAGCCAGGGGCGACTACGGCAAGAGGCGATTTCGGAATACACTATGCGGTACAGGCATTTCCCTGGAATTTTGTTGGCGGGCGCCGTGGCGTTTGCGGCGCTGGCCGGACCGGCTCTCGCCAATCCGACAATCGTGTTCGACCTGAAAAGCGGCAAGATTCTCCAGCATCAGGATGCTTTCAAGCGCTGGTATCCGGCTTCGCTGACCAAGCTGATGACCGCCTATGTGACGTTCCGCGCCATCGCGGCCGGCGAGGTCCAGCTCGATTCGCCGATCAAGGTGACGAAGCATTCCGCCGGCGAACCGCCAAGCAAGATGGGCTTCAAGCCTGGTTCGGTCATGCGGCTCGACAATGCGCTGAAGATGATGCTGGTCAAATCGGCCAACGACATCGCCATGGCCGTCGGCGAGAATGTCGGCGGTTCGCAGGCCGCCTTCGCCGAACGCATGAACGCCGAGGCGCGCCGGCTCGGCATGACCGGATCGCATTTCGTCAATCCCAACGGGCTCTATTCGCCGGACCAGTATACGACGGCGCGCGACCTCGCCTTGCTGGTGATGGCGATCCGCATGGACTTTCCGCAATATGTCCCCTGGTTCTCGATCGAGGGCCTGGCCGTCGGCAAGAAGGAGATTTCTAACTACAATCTCCTGATCGGCCGCTATCCGGGCGCCGACGGCATGAAAACGGGTTTCGTCTGCTCCTCGGGCTTCAACATGATTGGCTCGGCAACGCGCAACGGCCGCACGCTGGTCGCCGTGGTGCTCGGCGAACAATCGGCCATCACCCGTGCCGAGACGGCGGCCAGACTGCTCGACCAGGGTTTCGCGACGCCTCAGCCGAACTGGGTCACGATCGCGGCGCTGCCAGCCTATGGCGACACGACATCGGTGAACGATTTGCGCGACGAGCTTTGCAAGAAGAAGCCGCCCGAGGAGCAGTCGGAGGCCGCGACGCCCGTCGGCGACAAGGAAGTGCCGAAGTCGCCCTATCAGGAAGAGCTCGACCATGTGCCGACGCTGGTCGCTGTCGGCCTTGGCGGCGCCACCGGGCCGAAGCCGAAGGCCATGCTCGATGAATCCGGCCAGGAATATGCCGATGTGCCGCTGCCGACCTGGCGCCCAGATTTGCCGCCGCCGGCCGGCGCCGAACCGACAGTGATCGGTTCCGCCACCGCGGTCCAGGGCGACGAGCCAGCCAAGGTCCTGAACTAGGCCAATGGCCGGCTTTCCGATCCCCGTCTCGGTGCTGACCGGTTTTCTCGGCGCCGGCAAGACGACGCTGCTCAACCGGCTGCTCAGGGATCCCGCGCTGGCCGACACGGCGGTCATCATCAACGAGTTCGGCGAGGTGGCGATCGACCATCTTTTGGTCGAGCAGGCCTCCGACGGCATCATCCAGCTTTCCGACGGCTGCCTCTGCTGCACGGTGCGCGGCGAACTGGTCGACACGCTGGCCGATCTCGTCGACCGGCTGCAGACCGGCCGCATCGCCCGACTTGCCCGTGTCATCATCGAAACCACGGGGCTTGCCGATCCGGCGCCGGTGCTGCAGTCGATCATGGCGCATCCGGCGCTGGTCCAGGCCTTTCGGCTCGACGGCGTGATCACGCTGGTCGACGCGGTCAACGGCAATGCGACGCTCGACAATCATGTCGAGGCGGTGAAGCAGGTGGCCGTCGCCGACCGCATCGTGCTGACCAAGGCCGACCTTGCCGCCGATCCTTGCGAGGTCGAGGCGCTGAAAGCCCGGCTGCGGCAGATCAATCCGGGTGCAGAAGTGCTTGATGCCGGCGACAGCCGTATCGGTGCGGCGGCGCTGTTTGATTGCGGCCTCTACAATCCGGCCACCAAATCCGCCGATGTGCAGCGCTGGCTGGGTGAAGAGGCGCACCACGATCATCATCATGGTGATCACGATCATGGCCATCATCCGGGCGATCATGACCACCGGCACGATTCCCGCGTGCGCTCCTATTCGCTCGTTCATGACGGACCGGTGCCGTTCTCGGCGATCGAGATGTTCCTCGACCTGCTGCGATCGGCGCATGGCGGGCGCCTGCTGCGTATGAAGGGCGTCATCGAGCTCAGGGGAGACCCGTCGCGACCGCTGGTCGTCCACGGCGTGCAGAAAATCCTGCATCCGCCGGTGCAACTGCCGTCCTGGCCGGACGGCCAGCGCGGCACGCGGCTGGTGCTGATCACGCTCGACATGCCAGAAGACTATGTGCGGCGGCTGTTCGCCGCCTTCACCAACAAGCCCTTGATCGACACTCCGGATCGTGCGGCGCTGGCAGACAACCCGCTGGCGATTCCCGGGCGGTAGGCTTTTTGGCCGACGCAGAGCCTAGGCGACCCCGCCGCGCTCGACCAGAAAGCGATGGCCGCCGGAAACCGCTGTCGTTTCGACCAATTGATGACCGGCGTCGGAGCAGAAGGCCGGAATGTCGATGACGGCGAGCGGGTCGGTGGTCTCAAGCCAGAGCCGGCTGCCCGGCCGCATGGCGGCCAGCCGCTTCTTCGCCTTGAGCACGGGCAGGGGACAGTTCAGGCCCTTAAGATCGTAAACGACAGCGCGCTTGGCCAAGGCTGGAAGCTCAGCCGCCGAACATGCCGAGCAGCTTGTTCTTCAGCTTTGTTACCCGGCTTTCATCGGCATTCGCCGCCTTTTCGGCCGGGGCAACCTCGGGAGGCGACGCGATTGTCGCGGTAGCGACAGGCGCTTCGGCCGCGGCCCTTGCTTCCTCTTCCTCGGCCAGAGAATTAATCCTGGCCGTTTCCTTTTCGGCCAGTGCCTGAGCCCTGGCCGCTTCTTTCTCGGCCTTGGCTGCTTCTATGGCGGCAAGCCTCTGTTGCTCCGCCTTCCGCTTGGCGGCCTTCTCGGCGTCGATCGCGGCCATCTTGCGCCCGGCCGGCGAATCGATGCGGCCCATGCGCGCCGTCTCGCTCACCGAGCCGTCGGCGTTGAGCGACGGCGGCTCGATCGGCACGCGCTCGCCGCGGGCGCGCCGCTTCGACCAGTCGGAAACGATGCTGGCTTCCTTGACGCCGGCAATGGTCGGCCTGGGTGCCGGCACCGAGGCCTTGACCGCGCCGTTGAAGGCCGCGTCATAGGTGCTCTGGTAGGCGCTGTAGGCCGTTTTCAGCGAATCCGGCTGCGTGGCCGCGGGACAGGCGCCGGTCGGATTGAACGTCGCGCCATCGGCCGCCACCTGGTTGAAGACATAGCGCTTCTCGCAGACATCGACCTTCGGCGGCACCTTGGTGATCTCGAAATTGTCGTAGCCGACCTTCAGCATCTTCCAGAAGTCGTAGTTCGGGTCGTTGCGGTAGCGCGCCATGTTGGCGGCGGTCATGCGGAACGGAAAGGCCTGGATCTGGAACTCGGTCTGGCCGCCCTGGAAGGCGTCGCGGCCGAAGGCGTAGATCTGCTCGATCTGCGCGTCGGTCATCGAATAGCAGCCCGACGACGAGCAGGCGCCGTGGACCATCAGATTGGTACCGGTGCGGCCATTGGCGCGATCGTAGGCGTTCGGATAGCCGATGTCGAAGGAAAGGTGGTAGCTCGACCTCGGATTCATCTGAGCCGGGCGGACCGTATAGAAGCCCTCCGGCGCCTGACGGTCGCCCTCGGTGTATTTCGGCCCGAGCTTGCCCGACCATTTGCAGATGTCGTAGCTGGCGACCATGTCGTAACGACCGCTGGTCTTGGCCTTCCAGATTTCGAGCTTGCCCTCTTCCTTGAAGATGCGGGCCATAACCGGCGAGGTGCGGGCCATGCCCTTGGCCTTCATGTCGGCCAGTATCTTGTCCGGCAGCGGGTTGTTGGCCGAGGGGGCGAAGTCCTTCATCGAGGAATCGTTGCAGCCGGCGACGCCTAGCGCTGCGATCAGAAGTCCGGTGCGGGCAAGCTTGGCAAACATGGATGTCGCTACGTCTTGATCTTTTCGGACCGCAGGCTTAGGCGCCGCAAGGTCCGCACGCTGAACATTGACGGACCTAAGCCCGTTAACCTTGAAACCTTCGCAGGCGCCGGGCACATTCCCGCTCGGCAATCCGATTGAACCGAATGCAGCGGCAATTTTGTGGCGAAAGCGCCTAATCTTGCCACATTGCGGCACAGAAACCAGCTCACACTAAAGGTTGCGGCCCATCGACAGGTATTTTTCGCGGCGCTGCTCGCGAAAATCGGTGTTGGCGCCGGAAAACTCCTTCATCGTCCTGGCGATGAGGTCGCCGGTCGAGGCAATCACCGTTTCCGGGGCACGATGGGCGCCGCCGAGCGGTTCGGGAACGATGGCGTCGATGATCTTCAGCTCCAGAAGATCCTGGGCGGTGATCTTCATGTTGGTCGCCGCATCCTTCGAGCGGGTGGTGTCGCGCCACAGGATCGAGGCCGCACCTTCCGGCGAGATCACCGAATAGATGGCGTGTTCAAGCATGTAGACGCGGTTTGCGGTGGCAATCGCAATGGCGCCGCCCGAGCCGCCTTCGCCGATGACCACCGAGATCGACGGCACTTTCAGGCCGAGGCAGGCCGAGGTCGAGCGGGCGATGGCCTCCGCCTGGCCGCGTTCCTCGGCGCCGACGCCGGGATAGGCGCCCGCCGTGTCTACCAGCGTCAGCAGCGGGATCTTGAAGCGGTCGGCGAGTTCCATCAGCCGTACCGCCTTGCGATAGCCTTCAGGGCGCACCGAGCCGAAATTATGCTTCAGCCGGCTCGTGGTGTCCGAACCCTTTTCCTGGCCGATGATCGCCACCGGCTCGCCGCGGAAACGGGCGAAGCCGCCGACGATTGCCTGGTCCTCGCCGAAATTGCGGTCGCCGGCCAGCGGCGTGAAATCGCTGAACAGAGCCTTGATGTAGTCGATGCAGTGCGGCCTGTCCGGATGGCGCGCCACCTGCACCTTCTGCCACGGGGTCAGAGCCTTGTAGGCGTCGCGCAGCGCGTCGCGAGAACGCTTCTCGAGACGGCTGATCTCATCGCCGACATCGACCGCCTCGCCATTCTCGGCAAGCTTCTTCAACTCGAGGATCTTGCCTTCGAGATCCTGGACCGGCTTTTCGAAATCGAGGTAATTATACATTCTTGGGCGGACCGATAGACCGGAAGGCAATGACTGACGGAACCCTTGAAATCAAGGCTCCGAGCGGCGAAACGTCGTCCTCACATAGCGATATGGCGCCTAGTCGGCAAGCGGATGATGGTCGTTGACCAACCGTACCAGGCGCTCCTCCAGCACATGCGTGTAAATCTGCGTCGTTGAAATATCGGCATGGCCGAGCAACTGCTGCACGGCCCGGAGATCTGCGCCATTCTGTAGGAGATGGCTGGCGAAAGCATGGCGCAGCACATGCGGCGATATTTTCGCCGCTGAAATGCCGGCCCTGGACGCGAGGCCCTTCAGGTCGCGGGCAAAGACCTGCCTGGAGAGATAGCCGCTGTCGCTTGCCGCCGGAAACATGAACGGACTGTCGGCGAAAGCCGGCACCGTGGCCCGGGCTGCGATCCAGGCCCGCATCGCGTTGCGCGCCTTGGCCGATAGCGGCACCATGCGCTCCTTGTCGCCCTTGCCGCGCACCATGAAGAAACGGTCGTCGCGCAGCGCCACCGTCACCGGCAGGCCAACCAGTTCGGAAACCCGCAGGCCCGTGGCATAGAGCACCTCGACCAGCGCATGCAGGCGCAGCGCCGCCAGATCGTCGCCATCGTTGAGCGAGGCATCCCTTGCCTCCTCGGCCGCCCGGTCGATCAGCCGGCCGGTGTCGGCCTCATTCATCGTCTTGGGCAGCGGCCGGCCCTTCTTCGGGCTGTCCAGCGTTCCGGTCGGGTCGTCACCGCGCAGGCCCTCGGCATAGAGGAACTTGAAGAACTGGCGGATCGCCGACAGTTTGCGCGCCTGCGAGGAGGCGGCAAAGCCGCGCGCGGCGATGTCGTCGAGATAGGCGCGGATATCGGTGGCACCGGCGCCGGCCAGCCCGCCGCCAATCCCGGCTGAGGCGTCTTCGAGGTCGCGGCGATAGGAGGAAAGCGTGTTTTCGGCCGCGCCCCGCTCGGCGCTCATCATTTCGAGAAAGGCTTCGATGCGGGCCGCGCTGTTCATTGCTTTTGGTCAGTTTTTCTTGGGATTCAGCTTTTCCGGGGGGATGCGCACGCTCATTTCGGTCTTTCTCGGCTCGACGAACATCGCCAATGCGAACATCGCGCCATAGACAATGCCGGCCAGAATCGTGAGCGTCACGACAAAGCGGAACAGTGTCGGCATCAATTTTTGCCCGTCTTTTTGTTCTGCGTTTCCAAACCCTGTGCCCTTATGAGACGCCAATCCGGCCAATTCAAGGGCGAAGCGCGCACGACGCCGGGTGCCCGCCGCGCTTGACGAAAACGGGCTTTTGATGTCGATACCCGGCAAAGAGGGCGCGTCGCGTTCGAAACGGGTTCAAGCGACGTGCTTTGAGTTTAATTTTATGCATGTCGTTATCGCAAAACCGCTGCGCACTTTTGCGCGACATGCATTGGAAACATCATGGTGCCATGAACGCGCTGCCAGCAAATCCTCCCGACGAGAGCCATGCCGCGCTGCTTGGCCTGTTGGGCAACCGTTCCATCGTCTTTGTCGGCCTGATGGGCGCCGGCAAGACGGCGATCGGCCGCAAGGTGGCGACGATGCTGGGATTGCCTTTCATCGACAGCGACCAGGAGATCGAAAGCGTGTCGCGCATGAGCGTGCCCGAACTGTTCGAGCGCTACGGCGAAACGGAGTTCCGGGCGCTGGAGCAGCGCGTCATCCTGCGCGTGCTGGAACACGGCCCGCAGGTGCTGTCGACCGGCGGCGGCGCCTTCATGAATGCGCAGACGCGGGAGGCGATTGCGGGCCACGGCGTATCGGTATGGCTGAAGGCCGAGATCGAGCTGTTGATGGAGCGCGTTTCCAAGAAGCAGAACCGGCCGCTCCTGAAAAGTGCTGATCCGCGCGCCGTGCTCGAGCGGTTGATGGCCGAGCGCTATCCGGTCTACGCCGGCGCCAATGTCACGGTGCCGACCCGCGACGACCGCAAGGAGGTCATCGCGGCCGAGGTGGTGGAAGCGCTCCGCGGGCATTTCGGCGTTGCCGCCGTGACAGGCGAGGTGCGGTCGTGAGCGGCGATACGGCAGTCACCGTCGAGGTCGGGCTTGGCGAGCGCGCCTATGACATACTCATCGGTCCGGGGCTGCTTGAGCGCTCCGGCATGGAAATTGCGCAGCGTTTGCCAGGCACGCGCGCCGCGGTGATCACCGACGACAATGTCGCCGCGGCACATCTTCAAACGCTGAAGGCCGGCCTCGAAAAGGGCGGCATCCAGAGTGCCGTCATCACGCTGCCGGCGGGGGAGAAGACCAAGAGCTTTGCGCATCTCGAAGACGTAGTGGACGGCGTGCTGGCTGCCAGGTTGGAGCGCGGCGATGTCGTCATCGCGCTCGGCGGCGGCGTCATCGGCGACCTTGCCGGCTTTGCCGCCGGCATCGTGCGGCGCGGGATGAATTTCGTGCAGATCCCGACCTCGCTGCTCGCCCAGGTCGATTCCTCGGTCGGCGGCAAGACCGGCATCAACAGCGCGCGCGGCAAGAACCTCGTCGGCGTCTTCCACCAGCCAAAGCTGGTGCTGGCCGACACCGAGGTGCTCGACACGCTGCCGATCCGCGAATTCCGCGCCGGTTACGCCGAACTCGCCAAATACGGGCTCATCGACCGCCCGGATTTCTTCGCCTGGCTGGAGGAAAACTGGCGCGAGGTGTTTGCCGGCGGCCCGGCGCGGGCAAAGGCCATTGCCGAAGCCTGCCGCGCCAAAGCCGATGTCGTCGCCCGCGACGAGTTCGAGACCGGCGACCGCGCGCTGCTCAATCTCGGCCACACGTTCGGCCATGCGCTCGAAGCCGCCACGCAGTATGACGGCGCCCGGCTCGTCCATGGCGAGGGCGTCGCCATCGGCATGGCGCTGGCGCACCGGTTTTCGTCACGCCTCAATCTGGCCAGCCCCGACGATGCGGCGCGCGTCGAGGCGCATCTTCGCGCCGTCGGCCTGCCCTGGCGCATGGCCGACATACCGGGCGAATTGCCTGACGCCGAGGCGCTGCTTTCATTCATCACCCAGGACAAGAAGGTGTCGCGCGGCGCGCTGACCTTCATCCTGACGCGCGGCATCGGCCAGGCGTTCATCGCCAAGGATGTGCCGGCGTCGGAAGTGCTGTCGTTCCTGAAGGAGAACCATCCGGGCTCAGGGGAAAGCCGGGGATGAACGAGACCGGCTGGATCGTCGCTGCTATCCTTGCCGGGCTTGGCCTGCTGGCGTTCGCCTTCCGCGCGGGCCTGCTCGCGGCCTTCGGCTATGAGTTGCAGCGCATCGAGCCGCAGCGTTCGGCCCATGACGAATTGCGCGGCGCCGTCGATGATTTTCGCCGCGACGGCCAGGTGGTGCGCGAGGATCGCGACCGTATCGGTGGTCTGTTCGACCTCGCCGAGCTCGAAGTATCCGATGTCATGGTCCACCGCACCAACATGCGCTCGGTCAATGCCGACAATCCGCCGGAGGCGGTGGTGCGCGAGATCCTGCAGAGCCCGCATACCCGCATGCCTTTGTGGAAAGGCTCGCTCGACAATATCGTCGGCGTGCTGCACGCCAAGGACCTGCTGCGCGCGCTGAACGATGTCGGCAACGACTTTTCCAGGATCGACGTGATGAAGATCGCGTCAAAGCCGTGGTTCGTGCCCGACACCACGACATTGCAGGAACAGCTCAACGCCTTCCTGCGCCGCAAGGCGCATTTCGCCGTGGTTGTCGACGAATATGGCGAGGTCGAGGGGCTGGTGACGCTGGAGGACATCATCGAGGAGATCGTCGGCGAGATCGCCGACGAGCATGATGTCGAGATCCAGGGCGTCAAGCAGGAAGCCGACGGTTCGGTCGTCGTCGACGGCACGGTGCCGATCCGCGATCTGAACCGGGCGCTCGACTGGAACCTGCCGGACGAGGAAGTCACCACCATCGCCGGTCTCGTCATCCACGAGACGCAGTCGATTCCAGAGGAGAAACAGGCCTTTACCTTCCACGGCAAGCGCTTCGTCGTGATGAAGCGCGACAAGAACCGCATCGCCAGGCTGAGAATACGGCCGGCTGGCGAGAACTGATCAGCCGGCAGGGTCCTGACGCTCCTTGGCGAGCCTCATTCCGCGATCTGGCTCGTGGAACGTTCGTGGATCATGGTCCCGGTCTGAGCGTCGACCGCCACCAGGCTGACCTCGTAACCCCAGAGGCTGCGGACATGGCGTAGCGTCGAGTCGCGGCTACCCTCATCGAGCACAATGCCATCCTTCACCCGGTGTTGCAGTCGCAACTGCCGATCGCCGAGCAGGTCGACGTCAATCACCTGGATGTCCGGCCGGTTCGCTCCAACGTCGTAACTATTGGCCAGCGCAGAACGAATCTTGTCATAGCCACGCTCGTTGTGGATCGACGAGACTTCGAAATGCGGTTCGTCCGCCCCGTCGGCGAGCACGAACAGCCGCCATTTCCGGATCAGGGCCGGACTGAGATATTGGCGGATGAAGGATTCGTCGCGGTGGTTGGCCCAGGCATCGAGCAGGATCTCGCGCCAGTCGCCGCGGCCGGCAATATCCGGGAACCAGTCGCGGTCTTCCGCGGTCGGCACGGTCGCGATGCGCTGGATATCCTGCATCATGTCGAGACCGAGGGCGTAGGGATTGATGCCGGAAAACCGCGGATCGTCGAAGGCCGGCTGGAAGATCACATTCGAATGGTTGCGCAGGATTTCAAGCATGGCGCCTTCGCCGATCCGGCCACGATCGAACAGCATGTTCATGAGGGTATAGTGCACAAAAGTGGCGCAGCCTTCGTTCATCACCTGAGTTTGCCGCTGCGGATAAAAATACTGCGCAACGGCACGCACGATCCTGATAATCTCGCGCTGCCAGGGCTCGAGCACGAGGCTGTTCTTCTCCAGGAAGTAGAGCAGGTTTTCCTCTGGTAGGTTGAGTGCTTTCTTGCGCTCCGCCACGCCTTTCGCTTCCGCCTTGTCCGCCTCCTGCGAGGGCGGCAGCGTGCGCCACAGATCATTGTAGGAACGCTCCTCATATTCGAGGCGCTCGCGAAGCCCTTCGCGCTGCCGTTCCGATGACAGTTTCGGCGGCCGGTGATACCGGAACACGCCTTGCCCCATCAGCGCGTGCGCCGAATCGAGAATTGCCTCGACGGCGGCCAGGCCGTGCTGTTCCTCGCACCGGGCGATGTAGCCCTTGGCGAAGTCCAGATAGCTCAGGATGCCTCCGGCGTCCGTCCACTGCCGGAAGAGATGGTTGTTCTTGAAGAAATGGTTGTGTCCCAAGGCGGCATGGGCCGTCACCAAGGCCTGCAGGGCCATGGTGTTTTCCTCCATCAGATAGACGATGCAGGGATTGGAGTTGATGACCAATTCATAGGCCAGCCCGCGGCCGCCTTTGCGATAGAGAAGCTCGTTGTAAAGGAAATGCTTGCCGAATGACCAATGCCGGTACATCAGCGGCATGCCGACCGACGAGTAGGCGTCAAGCATCTGCTCGGACGAGATGATCTCCATCTGCACCGGATAGGTATCGAGACGAAGCTCCTCGATCGCGAGCGCTTCGATCTCGTCGTAGACTCGCGACAGTTTTTTGAAATCCCAGTCGGACCCCGAGAAAAGCAACCCGGATTTGTTGGCTTGTCTTATCATACGCCATACCTCACGCCATCTTGCGGAGAGCCGGCTGCCTGGCGAAGAGCTGGCGAAAGACCGGGTAGATATCGGCCGGGGCGGCAATGCGCCTCATCTGGAAATTCGGCCATTTCTGCTCGACGGCGCTGTAGGCGCGCCACAGCGAGGTCCCATTGTCGGTGCTGCCGAAAATATGGCTTTCCCGTTCGTCGATGATCTCTACATAGGCGAAATATTGGCACAGGCGCATGAGCTTGCCGTCGAGCAGTTTTATGCAGCGCTCGGAGTCGGTGGCGAAATTGTCGCCGTCCGAAGCCTGGGCGGCATAGATATTCCATTCAGCGGCCGGATAGCGTTGCTCGATAATGCGGTGCATTTCCGCCAGCGCGGTGGAAACGATCGTGCCGCCGCTTTGCGTGTGGTAGAAGAACGTATGCTCGTCCACCTCCTGGGCTTCGTGGGTATGACGAATGAAAACGATCTCAGTGCGCTCATAGCGTCGCGTCAGAAACAGATGCAGCAGCACGAAGAACCGTTTGGCCAGATCCTTCTCGCGCTCGCCCATCGATCCGGATACGTCCATCAGGCAAAACATGACGGCGCTGGCATTCGGCAGCGGCCGGGGATCGAAGCGATTGAAACGGATGTCGACCGGATCGACATAGGCAATTCGCCTGCGCCGCCGCTCAAGCCGCTCGAGTTCCTCCCGCAAGGCCGGGATGCGCTCGCGCGCTGTCGCGCTCGGGGGCTCCGACTCGAGCATGGCGAGCTGCTCGAAGATCGCATCCAGCTCCGCCTGCTTGGGGCGCCCGAGCGCAATGCGGCGACCGTGGCTGTTTCGCATCGTGCGCCCGACATTGATGTTGGTCGGTGACCCGGTTGCCGCGAAACCTGCCCGCTTGGACTTGAATGAAAGTATCTGCTTGAGATTGAGCTTGACCAGATCGGGCAGTTCGAGGTCTTCGAAAAAGAGGTCGAGGACTTCCTCGCGCGAAAGCACAAAGCGAAAGTCGTCCTCGGACGGCTTGTTCCATGGCGACGAGCCCCCCGCGTCACCGCTCTCGCCAGGTTTGGGGATCAGGTCGCCGGGGGAGAAAGTCCTGTTGCCCGGCAGGATGTGCTGACGCCGGCCGCTGTCCCTGGCATCGTTGAAGGCCGGTTCGCTGGTGTCTTTTTGAGGCATCGGCACGGCATGCTCCCGATCCACCTCGGCGATGCGACCTGACCGGATCCGGTCGCGAATGCTCCGCTTGAGTTCTTCGCGCGCGCGCCTCAGGAAGCGCTGGCGATTGCCCAGGCTTTTATCCTTCGGGTTCAGACGGCGGTCGATAAAGATCGGCATGAAACCGTTCGGGCTTTTCTCAACCCGCCTTGTTCACGCGCATGTACCAGTCGACCAGCCGGCGCACCTGCCGCTCGGTGTAGCCGCGCTCCACCATCCGCTGCACGAATTCATTGTGCCGCTTTTCCGTGACGCTATCCTGCTTGGAGCCGAAACTGATCACCGGCAAGAGGTCTTCGACCTGGCCGAACATGCGCTTCTCAATGACCTCGCGAAGCTTTTCATAACTTGTCCAGGACGGGTTGCGGCCATGGTTGCGCGCCCTGGCGCGCAGCGTGAATTTGACCACCTCGTTGCGGAAGTCCTTGGGATTGGCGATGCCCGCCGGCTTTTCGACCTGCGACAATTCCTTGTCGAGGACCTCGCGATTGAGAATCTGTCCCGTGTCCGGATCCTTGTAGTCCTGATCCTCGATCCAGGCATCCGCGTAGGCGATGTAGCGGTCGAAGAGGTTCTGCCCATATTCGCTGTATGATTCCAGGTAGGCCTTCTGGATTTCGTGGCCGATGAACTCGGCGTAGCGTGTCGCAAGTTCCGACTTGATGAATTCGAGATAGGCGGCTTCCGTTTCCTTCGGGAATTGCTCGCGCTTGATCGCCTCCTCCAGTATGTACATCAGATGTACAGGATCGGCGCCCACCTCCTTGGTGTCATAGTTGAATGTCTGCGACAGGATCTTGAAGGCAAAGCGCGTGCTGACCCCGGTCATGCCCTCATCGACGCCGGCGGCGTCGCGGTATTCCTGAACTGACTTCGCCTTGGGGTCGACTTCCCTGAGATTCTCGCCGTCATAGGCGCGCATCTTGGTGTAGAGCGGCGAATTGTCGTGCTCGGCAAGGCGGGTCGAGACCGTGAAACGGCTCAGAATGTCCAGCACTTCCGGCGCGCAGGGACTGCCGGCCAGTTCGCTCTCGCGCAGCAGTTTTTCGTAGATGTGCCTTTCTTCGGTGGTGCGCAGGCAATACGGGACCTTGACCACTAGGATGCGGTCGAGAAAAGCTTCGTTGTTCTTGTTGTTCTTGAATTGCTGCCATTCCGATTCGTTGGAATGGGCAACGACGATGCCCTGATAGGGGAAGGCACCGAAATTCTCGGTGCCGTTGTAGCTGCCTTCCTGGGTCGCCGTCAGCAACGGATGCAGCACCTTGATGGGTGCCTTGAACATCTCGACGAATTCGAGCAGACCCTGCGTGGTCCGGTTCAACCCGCCGCTGTAGGAATAGGCATCCGGATCGGACTGGCTGAAATTTTCCAATTGCCGGATGTCGACCTTGCCGACCAGGGCCGAGACGTCCTGATTGTTCTCGTCGCCAGGCTCCGTCTTGGCGATGCCGATCTGGCGCAGCCGCGAAGGCAGCAGCTTGACCACGCTGAATTTGGAAATGTCGCCGGACAATTCGTCGAGGCGCTTGGCCGCCCAAGGCGAAATAAGCCCGTTCAGGCGGCGGCGGGCTATTCCATACTTTTCCTCCAGCAGATCGCCCATGCGATCGGGATGGAAAAGGCCAAGCGGCGATTCGAAAATCGGGCTGATCTGGTTGCCGGCCTTCAGCGTGTAGATCGGGCGCTGCTCCATCAACTTCTTCAGCCGCTCGGCGAGTGAGGATTTGCCGCCGCCGACCGGGCCGAGGAGATAGAGGATCTGCTTGCGCTCTTCGAGCCCCTGCGAGGCATAGCGGAAATAGCCGGCGATGCGCTCGATCGTATCCTCCATCCCGTAGAAGTCGGAGAAGGAGGGATAGATCTTGAGGGTGCGGTTCGAAAAAATGCGGCCGAGCCGTTCATCCTTGCTGGTGTCGACCAGGTTCGGCGTGCCGATCGCCTCGACCATCCTTTCGGGCGCCGAAGCGTACATGGATTTGTCCTCGCGGCAGGCCAGCAGATACTGCTGAAGACTGATCTCTTCCTGAGCCGCGTTCGCATAAATCTCCGAAAACAGATCGAAGACGTCGGATTGATTGTCACGCATGATGGTTGCCTCGGAGCCGACCTGATGCGTAATCGGCTCATCCCTCTAACTGTGGGAAAGCGTTATTTGTTCCCCTCAAACATAATCGAGTCGGCTGCAATCACCAAGGTTTGAGGGAACCTTTCTTGTGAGGAAGGTGCCGCCAGCCATCCGACCTGCTACCAATCCTTAACTGGACGCGCGCGGCGCTCATGTGCATTCTCTTGCTCTTGCCGCAAAGCGGTCGGAGATGGCGATGATCGATCGACGAAGTTTTGTCCTGGCATCCATGACGGCTTTGCTGCCGGCCGGCGTGTCAGCTGCCTGGCGGCTGCGCCAACCCGCGCCGCAGACCGTCGATTACGGACCCGCCAAGCTCGACATCTATGCTCCAGACGGCGGGCGCGGCCTGCCGGTGGTCTTCTTCGTCCATGGCGGCGCGTGGCGGATCGGCAGCCGCACCAATGTCAACGCCAAGCCAGGCTTCCTGCTCGACCAAGGCTTCTGCTTCGTCTCCATCGACTATCGCATGCTGCCTGAGGTCGATGTCGCGACCCAGGCCAATGATGTCGAAGCGGCCTATCGCTATGTGCGCGCCAATATTGCCGACCATGGCGGCGACCCCAAGCGGATTGTAGCCATGGGTCACTCGGCCGGCTGCCATCTGGCAGCGCTGACCGGCCTGCGCGGCGGCTTGCCCGGCGTCGCGGCGCTCGTCCTTGACGATACCAGGGCCTATGACCTTGAGGCGCTGGCCAGGAGCGGCGGCATGACGCGGACCTATGCCCGGGCCTTCCCCGATCCGGCGCAATGGCGTACGCTGTCGCCGGCAACTCATATCGAGGGCCGCAAACATCCGCCGACCTTTGTCGCCTATTCGCGCGCAAAGGGGCGGGAGCAGGATTCCAGGGCCTTCGCCGAGCGTTTGCGCGCCACCGGGACCGAGGTTACGCTGTTCGACGGCAGCGCCTATTCGCACATGTCGATCAATCGCGATTTCGGCGAGGAGGGCGACGCCTTGACCGAAGCGGTGATGATTTTCCTGCAGGCGACGGTCGTCTGAGGCTTACCACCTGGTCTTTTCATCCGGCGCCGCCGGTTCGATCGCCAGCGCGTGCACGCCGGCCTTCAACTCCTCGGCCAGCAATTCGTTGACGGCACGGTGGCGCTCGATGCGGCTCATGCCGGCAAAGGCCGGGGAGACGATGCGGACGCGGAAATGCGTCTCGCCGGTGCCGTCATAGGCGCCATGATGGTCGGAGCCATTGTGGTGATGACCGGCATGGAGATGGCTTTCGTTGATGATGACGAGCCGCTCCGGCGAGAATGCCTTTTTCAGCTTGTCTTCCATCGTTGCCTGTATGGACATTCGCGCTTCCCTTCACCACATGTAGCGGCAGTTGCTCCCGAAAATCGGTAATCCTTTTTCGCGCTCGAAGGGCTCGCAATGCCGTCGCCGCGACAAAATACGCCAATCGCCCGCTTTATGCCGCGATTCAGCGGTTAGGGCGATCAACGCGAAAATGTCAATTCTTGTTTCGCACTAGCGAACAGCCCATAAATGGGTGAGATGAAACCGTACCCCAAATATTTCGAGAAGCTTCGCATACGGCCGGAGAAGGACGCGGAGCTGAAGTCGCGCTCGCCGATCTGCCAGTGGGATGGCTGCAAGGAGGCCGGCACCCATCGCGCGCCGGTCGGACGCATGAAGGAGGGCGAGTATTTCCAGTTCTGCTTCGATCATGTGCGCGAGTACAACAAGGGCTTCAATTACTTCTCCGGTGTCCCCGACACCGAGATCGCCCGTTTCCAGAAGGAAGCGATGACCGGCCACCGGCCGACCTGGAAGATGGGCATCGCCGGCGCCTCGACGCGCTCCTCGCCCGACTTCGCCCAGCAGCGCTCCGGCCGCGCCGGCTATTACAACCGCATGCGCGACCCGTTCGACCTGTTCAAAGGGCCAAAGGATCCGCGCGAGGCGCGCGAGCGCAAGGCCAAGCCGCTTGAGGCCAAGGCGCTGGAAACGCTTGGCCTTGATACAAAGGCGACTGGCAAGGAAATCAAGGCGCGCTATAAGGAACTGGTGAAGCGTCACCATCCGGATGCGAATGGCGGCGACAGAGGTTCGGAAGACCGGTTCCGCGATGTGCTCCAGGCCTATCGCGTGCTCAAGCAGGCAGGATTGTGCTGAGCAGCCTTACGGTTTGTGTCGTTTTCCAACTTTCATAAGGTTGGAAAAGGCTCTAAGACCGCCCCCGGACAAAATAGATTGCCGGCGAAAATCGGGCGTTTCGCCCGTGGAGACGTTGATAGAGATGAACAAGGTCGATCGCGACATCGCCAACCTGCCCGACACGACAGTGTCGGTGAGGGACAAATTCGGCTTCGACTCCAAGATGGTGGTGCCGGCCTATTCGGTGACCAGCGAGCATGTGCCCGACATCGATCCGGACTATCTGTTCGACAAGAACACGACGATGGCGATCCTTGCCGGTTTCGCCTACAACCGCCGCGTCATGGTGTCGGGCTATCACGGCACCGGCAAGTCGACCCATATCGAGCAGGTTGCCGCCCGCCTCAACTGGCCCTGCGTGCGCGTCAATCTCGACAGCCATGTCAGCCGCATCGATCTCGTCGGCAAGGATGCGATCGTGGTCAAGGACGGGCTGCAGATCACCGAATTCCGCGACGGCATCCTGCCCTGGGCCTACCAGCACAATGTCGCGCTGTGCTTCGACGAGTACGACGCCGGTCGCCCGGATGTCATGTTCGTCATCCAGCGCGTGCTGGAATCGTCGGGCCGGCTGACGCTGCTCGACCAGAGCCGGGTCATCCGTCCGCACCCGGCCTTCCGGCTGTTTTCGACCGCCAACACTGTCGGGCTGGGCGACACCACCGGCCTCTATCACGGCACCCAGCAGATCAACCAGGCGCAGATGGACCGCTGGTCGATAGTCACCACACTGAACTATCTGCCGCACGACAATGAGGTGAACATCGTGCTGGCCAAGGCCAAGCACTATCGCGACAGCAAGGGCAAGGACATCGTCAACAAGATGGTGCGTGTCGCCGACATGACGCGCTCGGCCTTCATCAATGGCGATCTGTCGACGGTGATGAGCCCGCGTACGGTCATCACCTGGGCCGAAAATGCCGAGATCTTCGGCAATATCGGCATGGCGTTCCGGCTGACCTTCCTCAACAAATGCGACGAGCTCGAGCGTTCCGTGGTCGCCGAGTTCTACCAGCGCGCCTTCGGCGAGGATCTGCCGGAATCAGCAGCCAATGTGGTGCTGGGCTAAGCAGAGTCTCGATGGCGGGTCCGGGCGACAACACGCGCAACAAGTCGAAGACGGGGGCTGAAGCCGACAGCTTCAAGCGCGCCGTCACCGTCTGCATGCGCGCCATCGCCGGCGACAAGGAACTCGAAGTCGGTTTCGCCAAGGACCGGCCGGCGCTCGCCGGCAGCCGCGCCCGCTTGCCCGAACTGCCAAAGAAGGCGTCGAAGGCCGACATTGCCATAACCCGCGGCCTCGGCGATTCCATGGCGCTGAAGCGCGCCTGCCACGATGCGCGCATCCACAACAAGCTGGCGCCCGAGGGCAAGCAGGCCCGCGCCATCTATGACGCTGTCGAGCAGGCCCGTGTCGAGGCGATCGGCAGCCGCGCCATGCAGGGCGTAGCCGACAATATCGGCTCTATGCTGGAGGACAAATACGCCAAGGCCAATCTCGTCGACGTCAAGGACAAGGCCGACGCGCCGATCGAGGAAGCGCTGGCGCTGATGGTGCGCGAAAAGCTGACCGGCCGCACTGTCCCGAAGAGCGGCGAGCGGCTGGTCGACCTCTGGCGGCCCTGGGTCGAGGAGAAGGCGAGCGCCGGCCTCGACGGTCTCTCGGCCAAGCTCGACGATCAGCAGGCTTTCGCCCGCGTCGTGCGCGAAATGCTCGCCTCCATGGAAATGGCCGAGGAACTTGGCGACGACCAGGAGACGGAAGACTCGGAAGACAATGACGATAACCAGCCGCAAGGCGAGGAGCAGAGCGAGGAGGGGGGCGAGGACGATTCCGGTTCCGAGCAGTCGCAGTCCGACGACACCGAGGCGTCGTCCGAGGACGAGCAGTCGGCCGAGACCGAGGCCTCCGACGCCACCGCCGACGACCTCTCCGACGAGGACGATGCGGACGCCGAGACGCCCGGCGAGGCGCGCCGCAACGACAATCCCTTCACCAATCTGTCGAAGGAGATCGACTACAAGATCTTCACCACGACCTTCGACGAGACCGTAGGCGCGGAGGAATTGTGCGAGGAAGAAGAGCTGGATCGGCTGCGCGCCTTCCTCGACAAGCAGCTTGCAAACCTGTCCGGCGTCGTCGGCCGGCTCGCCAACCGGCTGCAGCGCCGCCTGATGGCGCAGCAGAACCGCTCCTGGGATTTCGACCTCGAAGAGGGCTATCTCGATCCGGCGCGGCTGGTGCGCATCGTCATCGATCCGATGCAGCCGCTGTCCTTCAAGCAGGAGCGCGACACCAAATTCCGCGACACGGTGGTGACGCTGGTGCTCGACAATTCGGGCTCGATGCGCGGCCGGCCGATCACCGTCGCCGCCACCTGCGCCGACATTCTGGCGCGCACGCTGGAGCGCTGCGGCGTTTCGGTCGAGATCCTCGGCTTCACCACCCGCGCCTGGAAGGGCGGGCAGGCGCGCGAGAAATGGCTGAAGGAAGGCAAGCCGCCGAACCCCGGGCGGCTCAACGATCTGCGCCATATCATCTACAAATCCGCCGACCATCCGTGGCGGCGGGCGCGCCGCAACCTCGGGCTGATGATGCGCGAGGGCCTGCTCAAGGAAAACATCGACGGCGAAGCGCTGCTGTGGGCGCACAACCGCCTGATCGCGCGACCGGAGCAGCGCAAGATCCTGATGATGATCTCGGACGGCGCGCCGGTCGACGATTCGACGCTGTCGGTCAATCCGGGCAATTACCTCGAACGGCATCTGCGCGCCGTCATCGAGCTGATCGAGACGCGCTCGCCGGTCGAACTGCTCGCCATCGGCATCGGCCACGACGTCACCCGTTACTACAGGCGCGCCGTCACCATCGTCGACGCCGAGGAACTGGCAGGCGCCATGACCGAGCAGCTGGCGTCGCTGTTCGGCGAGGAAAGCGCGCGCGAGACGCGGCGCGGCGGCCTGCGGCGCGCCGGATGATCCTTTCGCGGGGCGGCTTTCGGCAGATGCTTTTCGCCGCCGCGGCGCTGTTCGTTGCCGGCGTTCTTTTGTCGCCGGTCATTGCCGCCGGCCCGGTGTCGGTCGGGCCGATCGAAATTTCCGCCCGCCCCATCAGGGAGTTCCAGATTGGCCGCGCGGAGACGAAATTCGGGCCGCTCGAATTCGTCGGCGGGCTGGAAATGACATCGCCGTCGCGCGATTTCGGCGCGCTGTCGGCCTTCCGCTTCCTGAAGCCTGGCAGCGACTTCATCGGCGTTGCCGACACCGGCTTCTGGTTCTTCGGCACGGTTACCCACGATGCCGAAAAGCGTCCTTCAGGCATCCAGAATTTCCGTATGCGGCAGATGGTCGACGCATCGGGCCAACCGGCCGGTGAGAAAGCCGAGGTCGACGCCGAAGGCCTCTCGGTCAAGGACGGCATCGCCACCGTCGGCTTCGAGCGTGATCACCGCGTTTCCCAATTCAACATCGATCCGGACGATATGAAGGCGCCGTTCAAACAATTGGACTTCCTGATTCCGGCCTGGGAGCTTCGGCGCAATCGCAGCTTCGAGACCGTCGCCCGCGCCAATCCTTACGGGCGGCACGAGGGCGGACTGGTCGTGGTGTCGGAAAAGAGCCTCGACAAGTCAGGCAACAACTATGCCGCCATCATCGAAGGGCCGAGGAAGGGCGTCTTCACCGTCAAGCGCAATGACGATTTCGACATCACCGACGGCGCCTTCCTGCCCAACGGCGACCTTTTGTTGCTGGAGCGCAGCCTTACCATGGCCGGCGGCTTGAAGATGCGGCTGCGGCGCATCTACGGCGAAAGCATCGAAAAGGGCGCCGTCGCCGATGGGCCGGTGCTGATGGAAGCCGACATGAGCTACCAGATCGACAATATGGAAGGGCTCGACATCTGGACCCGCGACGACGGCGCGCTGATGGTGTCGCTGATCTCGGACGACAACCACTCGATCCTGCAACGCAACCTCTATCTCGAATTCATCCTGCACGAGGATTGAGGGAAGTCGGCGAAGGGCCTGGCTTTGGCGGCGCCAGACCTACCGCGCGTTGGTCGCGAGCCAGATGATGTGGCGTGCGCCACGCTTGCCGTTGGCGCGGGTCTTGATCTCCTCGACGGCGAAGCCTGCCTGCTTGAGCCGCCGCGTGAAGCCAGCGTCCGGTCCCTGCGACCACACCGCCAGCACGCCGCCGGGCTTGAGCGCGACACGGGCGGCACAGAGGCCGGCCGCGCCGTAGAGAGCATCATTGGCCTTGTGGACGATCCCTTCCGGGCCGTTGTCGACGTCGAGCAGGATGGCGTCCCAGGTCGCTCTCTCCGATCGTATGAGCTGCCCGACATCCGCCGCGCGAATGGTGACACGCGGATCGTCGAGGCAGCCGACGAACATTTCGGCCATCGGGCCGCGCGCCCAGGCGACCACGGCGGTCACCAGTTCCGCAACGACGACGCCGGCATCATCGCCAAGCTCGGCAAGGGCGGCGCGCAGCGTGAAGCCCATGCCGAGGCCGCCGATCAGGATTTTGGGCTCGACGCGGCCGGCGATTCTTTCGCATGCGAGCCTGGCCAGCGCTTGCTCGGAGCCGCTGAGGCGGCTGTTCATCAGCTCATTCGAACCGAGCATGATCGAGAATTCGGCGCCGCGCCGCTTCAGGCGAAGCTCTTGTGCGCCGTCAGGCGTTTTTGCCGAGTCTATCTGGACCCAAGGGATCACAGCCTGATTCCATTTTTTGGAATCATGGCTAAACCGCGACCGCCGGCTGGCTCCAGCGGGCGGCAAGCAGCCGGTAGGGGATCAGCGCCACCACCGCGATGATCAGCTTCACGCTGAGGTCGCCGAGCGCCCAGGATATCCAGCGCGTGGTCTCGACCGGCAGCATGCCCATCAAAGGTGCCGTTTCGAGCGCGAAGCCATCGCTCGGGCCAGCGAAGGCGAAAGCCGCCGAAAAGGCGATGGTGAAGAATACCACGGTGTCGAAGACCGAGCCGACCAGCGTACCGACGATCGGCGCGCGCCACCAGTTCTGCCGGCGCAGCCGGTTGAACACTGTCACATCAAGCAATTGCGCGGTCAGGAAGGCTGCTCCCGAAGCCACCGCGATGCGCACCAGCCGATCGGCGGCCGTCTCGAATTCGATCAGGCCGTGGCGGAACAGGAAGGGCGGCACAATGATCGAACAGACCACCGCCGTCATGAAGCCGATAAAGACGATCCTGCGCGCCACGGCCGGGCCATAGCGGCGGTTGGCAAGATCGGTGACCAGGAAGGAGAAGGGATAGGTGAAGGCGCCCCAGGTCAGGATGTCGCCCAGCGACAGGCCGCCGATCGCACCCCGCATCGGGAACTGAACGAGGATGTTCGATGCCACGACGACAAGCGCCATGGCGGCCACAAAGGGCAAATATCGCGAGAAGGATGTCATTTTTTTATCCTGGGTAATGGAACCAGCGGAGCGCTATCCGAGAGCCGGATCGCATTCCCTCGTTGTTCTAGAGGCGGTCGCCCCGAAGAAATGCTTAAGCCGCCGGCTGTTCGGCCAGCTTCTTGGCGATCTGCTTCTTCAAGAGGCGGGCGCGCTGCGACAGCTCCTTGGCGTCGGCCTTGGCCAGGAAGGCGTCGAGGCCGCCGCGATGCTCGACCGAACGCAGCGCATTGGCCGAAATGCGCAAGCGCACATTCTGGTTCAGCGCCTCCGAGATCAGCGTCACATTGACGAGGTTCGGCAGGAAGCGGCGCTTGGTCTTGTTGTTGGCGTGGCTCACATTGTTGCCGGACATGACTGCCTTGGCAGTGAGTTCGCAGGTGCGGGACATGGTTCTAACCTTCAGTTCTCGGTCTGGCCAAACATTCGACCCGCGCCGGATGGCGCGCGGTTTCGGTCAGGCGGCCTTATGGAAAAAGTTGGCGTTCCATAGTTGCATTTCGCACGTGCGTCAAGCTCGGCCTGCCATGGACGCAGGGCAATCGGGTGAACGGACCCATTGACTCTATCCGAATCGCATCCAAGGCCGCTGACGCCTCAAAGCCCCATCTCTGATTGTAGGTCGAACCGGCAGGTTCTCCTTTTACGAGTCCGCAATGCCAGAACGAGAATGCTCTTCGGTTTCGGATTCAGCGTTTGTTCCTTCACCCGATTCCCCTGGCCATGGACGCATAAGGGCGTCCTCCACATAAAGGCCGGAATTCAGCCTATAAGCGGTCGCAAAGGGACATGCCAGTCCGGAACCGCCCATCTCCGGCCGAAAAACCGAGGACCAATCCCCGCTATGCGTCGTTCGTCCCATGTTGTTTTAGCCTTGCTTGCCGTTGCGCTGCCGACCGCGACATCCACTGCGGCGCCGCAATCCTTCAAGGGCGAGTATACGGTGTCGTTCCTTGGCCTTTCGGTGGCCAAGGCGACATTTTCCAGCAGTTACGAAGGCGATACCTATTCGATCGACGGCAGCGTCTCCAGCGCAGGCCTCGCCACGCTGTTCGACGATACGCGGGGCACGATTTCGTCCAAGGGCAAGATTTCGGGCAAGCAATTGCAGCCGCAGGCGTTCCGCGCCGACTACAAGTCGGGCAAGAAGGCCTCGATGATCGAAATCCAGTTTGCCAATGGCGCCGTCACCTCGACCAAGGTCGTGCCGGAGCCGAAGAAGCGCAATCCAAAGAACTGGATAGCGCTGGCCGCCAGCGATCTGTCATCCGTGCTCGATCCGATGGCAGCCACCGTCATCCATGCCGACAGCCTCGACAAGGTCTGCGGGCGCACGGTGAAACTCTATGACGGCGAGATGCGCGCCAATCTGGTGCTGACCTATGATTCGAAAGGCTCGACCTCGGTGCGGGGCTACAAGGGCGATACCGTCACCTGCAGGATGGGCTTCGAGCCGGTGGCGGGCTACCGCAAGAACCGCAAAGCCCTGAATTACCTGAAGAACCGCAGCGTCATCATGGTGACGTTTGCACCGCTTGGCCAAACCGGCGTATATGCGCCGATCCACGCCATGGTCACGACGCAGATAGGCACTCTCACCGTCAGCGCGGGGCGTTTCGAAGCAACTGAATAGGCGCGTTTCGCGCGTCGCCGGAGACGGGCATGGCGCGCGCAACACTGATCGGCTTCTCGGCGGTCGCCATGTGGGCGCTGCTGGCGCTGCTTACCGATGCTTCCGGGGCGGTGCCGCCCTTCCTGCTCTCGGCGATCACCTTTACGATCGGCACCGGCGTCGGCCTCGTCGCGCGGCTGTTCATGCCGACCGCCGACAGGAGCCAGAAGATACCGCGCCAAGCCAAAATACCACGCAAAGTCTGGGTGATCGGCATTGCCGGCCTGTTCGGCTACCACTTCTTCTACTTCACCGCATTGCGCAACGCGCCGGCGGTGGAAGCGAGCCTGATCGCCTATCTGTGGCCGCTGCTGATCGTGCTCGGATCGGCCTTGACGCCGGGCGAGCGGCTGGCCTGGAACCATGTCGCCGGCGCGCTGCTCGGCCTTGCCGGCACCGTCCTGATCGTCACCAAGGGCGGCGGCCTTGCCTTCGATGCGCGTTATGCCTTCGGCTATGCGATGGCCGGTGTCTGCGCGGTGCTGTGGTCGGCCTATTCGTTGTTGTCGCGGCGCTTCCCCTCGGTGCCGACCAGCATCGTCACCTGGTTCTGCGCGGCGACGGCAGCGCTGTCGCTCGTCTGCCATCTTCTGCTGGAAAAGACGGTATGGCCTGACGGCGCCGGCCAATGGCTGGCCGTGCTCGGCCTCGGGCTGATGCCGGTGGGAGCTGCCTTCTATGCCTGGGACATCGGCGTCAAACGCGGCAACATCCAGGTGCTGGGCGCGGCGAGCTATGCCGCGCCGCTGCTGTCTACCCTGGTGCTGATCGCCGCCGGCTTCGCCGAACCGTCGCTGCGCATTCTCGCCGCCTGCGTGCTCATCACCGGTGGCGCAGCGCTGGCGGCGAAGTCGCTGTTCTTCCCCAAGCGGGCAACCGACGGGGCAGGGGCATGATGCCGTTTCCCGGCGGTATCGACGCCAACGCCAATGCGACGCTGGTGTTTTCAGTTGCCGCGGCGGTGATCTACGCTTTCATATCAGACATGCGGCCGACGCTGGCGCGCTCGGCGGCCAAGACGCTGGCCGTGGCGATGCTTGCCGTGCTGGCATTACTGCAAGGCGGCCCGTGGCTGCTCGCTGCGGCGCTGGCGCTCAGCGCTGTCGGCGATGCCTTCCTGTCGCGTGACGGCGAAAAGGCCTTTCTCGGCGGACTTGCCAGTTTTCTCGGCGCGCATGTGCTCTATGTCGCGCTGTTCCTGCGCTCCGGCGATGGAATCGGACTGCTGTCGGCCGAACCGTGGCGTGGCGCGATTGCCGTGGCGATGACCGCTTTCGCGCTCGCCATGCTTTTCGCGCTCTGGCGCCGTGTCGGCCCCAGCCTGCGCCTCCCGGGCGGCGTCTATATCGCGGCAATCCTCGCCATGGGCATTTCCGCGCTCACCCTGAACAGTTTTTGGATCATCGGCGGCGCGGTTCTGTTCATGGCGTCCGACGGGCTGCTGGCCACGGAAAAATTCCTGGCGCCCGCGATCTCGCCGCACCGCGTCTGGATGCGTCACGCGGTCTGGACGCTGTATTACGCCGCCCAATTGGCGATTACCCTGGGTTTTCTGCTGGGCTAGGATCGGGTCCCAACCTTAGGCTGCCAGCCCGGTTCGGCCAGCTCGAAGGCGGCGAAATCGAAGCCTGGCGCCACGGTGCAGCCGACCAGCGTCCAATCACCGAGGCTGCGCGCCGACTGCCACCAGCCGGCCGGGACGACGATCTGCGGCCGTTCGCCGGCGGCCAGAGCCGTGCCCAGCACCTGTTCGATCATCGCACCATCTTCCTGATGCATCGACAGCGCCAGCGGGGCGCCGGCATAGAAGTGCCAGACCTCGGCCGCGTCCTTGACCCGATGCCAGGCGGACAGTTGGTCCTCTTCCAGAAGGAAATAGATCGCGGTCGAATGGCCGCGCGTGCATTCCTCGCCATCGCGAAAGGTCTCGGCGTACCAGCCGCCTTCCGGATGTGGCTTCAGGCCGAGCGTGGCGATGATTTCGGCGGCGCTGGTCATGCGTTGCAGGCTAGCACGGCTTTTTGTTTGAGCATCGGATTTTTCGCAAAACCGGGGTCCACTTTTGGGGTCCGATGCTCTAGAGCCTGTTCCATCCCGATAGAATCGGGATGGGGCTCTAATTTTTTGTTTGAGCATGATCTTTTCCGAAAACCGGATTCCACTTTTCGGGATCATGCTCTAGGCCTTTGTTTTTTCACATGATCTTGTCCGAAAAGTCTGCAACTTTTTGCTGCGCTGACCTTCGGTTCGGGATCGTGCTCTAGAAATTGTCCTTGCGCTTGCGGATCTCGGCGAACACGTCGGCGTCGCTAGCCTTCTCCATGCCGAGATGCTTGCGGATTGCCGGGTCGTGCCAGCGCAGGAACGGATTGGTTGAAAGTTCGTCGCCAATCGTGGTCGGCAGCGTCGGCTTGTCATCGGCGCGTAGCGCCTCGATCTTCGCCGCGCGTTCCTTCAGCGCGGAATTGGTCGGGTCGACGGTCAGCGCGAAGCGGGCGTTGGAAAGCGTGTATTCATGGCCGCAATAGATGACCGTCTCGGCCGGAAGTGCGGCGAGCTTCTTCAGCGATTCGTACATCACCGGCGGCTTGCATTCGAACAGACGGCCACAGCCGAGCGCAAACAGCGTGTCGGCGGTGAAGGCAACTTTCGACTCCGGCAGGTGATAGGAGACATGGCCCGCCGTGTGGCCGGGCGTCTCAATGACCTCGATCTTTCCGTCGCCGAGGCGGATAACCGAACCCTGGCCGACGGTCTTGTCGATGCCGGGGATCTTTGCTTCCTCGGCTTTCGGTCCGATAATGCGCAGCTTGAAGCGCTCCTTCAGCGCCAGATTGGCCTCGACATGATCGGCATGGTGGTGGGTGGTCAGGATCATCGTCGGCGTCCAGCCGGTGCGCTCGATCGCGGCCAGGATCGGCGCCTCCTCGGGTGCGTCGATAATCGCCGTCTGGCCGCTTTTGGGGTCATGCAGCAGCACGCCGAAATTGTCGCTGCGGCACATGAACTGTTCGATCTCAACCGGCATCGCATCTCTCCACTAGAGCTTTGTTTTTGCGCAATTCCGGACGGAAAACCGTTTCACACTTTTCCTGGAATTGCTCTAGAGCGCGCCGTGCGTCCAGTTGGACGCATAAAGGACGCTCCAAAACTTTTTATCTGCTGCATCGTGCTTTCCGGAATCGAAACCGATTTCGGGCCGATGCGGTAATCGTCGCAGACATAGGGCGCTTGCCAGCAGATGTCATCCGCCTTTGTTGAACTTGGACGGCATCAAAGCTACCGTCCGGTACATGCATTCCGACATCGTCGATCTCCGTTCCTTTTATTCGACCACGCTCGGGCGGCTCGCCGAGCGCTCGATCACCATGGCGCTGTCCTCGATATGGGCTGTCGTGCCCAACGAGCGGCTGGTCGGCCTCGGTTATACCTTGCCGTGGCTGGAGCGGTTCGGCACCGATGCCGAGCGTGTCTTTGCCTTCATGCCGGCGACGCAAGGCGCGGTGGTTTGGCCGGTCACGGGGCCCACCGCGACGGCACTGGTCTTCGACGAGGAATTGCCGCTGGTCGATTCCTGCATCGACCGCATGCTACTGGTCCATTCGCTCGAACATGCCGAGAACCCGCGCGAGACGCTAAACGAGATCTGGCGGGTGCTGTCGCCGGCCGGCCGTGTCGTCATCGTCGTGCCCAACAGGCGCGGCGTCTGGGCCCGATTCGAGCACACGCCGTTTGGCAATGGCCGGCCTTTCTCGCGCGGCCAGCTCACCGAATTGTTGCGCGAAACGAATTTCACGCCCGCGGCCTGGTCCGATGCGCTCTTCTTCCCGCCATCGCGACGGCGCTTCATGATGCAGTTCCACAATGTGCTGGAACGCGCCGGCCGGCGGTTCTGGCCGATCTTTTCCGGCGTTATCGTGGTCGAGGCGCAAAAGCGGCTCTATCAAGGCGTGCCGGTCGCCCAGCGCGCTTCGCGCCGCGTCTTCGTGCCGGTTTTCTCGCCGCATGGCGCCACCAGGCTCGGCCGGCTGCCACAGACTGCCGATAGAGCATCTTTACCCACAAGGGTGACGCGTTCGTGATCGGGCTTGCGCTTTTTCCTAACTATTTGTCGAAAGCGGGTTTGCAGCCCGATTGAAGGCGCGGGCCGCCAATGCCCGTGACCGATTTCAGTGCCGCTTCCGAACGCAGGGATATCACTCATGGCTGATCATCCGGATGACATGGCCCGCGCGTCGGTCGAGGCCAGCAGCCTGCGAGACCAACTCGCAACGATCAGGCTGGCGCTGGCGGCCTCGCCGGTCCGCAAGTATCTGCTCTGGCTCTCTATCGGCATCGTCGCCGTCATCGTGGCGACCTCGATCGGGCAGGTTCTGCTCAATCGCTGGAACCAGCCTTTCTACGATGCGCTGGCGCGGCGCGACATGCAGGGCTTCCTGCATCAGCTTCTCGTCTTTGCGGCAATAGCCGGGACGCTGTTGGTGCTCAATGTCGGTCAGACCTGGCTCAACCAGATGATCCGGCTGAAGCTGCGCGAGGCACTGACGCTCGACCTGATCGGCGAATGGATGCGGCCGGCGCGCGCCTTCCGGCTGACCCATGCCGGCGCCATCGGCGTCAATCCCGACCAGCGCATACAGCAGGATGTCGGACATCTCTCCGATCTTTCCACGGACCTCGGCGTCGGCCTGCTGCAATCCTTCATCCTGCTCGCGTCCTTCATCGGTGTGTTGTGGACGCTGTCTTCGGGCTTCGTCTTCCATATCGGCGGCCATTCGCTGGCGATCCCCGGCTACATGGTCTGGGCTGCGATCCTTTATGCCGGCATCGCCTCCTGGCTGAGCTGGCTGGTCGGACGCCCGCTCATCCGCTTTAACAGCGATCGCTATTCGCGCGAGGCGGAGCTGCGCTCCTCGGTGGTCCGCGTCAACGAGAATGTCGACGCCATAGCTCTCGCCCATGGCGAGGCCGATGCGAAACGCCAGCTTGAGCTCGACCTCGGCACGGTGCTAGGCGCCATGCGGCGAATCTATACCGCCCAGATCAACCTGTCCTGGGTTACCGATACCTATGGCTGGATCACCGTCGTCGCGCCGATCCTGGTTGCTTCGCCGGTCTATTTCGCCGGCGATATCAGCTTCGGCGGGCTGATGATGGCGGTCGGCGCCTTCAACCAGGTCAACGCGTCGCTGCGCTGGTTCATCAACAATATCGGCGCCATAGCCGACTGGCGCGCCACGCTGATGCGGGTCGCCGACTTCCGCATCGCGCTCGGCGAAACGGATGTGCTTCACGACACGGAAAACCGCATCGAGTTTGGCAACAACCCGGATGAGCGCCTGACCTTCGAGAAACTGGAAATTGCCTCGCCCGATGGATGCACGAAGCTTGCCGAGCCGCATGTCGAGATCGGCGCCGGCGAGCGCGTCATGATCACCGGCGATCCGCGCGCCGGCAAGACGCTGTTCTTTCGCGCCATCGCCGGCCTGTGGCCGTGGGGGAGCGGACGGATCGGCATGCCGGCCCAGGAGGTGCCCGTCTTCGTTCCGCGCACCCCCTATTTCCCGCTCGGTACGCTGCGTGAGGTACTCAATCACACGGACGGCGCCGCCAAGGTCGACGATGCCGAGATATCGGCCGTGCTCGCCGAGGTCGGTCTTGAGCGCCTGTCGTCCTCGCTAGATCGTTCCGCGCGCTGGGAGCATGAGCTCAGCGATGACGAGCAGCGCCTGCTGGGCTTTGCCAGACTCGCCTTGCGGCGGCCGAAATGGGTGATCATCGACGAGGCGCTGGATACATTCGACGGTGCGACGCTGAAACGGGTGCTGTCGATGCTGGAAACGCGTCTTGGCGGTGCGGCCATCCTCAACATCGGCCGCAGCCAGCACGACAACCAGTTCTTTCCCCGTTCACTGACGATCGTGAAGGATGCCGGCCGCCCAGCGCTCAAGCCGGTCCGCGTCAGGGCCGGGGCGATCGAGCCGCCGCCGGCCGTTGCTGTGCGTCGAAATAAGAAGTAGTCGGTTTCATCCAGCCAGCTTTATTTCGCCGCGATCGCAGGGAAAATTGTCGTCATCGTTGCAAAGCCTGCGAGGCTTTAGACCGTGCTCGACGCGCTCAGCCTGCTTGCCTGCCTTGCCTGCGCCCAGGCAGCGCCTCTGGCTGCACCCGCCAATGATATTGCCGTGGATGTCGAACTGGTGCTGGCGGTCGACATTTCGCAGTCGATGGATGAGAACGAGTTCGCCCTGCAGCGCGCCGGCTATGTCGAGGCGCTGCGCCACCCCGATTTCATCAAGGCGGTGCGCTCGGGCACCACCGGGCGCATTGCGTTGGCCTATTTCGAATGGGCCGGAACGGTTCGCGACGATGCGGTCATTGCCTGGCAGGTCATCGATGGCACACAGAGCGCCAATGCTTTCGCCGACAGGATCGAGGCCCGCCCATTCAGGAGCTTTCGCGGCACCTCGATCTCCGGCGCGCTCGCCTTCGGCACCGAGCTGTTGGATGGAACTGCTTTCGATGCGTCGCGCAGCGTCATCGACATTTCAGGCGACGGCCCGAACAATACAGGGCTGCCCGTCACCATGACACGCGACGCCGCTGTGGCGAAAGGCATCGTCATAAACGGCCTGCCGATCCTGATCAGCCCGTCGCCAACCTTCAGCCATCTCGACCAATACTATGCCGAATGCGTGACTGGCGGGCCCGGCTCCTTCGTGCTGCCGATCTACGCGGCCTCCGAATTCACGACCGCCATACGCCGCAAGCTGATTCTCGAAGTCAGCGGCGACCCTTGGGCCGACCCTTGGGCCGACCCTGGGGCCGATCCCCGGCCGGTCCGGATCGAGGCCGCAGCGCCGATCGACTGCCTGCAGGGAGAGCGCGACCGGCGGTTTTTCTCCGATCCGTTTTTTCCGGAACTCGACCGATAAATTCTTGCAGCCGGGCTCAGGCGGGCCGCGCGCCATATTTGGTGCGGAACTCGTCGTAGAGATCGCGCCGCCAGCGCCGGCCGCCGACATAGCCGCGCAACAATTGCGGCAGGGAGTAGCCGAGCGCTTTCGACGAGCGGTTGGCCAGATAGCCGGCAAATGCCTGCGAGACCCTGCCCTTCATCGTGTCGGCAATGATCTGCCTCGCGATCATGTAGGGCGGAATGTCGGGATAGCGGTCGATGATATAGGGGTGTTTGCAGATCAGGTTTGCATAGGCTTCGACATAGCCGTCACGCTGGCCGGAGATCGAATTCTCCGAATTGTACTTTTTCCAGTCGACCTTTTCGGACAGTTGCGCGCCACAGCGGCGGGCGAAGCGCAGCAGCAATTCGCGATCCTGCATCCGGGCTATGTCGCTGTCATAACCGCCGATCGCCAGCAAGGCCCCGCGCCGGGCCGTTATCGCGGATCCGGCGATGAAAATCGTCTGCGCCACCAATGCCCTTTCCAGCGTATCGCGGTTCAGGAACGCATCGCGGTTGATGCAATTGGTGCAGCGGCCACCCTTCATGGACACGAACGAACTGATCAGGATTTCGAGCGTTGGGTTCTCCTCGAACCAGGCTAGTGTCCGCTCCAGCCGGTTCGGCAAGTAGACGTCGTCGGAATCAAGGAATGTTACCACAGGGGCGCGAGCACGTTCGATGCCGGCATTGCGGGCGGCATTGGCGCCTCGCCATTTCGCGCCGACAAAGATGAGGCGGGGATCGTGGATGGCGGCAAGTGCGGCTTCGGTGCCGTCGGTCGAGCCGTCGTCGACGACAATGTGCTCGAAGCGGGTGAGGTTCTGCGCAAGCACGCTCTCCACCGCGCGCAAGACCTTGCTGCGCCGGTTGTGAGTCGGCGTTATCACCGTGATGAGCGGAGCGGGGTTCACCGTCTCGGACATGTCGCCTCGGAGCGTTCCACGACAACCGAATGGATTTGATGCTCGCCTTCCATGCCCGTCCCACGGCCGTATTCGGCGGGACGATACAAAAAAGAAGCGTCTGTGTCACGTCAAAGTGAATAGCAGTCGATTTGACGTGGCGAATTTACAACCCGGCGCGCAACGGCAACTCCGTTTGCCGATATGCGGTCCATGACCTCTGAGGGGCATTTCATGACCTTTGAGGTGCATTTCATGACCTCGGAGGTAATCGACCAGCGTCCGGCGCGTCGGCAAACTGCCCTGCATGAAGCCTGTTGTTCGGCTTCGATTCAAAGGTGTTTCGTCATGACCGCTTACGCCGTTGCCCATATGCGCCAGGCTACAATGGGGCCCGAGATCGTCGAATATCTGCACAAGATCGACGGCACTCTGGAGCCCTTCGGCGGCCGTTTTCTGGTCCATGGCGGCGATGTGGAGGTGATCGAGAACGAATGGCCAGGTCACCTCATCATCATCGAATTCCCTGACAGGGACCATGCGCGCGACTGGTATAATTCGCCGGCCTACCAGGCGATACTGGCCTTGCGCACCGGCAATTCTCAAGCCGACGTGGTGTTCGTCGACGGCGTCGAACATCCGCACAAGGCAACGGATGTCCTGGAATAGCGGATGTCTCAAAAATAGGACGTGTCGCCGAGCGCGACTTCATCGCTTCAGCAGAAACACCGCTTGCTGGCCGAAGAAATTCCAGAACCACCACGGCATGGAGAGGCCGATCTTCTGGCCGTTGCCGTCGAGCGCGGTCGCCTTTTCGACAGTGGCGCCGAGTTCGTTGCACAGATTGACGAAGTCGCGAACGGTGCAGAAATGGATGTTGGGCGTGTCGTACCAGGAGTAGGGCAGATCGTCGTTCACCGGCATCCGCCCCTGGATGAACAGCGAGAGGCGCACCCGCCAGTGGCCGAAATTCGGGAAAGAGACGATGGCGCGGTTGCCGATCCTGAGCAACTCGTCGAGCACCAGCTTGGGGTTGCGGGTCGCCTGCAGCGTCTGCGACAGGACGACGAAATCAAACCCCTTGTCGGGATAGAATTCGAGATCCGTGTCGGCGTCGCCCTGGATGACGGAGAGGCCGCGCGCCACGCATTCGTTGACGCCGCGCTGCGACAATTCCATCCCGCGGCCGTCGACCTGCTTGGTCTCCTGCAGCAATTCGAGCAGCAGGCCGTCGCCGGAGCCGACGTCCAGCACCCGCGACCGAGGCGGGATGAGACCGGCGACGACTTCGAGGTCGACGCGCTGGGCGCGGTTGACGCTCATGGATGGACCCTCTGCCTGGCGCATGATCCTGATCCGGAAAGTCTGCAACTTTCCGGGGTCATGCGCTGATGCCTGCCGCTTGATACCAGTCCGGAGAGCACGCGGTTTTCCGAGCTCATAGGCTGAGTCCCCTGGCGCGCGCGGCCGAGGCGATGAAGCCGTTGATGGCGGCGAACAGCTCCGGCTCGTCGAGCAGGAAGGCGTCGTGGCCGCGGTCGGTCTCGATTTCGACGAAGGAGACCGAGGCGCCGGCCGCGTTCAGCGCATGGACGACCGAGCGGCTCTCCTCGGTCGGGAACAGCCAGTCGCTGGTGAAGGAGACCAGGCAAAAGCGGGTCCTGGTGCCGGCGAAGGCATCGGCCAGCCGTCCGCCATGGTCGGCGGCAAGATCGAAATAGTCCATCGAGCGGGTCATGTAGAGATAGGAGTTGGCGTCGAAACGGTCGACGAAGGTCATGCCCTGATGGCGCAGATAGCTTTCGATCTGGAAGTCGGCGTCGAAACCGAAGGTCAGCGCGTCGCGGTCCTGCAAATTGCGGCCGAATTTCCGGTGCAGGGCGACCTCCGACAGATAGGTGATGTGAGCGGCCATGCGCGCCACCGCCAGCCCTTTTTCAGGCCGCTTGCCATGCTCGAAATATTTGCCGCCATGCCAGTCAGGGTCGGCCATGACGGCTTGCCTGCCGACCTCGTGGAAAGCGATGTTCTGCGAGGAATGGCGGGCGCCGGTGGCGATCGGCAGCGCCGAGAAGACGCGTTCCGGATAGCTCGACGCCCATTGCAGCACCTGCATGCCGCCCATCGAGCCGCCGAGCACGCAGAACAGTTTTTCAATGCCGAAATGGTCGATCAGCATGAGCTGCGCCCGCACCATGTCGCGGATGGTGATGACCGGCAGATCGAGCCCATAAGGCTTGCCGGTGGCGGGATTGATCGAGGCGGGACCGGTGGAGCCGAGGCAGCCGCCGACGACATTGGAGCAGATGACGAAGAAGCGGTTGGTGTCGATGATCCTGCCGGGGCCGATCAGCACCTCCCACCAGCCGGGCTTGCCGGTCACCGGATTGGTGTTGGCGACGTGCTGGTCGCCGGTCAGGGCGTGGCAGACGAGGATGGCGTTGGAACGGGCATCGTTCAGGGTGCCATAGGTCTGGTAGGCGATCTGGAACGGCGACAGCAACGTGCCGGCGTCGAGCTTGAGCGGCTTGTCGGCGCCGAAACGCAACACCGGGCTCGACGGCTGGTCGGCCTCATTGTTGGTTTTTCGAGCGCGCAGAGCGGCCATTACATCCTCTTACACTCGCATCGAGCTGCGAAGGTCGCTTGCGATCTTCGCACCGATGCGGTCGTCCGGCCGGTTGCGGACAACAAAAAACCGGCAACGCCATCGCAAAGCCGGTTACAGGATGCAAACGGCCCTTTAGCGAGTTGTTTAACGTGGCTGCAAGCCGACCGGCCAAATCACCACGGAATTTCGCTCTCTTCTAAGACCGGCGCGCGCCGGCGTCAACGGCCACCGATGACACGGCCACCGATGATTTGCCACCTCTCGACATTCCGGGCCATGGCTTGTATTTCCGCTGCGGCTTCCGGACGGAAGCATTCTCGATGGATTTTTGACATGAACCAGAGACCGGATCAGGCACGTCCAACGCCCCGCGCGGGGATCATGGACATCGAAGCCTATGTGCCTGGCAAGAGCACGGCGCCGGCCGGCGTGGCGAAAGTCCACAAATTGTCGTCGAACGAGAACCCGCTCGGCCCCTCGCCGAAGGCGGTAGAGGCCGCGCGCGAGGTCGCAGCCAGGCTCGACGTCTATCCCGACGGCACCGCCAGGCGCCTGCGGGAGGCCATCGCCGAGGTGCACGGCCTGAATGCGGCAAACATCGTCTGTTCCAATGGTTCCGACGAGATACTGGGCCTGCTGGCGCAGACCTATCTCGCGCCCGGCGATGAAGCCGTTATCACCGAGCACGCCTTCTCGATCTACAAGATCTACATCCGGTCGGCGGGCGCGACGCCCGTGTCGGTCAAGGAAACCGACGAGCGCGCCGACGTTGATGCGATCCTCACCGCCGTGACGCCGCGCACCAGGATCATTTTCCTCGCCAACCCCAACAACCCGACCGGCACCTATATGCCGTTCCAGGAGGTGCGTCGGCTGCATGCCGGACTGCCCAAAAACGTGCTTCTGGTGCTCGATGCGGCTTACGCCGAATATGTGCGCCGCAACGATTATGAAGCCGGCATCGAGCTGGTGGGCGGAACCGAGAACGTGGTCATGACCCGCACCTTCTCCAAGCTCGGGCTTGGCGGCGCGCGGATCGGCTGGATGTACGGCCCCATGCACATCGTCGACGCTATCAACCGCATTCGCGGTCCCTTCAACGTCAACGCGACGGCGATCGAGGCCGGCATTGCCGCGATCCGCGACCGCGCCCATGTCGAGCGCAGCGTGGCGCATAACGAAACCTGGCTCGCCTGGTTGAGCGAGGAACTGACAAAGCTCGGGCTGCGGGTGACGCCGAGCGTCGGCAATTTCATCCTCATCCACTTTCCCGAGGACAAGAAGCATTCGGCGGCCGCCGCGGACGACTATCTCACCCAGCGCGGCTATATATTGCGGCGCGTTTCCGGCTACGGCTTCCCGAATGCGCTGCGCATGTCCATCGGCACCGAAGAAGCCAATCGCGGCGTTGTCGCCGCACTCACGACATTCCTGAAAAGCTGAAACCCCGAAAAGCTGAAACAATGACGTCACCGATGTTTGAAAAGATCGCGCTGGTCGGTATCGGCCTGATCGGCTCGTCGCTGGCCCGCGTCATCAGCCGTGAGGGCCTGGCCCGGCATGTCGCCATCGCGACGCGCAGTGAAACCACGCTGGCGCGTGCCAGGGAGCTGGACCTCGGTTCCTCCTACACCATGGATGCCGGGGAAGCGGTCCGCGACGCCGATCTGGTTATCGTTTCGGTGCCGGTCGGTTCCTCGGGCGAAGTCGCGGAGGAGATTGCGCCGGCGCTGAAAAAGGGCGCCATCCTCACCGATGTAGGCTCCACCAAGGCGTCCGTCATCGCGCAGATCGAGCCGCATGTGCCCGATGGCGTGCATTTCATCCCCGGCCATCCACTGGCGGGTACGGAGAAATCGGGACCGGACGCCGGCTTCGCCGAACTGTTCGAAAACCGCTGGTGCATCTTCACGCCGCTGCCCGGCACCGATCCGGCGGCGTTGGAAAGGCTTTCGGAATTCTGGCGCCGCTGCGGCTCCAACATCGACACGATGGATCCGCAGCACCACGACATGACGCTGGCCATCGTCTCGCATCTGCCGCACATCATCGCCTACAACATTGTCGGCACCGCCGACGATTTGCAGTCGGTGACCAAGTCCGAGGTCATCAAATATTCGGCTTCCGGCTTTCGCGACTTCACCCGCCTTGCCGCTTCCGACCCGACCATGTGGCGGGACGTCTGCCTGCACAACAAGGACGCCATCCTCGAAATGCTGGCGCGGTTTTCGGAAGACCTCGCCTCGCTGCAGCGGGCTATCCGCTGGGGTGACGGCGAGAAACTGTTCGACCTGTTCACCCGCACCCGGGCCGTGCGCCGCTCGATCATCGAGGCCGGCCAGGATATCGACGTACCGGATTTCGGACGGCAGGCGGTCGAGCATCCGGCCAAGGGGTAGGTTCATTCGACCGGCTTGATCTTGCCCAGCGGGATGAAACCCAGCGAGGCCTTGCCCTTGACGATCCTGAGCGGCATCGACGGCTCGTTGCCGAGCAGGGCCAGTCCGGCAAAGCCGGTCTCAATCTGGTTCTTCTGCTCGGGAATGGCCGCGCCGAGGATTGCCGCCACGGCTTTCGGGTCGTTCAGCTTGATCATCAGGTTGGCGTCGATCAGGCCATCGGCATTGACCGAGACCGGTCCGGACATGGTGATACGTGCGGTTCCCGACGACAGATCGAGCTTGGTGATGTCGACAGCCTGGCCGCGCAGGCTCCTGGCTTGCGTCTTGATCAGCGCCACGCCGTTCTTCAGGGTCACGTCGCCGCTGCCGTTGAGCGGCGGCAACACGCGCCCATCAATGGCATCCGAGTCGATTTCGAGATCGGTAAAACTCCCGACATAGCCGATGTCCTGGCCAATTGGACTGAGTTGCCCCGCCGCCGTCCCGGCGCTGAACAGTTCGACCGGGTCGGTGCCGTCCGCAGGGTCGGTCTGGCCGGACAGGCCCTTGGCCTCCAGCGAAACGCGCCGCGGCAAGGGCCAGGACACTTTCATGCCAGCCCGCAGATTGTCCCAGTCGATCCACAGCGGCGCCATGCCCGGAAACGAGGTTCTGAGCGGCCCGCGCAATTCGGCAAAAGGCGACAGGATCCGGGTGATCTGCGTGACGGCATTGAGGCTGCCGCTCGAAACGGCGACGTTCCTGGTGTCGTCCTGATACGCCAGATTGTCACAGGAAATGGCGAAGCTCAGTGGATAGCCGCTGACCGTGAGATTGGCGCAGTCAGCGTCAATGCCATTGCCGTTGAGCTCGGCCACGGCTTTGTCGGTTTCGCTCCTGACCTTGTCGGCCAGGTAGAACCAGCCGGCGCTGTAGATGCCGAACAGCACGGCGAGGAAGGCGGCAAGCCAGAAGAGGCGACGGCGAAAATTCGGCGGGCGCTCTTCACTTGACGTCATGCTGCGGCTCTCGTTAACGCGTGTTTGCAGGTATCGCTTCCGGCAACAGAGATAGACGGAGACGATTGAAAAGACACCGATTCCGGTGCGGTGCCGCAGTCAGGCTTGGCGATATGGGCGATTTTTGGGTTTTTGGCTATGGTTCGCTGATCTGGCGGCCGGGATTTGCGCATGTCGAGACGCGACGCGCGCGTCTTCACGGCTACCGCAGGTCGCTTTGCGTCTACTCCTTCGTGCATCGCGGCACACGCGAGCGCCCCGGCCTGGTGCTCGGCCTCGACCGCGGCGGCTCCTGCATCGGGCTGGCTTTCCGCGTCCCCGGCGAGCTGCGCGACGAAGTCATCGCCTATCTGCGCGAGCGCGAGCTGGTCACCAGCGTCTATCTCGAGCGCATGCTTAGCATTCGCCTCGACAATGGCGGTACGAACGGAGGTGATACAAACGGGGGCGAGACGGTCTCGGCGGTCGCCTATGTCGTCGACCGCACCCACGAGCAATATGCCGGCGCGCTCGATGCGGCCGATGCGGCGACCGTCGTTCGCGGCGCCGTCGGCCAGTCGGGAAAGAACGAGGATTACGTGCTCAGCACGCTGGAGCATCTCGAGGCGCTGGGGATCCACGACCACTGGCTGGAAGAGGTGGCGAAACGGGTCGCGCCTTTGTGAAGCACGGGCTGATTGGAAAAGACGGCTGAGCCTTTGACGTCCTCGCGGCGCGACATAGGTTAGAGCCGTCACGGGCTTCTCGCCCGACCCTTTCCATCCTCACGGAGATCAGTCTTGCAGAAACGTCGTCTCGGTCAAACCGACCTGTCCATCGCGCCGCTGGTTCTGGGCGGCAACGTCTTCGGCTGGACCGCCCACGAGAAAACCTCCTTCGACCTGCTCGACCGGTTCGTCGACGCCGGCCTCAACGCCATCGACACCGCCGATTCCTATTCGCGCTGGATTGCCGGCAACAAGGGCGGCGAATCCGAGACCATCATCGGCAAATGGATGAAGAGCCGCGGCAATCGCGACAAGGTCGTGGTGATCACCAAGGTCGGGTCGGATATGGGGCAAGGCAGGAAGGACCTTTCCGCCGCCTATATCGAGAAAGCCATAGACGCGTCGCTGAAGCGGCTGCAGACCGACGTCATCGACCTCTATCTGTCGCACTGGCCGGACCCGGCCACGCCTTACGAGGAAACGCTCGGCGCCTACCAGAAGCTGCTGGCCAAGGGCAAGATCCGCTACGCCGGCGCTTCCAATCTCGATGCCGGCCAGTTGCGCGCAGCAATCGATGTGGCAAGCCTGCGCGGCTTGCCGCGCTATGCGGTGCTGCAGCCGGAATACAATCTCTATGACCGCTCGTCCTTCGATGGCGCGCTGCACGATTTGTGCGTGGCCGAGAATATCGGCGTCATTACCTATTTCAGCCTCGCCAAGGGCTTTTTGAGCGGCAAGTACCGCAGCGAGGCCGATCTCGGCAAAAGCGCACGCGGCGGCGGCGTCAAGGATTATCTCAACGCACGCGGCATGCGCATCCTGGCGGCCCTCGACGCGGTATCGGCCCGACATTCGGCCAAACAGGCGGAAGTGGCGCTCGCCTGGGTGACCGCGCAGCCCGGCGTGACCGCCCCGATCGCCAGCGCCACGACGCTCGATCAGGTCGACAGCCTGGTGCGCGCGGCATCGTTGAAGCTCGGTGCGGACGATATGGCCGAGCTCGACAAAGCGAGCGCGTAAGCCGCAATCTGAAGCCGCTTGTCCCTCCTTAGAGACATTCCGCCGGCCGCAGATGCACGATCGTTCAAGACGTCCGGCGTGACCTCGCCGTACCGTCCCTGCATTGTCGCAAGATGCAGGGACGCCAGGTGGCCGAACAGATCTTTTCCCATGCCGAACTATGGCAGCGCTTGCTGACGCTTGTCCTGGCATCTGCGGTGGTCATGGGCAGCCCGGGGCCGGCGACGATAAGCGTTACCGCCGTTGGCGCCGCCTTCGGTTTGCGCGATTCACTCCGTTACGCCTCCGGTGTCACTCTTGGCACGATCGCCGTGCTTTTGGTGGTGGCGACGGGCGTCATGGTAATGCTCGCCTCGGTACCGAAACTCGCGCCGCTGCTGGCCGCGGCGTCCGCAGCCTACATACTCTACCTTGCCTTCAAGATCGCTACGGCCCCGCCTGTGGCGGCGCGCACCGATGGGGCCGCGCTTCCCACATTCCTGGGCGGCTTCCTTCTGGCCGTCGCCAATCCAAAGGCCTATGTGGCGATTGCCGCCGTGTTCGCCGGTACGCCGTCGTCCGATCTCGACGCGCGGCTCAAACTGGCGGTTCTGGCCTTGATGATCGTCGCCATCCACGTCCTGTGGCTTCTCGCCGGGGCAGCGTTTGCGCGCTTCCTGCGCAAGCCGCGCGCCTCGCGGATCATCAATCTGATCTTCGCGGCGACGCTGGTCTTAACCACGGCGCTGGCTGCGTTGCCATGAGGTCAACGCACGCAGCTGAAGACGCCTGAATCAGGCTTTCTTTTTTGCGGCCGCGCCCAATTCGCTCAGCCGCTTCACCGCCGTCGGCGGCATGGGCGGCGGGTTTGGCGAGCGTGAGGCCTCGACGAGCAGCTGGTCGCAGACGGCTTCCGTCTCGCCGATCAGCCGTTCCATGAATTCCTCCTTGTCCAGTCCCGGCGGGATCGGCGGCAGGAAGCGGGCCTTGATGGTGCCGGGATAGCGCATGAATTTCCGGCGCGGCCAATAGAGGCCGGCGACATGGGCGACCGGCACCACCGGAACGCCAAGCTGCGCATAGAGCTCGACGATGCCATATTTGTAGGCTGGTTCGTCGCCCGGCGCCCGGCGCGTGCCCTCGGGATAGATGATCAGCTGGCGGGGGTTGCGCGCCATCTCCTGCCTGGTGGCGGTTACCACCGCCTTCAGCGCTTTCGAACGGCTGCCGCGGTCGACCGGGATCATCCGCATCTTCATGATGTACCAGCCGAAGAACGGGATCCAGGTCAGCTCCCGTTTGAGGATGTAAAGCGGGTCCTTGAGGAAGGGAAAGAAGGCGATCGCGTCCCAGAAGGACTGATGCTTGGGCGCCAGGATGAAGGAGCCTTCGGGCAGGTTTTCCAGCCCGGTGATGTCGTTTCCGGTGCCGGCGATCTTGTCGTGGAGCCACATCGAGGTGCGCGACCAGAATTTCGGCACAAACCAGGCGCGGTGGCGCGGCGACAGAAAATAGTAGGGCGTCCAGAGGATCATCTGGACGATCAAATTGACGTAGAAGACGAGATTGAACGCCAGCGAGCGGATATAGAGCATGTGGGAAGTGCCCGGTGAGGAGGTGTGCGTTGGTTACACCAAGCGCGGGCAAAAAGGAAACGGCGCGATGGGTGGAGATCGATCCGGCCGGGCAATGAGCCGCTGCCCGCCCCTTCTCCCAGTCTACGATCTGCTTCAAGTCTACCACGTTGCCTGTGCCAGGCGCTCCTTGAGGCGTGGGGCGGCGAAATCGAGGAAGGCGCGCAGTTTCACCGGCAGCAGGCCCTGGCCGGCATGCACGAGGTTCACCGGCCATGGCTGCGGCTCGAACGCCTCCAGCACCGGGCAGAGCGTGCCCGACCGCACCGCAGCCGCAATCTGGTATGAAAGCACCCTCGTCACCCGACGCCGGCAATCGCCGCATCGATCGCGGCTTCCGCCGTGTTGACCCGAAGTCGGGAGCGGATCGGGACAGCTCGTTCGGTCTTGCCAGCGGCAAAGGTCCATGTGGCGGGAGAGGTCAGCCCCTCGAAGGCGATGCAGCTGTGCGCCGCAAGGTCGTTCGGGGTCTTCGGCGTGCCGTGTTCGGCCTGATAGGCCGGGCTCGCGCAGACAACGCGACGGATCGAGCCGACGCGGATGGCGACCAGGCTTGAATCAGGAAGCTGGCCGATGCGGATGGCGAGATCAATGTGTTCCTCGATCAACTGGGTTATCCGGTCCGCAAGCGTCAGTCGGATGTCCACCTCGGGGTAGGCCGCGAGGAAGCCGGTGACGACCGGCAACACGTGCAGGCGGCCCAAGACGATCGGCGCGGTGACGATCAGTTCGCCGGTCGGAGCGCTGTATTCGCCTGCGGCGGCACGCTCGGCCTCGCCGACCTCACCCAGAATGCGGCGGCAGGCAGCGAGATAGGCGTGGCCGGCATCGGTCAGCGTCAGCCGCCGCGTCGAGCGGTTCAGGAGACGCGTCTTCAGATGCCGCTCCAGGTCGGAGACCTTGCGGCTGACCGTTGCCAGCGGAGTGCCGAAATGGCGCCCCGCAGCCGAAAGGCTGCCGGTCTCCGCGGCGGCGACGAAAAGCGACATGGCTTCGAAGCGGTCCATAATTCTTCCGGAAAATGGAAGGATATATTGCAAATATGCCAATCTGCATCCGGAATATGGAAGGCCTCTTCCTCTCGACGGCCAATGGCGATGGCCAGCCCTACATCCAGCATCGCGGCGGGCCAGCCGGCTTCCTCAAGGTGCTCGACGAGCGGACGATCGGTTTCGCGGATTTCGCACAGGCAATTCATCACCCAGGGCAATCTGGCCGACAATCCGCGCGCCTTCCTGTTCCTGATCGACTATGCGCACCGGCAGCGCATCAAGATCTGGGGCGAAGCGCGCGTGGTCGAGGACGACGCGGAACTGATGGCGAAGCTGATGCCGGAAGGCTACAAGGCGCGCCCCGAGCAGATCATCCGGTTTGCGGTCTCGGCCTGGGATGCCAATTGCCCGCAGCACATCCCGCAACGTTTCGAAGCGGCCGATGTGGCCGCGGCGCTGGCCGAACGGGACAAGCGTATCGAATGGCTCGAACGGGAGATCGCGCGTCTGCGCGGAGCTTGGGGCATCACATTCAGGAAATGATGCTGCCCGCAGGCCGGACTGTGGCTCAGTTGCCCGACGTAGCCTCGGCCAGCGCGATACCGTCAGGCGTTGGCTTGAACGGCACGATGCCGCGCGCCAGCGCCAGCAGGTACTTGTTGTATTCGGTGAA
This sequence comes from Mesorhizobium metallidurans STM 2683, assembly GCF_000350085.1. Lineage (GTDB taxonomy): Bacteria > Pseudomonadota > Alphaproteobacteria > Rhizobiales > Rhizobiaceae > Mesorhizobium > Mesorhizobium metallidurans. Next base: position 130,839 of record NZ_CAUM01000055.1, read on the forward strand.
CAGCACGCGCAATGCCTTGGGCTTGGTCAGCCAACCGCCATTGTCGAGATTGGTGTTGACCACCGGGTAGGGCTCAAGCTTGGCCTTGCGCAGCAGCCTGCCCATTTCCAGCAGGCTGCGCGGCATGTGATAGTTGTTGGTGACGAGAATCACGGTGCCATAGGCGTGGTCTTCCACCCATTTGGCGCTTTCCTCGGCATTGCCGATCGTGTCGAGCGCGGCTCGGTCGATGTCGACGCAGCAGGAAAACAGTTTCTTGTCGCCACCTGTCGCGGCTTGCAACTGGCGGCGGCTGGCGGAAGGATGCACGCCGCTGATCAGCAGCCGCTCGCCCTTGCCGGACGCGAGCAGGCTCATCGCCGCGTCGAGACGCGACTGGCCGCCAGTCAAGACGATGATGGCATCGGCCTTTGCCGGATTGGCAGGCGTCGTCAGATTGCTGACAGTATTGGCAAAGAGAGCAAAGCCGCCGACAAACAGCGCCATCAGCCCGAGCAGTGCGAAGGCGCAGACACGGATGACGGAACTTAGCCGGCCCAGCTTGCCAAAGCCATGCGCGCGCATGACCAACACGGGCATGCGTCCAGCCGTATCGATCGAGTCCCTCGCGTCCATCATCTCATGGTTAACCCCGAATTGCGGCCTTTGGTAGGTCGAAGTCGCACTTTGCGTTACGGCAGGTTTTCATCCGTGATCGATACTTTTGCGCATGTCGTAGTTGGGCGGTGTGCATTAGCCGGCGTCCGGTTGGCGAACATCGATGTCGCTGAGATAGGCAACGACGGTGACGTGGGAGGTTGCCGCCGTCAGGGCGCCGATGACCAGCACCATGAGGGCGACGCCGAGATAGCCTGCCGAACCGATGGCGAAATTGCCGAACAGGGCAGTCGCCTGGTCGGCCTGCGGCGTCGCCATGTTGCGCGACGACCACCAGGAGAAGACGATGAAGACGAGTATCGCCGCCGCACCGCCGGCGGTCGCGCCCTTCATGCCGGTGACCAGGAAATGCTGGCGGAATTCGCGGGCGATGAAGCGCGCCTCGGCGCCGACGAAATGCAGCACCTCGATGATGTGGCCATTGCCGGCCATGGCGCCGCGCGTCGCGAACACCACGGTCAGCACGGTTGCCGACAGCATCAGCACCAGCACGGCGATGCCGATGGTCACCGTCGTGCGGGCCATGGCGACCAGACGATCGACCCAGGTGCGATGGTCGTCGAGGGACGCACTCGGCAACTTCGGGGTGATCGCCGCGCGCATGGCGGCAAAGTCGGGCGGGTTGTTCTCGTCGATGGTGACGATGATCAGACGTGGCACCGGCAGTTCGTCGATGTCGAGGCCCGAACCCAGCCACGGCTCCAAAAGCCGGGCCGTGGCGTCGCGGTCGATGATCCTTGTAGCCTTCACGCCCGGAAATTCGCCGGCGATCCCGGAGGCCTGGGCAAGGGCTGCCTCCATGTCGAGACCCTCGACCGGCTTGATCTGGATCGTCGCCTCACGCGAAATCTGGTTCTCCCAGACCGAAGCGGTGTCGCGCACCAGCGTCACCGCGCCGAAGGTCAGGCAGGAGAGGAACGTCATGATGGCGATGACCAGCACCAGCGCCCGGCCGGCGATGTTCTGCGCCGGCACGATCGGCGCCATCTTGCGCTGGGCGCGGGGTTTTATCCCGGTCTCTTCGATGCCCTGATCCTGAAGATGTTCGGCGGGAAGGTCAGTCATAGATATCCAACCTTCCGCCGGCCAGAATCATGCGCCGTGCGTCGACCTGCTCCATCAGGCCGAGGTCGTGCGTTGCGATCACCACCGCGGTGCCCAGCCGGTTGAGTTCGATGAACAGCCTGAGCAGGCGTCGCGCCAATGGCGGATCGACATTGCCGGTAGGCTCGTCGGCCAGCAGGATCTCGGGCTGCTCGATCAGCGCCCTGGCGATCGCGGCACGCTGCTTCTCGCCGCCCGACAGCACCGGCGGCAGCACATGCATGCGTTCGCCAAGGCCGACCCATTTCAGCAATTCGGTGACATCGGTGCGGTAGCTCATTTCCTCGCGCCCGCGCACGCGCAGCGGCAAGGCGACATTCTCGTAGGTCGTCATGTGGTCGAGCAGGCGAAAATCCTGGAACACAACGCCGATGCGCCGCCGCAGGTGCGGCAGTTCGGCGCGCGAGATGCGCGAACGGTCCTTGCCGAAGATGGTGATCAGCCCGCGTGTCGGCTTGAGCGACATGAACAAAAGCCGCAGCAGCGTCGTCTTGCCCGCGCCAGAAGGCCCGCTCAGGAACTGGAAGGAACGCTCCGGTATGTGCAGGGAAATGTCGCGGAGAATCTCCGGGCCCATGCCATAGCGGAGGCCGACATTTTCGAAGCGGATCACGTTCGACGACCTGAAACTTGCGGTGGCGAAACGCCAGCCTTTTCCTGGGAAAGACCATCGGCCGGCATGGTTAACCCTTGGTTAATTTTCGATGTTTTTCGGTTTATCACTGGGGTTCCGGTGGGGAAGCGTTAACCATTTCCGTTTACGCAAAAGAAACGAAGAGCGAACAAGTGGTGTAGTGCTGGGCCATGATGGCTGAGGATAGAACCGCGCGCCCGGTTTCCGGCGAAATCATGACGGATATGGTGCCGGAACGCGTCATGCGTGGTGCAGCCGACGACATTGTCGAAGCCGACTACGAGGTGCTGCCGCGCGCTGCCACTGATATCGATCCTTCACCGCCGCCCTCGCGCGTGACCGACACGCCATCGATCGAAGGCATGGACATGCTGCGCAAACCCGAAGCCGCCACGGAGCGGCCGCTGGCATCGCGCGGCGGGCCGATCTTCTGGATCGCCGGCCTTAGCGCCGCCTTTGCGGCCTTCTGGGTCTCGGGTGGCCACGCGCTGGTGCGCCATGCGCCCCTCTGGGCTGTTGAACAGCCGTCCAGCGCCGCACTCGGCATTTCCGGCGTCACCTCCCGCGTCGATGCGTCCGGTCCCTATCCGGTGTTGTTTGTCAACGCCGAGGCGACCAATGACGGGACCAAGGTTGCGCAATTGCCGCCACTGGAAATCCGGGTCACCGGCAATGACGGGCGCGTCACCCGATACACGCTGGGGATATCCAATCGTCCACTGGCGCCCGGCGAAAGATTTGGCTTTTCCAGCAGACTCGACGTGCCTAGAAACGGCGTGAAGGCGGTTTCGGTGACTTTCGCCAGTTAGCGTGTGTTGATATTCAGGTTATGCCTGAATATCAACACGCCCCAGGCGGTCATTGGGGGAAGCAAAGAATGCCAATCGTGCGCGGCAAGGACATTGAAGTCCTGTTTTCGGCATCGGCGATCGCCCGCCGCAATCTGGAACTGGCCAAGGAGATCGCCGGGCACGATTACCAGGATCTTCTGGTGATTTCGGTGCTGAAAGGCTCGTTCATCTTCGCCGCCGATCTCATCCGCGCCATGCATGATGTCGGCCTGTCGCCCGAGGTCGAGTTCATCTTCATCTCCAGCTACGGCGCCGGCACCAGCAGCGGCGAGGTGAGGGTGCTGCGCGACATCGATAATGAGGTCGCCGGCCGCGACGTGCTGTTGATCGACGACATTCTCGAATCCGGCAAGACCTTGTCCTTCACCCGCGACCTGATGCTGTCGCGCGGCGCCAGAAGCTGCGCCATCGCCGTGCTGCTCGACAAGTACATGCGCCGCCAGACCGCGCTCAAGGCGGATTATGTCGGCTTCGACTGTCCCGACTATTTCGTTGTCGGCTACGGCATGGATGTCGCCCACGCCTTTCGTGAGCTGCCGTTCGTCGGCATCGTCAAAGGCGACGCCTAGATTTATTTTTGACGCCGTTCGTGGTTCAGGAAAAGTCAACTTTTCCCCGCCAAACATCGCGCCATGGCAAAGCTCCTGATCGTCGAGGACGATGAGTCCGTCCGCACCCTCGCCGCCCGCGCACTTGAACGCGCTGGGCACAATGTTGCTATCGCCGCCGACGGCGCACAGGGGCTTGCCCTGATCCGCGCCGCATCTGGCGGCTACGACCTCGTTCTGTCCGACATCCGCATGCCGGAGATGGACGGCATCGAGATGGCCAAGGCGGCGGCCGCTCTCTTTCCGGCGATGAAGATCATGCTGATGACCGGCTTTGCCGACCAGCGCGAGCGTGCCGAGGAACTGAACGGCATCATTCGCGATGTCGTGCAGAAACCGTTCACGCTGGCCGAAATCCGCGCACGGGTCGAGCAGACGCTCGCCTGTTTCGCCTGATCAGGCTCATACGGGATCGCAGGTAGCCGCAATTGCCGGTCCGCTGGTCCGCCGCCGGCCGGCATTCAGCGCGAACAGACCGGCGCCGATGATGAGCGCCGCGCCGATGACGGTGGTCGCCCGCGGCACCTCGGCAAAGAACAGGAAACCCCACAGCGGCGTCCAGATGATGCCGGTGTATTCGAAGGTGGCGACGCGGTTGGCGGGCGCCAGCCGGTAGGCCTGCGACAACAGGATCATCCCGGCCGAGGCGACGAAGCCACAGGCACCCATCTTCAGGAAATCGGCCGTCGTCGGCCAGATCCATGGCCTGACCAGGAATTCGAGGCTGGGATGGACGGCATGGGTTATGCCGGCCATCCAAAACAATCCGGCGACCACCGCAGCACCCACCAGATAGGCGCCGTTCTGATAAAACGCCATGACGGTGGAGGATTCGGTGTCGCCGATCTTGCGGGCCATCAGCTGCGAAAAGCCGTAAAGCGCCGCCGAGGCCAGCGACAGCAGCGCCGCCCAGTCGAACAGTCCGGCACCCGGGCGCAACATCACGAGCACGCCGAGCAGGCCGACCAGGACAGTGGCCAGCGTCCGCCAGGATACATGTTCGCCAAGGTAGGGTCCGGCCAGCGCCATGATGAACAGCGGCGCCATGAAGTAAAGCGCCACGGCGTCAGCCAAGGGCAGGGCGGCGATCGCCAGATAGTAGACCGTGTAGGACGAGAACTGGATGAAGGCGCGCATCGTCAGCATGCCAAACCGCTTCGACAGTATTGCCGGCAATCCGACATCGGCGTGGACGAGAAAAATCAGGATCGGCAAGGCGACGATCGAGCGAATCGCCATCACCTCGGTCACCGGATAGGTGCTCGATACGGCCTTGACCAACGGATCCTGGAGCGAGAACACAAGCACGCCGAGGCAAAGGCTTGCCATGCCGAGGACGATCCGGTTCTGCATGTTATTTCAAAGGCTCCTTGCCCGCGGCTCGAAATCCGAATTGCTCTAATTATTGCTATGCATGCATGTCGTTGTCCCAAAACCGCTGCGCACTTTTGGGCGACATGCATCAAAAAGAACCCGCCACCGTTTCGGGCAGCGGGCATGAGTGAGGACTCTTCAAATTGGTCCGCTGCCGATTTCGCGGCCGCATATCCAATGGGTGGACGGACTATCGTCTCGCGGTTGACATGTTGCAAACGAATTGGAATGATGTCTGTAATCAGATTTTCTTATGGCGGACAGCATGCGGCCAACCTTGGACAGTGACCTGCTGCGCACCTTCGTCGCGGTTGCCGACACCGGCAATTTCACCAAGGCGGCCGAGCAGGCCGGCCGCACCCAGTCGGCGGTCTCGATGCAGATGAAGAAGCTGGAAAGCCTGGTCGGCGACAGCCTGTTCGAGCGTGGCTCGCGCGGCGTGGCGCTGACGCGCCGTGGCGGCGAGCTCATCGGCAATGCCCGGCGCATCGTGTCGCTGCTCGAGGAGACCGCGGCGTCAATGGCCGCGGCGCCGCTTGGCGGGCCGGTGCGCATCGGCATCCCGGAAGAATATGGGCACGCCATCCTGTCGCGTGCGCTCGGCGCCTTTGCCAAGCGTCATCCGCAGGTCGAAGTCACCGGCCGCTACGCGCATTCCGGCGCACAGATAGCGGCGCTCGCCACTGGCGAGCTCGATCTGGCGGTGGTGTTCGAATGGCAGGATCTTTCGGGCGGCGAGGTGCTGATGCATGATCCGACCGTATGGGTGACGTCCGACCTGCATCACATGCATGAAGAGCGGCCGGTGCCGATCGCGCTCTACAACCGCGCCGGCTGGTGCAAGGATTTCGCCATCAAATCGCTGGAACAGCGCGGTCTTGCCTATCGCGTCGCCTATACCAGCGACACCAATGGCGGCCTGCGGCTCGCCGTCACCTCAGGATTGGCGATCGCGCCGATCTCGCGCAGCAACATACCGGCCGGCTGCCGGGAGCTGAGCGCGGCCGACGGGTTCGGCGACATCGACGCTTCGAATGTCGTGCTGCGCCGCAATCCGAACGCTTCCGGCGAGGCCATAGACGGTATGCAAGAAGCAATCCGCGAGGCGTTCACCAACCGGTAGAGCAAGTTGCTACCGGATGTCCTCGTAGAAGGTCAGCCGGTTGCCGAATGGGTCGCCGACAGTGATTTCCCTCGTCTTCCACGGCGTTTCTTCAAGCCCCGGCCTGGCGAAACGGTACTTCCTGGCCGTCAATTCGCGGTGCAGCCCCGCAATGTCGGCAACCTCGATCCGCACGTGGGCGCCTGGCGCGCCGTCGCCGTGATGTTCGCTCAGATGCAGCACGCAGCCGTCGCGCGAAATCCCCATATAGAGCGGAGCATTGTCGTCGAAGCGGTGCTCGAACTGCACTTCGAAACCGAGGAAGCCGAGATAGAATTCATGCGCCTTGGCGATGTCGAAGATGCGCAGGATCGGGGTGACGGCGCCGAGTTTCACCAGATGGTCTCAATGGCTGTGGCAATAGGAGAGATTATTTCAGCTCCAGCAGCCGCTCCAGATAGCTGCGCTCGATATCCGGGCTGAGCGCATTGCCAAGCCGCTTGCGGATCGCTTCGAGAATCTGGCGGGCGCGCTGGACGTCGATCTCGTCCGGCACCTTCACCGACTCGCCGAAATCGGGGCCCTGGGTGGCGCGCGGCCGGCCGAGCGGATCGCGGTCGGCGTTCTGCTGGCGGCCGCCTTCTCCGTTGGCGCCCTGGTCGCCCTGCATGGCCTGCAATTGCTTCATCATGTCCTTGGCGCCCTTGCGCAACGCCTCCAGCGCCCGACCCTGGTGACCGACCGCCTGATCGCCATCGCCTTCACCAAGCGACTGTTCGGCATTGCCCATGGATTTGCCGGCCTCGCCAAATCCCTCATTGGGCTCGAGACCCATGCCTTCCAGCCCTTTCTTCAGCTGATCGAGGTCGCTTTGCAGCTTGCCCTGGCCTTCCTGCAACTGCTTCAGCGCATCGGCGAATTCCTGTGGCGTCATCGGCTTCGGCCGGCCAAGCGGATCGCGGTCGTCGCCCGGGCCGGGCTTGCCCTGTTCGCCCATCGGGCCCTGCTCGCCATTCTCGCCGAGCTGCTCGTCGCGATTCTCCCCGCGTTGACGCTCGCCACGCTGCATCTGGTCCATGCGGAACGTGTCGTTCATCATCTCCTGCTGGCGCCGCATGATCTCGCCGAGCTTGTCCATCTGCTGGCGCATCTCGCTGTCCTGCTCGCCGCCACCTTCCTGCTGGCGTCCGGCCTGCAGATTGTTCATCATGTCCTGCAGCTGCGAGAGCAGTTGCTGCGCGTTGTCGCGATCGCCTGATTTCGCCAGATTCTCGATCTGGTCCATCATGCGTTCGATGTCGCTCTGGCGCAGTTCCTGGCCGTTCTGCTGCATCTGCGGCGCGTTCGGGTTCTGCTGCGCGCGCGCGGCGAATTCCTGCAGGAACTGGTTCATCGCCTCGCGCAGTTCCTTCATCGCCTTGTCGATCTCTTCGTCGCTGGCGCCCCTCTTGATGGCGTCCTGCAGCGCCTGCTGCGCCTGGCGCAGCCGCCGCTCGGCCGCCGACAGATTGCCCTCCTCGATGCCGAGCGCGATCTCCCAAAGATAAGACACTTCGTCGCGCAGCTGGTCGTCGCTGTCGGCCATCTTCAGGCGGCTGCGGGCGCTCATGATGGCGAGGTAGTGAGCCATGTTGTCGAACGTGTCTTCGGGCCGAAGCGTGATCGCGTCCATCAGGTCGAGCACGCGAGGCTTGCTATTGGCGTCGAGCGCCAGCATGCGGCGCTGCTCGATCACGGCGCGCGCCAGCGGGTTGGAGAACGGCCGCTCCGGCATCGCCAGCGTCTTGGTTTCGCTGGTTGCCGTATGTCCGGCATCATCGGTGGCGACAAGCGTCAGCTTGACTTTGCCGCCGGCCCAGACGTGTTCGGTCAGGTCCTTCGTGGTCTTGGCGGCGTTGGCCTTGCCGCCACGGCGCGGCAATGCGAGGGGCATTTCGGGCGCGCCATAGAGCGGCCGCGCAGTCGGCGCTTGCGGGTCGGCCAAGGCGAAGCTCGCCTTGGCCGAGGCCGCGCCATAGTCATCGTCAATCTGGTAGTTGAGTTCGAAGGCGCCATTGGCGGCACGCTTGGGTTCGCCAACGAAGCGGATCTGCGGCGGCTTGTCGGGGATCACCGCGAAGGCCCAGCGGCCAAGTTCGTCGTCGGCCGATTTCAGCGTCAGCGTGCCATTGGCCGTCAGCTTGCCGGTGAACTGGCGCACCGCGGAGGGAGACGCCGGGTTTGCCGGCGGCTTGGCTGTCGCGGCCTGCGGGTCGATGGCGCGGGCATTGCCGCTGGCGTCGGCATAGCTCAGCGTTTCCTCGCCCGAACCGCCGGTGACGCGCAGCGACACGTCGCTGCCTTCCGGCACGGTGAAGGTGGGCGCCGCCTGATTGACGTTCGTGGCATTGGCGGCGGTGGGGACAGGGGCGGTAAGGAAGATCGGCGGCCTGCCGGTATAGGCAGGCGGCGTCACCCAGGCATCGATGCGCGGCGGCACTGCGTCGCGCGCCGCATTGGCATTGAATCCGTCCGTCATGCGGCCGCCGGACGGCCCGAAGGAAAAGGCAAAGGCGGTGACGAGCAGAAGCGCCACCACTGCGCGCAGCCCCCAGGGGTCGCGCTCAGGCACGCGCGTGCGTGGCAAGTCGGCGCCGAGCCGGTCGAGCTTTTCGGCCATGCGTTTCTGGTGCTCACGCCACAACGCCCGCGAAAAGCCGCTTTCCTTGCCGCTGGGACGGTCGGTTTGCACCAGCACCGGGCTGTGCAGCAATTCATTGGCCGCCTCGATGCGCCGGTCGATCTCGGCGCTCGACGGCACCCGGAAGAAACGCAAGGGATAGAGCGCGGCAAGGGCTGCGATGGCGAATGCCGCGACGACGCCGATGCGGGCCATGTCGGGCAGAAGGGGGAAGAGGCCGAGCCAGGAGACGCTAAGGAACAGGCTGGCGATGATGATCAGCGGCAGCAACAACGGCCAGCCGCGCTCGACCGTCATGGAGACCCGCGTCGCCAGCCGGCTCAGGGCAAGGCGCCCGGCCAGGCTGCGATCGCTGGTGAAGGTGGGTCGTTGCGTCATCGGCCCTTCCTGGTCGGGCGGGATAGCCCGAACCTCACGGGTAGAAGAATACCAACAAACACGGCGAAGGCGAGGCGGTTCCCTAAAACGTGAAGGGGATTGCAGCCATTATTGTCAGAATTTCGCCGGATTCGTGTTCGCGCCACAGACCAGAACGGCAATCCGCTCGCCCGCAGACGGCACGTAACGGCCAGACAGGAGCGCCGCGAAGGCCGCGGCCCCGCCCGGTTCGGAGATGATTCGCACCCGGTCCCAAAGTGCGGCCTGCGCTGCGATGATGTCGTCGTCGCTGACCAGTATGGAGCGTTCGACGAAGGCCTCGGCGATCGGAAACATCTTTTCGCCGACGCGGGCGCCAGCGAATCGGCGGCGATGCCTTCCGCCGGCGCATCGACGGGCCGTCCGGCCTCGAAGGCACGGTACAGCGTCGGCGCGCCTTCCGGCTCAACGGCGATGATCCTGATGCGGCCGGCGAACCAGGCGGCGATGCCGCCGATCAGGCCGCCGCCGCCGACGGCGACCAGAAGCGTGTCGAGTTCGGGCAGGTCTCTCTCGATCTCGAGGCCGAGCGTGCCTTGCCCGACCAGCGTCTCCTCCTGGTTGAAGGCGTGAATCTGCAAGGCGCCGGTCTTTTCAGCGAAGTTTTCGCTGGCGGCCAATGCTTCGGCATAGCGGGCGCCGCCGACAATCAGCTCGGCGCCATAGCCGCGGATACGGTCGAGCTTGGCCGGCGGGCTCACTTCGGGAACGAAGATGGTCGCCTTGTGGCCAAGCCGCATGGCGGCATGAGCGACGGCGGCGCCATGATTGCCGCCCGATGCCGCTACGACGCCGACCTTGGGCACCGGCCGCTCGAGAAGATTGGTGAAGGCGCCGCGCGCCTTGAACGAGCCGGAATGCTGCAGGCATTCGAGCTTCAGGTCGACGCCGAGAGCGGGACGGTCGAAATCGGCCATGTCGATGCGCAGCACCGGCGTGCGGCGCACGAAGGGCCGGATGCGCGTTTCCGTGGCGGCAATGCGTTCGCGCGTAATCGTGTTTTGCATGGTTTGCTCTCGCGTCCCAGGATTGACATTACTTAGTAACTTAGCAAAATGGCTAAATGCAAGAGGTCGACGTCTTCAAAGCGATCGCCAGCGAGCGCAGGCTGCAAATCCTCGACTGGCTGAAGGACCCGCGCGCCCATTTCCCACGCCAAGCCGATGGGGATCTGGTCGAGGACGGTGTCTGCGCGCTGCTGATCGCCGAAAAGCTCGGCATCACCCAGGCGACGCTCAGCGAGCACATGCGGGTGCTCACCCAGGCCGGCCTGGTGCGAGCCAAACGCATCAAGCAGTGGACATTCTATCGCCGCGACGAGGACAGAATCGCCACGACAAGGGCGCTCATTCAGCACCGATTGTAGCCTGCTTTGCGATTTCCGGGGCTACTTCAACCAATCAGGCACAGAATCCAGCCCGATCAGCTCGTCATAGGTCTGGCGTGGGCGCACGACATGGAAACGGTCGCCGTCGACCAGCACTTCCGGCACCAGAAGGCGGGTGTTGTAGGTGCCGGCCTGAACCGCGCCATAGGCGCCGGCGGTGGCGATGGCGATCAGGTCGCCGGCCTTCAGCCGGGGCAGGTCGCGGTCGAGGCCGATATAGTCGCCGGTCTCGCAGACCGGGCCAACCACATCCACCGTCATGCGCGGCGCCGAAGCCGGTTGCTGCACCACCGGCCTTATGTCGTGGAAGGCATCATAGAGCGTCGGCCGGATCAGATCGTTCATCGCGGCATCGACGACGAGGAAGTTCTTGGCGTCGCCTTCCTTCACGAAGATCACTTCCGAGACCAGGATACCGGCATTGCCTGATATCAGCCGGCCGGGCTCGAACATCACCTTCAGCCCGAGCCTGGTGACGTGCTTCCTGACGATCTCGGCATAGGCATCCGGCAGCGGCGGCGGGCTGTTGTCGACGCGGTAGGGAATGCCGAGGCCGCCGCCGAGATCGATGTGCTCGATGGCGTGCCCGTCGGTGCGCAGCGCGCCGACCAGATCCACCAGCAGGGCGAAAGCGTCGTCAAAGGGCTGCAACTCGGTGATCTGGCTGCCGATATGGGTGTCGATGCCGGTGACCTTGATGCCCGGCAGGTCCGCGGCGCGGGCATAGACCTTCCGCGCCTTCTGCCAGGGGATGCCGAACTTGTTCTCGGCCTTGCCGGTGGAGATCTTCTTGTGGGTCCTGGCATCGACATCCGGGTTGATGCGCAGCGAGACCGGCGCGACCTTGCCGAGTGCCGTGGCCCGGGCCGACAGCAGTTCAAGCTCCGGCTCGGATTCGACGTTGAAGCAGAGGATGCCGGCGCTAAGCGCAAAGTCAATTTCGCGGGCCGTCTTGCCGACGCCCGAAAACAGGATCCTGTTGGCCGGAATGCCAGCGGCCAATGCACGGCGCAATTCGCCTTCCGAGACCACGTCGGCGCCGGCGCCAAGCCTGGCCAGTGTGCGCAGCACCGCCTGGTTGGAATTCGCCTTCATGGCATAGCAGACCAGCGCGTCGAGCCCGGCAAAGGCATCAGTGAAGACGCGAAAATGCCTGGTCAGGGTCGCCGTCGAATAGCAGTAGAAAGGCGTGCCGACACTGGCCGCGATATCTGAAATCGCCACGTCCTCGGCATGCAGTACGCCGTCGCGGTAGTCGAAATGGTTCACGAGAATGGTTCCGGAAGTTGGAGCACGATGAGATCGGGCGATCTCATCGGCTCTAGATCTTGTTTTTTCGCGTGATCTTGTCCGAAAAGTCTGCAACTTTTCGGGATCACGC
>NZ_CAUM01000054.1 GCF_000350085.1 Mesorhizobium metallidurans STM 2683
GTGCAACAGCCTCGTTCGGTTTTGGAAAGAGGGAGCCTGTCTGTCTATTCGCGGTACCTGCCGGCTTCGCTTGAGATTTCGATCGTGACTTCGATGCTGGTTTTGCCATGCCCACCTCCCAAGTAACAGTTGAAAAGCTATACGTTACACTGCCGATAGAATGTCACACTAGCGGCAACATAGACTGATGCATTTCCCGCGTTCGCCGAGATCAATGGCTCATACTTCCGGACCCCTGGCAAGATTTCCGCCCCTCAAAGCGGCAGCGGCGGATTTCATCGCTTCTGGCGCAAGACTACGGATTGAATTAGCATCACGTGATCAAAGCCTCCGGTCGGAGCCTAACAACGTGTGCAGGGGCAATTCGGGCGAACTGCCACGCATATCCGAAGCTGCCAGTCGGAGCGCGAATCCGGCAAAAAGGTGGGAAAGTCCCTGGGAGGAGACCAATGCAGAAGCTGCAATCGCAGGGCGTCCACCACATCACGCTGGTCGGCGCCGGGCGTCAGACCTCGATCGATTCTGGGAAGGCGTGCTTGGCATGCCGTTCATCTTCGAGCAGCCCAATCTCGACAGGCCCAGCGAAAGCCATCTCTATTTCGATCCGGGCGACGGAAGGCTGATCACCGTCTTCACCGACGAGAGTCAGACGCCAGTGGCGCGGCGCACGCCTGGAGCCGACCTGAGCTACAGCTGCTGGCGGCGCATCGTTTTGGCGAGCGAAGGCGCCTCTCCCTCGAAGGGTGGATGCCGGGAATAGTCGGCCCTTAGCACCGGCCAGCGAAGCTGCGCGCGACGCGCATGGCTGGGCTCTAAACGTGCCATACTCCAGTTGTAGTATCGTAGCTTCTTTGCCGTTCGAATTTCTCTCAGTCATGGCTTCGCACGATACCAAGATATGCTGCGAACGACACATCCACGGCGTGCTCAACCATTCGATCTATTCCGGCAAGCCGAAAAGTGTTTGCGCGCCTGCTATTCCTCGGAGCGGATGACTGCCCATGGCGATCATCGGCTCGGTAGTTTCTGCCTCGAACACTGTCGACGCGAGCACCGTCCGTCCCAACGGCTTGCACAGCCCTTCGATGCGGCTGACAAGATTTACAGCCTTGCCGATCGCGGTGAAGTCCAACCTGCCGGCAGTGCCGATATTCCCCCAGAGTATCTCGCCGACATGCAGGCCAATGCCATATCCGAGCTCAGGGCCGCCATTGCGGCGCCGAGTTTGGTTGAGATGATCTATCCCGGCGCGCGTGGCCTTCACGGCGCGTACCGCAGCGTCACATGCGGCATTTGCATCGCGCTCGCCAATCGGGAAAATCGCGAGGACGCCATCACCTATAAACTTGAGAACCTCACCACCAAATGCGTGCACCGCGCCGGCGACGCAATCGAACCAGGCATCAAGTACCAATACGATCTCGTCTGCATCATGAACCTCGGATAGATCGGTGAAACCTCGAAGGTCCGCGCACAGAAGCGCAGCCCGTATCGTCTCTCCCTTTACTCGACGAGAATGACCGTTGAGCACATGTGCTGCACTGCGCTTTCCCAAATATGCTTCGAGCAATGCGCGTTTCGCGGACCGTTCTGCGAGTGCGGTCATCGGAGCCGCAGCAAACCGGGAGATTTGCCGCAGCAGCTCTGACTGCGCCTCATCCGGAGTATGATCGAACGCCCACACCAAAGTCGGTGCGACACCGCCCGCTCGCTCGTCGAACACGATCGCCCGCGTCGTGCCAAGCCACTCCCGCAGCACGAGCCGGGGATCGGCATTCTGGCGGTCGGCGCCTATCCCCAAAGCCTCGACCACTTCACCCCCAGGCGCTCGCCAGAGCCAGATGCGGCGTGAAATGATCGGGTCGGGAGCATCCTGCGCCAGCGCGCCGGCGATGATCGGCAAGCCGTCTTCCATCAAATGCGTTGAGAGCTGCAACAGAAGTCGCCCACCGTCGCCAATATGCGCGGCGTCGTCCAGAAGGAATGAAAGCGAGTTTGCAAGAAGCATCGGTAGTCACTCGGCACCGGCTTATGCTTACGCCTCGAACATCTTCTTGCAACTCCCCACATTAGCCTCAATCATGCACGGCATTCGATGTGGATGTGACCTGGAGTGAGCGATGGCGGAATCGGTTTACACAGAGATTGAGGTCGCCGCGCCACAAGCGACCGTGTTCGCGCTTTTGACGGATCCGGACCAGATCGTGCGATGGATCGGGACCGAAGCGAATTTGGATGCAACGCCGGGCGGTCTGTTCCTCGTCAATGTCGGTGGTCGCCATATGGCGCGCGGTGAGTTCACCGAGGTGATCCCGGTCCACCGTCTTGCCTACAGTTTTGGCTGGGAAGACAACGAGACCGTGCCGCCCGGCTCCAGCCATGTCGAGATCGACCTGATCGCGAGGGATGCGGGGACACTGATCCGCTTCACGCACAGCGGACTGCCGAACGCAAAGGAGCGTGACAGCCACCGAAGGGGATGGGAGCACTACCTCTCAAGGCTGAAGATTACTGCCGATGGGGGCCATGTCGATCCCGACGTGCCGATGAAGAATATGTGATTTTCATTTAAGGGCCGCGGGTGCCCGTAATCCGAACCAGGCGCGGCATGCGTCAACGAGGCCCCTTTGATCTGCCGTCGCCAAACCGGCCGCTCGGGAAACCCAGCGACCTGCGGGCTGTCGCACCATGACAGCTGCCGGCGACGGATCGTTTCGGCGAGCTCGGCGAAGGCGTCCGCGATCCCGGTGCCGCTCTTGGCGCCTGCGTGGAGTTCTTGAAACTCAGCGCTTCTGGCGCAACGCCTCGGATTGAATTAGCATCCGTTCATCAAAGCTCCGGCCGCACTCCTGCAGGAAGCGGAATGCGGAGCGCAGGCGAGCGAGGCCGGGCGCGGTCACATGCCGGGTGCTGATCCAAGCGCGACTGGGCATCCGAACTTCCGTTCGGCGGCAAGACGGCGTGGCCGGGAGGAGACCAATGCAGAAGCTGCAGTCGCAGGGTGTTCATCATATCACGCTGGTCGGCGCCGGGCGTCAGACCTCGATTGATTTCTGGGAAGGCGTGCTTGGCATGCCGTTCATCTTCGAGCAGCCCAATCTCGACAGGCCCAGCGAAAGCCATCTCTATTTCGATCCGGGCGATGGAAGGCTGATCACCATCTTCACCGATGAGAGCCGCGCGCCGGAGAAGCGGCGCACGCCGACCGATCCAGGCTGCGTCCATCACATCGCCTTCGCGGTGTCGCGGGTCACCTTCCTGCAGGCGGTCGCCCGGCTTGACGAGCGCGCCATCAAGCATAGCGGCGTCAAGGATCGCGGCTTCATGGATTCGATCTATTTCGAGGATCCGCTCGGCCTGTTGATCGAGCTCGCCTCCTACCGCTTCGAGCCGCCGGTGGGGTTCACGCATGCCGACGTGCTGATGGAGGCGCACAGACTGCGTGTCGCGCGTGGCGATTACAATATCGCCGAGGTGCATCTCGCCGACGCGATACAGGCGCTGGTCGAGCGCTCGCACGCCACACTGTCGGACGACCGGGCGCCCAAGAATCCATATTGACGACAGCCAAACCGAGGGAGGATCACAATGGCAAAGACCACAACAAAGAGTGCGAAGAAGCCGGCTGCCAAGGCAGCCACGAAACCGGCGACCAAGGCCGTGACAAAGCCTGCAGCCAAGGCGTTGAAGGCCAAGCCGGCAAAGAAAGCCGCCGCAAAACCTGCAGCCAAAGCATCGGCCAAGAAGTCCGCGCCGAAGGCCAAGGCCAAACCGGCGAAGGCCGGGAAAGGCGGGCTGAAGCTCAGCATGCTGAAGCCGAGCGTCAACAATATGAGCGTGCGGGTGTTCGCGCGCGCGGCCGGGCTCGACCATTTCGAGACCGATGTATGGGGCGTTACGCGCTCGCCCGAATATATGGCGCGAAACCCGGCGCATCTGACGCCGATGATCGAGGACAAGGGCCTGCCGAGAGGCGTCCTGTGGGAAAGCTGCGCCATCATGCAGTATCTCGCCAACAAGCACGGGCTGGAGAAATTCTATCCGAAAGCGCCGGCCAAAAGGGCGATGATCGACAGCGCCATGTTCTACCTCATCGGCACGCTCTATCCCTATGTGGCGCGCGCCACCTATCCCGCGCTGAACTTCCCGCAATATGCCGGCGAGGTCGGCCACAGCGACGCCCATCCCGACCGGAAATCGGAAGCCCAGAAAGCCGCCGCGGCCGCGATTGCGGAGCCGCTGGAGGTGTTTCACTCCTTCTTCAGGAACGGCAAGCCATTCATCGGCGGCAAGAACCCGTCGATCGCCGACATCCGCCTGGCGGCGACGCTTGAGTTCCTGGCCGTCATCGACTACGCGCTGCCCGAATGGGCCAGGGATTATATGGCGGCGATGGAGAAGAAGCTTGGCAAGGCCTATGCCGAGCCGGCCGGCGACGTGCGCGGCTATATCGCCTATGTCAAGTCGCAGGCCACGGCCTGACCCTGGCTGGAGGGGTCTGGACGGTTCGAGATCAGGGCCAGGCCTCTGGCAAAATCGCCCGGCACTTTTGCGATTCCGGGCGATTTGCCGCGATATCCGGCAAATCCGGTTGTCAATTGGACTTATGACAGGGGCCGCTAACCGTTTCGCTGTTTTTTTAAGACCGCCATGCCATTACACTAACATGGTCAAATTGGTTTTTTCTGCGAGTTCTATCAATGGGTTCAGTAGGTATGGAAGAAAAAGGTTACATAGGAATCGGGCAGAAAAAACTTTGAATTCGCCTGCGGGGGCGATGACGTGTCGATACGCGAGAATCTCGCCACAAATCTCAGGCGGCTCTGCAAGGACCACGCCTCGGTAAGTGCGGTGTGCCGTGAATTGCGCATCAACCGCACGCAATTCGAACGCTATCTGCAAGGCCAGACCGTTCCGAACAAGGCCACCGCCAAGCTGATCTGCGATTATTTCAAGATCGACGAAGCGGAGTTGTACCAGGACCACGGTGCTGCCGAGCCTGTGGTCCCCGGCCTGCCGCCGATTTCCGAAAGCCTGTTCAAGCAGCTGATACGGCCGCCAAGCCCGTCGATCGCCGGCGGCACCTACCTGACCTATTTTTCAATACCAGGTCGCACCGACCTTTTGATGCGTTCGGTAACGTTCGTGCGGCGCGAAGCCGAACTGGTCACCTTCAGAAGAGTGACCGGATGGTCCGAACGTCGAGGGTCGACATGGGCACGCGCGCGCGGCAACCACTATGGGGTGGCAATCTCGCGCCTGAACTGGATCTACTTCAGCGGCATCAACCGCCGGCAGACAGGAGAGCCGTCGCTTATCTCGGTGCAGTGGGCGCCCATCTCCGAACCCGTTCTTACCGGCAGGGCGATGCTGCTGACCGAATCCGGGCCGGCCTTCGTGTCGGTGATCATGCGGCATGAAGTTGCCATCAGCTCAAGAAACGCGATCCGGATGGCGCATGTCGTCAAGCTCGACGACCCAAGCGTCGATCAGCTCGTCGTGAGCCTGACCCGGGACAGCGTCGACTGACGGGCTCTGCCTTTGCGCGTGACGCGTTTTAAGAATGACATACTCAATAATAGCATAAATTTTATGTACACTACGCTATATCAGAGTAAGAAATTACAGCGCATTCCATGCATAAGATGATATCTTATGTCATGATAGTATTGTCGAAAAATTTACTATAATTTTAAGAAGCCGTTAGGATTTCAGACCTTACCTTTCTTTCCGCGGATCCCATTGTGGGGCTCATAAAGAGAGGGACGAAAAATGGCAAAGAAAGTGAACACCGCTCCGAAGCTGACGATCAGCGCCGGCACGACGACCGTCTTCTTCACCCAGGGCATGCATTACAACAAGCGCTGAAATCGCGAGGCGCCGGCAGGCCTTTCGTTTGCCGGCGCTCCGTCTTCGCAATGGCGTCGAACCGATGAAAATGCGCTCCTCAAAAACGCTGGTCTTCTATACCGGGCCTGGCAAGGTCACCGCTTGCAACTTCCTTACCAGGAGCGTGTTCGAGTGCAGCTCCGAGGTGATCGGTCTTCTCGCGGCCTGGGATAAATGGGCGTCGCCGGCGGATGTCTCGCGCAGCCATGGATGGTCGCATTCCGAGCTCAGGGCGATCGTTCCCCAGCTGGTCGATTTTTCCGCCCTGGTGACGGCCGGGTCGCAGATCGCCGAACAGGAGGCCGCGTTCTCCGGGCAATGGGGCTGGGGCGTGCCGACCGCGCTGATGCATTTTTGCGTGCAGGACAGCGAATTCATCAGCATCGAGCAGTCGGAGGAGCGGCAGATCGAGCGCGCGGGGCGTATTCCGCAGCCCGACCTTCTGCTCAAGAACCCGCCCGGCGCCATTCGATTGCCGGAGGCGCTGGACGACAATGAGCTGCTCGCACTGATGGCGCGGCGGCGCACCAATCGCTCAGCTGGCGCACCCACCATCACGCTGAAGCAGCTCTCCGACTGCCTGTTTGCCGGCCTGGGCATTACCGGCGAAACCACCAATTGCGTGGGTTCCCTGCCGCTGGCGATGACGCCTTCTGGCGGCGCAAGGAATCCCTATGAAGCCTATGTGGTTGCGACCGCGGTCGAAGGCCTCGATCCCGGCGTCTATCATTACTCAGCCGCCGACCACGACCTCGGCAGAATCTCAGCAAATCATCTGCCGAAGATCTCCGATCTGATCGGCGGCCAGGAGTGGGCAGATGCGATGCCTTGCCTGATCCTGCTCTGCGCAAAACTCGACCGCACCATGTGGAAGTACGAGGACGCCAACGCCTACCGGGTGGTGCTGATCGAGGCGGGCCATATCGGCCAGAACATCATGCTGGCGGCGACCAATCGCGGCCTGTCGGCGTGCCCGACGGCGGCGCTGCGCCATTCGGCGATCAAGCGTCTGCTCGGCCTCGATCGCCTCACCGACGCGCCAGTCTATGCATTGACCATCGCAGTCCCGGCGTCGCATTCCGAAGCCAGATCGATCAATTAGTTGCCCGGTCCGTGTTCCCCCGAGTTCCACCAGATGAACAGGAGCAGCCACGTGCCAAATCAAGCGCTACGCCAATCCGAAATCGAAAACCTCCAATACATTTCCACCATGACCAATGAGCTGCTGCAGATGGCTGAAGCGAGCCGTTTCCCGATGATCGCGTATCTGCTGGGCATGGCCTATGCGGAAGCATTCGATGCCCTTCGCGGCGGGCGTCCGGTCCGGCAGATGGCCAGCATGCCTCGCCGCTCGGCGCTTCAACAAAAAGCCGTGCGGACCCAATCGGTGGGTACGTGAGGGAAAAACGAATGACAATCTCCGATGTTGGGATGAGTTCGCTGCCTTGCCCAGACCGATGGGAGACACTTTGCACGCTGCAAGACCTGCTCCCCGGTCCTGAGAAAGACTGCCGCCCTCTGCCTGCGCGAAAGGAGTGCAAGACATGAACATGGTCGCATCCATAAAAAGCGCTGAGATCAGGGGCGCGGAAAACGGGGGCGCCGAAGCCAGGAGCGACACTTTCAGCCGGCTTAAAGCCCTGATTGCCGCACGGCCGCGATCATTGGACGCTGCGCGCGCGGAAGCACCATGTGGGGAGCGGTGGATGCATTCCGCGCCCATTTCGAGTTCATGATGCAGACTATTGAGATCGACGGGGCCAGCGACGCCAGTCTCGAAAGTCTGCGGATGCGCTGCCGCTTCTACCTCGAACAGGTCGAGGCCCTCTGTCTGGCATCGCGCTATCGGTAGATGGGGCGTCGTTCGTTTGGCTGATGGCAAGTGCGCGGCAAAGGTTAAGGTTTCGTTTACCAATAGTTAGTCTACTGGGGGCAGTTTACCTCAGGCCCGCGACCGCGGATGTACCGGCGCGGATGTCGAGGAGGAAAAAAGGTCGGCCATGCGCCGGCCTTTTTGTTTTTCGGTTTTTGCTTTCAGCCCTTTTGGTGTCGATGAGACGACAGGTCGGTTTCGCGTACCGGCAGCATCAATGGGGACTGCGCCTCGCCTCGACATGCCGCGCCAGTTCCGGCGTCTCGAAGACATAATCGCTCCAGGCCGATTCCGGAATTTGACCGGCCAGATAGCATTCCAGCAACAGGCTTTCCTCAGGGTTGAGAGGCCGCGGCGCGCGCTCATGACCCAGCGAGTGAAACAGATTTCTGGCCAGGTCCGAGACAGTGAAGTGGATCGACATCATGCGTCTCCTTTGCTGCATCAACGTCGGAGGCAGGGCAAAGGTTTCAGTGGAACTGCCGGTAACGCCGGATTGATCGGGCAGGCTGCCCGCCATCAGATTTTTGATGGCCGCGAAGACGCCGGCGACATGAATTGACGTCTTGTTCAATTGTTGGCGTCAGCATCCAGGAATTGGAAATGAAAATTGCTGCACGGCGCCATTTTCCCTTGGGCAGCGCGCAAAGACGAAGTATTTTATATTATAATTGTTATGCATAATCTCTCTATTTTAGAATATTTATCGACGGCATTTCATTTTTTGTCCACTCTAATCGCCACTGCTTTAACGCCTATCGTGAGACTCATCGATTTAATTACATAAGTTCGAAAAATATATTTTCTACATTACTCGAAATCGAGCCGAACTTCGGGTTCGTCGTGCTGGCGTTGCTATAGCTGATTTCGTCTCAATCTTGAAACAAAAGTGTAATATCGAATTTACGAGAGCAGGTGTAATAGACTAGAGCTAAAATCTCTGGAATCATGGATTTTAACTGAATTAGACCGGTCTCATTTAGTTCAGCCTTATTCACGATCAACAAGAGTGCGGCTCCGGGTTCTCGGCGGAAACAAGGCAAGGGTCACTCCAATGACACGCTTATGGTCTAACGCTATGCTGGTGCTGGTGTTGGCGACAACATCTGCGGTCGGCGTTTCCTCTTCATACGCGGATACTTGCAGCGCGATCAGAAGCCAGATGCTCTCGGCCGGTCGCGGCTCCGGGTCGAGCCCGCAAGTCGCCCAGTTGCGGCGGCAGCTTGTCGCGATCCAAAGGCTGGAGAAACAGCGCCGCTGCTCGGCAAAGAGCTCGATGGTCGGGTTCTTCTTCAACCCCTGCGCCGATCTCGTCCAGAACAAGGCGCAGGTGCAACGCCAGATCGCGAGCGCGTCGAATTCGGGCAGGGAAACATCGGGCCTGCGGGCGCGGTTCGTTGCCTTGGGTTGCGCGTCTACCCCCAAGAAGCAGGAACGGCAGAAAGCGCAGCCGCGGCAAGTGGAGGCGCAGCGTTCATCACCCAAAGCCCGGTCCGACGGCATGAAGTATGCCGGCAGCCCGATGCTGTTTTGTGTGCGCCTTTCGGACGGATATTTCTTCCCCGCGCCAAAATCGCAATTCGCCAAACAGGACGATCTGAAAGAAACTGTCGATCAGTGCCGTTACATTTGCGACGATGTCGGCGTCGACCTCTACACGCTGAGCGATGTCAGCCGCGAGACCGAAGAGATGGTCGCGCTGGAAACGCGAAAACCTTATGTAGAGCTTCCGACCGCTTTCAGATATCGCGACGATGCGAATTTCAAGGCGTGCGACGTCAAGCGTTACAACCAGCGGGTCGCCGAACTCAGGGCACGCACGGTAACGCCCGCCAACATGGTCAACGCCATCATTCCTTTGCCGACGGCGAAGCCGGATCTAGGCACCGTTGCGCAGATCCCCGACGCCAATGCCCCCGATGCCAATGCCGCCAATCCCACGGCGCCGGAGGCCAAGGGCGCCGCCCAGCATCAGTCGATCGAAAAACTGGCCGGCACGCGACCGGTAAGGGTGGTCGGGCCGGCTTTCTTTCCCGAGGATTGATCTCCCCCAAATTGACGAGGCCAGAATTGAAGGGCAAAGACTGGCGGTCTGCATCCAGTGGGCCGCCGTTCTCGAGTGCATCGGGCCGTTGACCCGATCCCCCAAACTTCCCGATTGCGCAACTCAAAGCGGCCGATCCTGCCTGGAACGCATCGGCCGGTCGCCGCGTTGTCGCTGGAGCAATCGGGGAGCAGTGGCAATGGTGACATTCAGGGAAATGAAGGTTCAGGAGATCGTCGAAGACGAATCCCTGACCACCGAAGAGAAAATCGCCAAACTTCGAGACATCGAATCCGAAGCGCGGGGATTGCAGCGCGCGGCATCGGAAAGCCCGATGGGCGACGACGATGGCTGGCAGGACGAATTGCGTCAGGTCCGAATTGCGCTGGACAAGCTTGGCGCGGAAGAGCCCAATAAGGGCGCAGCGTCGTTGTAGCGTCATCCCGCTCGGCCTTGCTGCCCGAACGTCAAGCGCGTCGCGGGCATGCTTTGAGCGTGCATTAGGCCGATGGCGTTATTCGCAGACCATACGGGCCCGCTTGCCGGGCTCGCTGACATTCCTGCAAGCGAGCGGCTTTGCCGGCCCGGACAGAACGGGCGGGTTGTTGGACACCCTCGTCATGCGCCTTGCAGGCCCTGTGGGTGCAGTGCTCCTGCGGTCCACCGACCGCCTTGGCATTTGCGGTGCAACTGGAAAGACGTCGCTTTCCAGTTGCAACTGATCGGCTTGTGCTTGTGGCGGGGGCTTGTCCCAAATGCGCCGGACATCGAGTGGCCTGGGAATGACTACGCTGCCGTCATAACTGCGCGAGCAACCGCCCCCGAACAACAGCATCGGGCACAGGAAAAGCGGCAAGATCCGTCCCAACATCGGTAACACCCCTGCGAAATTATAACGCTGCTTCGGCACTGCCGACAACGGGCAGATCAGCGCAGGCTAATGGTCATCTAGAGATGCGCCCCCGGGCCACCAGCGGGAAGTGGACACACAAACCAAATTCGCTGCGATCCGAGGCCGCGAGCGGATTTTCCCAAATTGATCGCAGGCTGCGATCCGTTAAGGTTAGCGTAACGTTAGGACAGTCGTCA
>NZ_CAUM01000053.1 GCF_000350085.1 Mesorhizobium metallidurans STM 2683
GAGCGCCGTGCATCCTTGAACGCGCAAGGGATCACCGGAAATCGATTTCGATTTTCGGGCCGATGCGCTAGTCAAAGGCGGCATGTCGAAACTCCTCGCGCTCGTCATCATCGCCATGATGGTCATCCAGCTCATCAAGCCGCTCGGCTGGCCGGGGCTGAAGCGGCGCAGCGATTTCTGGAAGCTGGCGCTGCTGGCGATGGCGGCGATTTCGATAACGGCGGTGCTGGGGCACTGGACATAGGCCAAGCAAGTCCGGCTCGGACAGTCAGTCGGTCAGCACAAGGCCCACGAGATGCTCCGCCCAAGCCCGGTAGCCGGCTTCCGAGGCATGGAATCCGTCCGAGGCAAAGCCGGCTTGCGGGTCGGTGATCGGCAGGCGCGGCGCCGGTACCGCACCACGCTCGAAGCAAAGGCGCTCGCCCATCCGGTTCATCTCGACGGCGCGGATTTCAAGGATCTTGCCGAGCAGTGGCGGCATCGCCGGCGCCCGGGTGAATTCCAGCACCGGCGACCACACGACACGCGCCTCCGGCCATTTGGCGCGCAGCGCGTAGAGCAGGCCGCCGAATTCCTTCTTGAAGCGTGGTACCGAATGGAAGTTCTTGGTGTCGTTGGTGCCGATAGCAAGCACGATATGCGTCCACGGATCGGCCGACAGATTGGGCAGCACGTGGTCGCGGATCTGGCCTGATGTCGCGGAATTGAAGCCGGCCGCCCGCCAGCGCACGGCCTGGCCGGTCTGTAGCGAGATCAGAACAGCCAATTGCGCGGCGAGCCCATTTTCGGAATGGCCGATGCCGACCGAAGCAGCCGAGGAATCGCCCAGCACCAGCAGCGAGATCGCCGGCGCCTTGCCCGCTATCTCGTGCATGACCGGCCCCTGCGCCGGCAGCATGCGGGTGGTGCGGCGGCGCACGCCGAGCCCCTGCCAGATATAGACCGGGAAGGCGAGCCAGGTGAGGAGGGCTGGAAGGCGCTGCATTGCAACAGCCTTAGCGCATGTGAAGCCTCAGGTGAACGACCCGGCGGCGGCCTGTCCTGTCAGCCGCAACAGCTCTCCTGCGATTTCGACTTGTCCTGATATTCGTCATGCAGCCGCACCCAGTCCATCAGGCCGTGATAGGGGCCGGTTTCGTTGCGGCCCTTCGGCGTCATGTCGAGATAGTGATAGGCGCCGATCAGCGGGTCGCCGCCGCGGGCGCGTGTCATGAAGGTCAGGAAGATGTCGCCGGCCTCATCCCGGTAGAACACGCTGGCGCCGGGAAGATCCTTCGATTTTCGCGGGCGCTGGTCGAAATTGTAGGTGGTGTCACCAGCCGCGATCTGCTTGTCGGTGAAGGAAACCTGCATGTCGAAGTTGAAATCCGAGGCGTAGGACGACACCCAGTCGAACTTCCAGCCCATGCGCAGCTTGTAAGGCAGCAGTTCGGCCAGGGGCGCTCGCGCCACCACGACAAGCGACACGTCGTGGTGCTTCAGATGCTGGTTGGCGCCGTCAATGTGGTCGGCGAGGAAGGACCAGCCTTCGCAGCGGTAGTCGGCGCCCGGCCCGAACATGAAGTGATAGACGATCAGCTGGCTTTTGCCGGCGAACAGGCCGGCCAGTTTCTTCGGCCCCTGTTCGGTCTCGAAGACATAATCCTTGCGCATCTTCAGCCACGGCAATTCGCGGCGTTCGGCGGCGATGCGATCGCGAAACCGCGTCAATTCCTTCTCGCGCGACAGATGCGCCTTGTGCGCCTGGAACCAGTCTTCGCGTGAAACGGTCTTGTTGCTTGGCATGAGCCTGCTCCTCTTTTCTCCCAGAGGACGTTCAGCAGGAAACCAAGCCGACACGGCTGGCGACGTTTTCTCACGCAGGAACGTGATCGCGGCTTCGTATCAAACAAACCCGGGCGCAAGGCCCGGGTTGAGATAACAAGGAAAATGTCCGCTCAGGCGGCCTTTTCCAGCGCCGGCTGCCATTTTCCAAGCGCCGCCAGATGGTTCATGTGGGCGCGATGGGCGAAGGCGGCCTGGCCGGCGGCGACATTCGCCGCCTTGCCGCTCCATGCCTTCTGCGGGGCCGCCTGCAGGGCGCGGCCATAGGAGAAGGTCAGCTTCCACGGATGCGGGCCGATGGCGTTAATGGCGTTGAGATTGGCGGTCGCTTCCTCGTCCTCCTGACCGCCGGAGAGGAAGGCGATGCCCGGCACCGCCGCCGGCACCGTCTCGCGGAACAGTTTTATGGTCTTTTCGGCGACCTCTTCCGGACTGCTCACCTTGCCCGATTTCTTGCCGGCCAGCACCATGTTCGGTTTCAGGATGGTGCCTTCCAGCACGACGCGCGCGGCATGGAGTTCGGTGTAGAGCTTTATCAGCGTGGCCTTGCTGATCTCGTAGCAGGTGGCGATGTCGTGGGCGCCGTCCATCAGCACCTCCGGCTCGACGATCGGCACGATGCCGGCCTCCTGGCAAAGTGCCGCATAACGGGCCAGAGCATGGGCGTTGGAGCCGATCGAGGTGGCGGAAGGCACGCCCTTGGAAATTTCGATGTCGATCACGGCGCGCCATTTGGCGAAGCGGGCGCCCATCTTGTAGTAGTCGGCGAGGCGCTCGCGCAGGCCGTCGAGGCCCTCGGTGATTGTGTCGCCGGGGAAGCCGGCCAGAGGCTTGGCGCCGGCGTCGACCTTGATGCCGGGGATGGCGCCTGAAGCCTTGATAATGTCGACCAGCGGCGTGCCGTCGGCGGCCTTCTGGCGGATGGTCTCGTCATAGAGGATGACGCCGGAAATGTACCTGGTCATCGCGTCGGAGGCGCGGAACATCATCTCGCGATAGTCGCGGCGGCTGTCGGCGGTGGATTCCACACCGATGACGTCGAAGCGCTTCTTGATGGTGCCGGAGCTTTCGTCGGCAGCCAGCAGACCCTTGCCATCTGCCACGATCGCGGCGGCGATATCCTCGAGACGTTCGCTCATTGTGGTTCTCCTTGAATTGGTCCGCGCCTAGCAGAACATTAGCGCGAGGGAGGTTCAAGTCGAACCGTTCAGCCGCGGCAAGCGCGAATCGATTGAAAGTCGCAAGCGCCGCTTTAGCGCTCTCGTTTCAGGGCTTCAGCGCGTCGACGCCGGGCAAAGGCTTGCCTTCCATCCATTCGAGAAAGGCGCCGCCGGCGGTCGAGACATAGGTGAAATCGTCGGCGACGCCGGCGTGGTTGAGGGCCGCCACCGTATCGCCGCCGCCGGCGATGGAGACCAGCTTGCCGGCCTTGGTGCGCGCCACTGCGTGCTTGGCTGCCGCAACCGTCGCATGGTCGAACGGTTCGATCTCGAAGGCGCCGAGCGGGCCGTTCCAGACCAGAGTCGCGGCGCGGTCGATCCATTCGACAACGGTCTTCACGGTCTTTTCGCCGACATCGAGGATCATGCTGTCGGCCGGCACTTCCGATATGGCGACGGTCTGGCTGGCAGCGCCCGCCTTGAACTCCTTCGCGACGACGCCGTCGACCGGCAGGATGATGGCACAGCCGGCCTCGGCCGCCTCGATCATGATCTGCTTGGCGGTGCCGGCGAGGTCGTGCTCGCAGAGCGATTTCCCGACATCGATGCCGCGCGCGGCAAGGAAGGTGTTGGCCATGCCGCCGCCGATGACCAACGCGTCGACCTTCTTCACCAAATTCATCAAGAGGTCGATCTTGGTCGAGACCTTGGCGCCGCCGACGATGGCGACGACGGGACGGACAGGATTGCCGAGGCCCTTTTCCAGCGCGTCGAGTTCGGCCTGCATGGTGCGCCCGGCAAAGGCCGGCAGAAGCTGCGCCAGCCCCTCCGTCGACGAATGGGCGCGGTGCGCGGCGGAAAAGGCGTCGTTGACGAATATGTCGCCATTGGCGGCTAGCTTTTCGGTGAAGGTCGGGTCGTTCTTCTCCTCGGCCTTGTAGAAACGGGTGTTTTCAAGCAGCAGCACGTCGCCCTTGTCCATGGCGGCGATGGCGCTTGCGGCCGTGTCGCCGATGCAGTCGGATGCAAAGCCGACGGGGCGGCCAAGCACCTCCGCCGTCGCCCGGGCGATCGGCTCGAGCGAGAATTCGGGAGTGGGGCCATCCTTGGGGCGGCCGAAATGGGCAAGCAGGATGACCTTGGCGCCCTTGCCGGACAGCTCGGCGATGGTCGGCGCGATGCGCTCGATACGGGTGGCGTCGGTGACCTTGCCGTCGGCGACGGGAACGTTGAGGTCGACGCGCACCAGCACGCGCTTGCCGCCAATATTGCCGATGTGATCCAGTGTCTTGAAGCCGGCCATGCTGATCCCTTTCGCGAAAATCGCCGGGACCATACCCCGCGCCAACGATGATGCAAGACCCGCGGTCGGGCCAGATGGAAAATATGACCGCCGGCCGCCCGGGTCGGAGTAGTCAGTTCTCGGTCGCTGCCTTTTCGGCGACTGGTTCCGGTGTCGGTTTCGCGTCCGCCTGTGCCTCGGCAATTGGCGTCTCGCCAATCTGCGCTTCGGGCGGCGGCTTGCGCCAATTGCGGACGAAGGCGGCGATGCGGTCACCGATCTCGCCGGCGCTCAGGAACACCGGCACCCGCGCCACCGGTGCGGTCGGTTCGAAGGAAAGGCCAAGGCCCGTGATCCTGCCCTTGTCGTCGACGTCGCGGACGATCAATTCGATCGGGCCAAGCAGCACGCGGTCGGCGTATTCGGCGTGGCCGCCGAGCCGCGCCGTCACCAGGGCGCCGACGGTCAGCTTGCGTTCCTCCTCGGTCAGGCCAGGCGCATAGGCGGCTTCCAGTTCCGCGGCAGAACGCGCCGGGTCGACGGCGAAGGCGCCGAAGAAATCCGCATCCTCGGGATCGACCACGGCCCGGCTGGCGAACAGCTTGTCGAGCAGGCGCGGATAGCGGTCCGGCACGAAGATGTAGACGTGGTCGCCGGCGGTCAGCCTGCCCATGTCCTGGAAGCGCATCGAGCGACCGTCGCGCAGCACCAGCGAGGGCCGCGCCCAGCGCGGAATGCGCTCGCCGCGCGCCACCGGGCTGCCGGGCGCCACGCGGTAGGCGAGAAGTTCGTGATGGGCGGAACCCGGCAGTTCGAGCTCGACCTTGTCCAGTGGACCGAGGCGGGCCGGCACGATCAGGCCGAGGCGGCGCGCCAGCGGGCCGACGGTCCATCCCTGCACGACCAGCGACACCAGCACGATGATGAAGGCGATATTGAAGATGAAGCGGCCGTTATCCAGGCCACCGAGTACCGGGGTGATGGCGAGCAGGATCGACACCGCGCCACGCAGGCCGACCCAGGAAATGAAGGCGATCTCAGGGCGCGGCAGGCGAAATGGGATCAGGCAGAGCCAGACGGCGATCGGCCGCGCGACGAAGATCAGGAACAGGCCAAGCAGCACCGCCGGCACCAGGATGGCCGGAAATTGCGAGGGCGTGGCGAACAGGCCGAGGATCAGGAACATGATGATCTGCGCCAGCCACGACATGCCGTCCTGGAAGCGCTTGAGGATGGTGACGGCGCGGATGTCTGAATTGCCGGCAACCAGGCCGGCGAGATAGACCGCCAGAAAACCGGAGCCGCCAATGGCACCGGCGGCGGCAAACACCATCAACGACAGTGTCAGCACGAAGATCGGCAGCAGGCCGTGATCGAGATTGAGCCGGTCGACGAGGCGCACGATGGCGAGGCCGCCGAGCACGCCGACAACGGCGCCAAGTCCCATATTGATGAGGAAGCCGAGGAAAAGGTCGGTGACCAGCATCTTGGCTTCAGGGTTGGCGTGAGCCGCGATGAGCTCGACCAGGGTGATGGTCAGGAAAATGGCAATCGGATCATTGGTGCCGGACTCCACTTCGAGCGTGGATCGCACACGCTCGCGCAGATTGATCTCGCCGGCGCGCAACAGGAAGAAGACCGCCGCCGCGTCGGTCGAGGCGACGGCAGCCCCCAGCAGGAAGGATTCCAGCCAGGTGAGATCGAGAAAATAGTGAGCGGCGGCACCGAACAGGCCGGTGGTCAGTAACACGCCGAACGTTGCCAGCGACAGCGCCGGCCCTGCCGCCTGCCGCAAGGCGTTGAGCGGCGTGCCAAAGCCGGAATCGAACAGGATGACGGCCAGCGCCAGTGAGCCGGCAAAATAAGCCAGCCGTGCATTGTCGAACTCGATGCCGAGGCCGTCGGTTCCGGTGGCGAGGCCGATACACAAAAACAGCAGCAGGAGAGGGGCGCCGAAGCGGAAGGCGATCAGGCTCGAAAACGCGGCGGCAACGACGAGCGCGGTGCCGACCAGCGTTACGAGATAGATCGCGTGCTCCATCCGAATTTGCCCCTCACATTCGTGTCCCTCTCGAATTGCGGGAGAGTGAGGCGAAGACGTGACCAGTGCAAGGCGGGAGGGCGGCTTTTTGGCCTATGCCGCTGATTTTCGCAGGTTTTGACGCTCAGAGCACAATCGTGCCGGCCGCTGCACCTGCGGCGCTCCAATGAAAACGCCCGGACGAAGCCGGGCGTTTTCAGGTCGCGAGGAGAAGAGATCAGGCGATGGTCTTGCCGAAGGCGACCGATGTGTCGCCCATGCGGTTGGAGAAGCCCCATTCATTGTCGTACCAGGACAGCACCGAAACGAAGTTTCCGTCCATCACCTTGGTCTGATCGAGCGCCATGACCGAGGAATGCGGATCGTGGTTGAAGTCGATCGACACGTTCGGATGGTGGGTGACGCCGAGAATGCCCTTCAGCTTGCCGTTGGAAGCGGCGATCACCGCTTCGTTGATTTCCTGCACGGTGGTCGAGCGCTTGGCGATGAACTTGAAGTCGACGACCGAGACGTTGGGGGTCGGCACGCGGATCGAGATGCCGTCGAGCTTGCCCTTGAGATCGGGCAGCACGAGGCCGATCGCCTTGGCGGCACCCGTCGAGGTCGGGATCTGCGACAGGGCCGCGGCGCGGGCGCGGTAGAGATCCTTGTGCATCGTGTCCAGCGTCGGCTGGTCGCCGGTGTAGGAGTGGATCGTCGTCATCATGCCCTTTTCGATGCCGACGGCGTCGTGCAGCACGGCCGCCAGCGGCGCCAGGCAGTTGGTGGTGCACGACGCATTGGAGATGACGATGTGGTCCTTGGTCAGCTTGTCGTGGTTGATGCCATAGACGACGGTGAGGTCGGCGCCTTCGGCCGGGGCCGAGACGATGACGCGCTTGGCGCCGGCGGTCAGGTGCGCGGCGGCCTTGTCGCGCGCGGTGAAGATGCCGGTGCATTCGAGCGCGATGTCGATGCCGAGTTCCTTCCACGGCAGCTGCGTCGGATCCTTGATCGCGGTGACCTTGAATTTCTCCTTGCCGACGGTGATCTGATCGCCGGACACCGTCACTTCATGCGGGAAGCGGCCATGCACGCTGTCGTAGCGCAAGAGATGCGCGTTGGTCTCGACCGGGCCGAGGTCGTTGACGGCAACGACGTCGATGTCCTTGCGGCCGGATTCATGGATGGCGCGCAGGATGTTGCGGCCGATGCGGCCGAATCCGTTGATGGCAATTCTGACGGTCATTTTTCTCTCCCTGGGAGCTGGAAGGCAATTTGGTCCGCAGCTTCATAGCGGCGGAGACGGAAAGAATCCAGCCGCAGCGACATGGATTTAAATCGATTAGGTTAGGCCAGCCCCGCGAAACCGCTTTGCGCGATTTCGCGGTGCCTCGATCCCTTACTTGCCGTGCAGGCGGGCTTCGATCGCCTTGGCAGCGGCCTCGGCGGTGATGCCGAAATGCGGGTAGAGCTGTTCGATCGAGCCCGAAGCGCCGAAGCCGGTCATGCCGATGAAGATGCCGTCGATGCCGATGAGATGATCCCAGCCCTGGCGGATGCCGGCTTCGATCGCCATCCTTATCGGCGCGTTGCCGATCGTCTTCTTGCGGTAGTCGTCGCTCTGCTTGTCGAACAGTTCGAAGCAGGGAACCGAGACCACGCGGGTCGGGTGGCCATGCTTCTCCAGCAGTTCGCGGGCAGCCAGTGCGATCTCGACCTCGGAACCGGTGGCGAAGATCGTCACCGCCGCGTCGCCGCTAGCCGGAGCCAACTCGTAGGCGCCCAGGCTGCTCAGGTTCTTGGCCGAGTATTCGGTGCGCACCGTCGGCAGGTTCTGCCGGGTCAGCGCCAGCGTCGACGGCGTCTTTTCCGTCTCGAGGGCCAACTGCCAGCATTCGGCGGTTTCGACCGCGTCGGCCGGGCGGAAGACATTGTGGTTCGGAATAGCGCGAAGTGCCGCCAGATGCTCGACCGGCTGGTGGGTCGGGCCGTCTTCGCCGAGACCAATGGAATCATGGGTCATGACGAAGATCGAGCGGATACCCATCAGGCAGGCAAGCCGCATCGACGGGCGCGCGTAGTCGGAGAAGCACATGAAGGTGCCGCCATAGGCGATGAGGCCGCCATGCAGCGTCAAGCCGTTGAGCGCCGCGGCCATGCCATGCTCGCGGATGCCATAGTGGACATAGCGCTGGCCGTAATCGTCCGGGGTGATGTTCTTGGTCTGGCTGGTCTTGGTGTTGTTGGAACCGGTCAGGTCGGCAGAGCCGCCGATGGTTTCAGGCACCGCGCCATTGATGACTTCCAGCGCCATCTCCGACGATTTGCGGGTGGCGACCTTCGGCTTGTCGGCCGAGAGCTTCTTCTTGTAGTCGGCGATGACGGCATCGAAATTCGAAGGCAGCTTGCCAGCGATGCGGCGCTCGAATTCGCCGCGCAGTTTGGCGTCGGCCTTGGCGAGGCGGCCTTCCCAGTCGGTGCGGGGCTTGGCGCCAGCCTCGCCGGCGGTGCGCCACGCATCGAGGATGTCGGCCGGAATCTCGAAGGGAGGTGAATCCCAGTTGAAGAACTTCCGCGCGCCGGCAATTTCCTCGGCGCCGAGCGGCGAGCCATGCGCCTTGTTGGTGCCGGCCTTGGTCGGGGCGCCGAAGCCGATGGTGGTCTTGCAGGCGATCATCGTCGGCTTGTCGGAGTGGCGGGCAGCCTCGATGGCATAGGCGATCGCTTCGGGATCCTGGCCGTCAATGTGGCTGGCGTTCCAGCCGGAGGCCTGGAAGCGGGCGACCTGATCGGTGTTGTCGGCCAGCGATACCGGCCCGTCGATCGAGATGTTGTTGTTGTCCCAGAAGACAATCAGCTTGTTGAGCTTGAGGTGCCCGGCAAGCGCGATGGCCTCCTGGCTGACGCCCTCCATCAGGCAGCCGTCACCGGCCAGCACATAGGTGTAGTGGTCGACGAGGTCGTTGCCGAAGGCGGCGTTCATGATGCGCTCGCCGAGCGCGAAGCCGACCGAATTGGCGAGGCCCTGGCCGAGCGGGCCGGTCGTCGTCTCGATGCCCGTGGCATGGCCGTATTCGGGATGGCCCGCGGTCTTCGACCCCAACTGGCGGAAGTGCTTGATCTGGTCGAGGGTCATGTCCTCGTAGCCGGTCAGGTGAAGCAGCGAATAGAGCAGCATCGAACCATGCCCGGCCGACAGGATGAAACGGTCGCGGTCGGGCCAGTGGGGGTTCTTCGGATCGTATTTCAGAAAGCGCGTGAACAGCACCGTGGCGATATCGGCGCAGCCCATGGGCAGGCCGGGGTGACCGGAATTCGCCTTCTCGACGGCGTCCATGGAAAGAAAACGGATCGCATTTGCCATCCGGTCATGTTGTTCACGCGACGTCATCGTTCCTCCGGGGTGGGGGTTTGGGGCCTTGGGAGAGGCCTTGGAAGGGGTGCGCGACACATAGCAGGCGCGGCCCTTGAGTCAACAAATCGGTGCGTTTTTGCCGGTCTTGTGATGCCGTAACCCCGCTACATTAGCGTTAGCAGGGGACAGTCGCGAGAGCTTTATTGACGTCGCCTTCACACGGCGCGTAATGTTTCCGACATAACGCGTTCTGAACGTGAATGATTCGGTGATGGGCAGGGCGCAGGACGAAAGCCATGACCGGGGAAACGACGCTTAAAGAAGTTATCGCCAGGCTGGGTAAAGCCATCGAGGGGCTGGAAAACGCTGTCGCGGTCAAGCTCGAACACGAGCGGGACTATTCGGAGGCCGAGGCAGAGGTGCAGCGCATGAACGCCGACCGCTCGCGGCTGGCGCAGGAACTCGACAATTCCGAAGCGCGCGCCGAACGGCTGGAGGATGCCAACAAGGAAGTCTCGCGCCGGCTGGTGACCGCCATGGAAACCATCCGCGCCGTGCTGGACAGATAGGGGCTGGCCCAATGGCACAAGTCACGGTTTCCATCGACGGCAAGCAATATCGCATGGCCTGCGACGAGGGCCAGGAAGAGCATCTGATCGACCTTGCCGAGCGCTTCGACCGCTATGTCCTGCATCTGAAGGATTCGTTCGGCGAGATCGGCGACCAGAGGCTGACCGTGATGGCCGGCATCATGGTCATGGACGAGCTTTCCGAGCTGCAAAAGCGGGTCAAGGGCATGGAGACGGAAGTGCTGACGCTGCGCAAGACGCGCGACGACGCGCTGACCAAGGCCGACAAGAACGACAGCGCGCTGACCGGCGCGCTTGGGGCGCTGGCCCAGCGCATGGAGGATCTGGCGACGACGCTGGCGGTGAAGAAGGCCTGAGCCGGCGAGGTCGCCACTCGCGGCGGAAATTCCTGTCGCATTTGCCGAAAAAGATAAAAATTTTTCACCGCCGACGCCAATGCCGGCTGCAAAAGGCGTTTGAAGGATGACGCCGGAGTGGTAGAAGGGCAAAGGCGGCGTTTGCGCTCAGTGCCGGCCGCAATCTGCAATGACAGGGTAGGGACACGCCATGGGCCTTCGTATCAACGACATCGCACCGGATTTCACCGCCGACACCACGCACGGGCCGATCAGCTTCCATGAATGGATCGGTGACGGCTGGGCGGTGCTGTTCAGCCATCCGAAGAATTTCACGCCGGTCTGCACGACGGAACTCGGCACGATGGCCGGGCTGGAAGGCGAGTTCAAGAAGCGCAACGTCAAGATCATCGGCATTTCCGTCGATCCGGTCGCGAGCCATGCCAAATGGCAGGACGACATCAAGACGGCGACCGGCCATTCGGTGCAGTATCCGCTGATCGGCGACAGGGATCTCAAGGTCGCCAAACTCTACGACATGCTGCCGGCGGGCGCCGGCGAGACCTCGGAAGGCCGCACGCCGGCCGACAACGCGACGGTGCGTTCGGTCTACGTCGTCGGTCCCGACAAGAAGATCAAGCTGGTCCTCACCTATCCGATGACGACCGGCCGCAACTTCGATGAGATCCTGCGTGCCATCGATTCCATGCAATTGACCGCCAAGCACCAGGTGGCGACGCCGGCGAACTGGAAGCAGGGCGAGGATGTCATCATCACCGCCGCCGTCTCCAACGAAGACGCGATCAAGCGTTTCGGCGCCTACGAGACGATCCTGCCCTATCTCAGGAAGACCAAGCAGCCTTCTGCTTGACCCGCGCTTCGGAACAGTTTTTGGCTTTCTCGCTCTTGCGGGGCAAGTGATGCTTGACTGACCCCACCCGAGTGGACAACCATGCTCCTCTCGGGTTCCGGCAGAGAAAATCATTCCTGCCGGGCGTTGGTTTGAGGAAGCTGGAATTGCACGTAGCTTTGGCGAAGCCACAGGTCAGAGGCTTCTACGACAAGCCGACGGGGGCCATCCAATATGTCGTCGCCGACCAGACGACGAAGCGATGCGCCATCATCGACCCGATCCTCGACTTCGACGAGAGGTCCGGGGCAACCGGCACGAAGAGCGCCGACGCCTTGCTCGACTTCGTCAGGGAGCGCGGGTTGAGCGTCGAATGGATCCTCGACACCCATCCGCATGCCGACCATTTCTCGGCCGCGCATTATCTCAAACAGCGGACCGGAGCGCCAACGGCGATCGGCGACAGGATCGTCGACGTCCAGACATTGTGGAAGGCGATCTACAACTGGCCGGATTTTCCCGCCGACGGTTCGCAGTGGGACAGGCTGTTTGCCGATGGCGAGACCTTCCGGATCGGAACTCTCCCCGTCAGGGTGCTCTTCTCGCCTGGCCACACGCTGGCCTCCATCAGCTATGTGATCGGCGATGCGGCCTTCGTCCACGACACGCTGTTCATGCCGGACAGCGGCACGGCGAGAGCCGACTTTCCCGGCGGCAGCGCCGCGCGGCTGTGGCGCTCGATCCGGGACATTCTGGCGCTGCCGGAGGAGACGCGCCTGTTCGTCGGGCATGACTACCAGGCCGGCGGGCGCGAAGCGCGATGGGAAAGCACGGTGGCGGAGCAGAAGGTGGGGAATATCCATGTCGCCGCCTGCAGGACCGAGGCAGATTTCGTCGCCTTGCGCGAGGCGCGCGACAGGACGCTGCCGATGCCGAGACTGATCCTGCACGCGCTGCAGGTCAACATGAACGGCGGCCGCCTGCCGGAACCCGAAGCCAATGGCCGCCGGTATCTGAAGTTTCCGCTGGATGGGCTTTGAACGGGTCGTCAGCAGACGGCGCTGCGTCTTCTGGGAAATCAGCGCCGCCCCTCATTGTCCTGCCGGACATTTCTCCCCGTATAGTGACGGGGAGAAAGATGCTTCCGCCGAAGATTTCGCCAATTCCCAACGTTGCAGAGACGGAGCCAAGGTTGCGGCCAGCCCCTTCTCCCCGTTCACGGGGAGAAGATGCCGGCAGGCAGATGAGGGGCAGCGCCGACGCTGGTGGAACCGGTAAAGACAAACGGCGGCGCCAGTCTCCTGACGCCGCCGTTGTATAATCCTGCCAGGAGCGTGTTACGCCGCCGGCTGCGCCTCGATGGTGCGCAGGGCCTGCATCTGGCGCTTGGCCGCGGCCTTGACCGCGTCCTGCACCTTCTCGAAGGCGCGCACCTCGATCTGGCGCACGCGCTCGCGGCTGATGTCGAACTCGGCCGACAACTCTTCCAGCGTCAGCGGCTCCTCGGCCAGGCGGCGCGCCTCGAAGATGCGCCGCTCGCGGTCGTTGAGCACGGCAAGAGCGCCGGACAGCATGCCGCGCCGGTTTTCCAACTCGTCCTGCTCGATCAGCATCTCTTCCTGGCTTTCGTGGTCGTCGACCAACCAGTCCTGCCATTCGCCGGATTCACCTTCGCTGGCCCGGATCGGCGCGTTGAGCGAAGCGTCGCCCGACAGGCGGCGGTTCATCGACACGACTTCGGCTTCAGAGACGTTCAGCCTTGTGGCGATCTCGGCGATCTGGTCAGGCTTCAAATCGCCGTCGTCGAGCGCCTGGATCTTGCCCTTCACCTTGCGCAGGTTGAAGAACAGACGCTTCTGGTTGGCGGTCGTGCCCATCTTGACCAGGCTCCACGAGCGCAGGATGTATTCCTGGATCGAGGCCTTGATCCACCACATGGCGTAGGTGGCGAGGCGGAAGCCACGCTCCGGTTCGAATTTCTTGACGGCCTGCATCAGGCCGACATTGCCTTCCGAGATCACCTCGCCGATCGGCAGGCCGTAGCCGCGATAGCCCATGGCGATCTTGGCGACGAGCCGCAAATGGCTGGTGACAAGCTTGTGCGCGGCCGTGGTGTCCTCATGCTCGGCGTAACGCTTGGCGAGCATGTACTCTTCCTGTGGCTGAAGCATGGGAAAGCGTCGGATTTCTTCCAGGTAGCGGCTGAGGCCGCCTTCGCCGGAAACGATACTGGGTAATGACTGGGCCATGATAGCGCCCCCTCTCTATTGGAGTGATGCCCCCGAAACGCGGCGGGCATGTGACGCGAGCACCAAAAGGCTCGCTCGCGACAACCGATTTATATAGGAACAAAACCAGAAAAGACAGCATTTGTTCAACACGAAACAGTGTGTCACGCCAAAGTGAACAACGCCGGTCAGGTTTTACCGATCAGGTTTTGACTGGACGAAAGCGGTTCAGAGTTTACGAAAGCCACCGACAAGTCCCTGCATGTCCCTTGGCATCGGCGCCTCGAACCTCATCGTCAGATGGGTGGTCGGATGCCGGAATTCAAGAAGGCGGGCATGCAATGCCTGTCGTGAAAATGTCTTCACCCGCCCCTTGAGCGGCTCGGGCAGCCGGTTCGCCTTGGTGCGGAAGGCCTGGCCGTAATCGGGATCGCCGACGACGGGATGACCGATATGGGCCATGTGGACGCGGATCTGGTGGGTGCGGCCGGTCTCCAGCCGGCATTCGACCAGGCTTGCCGTGGCAAATTCCTGCTGCTTTTCGCCGAAGCGCTCGACTACGGTGAAATGGGTGATCGCGTGGCGGGCATCGTCGCTGCCCTCCGGCACCACAGCGCGGCGCACGCGGTCGGCGGCGCGGCCAAGCGGCGCGTCGACCGTTCCGGCAGGCCTTGGCGGTATACCCCAGACCAGCGCCAGATAGGCGCGTTTGAGATCGCCGGTCCGGCCGTGGTCGGCAAACGCCTCCGACAAGGCCTTGTGGGCGCGGTCTGTCTTGGCGACGACCATGACGCCGCTGGTCTCCTTGTCGAGGCGATGGACGATGCCCGGCCGCCGCACGCCGCCGATGCCGGAAAGACTGTCGCCGCAATGGTGGATCAGCGCGTTGACCAGCGTGCCGGTCCAGTTGCCGGCGCCGGGATGCACGACCAGCCCCGCCGGCTTGTTGATGACGATCAGTTCGCTGTCTTCATAGAGGATGTCGAGGGCGATCGCCTCGCCTTGCGGCTCGGCCGGTTCAGGCTCCGGCATGTCGACCGAGACGCGGTCGCCGGCGGCCAGCTTGCGCTTGGCCTCGTCGACCGGCTTGCCGCCGATGCTGACCGCGCCCTGCCTTATCAGCATCTGCACGCGGCTGCGCGACATGTCCGGACCGAGCTTGCCCGCCAGCCATTGGTCGAGGCGCTGGCCGGCCGCATCGGCTCCAGCCACCACCACCGTCGATCCGCCCTCTATGAATTGGTCCTCTATCAATTGGTCCTCTATCAATTCGGGGGCCTCTTCGTTATGAGCGCTCATCGAAAATCGTTCCGGAATTCTTGCATGGCCAGGTCGCTCGCCGAGGAAGAAGAAGAAAAGCCTCTCGACCCCAAAGTCGAAAGCGTGCGGAGGAAACTCGTGCGCTTCATGGCCATCAATCTCGGCCTGCTCTTCCTCGCCCTTATGGTGGTGATCGCAGCACTTGTCTACAAAGCGCGCAACGCGCCGCCCGCCAGTCCGCTGCCGGTGGGCGACATCCAGGCGCCGGCAGGCGAGCCGCTGACCGGCGACATCGTGCTGCCGATCGGCGCCAAAATCGTCAGCCAGTCGCTTTCCGGCAACCGCGTCGCCATCGACGCCGAGCTGGCCGACGGCAGCCGCGCGATCTTCGTCTATGACATTGCCGAGCGCCGCATCATCGGGCGCTTCGCAATCCGGAACAGATGACTGCAATAAATTGGGCCCGCAACAATGACAGGCTTTGCTGAAGGCCGCCGCGTCGCGACAGTCGCGCTCGTGGTCAGGAATTATGACGAGGCGATTTCCTGGTACGTCGGCAAGCTCGGTTTTTCCCTCACCGATGATGTCGATCTCGGTGGCGGCAAGCGTTGGGTCACGGTCGCGCCGGCGAACGGACAAGGCGCGCGGCTGCTGCTGGCCGAGGCGGCGGACGAGGCGCAAGGAAATGCCATCGGCAACCAGACCGGCGGCCGTGTCTTCCTGTTCTTGGAGACCGACGACTTCGCCCGCGACCACGCGACGATGCTGGAAAAGGGCGTCGAGTTCCGCGAGGCGCCGCGCCATGAGCCCTATGGCACGGTGGCGGTTTTCACCGATCTCCATGGCAATCTCTGGGACCTGATCGAGCCGAAACGGTAGGCTTGCCGGCGACGGATCGCGGCTGCGGCCGGAGTGTCGGAAGCCCAGTTGCTTTTTCCCGGCCGTCAGCCTATATCGCCGGTTCTTGAACGCGCCCATCGTCTAGCGGTCAGGACACCGCCCTCTCACGGCGGGAACAGGGGTTCGATTCCCCTTGGGCGTACCAACAGCTCAAAGCGCTTGGCAGGAGTGTTTCTCCGTCGCCCGTGTGCGCACCTTCTCGGCTGGAAAGCCATCATCGCCATCCATCAGCTTGGCAGCTATCCTTTCCGTCAATCACTGGTCACGTTATTAGCAACGCTAGGCCTCCATGACGGCCTTGAATTTCTTGGCAACGTCGATTGAGCCTGCTTTCTTGGGGTGGAGTTCGTCCGTCCAGCGTCCTTTTACCGTATCGCGGACATCAACTACAGTTATGTGCCTGACTCGCCTAAGCGTGAGATAGAACGAATCGACCAAGTGTTTCATGATCTTATCAATGAGGGTCTTGTCGGTCCTGAGATTGTAACCCTTTTGGATCAACGGTTTCCCAAGCCAAATGCCGTCCGGGCGAGGTGTAGGGTAATCGTATGTGTTGACGAGCATCTTGGTCCGTTTGCTGCCAGAGGTGGAACGGACGTCATCGGCGATTTCTTGGTACCCGGAGCGCAATGTTTCGAGGCTCATTTGCAGCCACGACATGTTGAGATGGCTTGTCGGATCGATTCCGTCTCCTTCTTCACGCCACCGGAGTAGGTTCCGCAGCGCGCCACCCCCAAGAAAGTCGTTTCCGCCTGCCGACATGATGAAATAATCGAATGACTCCGAAGCTACATTCTGCCGGTAGTCTTTCTCGACGCGAATCTGTTGGAACGTATCGCCGGGATAGGCCGTACCAGTTGCGTAGTAGCGGGGATCGGCTTCGATAATATCGAAAAATGTCTGGCTGTAACCGGCAACGGCCGACAACGGCCACAAGATGTTAACCCACGAATCGCCGTCGGAAGTGACTCTGATTTCACCTGCCTTTGCCAACTTCTCGGGGGCCGCGCGACGCCGTCTCTCCAGAGTAGTGCGATAGACTTTTGGTCGCGTGACGAGGCGCCCTCGACTATCATAAACATCGTAGAC
>NZ_CAUM01000052.1 GCF_000350085.1 Mesorhizobium metallidurans STM 2683
GTCCCGTTATTGCCGCACTCGTAGCGCACACCCGGGCCAGATAGGGCACCATCTTGGCCGCAATGGTAAGTCGCCCGTCGGTGGCCCGCGTGATCGAGGAAGCGCAGCGATACCTGCCCGCCACCTTTATGGCGCGACCAGTTTCTCGCGGCCGTCCAGCTCCATCATCTTGAGTTGGCTTTCGGAGCCTTCCGCTTCGATAATGATATAGCTCTTGTCGTCTCCGCCGACGAAACTCAAGCCGGC
This sequence comes from Mesorhizobium metallidurans STM 2683, assembly GCF_000350085.1. Taxonomy (GTDB): domain Bacteria; phylum Pseudomonadota; class Alphaproteobacteria; order Rhizobiales; family Rhizobiaceae; genus Mesorhizobium; species Mesorhizobium metallidurans. The sequence goes on from NZ_CAUM01000052.1 coordinate 247, forward strand.
GCTGGTGACCGAGGCGCTGATCTTGACCGAGGGCTGGCCGTTCTCGGGGATCAGGCGGAACAAAACGGTTTCGGCCTCGCCCGCCGCCGCTGGCTGAATGGAAATGCTGGAGCGCAGCCGGCCCTCGCGATCGACAATCTCGAGTCCGCTGCCGCGCAGGATGCCTGCGCCGTCTTGTGCCTTCGCCGGTAGAACCTGCCTCAGCCCGATGCCTGGGAGCAAAACCAGATTGACCGCAGTCAATGCGGCAAGAGCCGCTTCGCGTCCCATCATCGTTCCTCCCGTCTTGAAACCGATTGGCGCCGCCTTCGCGGAATTTCAACCCCCGGGCGAACCAAGCTCTCCTGCATCCCAGAACTGGTCGAGCCATAGGTTGAGCCGCAGGAAGCCGGCATTGCTGACGGTATAGACGCGCCTTGTGCCTTCGGCCTTGGCGTTGACCAATCCGGCCTCGAGCAGCACCTTCAGGTGTTGCGAAACGGCCGGGCGCGAAACCGGCAAGCCGGCGGCCAGTTCGTTGACGGTCTTCGGGCCGCGCCGGAGCTCTTCCAAGAGATAGCGCCGGTTGGGATCGGCAATCGCCATGAAGGCGTCGGAAAACATCATGCCTTATTTGTGAGGCAAAGCCTTTCGAATCTCAACCGTCGGTTACATCTTTTCTGCGCGGGTCGAGCCGCAGCGCCTCCGGCGTCAGTGAACGCTCGGCCGGCTGTGTCTTGAAAGCGTCGCGGTTTTCGATCGGCACCGGCGCGCGGCGGCTGATGCGCAGCAGCGTATAACCAGCCAGGCAAAGATGCGCGAGCGCGGTCGCCAGGAACAGGCTTTCGGGACGCATCCAGCCCATCAGGCCGGCGGCCAGCAGCGGACCGATCATCGTGCCGAAACCATAAAGCAGCAGCAGGCCGCCCGACACTTTGACGAAATCCTCGGCGCTGGCGTGGTCGTTGGCATGTGCCACGGCGATCGAATAGAGCGTGTAGGCGAAGGCGCCGTAGGCGGCGGTAAAAACGATGACGAAGACGCTTGAGCGGGGTTCGAACAGAAAGATCAGGATTGCGAACAACGCCGCGCCGAAGGCAGCACCCGCGAGCACGAAGCGGCGGTCCGTCTTGTCGGAGAGGCGCCCGGCCGGAAGCTGCATGGCGGCGCCGGCGACGACCACCAGGCTCATCATCAGGGCTATCTCGGCGGTGGAAATGCCGATGCGGGCGCCGTAGACGGCGCCGAGCGTGCCCCAGGCGCCATTGGCGATGCCGATCAGAACGCAGGCGATCGCCGACACCGGCGAATTGGCATAGAGCCCCTTGACGTCGAGCTTGACGTCCTGCAGCGGCTTCGGGTGCGACTGTGTCGAGACTGCGGTGGGGATCAGCGACAAGCAAAACAGGATGCCGGTGATCATGAACAGCGAGGCCGATTTCACGTCGCCGCCGGCAACGATCATCTGGCCGCCCATGATCGAGGCATAGGTCACCATCATATAGAGTCCGAAGACGGTGCCTCGGTTCTCGTTGGTGGCCTTCTCGTTCAGCCAGCTTTCGATGACCATGAAGGCACCGGCCATGGTGAAGCCGGTGAAAGCGCGCAGCAGGATCCAGGTATATTCATCGATGATCAGCCCGGTCAGCAGCGCGACGATCGCTCCGGACGCGGCAAAGGCGCCGAAGGCCCTGACATGGCCGGCGCGGCGCACGATGCGCGGGGCAAAGAAGCAGCCGGTGACGAAGCCGCCGGCCCAGGCCGTGCCCATCAGGCCGAGCGATGCGGTCGAAAATCCTTCCAACTGACCGCGCAATGGCAGCAGCAGGCCATGCAATCCGGACGCCGCCAGCAGGAAAGCAGTACCGCGAAGCAGCGAGAGGATCGGTCTGTATGTTGCGAACATTTGCTGATCCGGGCTGGAGCTTGGGTGCAGGGTCGGAAGACGATTGCTTTCAGGCTTTTCGGCGGCGGCGCTTCCGCATCGGAAACGCTGCGCGGAAACTATCCGCGGCGGAACAGCGCCTCGGCCGCCGACTTGGTGGTGTCCTTGGCCTTGAGTTCAGCCTCCAGTCGCGCGATCTCATCGCGCAGGACGCCGATCCGCTCGGACAGTTCGTCGACCGAGAGCAGCGACAGATCCTGGCCAATCTCGTGCGGGCGCGCTTTCTTCTTGGGTTCGTCGTCGAAGATGGCCATCGTCGCTCCTCCCTGGTGAGGTGAATTGCGGGTTCGCTACTTCAGTTTGGCCATTTGCCTGATTTGGCAATCAGCATACATAGGGCAGCGGTGCTGATGCAAACAGCGGCAATTAGACCGGCACGGGACAGTTCATGGCGAGCGCACAGAAGATTCCGGCGAAGATGACGGCCATTGCAATCTCCGAACCCGGCGGGCCGCGGGTGCTGAAGCCGGAAACACGTGACGTGCCGATGCCCGGCCCCGGCGAAATCCTGATCCGGGTGCGCGCCGCCGGGGTCAATCGGCCGGACGTGCAGCAGCGCAAAGGCGCCTACCCGCCGCCGCCGGGCGCGTCTGACCTGCCCGGTCTGGAGGCGGCAGGCGAAGTCGCGGCCCTTGGCGACGAGATATCGCGCTGGCGCGTCGGCGACCGGGTCTGCGCGCTGACGCCGGGCGGCGGCTATGCCGAATATGTCAAGGTTCATGCCGGCAGCGTGCTGCCGCTGCCCGCCGGCTTTACCCACACCGAAGCGGCGGCCGTGCCTGAAAACTACTTCACCGTCTGGCACAATGTGTTTGAGCGCGGCGGCCTGAAGAAAGGCGAGACGCTGCTCGTGCATGGCGGCTCGTCAGGCATCGGCACCACCGCGATCCAGCTTGCGGCGGCCTTCGGCGCCTATGTCGTCGCCACCGCCGGCAGCAAGGAGAAATGCGACGCCTGCCTGAAGCTCGGCGCCGACCGCGCGATCAACTATCGCGAGGAGGATTTCGTCGCGGCGGTCAAGGAGGCGACCGGGGGCGAGGGCGCCAACGTCATCCTCGACATGGTCGGCGGCGACTATGTGGCGCGCAACTACGAGGCCGCGGCGATGGAAGGCCGCGTCGTTCAGATCGCCACGCAGAGCGGGGCGGTGGCCAGCGCCGATTTCTCGAAGATCATGGTCAAGCGGCTCGTCCATACCGGCTCGACGCTCAGGCCGCGCACCGTCGAGTTCAAGGCGGCAATCGCCGCCGCGCTGGAGGCGCAGGTGTGGCCACTGCTCGGCACGCGCAAGGTGGCGCCCGTCATGGACATGATCTTCCCGCTCAAGGAGGCGTGGCGGGCGCATGAGCGAATGGAGGAAGGCGAGCATGTCGGCAAAATCGTGCTCGACGTCGGCTGACGCACCGAACCAAGTCGCACGCCCAACAGGCTGAACAAAAGCTTAATGCTGCATTGCAACAATTGCATTGCGGCCATGCAAAAGCGTCTGTTCAATTCCTGGGCAGCAATGCCTATTTGAGCGGCATCGAAACGAATGATCCACGAATGGAGGACTGCCATGAACCCGATCCGCGCTTTCCGTAACTGGCGCATGTACAACGAGACCGTGCGCGAGTTGAACAAGCTCAACGCCCGTCAGCTCAACGATCTCGGCATCAACCGCGGCGATATCGAGAGAATTGCCCGTCAGGCGCGTTGATTTCGAGCAGGTTCGGTCCGAAGGGCCGGATCCGTCGAAAAAGCCAGAGCCGCCGCTGATAGTTTTTCGTCGCCGGTTCCGAGCCCGCTGGACGCTGTCCGGCGGGCTTTGTCTTTGGGAGTTCATGCGATTGCATCGGTTGGCTCGGATGCTTCGCTTCAGGGGCCAAGTGCGGCAAAGCCCAGCGCTACCAGGGCTCCCCCCAGCACGATATCAGCAGGTTTTCGGAAACGACCGTAGAATCGCTGCGTGGCCGGCTGGGAAATGGAAAGGCCGACAAGGCCAAACCAAGTGACCGCAACAACAAACACCATCGCGACTGCGATCGCGGACATGTGGACATCCAAATTCAGCGTCGAGGACGCGAAGAACAGCGCGGTGGCGGGATTTGCAGCCGCCGTGACAAATGCCAGCCGGAACTGGCGAATGATCGGAGCCGGCTTCGACTGTTTGATCCCCGCGGTCCTGCTCGACAGCGCCCTTCTCATCGAGTTCCAGCCGATGAACACCAGCATCGCCCCATAGAGGCTGGCAGCCGCCTGGTGCGCGACGCCCCCTGGCGGCAACATGCCTGCTCCGGTGGCGACGACGGCCGCCAGCAAGCTCGCGCCAAGGGCGGTACCGGTGGCAGCCGACAGGGCGATCGCGCGCGAAGCGGTCAGCCCGGCCTGCGCGACAACTGCGAAATTGGCTCCCGGCAGCATTGCCACCAGAGCATAGGAAACGGCGAACGGAAGCAACTCCGCCGCGACGGCGTGTCCGGTCTCGATCATCGATTGGCCCCGCATCATCAGCAGCCACCCTTTTCAGGGCAGGCCACCGCAATCGAAGCCGAAATCTGGACGAAAGGCCTGGTCCCAACAATCGGCAAATGCCGACTGTCGGAGATTTTTTGAAAAACCGGGTTGCCCGTGGTGGCGCCAGGATTGAATGCTGCCCAAAAACGTTGCGAAATGGCAAGAGAGCGGTTATACCGGCCACGAATTTCCCATTTTGGTGGCTCTAAAACCACCGCCCGCGCGGGAACGCGGGCGAACGAGAAGGATTTTTATAATGGCCAACACGCTGCTGATGCCCAAGGCGACCGCCGTCTGGCTGGTCGACAATACCGCGCTGTCCTTCGAGCAGATCGCGCAGTTCTGCGGACTGCATCCGCTCGAGGTCAAGGCGATCGCCGACGGCGAATCGGCGCAGGGCATCAAGGGCATGGACCCGATCATGACCGGGCAGCTTACCCGCGACGAGATCGCGCGCGCCGAGAAGGACCCGAACCATCGGCTGAAGCTGTCCGACCCCAAGGTGCGGGTGCCGGAATCCAAGCGCAAGGGTCCACGCTATACGCCGCTGTCGAAGCGCCAGGACCGGCCCAATGCCATCCTCTGGCTGGTGCGCAACCATCCCGAGCTGAAGGACGCGCAGATCGCCCGCCTCGTCGGTACGACCAAGTCGACGATCGACCAGATCCGCGACAGGAAGCACTGGAACTCGGCCAATCTGCAGCCGATGGACCCGGTGACGCTGGGCCTCGCCTCGCAGATCGACCTCGACATGGAAGTCAACCGCGCCTCGCGCGGCCGCGAACAAGCGCAGCCGGCTGGCGACACGTTGCTGCCGGCGGCATTGACCGAGCGGCTGGTGCCGGCGCCGGAGAGGCCTAAGGACGAGGACGCCGAGCTCGACGCCAGCGCCGTCTTCGCCAAGCTTTCGGCGCTGAAGTCGAAGGACAAGGACGACGAAGCGGACGAGGAGTAAGCCAACGACCCGCTCTCAAGAAAAAGCCCGCTTCGCGCGGGTTTTTTCTATCAAGTCCGCGCCGCCCGATCCGGCGCCATGCCGTAGTCCTCGCTGCGTTCGACCGCGCGATAGAAATCGGCGAGCTGCTTGCCGCGCTCCGGCTTGAAGACGCGGCCTGCAATCACCACAGAGGCGATGCGGTCGATGCGGAAAGCGCGGAAATCGTCGCGCATTTCGCACCAGGCGACCAGCGTCCACACCTTGCCCCAGAACCACAGGCCGAGCGGCCTGATGTCGCGTGCGGTGCCGCGGCCGGCCTCGTCGGAATAGTCGATGGTCAGCACCTGGCGTTTTTCCACGGCGCGTTCGATCAGATCGATCGCCTCGCGGGCGGCATCGCTCACCACCCACATCGGCGTGTGGATCTCGGTGCGGGCGATGCGGTCCTTTTCGGCGTCGGGCAGCACTGCGCCGATCTTGACCAGCGCCTCGTCGGCGGCGCGCGCCATGGCGGCGCCGCCAAAGGCGCGCACCATGCGGGCGCCGGCGACCAGCGCGACGATCTCGTCACGCGTGAACATCAGCGGCGGAAGGTCGAAACCCTCCCTCATCATGTAGCCAACGCCCGCCTCGCCGTCGATCGGCACCCCGGTCGACTGCAGGTCGGCGATGTCGCGGTAGATGGTTCGCTCGGAAACTTCGAGCCACGTGCCCAGCTTCTGGGCGGTGACCAGACGGCCACCGCGCAGATGCTGCACGATCTGGAAGAGCCTGTCGGCGCGGCGCATCGTATGGTCCCTCGGCGTTGTCTCTATGCATGTCGTGGTCCCAAAACCGGTTTCCACTTTTGGGCGACATGGCATTGTCTTTATGCATGTCGTGATCCCAAAACCGCTTCCCGCTTTTGGGCGACATGCATTATGGCTTCAGCCCTTCGCGCTTGCGCTGCGCGGCGACGAACTCCGCGCCGAAGGACAATTTCCTCGTTGTCGGCGTCTTCGCGTCGATCACTCGCCAGTACGGCGAGATGTCGCTCAGCGACATGCCGCGCTGAAGATCCTCGTTGGCAGCCTCGGCCACGGTGCGCAGATGATAGCCGATGGTGACCGGACATGTCACTTCAGCACCGTGCTCGATGGCGAGCGCAGTGCGCAATGCTCTGATATCCATCTCCACGCCTTCGGGAATCGAACGGATGAAATCATCGACCTGGCGTGCCGTCGGCACCAGCATCGGCTGGCCCTCGACGACGTCCGCCACCGTGCGCCGCGACGGCTTGATGCCGTTGATGCCCGGTGTGTTCAGCCTGTCGTTCCAGCTCTTCACCATGGGGGCCCTAGACGAAAAGACCGAAGCTGTTGCCGTCCGGGTCGAGGCAATAGGCGAATGTGCCGGCCGTAATGGAGATCGCCGGCGAGACGACCTGGCCGCCATTTTGCGTCACCCGCTCCATGGCGTCCTCGATCGGCGCGGCGACCGACAGATGGATGGTCGGGCCGGTTCCGGGTGCTGCCGGCTTTCCGGGGTAGACGTGGCCCGATGCCATCCGATCCTGCGCGCTGAACATGGCGACCGGGTTCGGGCTGCTTTCTTCCAGGGCAAGATCATTCTGCAGCACCGACGCATAGAAAGCGCGGGCGCGCGCCATGTCGGTGACAGGAATCTCGAACCAGGCTGAGGCTTTTGCAGGGATGAAGGCCATGTGTCTCTCCTGAACTTGTCGCTTTATCGCATGCCGCTCCTGACAACATACTGTCAGGAGCTTTTGGCAGGCCCGCCACTTACATCTGGGAACTGCAGCGCTGGTATCCAATCTTGACCGCAAAAAATCGCCTCAGTTGTCGTTCCTGCGGCCGCTGGCGTACATGTCCGGCCAGCCGATGTCCTTGCGGAGGTCCGCCGGCAATTCGTTCATGAACCGCTGGGTGCGGATTTCGTTGCGCATCGTGCGGATCTTGCCGACATAATGCTGCACGCTGCGCAAAATCGTAAAACCGTTCATGACTAGTCTCCTCTGCTTCGATGAAAGCATCATCGCACACCCCTGCTGACAGCAGTCTGTCAGGAGGGTGCAGGCCTCGGCGATTTGCCTTGGGTCTTCGCAGCCGGCCGATATCGCTTGACAGCCGGCCGCTATGC